>JBOFUP010000020.1:0-27575 GCA_051652645.1 Bacteroidales bacterium
TGGTAGAGCATAACCTTGCCAAGGTTAGGGTCGCGGGTTCGAGTCCCGTCTTTCGCTCCACTACGGTGTGGTAGTTCAGTTGGTTAGAATACCTGCCTGTCACGCAGGGGGTCGCGGGTTCGAGTCCCGTCCATACCGCCAAAAAGCAGTTGATCGTAAGGTCAGCTGCTTTTTTTTGTTTTAAAGAGTTGGTTATAATTTATTGCTGCCCAGTAAAAACTATAAAGCACAAAAATCTATCCCGAATCGTCTATTAGGAGGCGATTCGGGATTTATACTTAAAAAGTCCCACTAAACCCTCAGAGTTTTGAGCGTTATCTCACAGCAAAAGTGATGAGACCTCGCTGCGTTTTTGGAATTTGGCTGAGGTTTTTGGTGAGTTAGGCGGTGGGTAACTACTAGTTATGCTAAGGGTAATTGATGTTTAGGTCGTAGAGGAGCTTTACTTTCTCTTTTTAAGAATGAGATAGTAAAGCATAAGAGTTAATCAAGGGGGTGGATTTAACGTACTACTCTTAAAAAAGTGCCAAAATATTCTCACAGACTCTTTGTTTTCATCACTTTTATTGCCACATTGCAACACTAGCTTATGATCAGATGCTTAAGTGTTGCAATAGGGTGTTGCAATATGTTGTTATAGCTCTCTATTGCAACAGAGATATTTATCATAAACTCCAAATCTATATTAACACAAATAGAGTGGAATAAAAGGAAATCAAGCTCAATAGCATGACTACCAAAAGGTAGATAGTAAAGATTGGTCTCTTGATCTGTTAAAATGGCTAGGTGTAGATAGAAAAAACTTCGTTAGCAACTCACATAGTTACTAATGAAAACTCAACAAACCGATTTTACAAAACAGGGATCCATTGACAAATGATTCGCTATCTAAGCGACGTCACAACATTAGGGAATAGTCAATTATCTCTCTTCTCTCTTTTGATAAATCCTGAAAAAAGTAGATTAGCAAACTGTTGATAATAAAATATATAAGGACTCCTTAGGGGGCAGCTAAATAAAGATGTATGGTCTAAGTTTTGGGATTGATCTGGATTTACCCCTTATCTCACTGGAGTTTTTTATTATCCTGAGGATCTAGTGAATATATTGCAATTAATCCTTACTACACAATCCCTCCAATTATTCAAGCTTGTTGTTATATTGACTCAATATATCTAAATCTTTCTACGACCCAAACAAATAGAGACCTCTCAGGTAATATAACTTTTTCAGCGAGTAATAATTTTTCGTTTACTTCAATTGCTGGAATGTTTAGGAGCTTCACTCCAATTTTACAATACTCTTTATTGTTATATATGAAGGTTGATCTCTCTTTGAAGTCTAATTCTAAGAGAATATTACTATCTTTATTCCTAAGATTTATAAGGTGTTTGCTCTCTTTGTTATTATCAATAATAGACTTGTACTGGATATATGCGATGCAATTAATAACGCTTGATTTGTCAGCTTCTAACTCTATATTAACACTAATTGTTGGTTTGATTCTTATTACTGTTGAGGCAAGTAGGGCAAGAGTCAAAATAGTTAGTAATATATAGCTCAAGGTTATGATTGTTCTCTGAGGAATATTATTGACAAGTTCTCTTGCTTTGTTTCCTTTTAGCTTGTTCCAACTATGTTTACTATAGCTCATTTGATCTGGTTTCTATTAATATTCTGATGATAACTGATTTTTCACAAGAGAGTAGTACCACTTACCCTCTTTTACTAGCTCTGAATGATTACCACTTTCAACGACCTCTCCATTTTCTAGTACAATAATATTGTCAGCTCTTTTTATTGTGCTTAATCGGTGAGCAATAATAAGAACAGTTTTCTCCTTGAAGAATGCCTCTAGTTGTTGAACAATATACTTTTCATTGTTTGCATCCAAAGAGTTTGTTGCTTCATCAAGAAATATATATGGAGCATCTTTATATATAGCTCGTGCTATTAGTAGTCTCTGCTTTTCTCCTTGGCTAAGCCCCTCTCCTTCATCACCTATCATAGTCTCATGTTTTAGGGGGAGTGACATGACGGTGTCGTAAATATGTGAGCATTTCATGGCTATATCAACTCTTTCGTAATCTATCTGCTTGTCGCTTGTGGCAATGTTGCGGGCTATGGTGTCTGTGAAAATGTAGCCGTTTTGCATTACCACACCACACTGTTCTCTCCACCATATAGAGTCAATATCTGAAAGGTTGTTATCACATACAGTCATAGACCCATTGCTAGGTATATAGTACTTTAATAGAAGTTTTATGATGGTGCTTTTCCCACTTCCACTACTACCGACTATTGCCGTTACTTTACCCTTGGGTATTACAAATGATATGTTCTTTAGTACATCACTTTTGCTCATCTGATTATACCTAAAGCTGAGGTTTCTGATTACAATGTCTCCATAGTTATTCTCTTTGGGTATCACAAGTTGTTCACTATTCTCATCCTCTCTTGAGTATATCTCATTTACTCTATCCATACTTATACTCATCTCCTGCATTGAGAATAGAAGTTGTATTAACTCCTCAATAGGGAGTGATAGCTGCCCTAAAATATATTGTATTGCTAGCATTACACCAAGGGTCATATCTCCCTGAACTAAACTTGTAGCAGCTACTACAGTTATTATAATGTTTTTCCCTTCATTCAAGATCAGCCCCCCAGCATTTGAATATTGCTCTAGCTTTAATGATTCTGTATGCAGCTCCACCATTTCAACTTGAATATTCTCCCACTCCTCTTGCTTTCTGTCAGCACAATTCTGAAGTTTTATCTCTTGTATTCCTAGAATAAACTGCTGTATGTTAGACTGATTTTTTGATCTGTTATTGAAGAATTTGTAGTTTAATACCCTCCTTTTGTGTAGGAATAGGGTGCTCCACAGTAGGTGAGAAAGAGTAAGAAGGCAGAATATGATATATATAATCGCATTGTAATATAGTAGAATAGTTGAAAAGATTATCAATGTGAATATTGAGAATAATATCTCGATAGATTTTGATGTGATAAAACTCTCAATCTTTTCATGGTCAACAATACGTTGTAATAGGTCTCCACTCTTCTTTGATTCAAAGAATGAGATTGGGAGTTTAATTAGTTTGTTAATGAATCCAGATATGAGTATAAGCTTAACTCTTACGCTTATATGAAGAAGTAGCCAACTTCTGATGAATCCCACTATGGTGCGGCTAATTAGGAGTATTGCTTGTGCGATGAGGATAATATAAATGAATGAAATATCTCTATCATTTATGCCTATATCAACTATTGATTGGGTAAGAAAGGGGAGAGCTATTTGAAATAGAATAACAAAAATTGTACTTAGCCATAATTTGGTGTAACTATTTCTATACATTGAGAAGTAGCTATAAAGGGTTTTAAATCCTTTATAACTTTCCTTCTCGACTAATGAACTTCTGTTGGTAGCATCGTGGTTGTATTCAATAAATAGAGCGATCCCTACTCTTTGTCCATCTCTTATTGTATTTGCCCAATGATTAGATATCTCTTCAGAGGTGAATTTTACTCTGCCAAAAAGAGGGTCTATTATATGAAATGTTTGTCTGGTGCTAAGAAGTGATGCTTTGGTTATCTTTTCAAGTATAACGTAGTGATTCCTATTCCAATGAAGAATAGTTGGGGTGTCGAAGTGCTCGATCAGGCTCTCGATTGAAAAAGCATAACCTGTTGCATTTAGTCCAATATGTTCAGCTACATATTTTAACGTAGATAATGATACTCCATTTGAGGTAACACCACACTTGTCAGTAATATCTATTCTTGATACATCTAGATCGTAATATCGTGATATCATGAATAGGCAGGTTGCTCCACAATCTGTTGCCTCATGTTGAGCAAAGAATTGTAGCTTTCTCCTTTTACTTTTTATCATTATCAAAGTCAGTTTTTATATTTTCCATTTTTCTGTTCTTCCCACTCTGGAAATAGTAGTTAAACCTAAAAAGGAATCCTTTTGTTTGGGCTTTATAGTAATCGCGTTGGGAGTATATTCCATTGTTTGATTGTGTTATGTCGGCTGATAATAGAATGGACTGGTATCCAATGAAGAGAGCTATGTCTGGCTTTTCGAATCTTTTCATTGCAAAGATGTCTAAAGAGAAGTTTGGCTCTCGATGTCCTACTATTGTAAGCCTTTTACTGCTCCATGCTCCATATGTGCCACAGGCTAAACCATAAGGGAATGCGAGCATGAATGTGCCGCCAAGTTTGGTGTAGAAATTAGACCTACTCTCTCCTTTATAATTAATACTCTCGTAAGAGAGTCTTATGTCTGGGTCTATTGATATTCCTCCTCCAAGGAGATTGATTCCTCCATTAATGTATACTCCTGCGGCTTGAATACGCCCACCATTATTAAGACTAATCACTGAATTTAGATCCTGGTCATAATCTATAGTCTGTACAACATGGTTGTAACTATTCCTATAGTAGGGTGTGGTGTTTATCATAACACCTCCTTTTCTATAGGTGTGTGTTAGTTCAAGTATATTGTATTGAGTGAGTTTGAGGTTTGGGTTTCCAACTGAAGTGCTCTTCTCATCTATGATTATAGTGTATGGGGCGTACATCCAAGCCGAGGGGTAGGACGATGGGCGTCTAAATTCAAGTTTGAGATTATTCTGACTATTTAATCTATAGAGTATCATTGCATTTGGCTGGAAAGCGAATTGAGTATTCTCTCCGTACTCTCTGTTTTTAAATCGAACGTTGTTGTATTCACCCTTTAGCCCAATGGTGAATTGAAGAGGATTCAAAGATATAGTCCAGTCTGTGTATGCTGTAATCACTGTATTGTTGAGGTTATTATAGTCATTGCTGTTCTCTACGTCTCCATTGAAGTTTTGGAAATAGCCTCGAGTACCTACATTAAGTTTTAGGTACTCATTGAGTATTGTATTGTACTCCAGTCGAAGGTTTCCAGCATATTTCTTAGCCTTTTCTTGAGTTACAAAGGAGCTGCCTTGTTCGTAAAGGCTTTCTGTTCTATCTTTTCCATCGGTGTATGTGAAGTTAGTGTTGATGGATATGTGGTCTCCGGCTTTATCCTTTATCTTATGGCGGTAAAAAGCCGTATAGTTGCCTATGAAATAGTCTGTTGCGAATCTAGTATCAAAGGCTATGTTCTCATCTTCTTTGCCATCTTCAAGTATATAGGATTCATATCTTATTTTTTTTGATGAGTTGATTATTCTAGATCTCGTAGTGATATTTAGGAAGTCTTGCTGAGATATGTGATAGTCTAGATTAAGATCAACAGAGTTTGTGTTTTCATATGGTTTGGAGGCATTTCCATCCATTATATATTTTTTCTCACTTAATCTCTCTTCCCTAGTCTGGTCTATATCATAGGGTGTTGCTCTATAGTAGTTGTCATACCCTAGCTTAAATCTGATCTTCTCATTCCCAGCAGTAATACCAACATATGTGTCGTTTCCCTCCAGGTCTAAACGAAGAGTCTCCTCAAAGGATAGTGATACACCTCCTTGCATTTTAGGTTTCATAATAATGTTTATCACACTGTCATATTGAGGATCAAAAGCAGTAGATGGAGATGTTATCACCTCTATTCTCTCAATATCCCTAAAATTGATGGTTCTTAAGTCGATAGATTGACTACTATTTATACCATTTTGTATTATCAATGTTTTGTCTTTCCCTTTGATTGAAGCTGTTCCTAATATCTCATTTATTGATATTTCTGGTATTTTTCGTAGTAAATCAACTGTTATGCCAACTCCTGTCAACAGTTTGTTGTCAGCTATATATATGGTTTTGTCTGTTTGGCTGATTACCTTCTTATTGGTCACAATTGTTACTTCTTTCAATCTTACAGAGTCGTTGACTATCTCATTAGTTGATACATTAGATGTTTGAGAATAAGTCGATAAGCATAAAATAGTTAATATGATGATTGAGCATCCCTTTCTCATGTTATTCACTTGTTTATTGAGTTTAACTACCAAACTTTTATATTGTTGTATGTTGATGGAGCATGGGGGCAGTCCGGACTAGGGTAAAGCCAATTTTCTTCGCCGTAGGCAGACATCACATCTGTCCAACATACCCCACACTCATGCCTACACTCTTCAAACTCGTCACAACTGCTGCATGCACTATGATTAGGAAACTTATCTTTGGTTATATAGAATAGTTCTTTTGCTCTAGAACTATTCCAAAACTCCATTATTGAGTCTTTCAGAACGCTTCCTAGTATCATATTGGGGTTGAAATAGGTCTCTTCGCAAATTGATACATCACCATTGGGTAGTATGATAAATGAACTTAAGTTTCCAGAGCAGAGGGATCTGTTGCGGAAACTATCTCTCTTATCTTGTACATTATCATCTTGTTCAGGACAGTCGAATGTGACCTCAATGTTATTTGTGGATTCAACTCTCTTATTTTCCACAAAGGAAGCTAGTTGTTCTATCTGCTGTTTTGTCAATCTATACCCTTCGAACTCCTCTGCTGTTTTGTATAATGAGTGTGATGGGACGGTTATCTCTATGGATTTTATATGTCTATACTCTTTGAAGAACTCAATATAGTTCTCAACTCGCTCTATATTGAATATTGGCCTTGTTATGACTGCTTTCAACTTTATATCTATCTTGTACTCATTTAGGGACTCAATGGTTTTGAGAATTCTTTGATGATAGATACTGCTTACATTTAGTGACTTTTGTAGGTCATCAGGGAATATTGAGTCAAGAGATATCTGTATCTCCTTTACCCCTAGGGTAACTAGTTTTTGAATCTCCTCATTCGTCAAAGTGTATTTAGTAGAAAGATATATATTATATCCATTTTGAAATAGAGTCTTTAATAAATCGTACCAATGCTCATAGAGGAATAACTCGCCACCGTTTACGTCGAAACTTGTTATCCCAATTGATTTAGCTTCATTAATTATTTCTTTTAGTCTCTCAATTGGGATGGTGCAGTCGTATATCTTTCTTTTGTCAGCATAGCAGTATATACAATCTGTTATACACCTGTTGTTGATGAGTATTGAGGCTTCTAGAGGAGTGTTGAGTCTTTTGCTTTTGAGATCAATTGTGGTCGTTATCAGAAAGTCGTTAGGCATGTACTCTCTCTCTTGGTGGTGGTCTAATTTCTCAATTAGAATATTCTTAGGGAAATAGAAGAAGTATTCATCGTATTCAACTGTTAGTTCGCTCTGGTTATTTATGAATTTACCAACTATATTTTCTGCCTCTAGTATGGTTATGTCAAAATAGTTTGAGACCTCTTCTATACTTTCAGAAAGTTTTTTATCACCTCTGAATAATGAAAGAAGTATGGCAAACATAGGGTGAATAAGTGTGATCGTATTCCCTGATTTAGATGACTCAAAGTCTTTATTGTCTTTCGTGGCTAAAACAACTCTTGTCATATCACTTCTCATAATATAACATGGATTGAAGATATACACTCTATTTAAATTATCTCCCATAGTTGTACTATTTGGTTACTTTTGATCTAAGAATAATAGCTTCATACCTATTCTTGATTTCGAATCTTTCCCATCTATTTGACCTCTTACAGCCATAAATAGTAAAGTTGCGTAGCATTAACTCATGGTTCTTTACTATCCAGATAATAAATAGTCTTGTACGTGAGATTGTGCTTCCACTGAATCGAATAAGTAGTGTCGGATTTTGTCTAAGAAAGATGTGTATAATATAAGCTACTGTAGATATAATTTTGGTATTATCAATATTTCGACCTCTAAATGTGGTGTCTACCTCTTTTTGACTATGATCTAGAGGCCCAAACTCTATTTGGTAAACATTTTGCACACTCGAAGGATAGAGTTTTACGTAGTATATAATTCCCAGATCTGAGAGAATAGGTGTGAAGGTGAATGTGTTGTTATAGCCCTTCATCTGAGATATGTCATATTTTAGTATACTATCCATATGAGATTATTCCAGTTTTAATGTACAGTAGCTTATATTCTAGTGTGGTAAGTTGGAAACATCGGTGCATATCATTTGGTCATAATCCTTGAATATGAGATTTATTTTTTCTTCTTGCTATTCTTGGATGATTGTTTACAACTTTCAGGACAGCCGCCTTTGCAGCCAGAGCCACAGGCTCCACCTAAGCTACTATTTAGCTCTTCATCTGTAAGTATATTCGAACTTACAATAGATGGGAATTTTTGATTAATCTCCTTTTTCATATTGGTATTATTTATTGATTAATGAACTAGAGAATTGTGAAACTATATGCACCTACGCAAATGTAGTTTTTTTTTGCAAATCATAGCGTTTTTTTGAATATAATCGAGTTGATTTGTTTGTTATATCCAAAATGGTTGATTGCCAGCCTCTAAGATGTAGGCTAGTCAATCAACCATTATATAGTAAAATAGATAGAGATTAGAGGGCTATTTTATTTGACTACCTCTTTCTATATCCTCAAATGTTTCTTCATTTATTAGAGGATACACCTTGTTTAGTATACCAATTGAAACAGTTTTGCTCTCACCTTTCCACTCCATTCTTCCAAGATTAAATAGGAAATAGTTATCAACACGAAGTTTGTTGTTGATAACTGCAGTTGCAATTTTAGATCCTAACATAGATTCAAAGATAGAGGAGGCTTCGTTGAGAATCGAGTTTTCAATGATATTTTTTTCAGCAATTCTCTCCACTCCTCTATTTAGGAATCTATTTACTCCTTTAATTAGTTCTTCGGAATGAGTGCTCTTTTCGGGGCAAGTAAGTGATAGTGTTGCGACAATCGTCGCTAGAGCTAATGTGATAAATACTCTCTTCATAATGTGTCTGATTTATTTGTTGCTTATATCTATAGAATTACTAATCCTGGATATAATTGATTTTAAATCGAATTTATTACATAATAGTTGTATTGCAAAAGATAGAGGATTGATTTGACTATTAATATGGTTTATTTCCTTTTGTGCTCTTATGGTTTAGATTAGGTGTGTAGTAAACATTATTGTATAACTTTACGTTATTAAAAATAATAATGTAGATATGAAAGATTTCCGCATTCAAGTATTCGTTACGGTAGCCGAAGTACTTAGTTTTACTAAAGCTTCTGACAAGCTTAATATTACACAGCCAGCCGTTACAAAGCATATTAGAGAGCTAGAACGCCAAATAGGAGGTGCTCTATTTCTAAGGTTGGGTAGTAAAATTGAGCTCACACCAAGAGGAGAGAAACTGCTTTTCTTTGCTCGGCAGATACTTGATGAATATAGAAAGCTAGAGGAGGCTTTTCATGAGGAGGTGGGGCTTTTTGAGGGTCATCTTAGGCTGGGTGCTAGCTCTACAATTTCCAACTACCTTTTACCTGGGGTTTTAGCTCATTTTCGCAAATTATACCCAAGGGTTGATGTGGAGCAGTCTAATGGTAATTCTGAGGATATAGTTAGAGCTGTTATTAGTGAGAATGTTGAGTTTGGGCTGGTTGAAGGCAATAAGACACATCCTTCTTTGCATTATGAGACTTGGATGAGGGATGAGATTGTATTGGTAACGTCAACTCATAATAGAAGATATGTTAAGGGAGATAGTGTTGAGCTTGAAAAATTAAAGAGTATTCCTATGGTGATAAGGGAAAGTGGCTCTGGTACTCTCTCCGTAGTTGAGCATGCTCTTGAAGTGCATGGTTTAACACGCAAAGATCTAAATGTTCAGATGCAACTTGGTAGTAGCGAGAGTATTGTCAGATACCTATTTCATTCTGATGCTTTTGCATTCCTGCCTCGTACAGCTCTTGATATTTATTTGAACTCAGGAGAGCTCCGTGTGATTGATGTTGAAGGGCTTAGTATAGTGCGTGATTTTAGATATGTCTCACTGCATGGAAATACGACTCGTTTAGCTCAGTTATTTAAAGAGTTTATCTATAGACATTATAACAGAGAGTTATAGTTGAGTACAAATATTTGCTTGTGAGATGAGTTGGGGGTAGTTACATTTGCGAAAAAATAATTTGATATGAATAAGATAATGCTTCAGAAGGGACTATTCGTGGTGCTTCTGCTTTTGTGTATGAGTTCTTTAATACCTGCGCCAGCTGCATTGGTCGGAGGGTTTCTTTTTACTTTTTTATTCGGACATCCTTACTCTTCTCAGAGTTCAAAGTGGATTTCATTACTTTTGAAAGTCTCTGTTGTTGGACTAGGTTTCGGAATGAATCTAGGTGTAGCTTTACAGTCTGGTAAGGATGGGTTTTGGCTTACTGTTTCTTCGATTTTTCTTATAATGATTACAGGATTCTTTCTTGGCAAGATGTTTAAGCTTCCTAAGAAGCTTACTCACTTAGTCTCTTCAGGTACAGCCATATGTGGTGGTAGTGCTATAGCTGCTGTGTCTCCTGCGGTGAAAGCTGATGAGAATGAGATATCTGTATCTCTTGGTGTAGTATTTCTTTTGAACTCTATTGCTTTGATTGTTTTTCCTATTATGGGTCACTTTTTTGAGTTGTCTCAACATCAGTTCGGTCTGTGGAGTGCTATTGCTATTCATGATACTAGTTCGGTTGTAGGTGCTGCTTCTGCGTATGGTGAGGAGGCGCTTATGGTTGCTACTACTGTTAAGTTAGCAAGGGCACTATGGATTATTCCATTGTCAATATTCTCTGCAATCGTTTTCAAGAGTCGTGATAGTAAGATCTCTATTCCTTGGTTTATATTCCTCTTTGTTGCGGCAATGACAATGAATACATATATACCAGCTCTTCATGTTATTACACCAACAATATTTTCTGTATCTAAACTTCTTTTGGTTGTCACTCTTTTCCTAATAGGGGCGTCTTTATCAATTGAAAAGATTAAGAAAGTAGGTTTTAAACCTTTAATATTGGGTGTAATATTGTGGATCATGATTTCTATATTATCATTATTAGCAATTTTATATATAGTATAATAGTTTCTTTATTGAATAGGTTTTGTTTTGGCCTGAGCTCTATGATTGGAGTTCAGGCCTATTTTTTTTCTTCATCTTTCATCAGCTTTAATATATAGTAAGGCGTTTTAGCTGATCTATTAAACTTATGGATTGTTTTGTCAAAAGAGAAAAAAAAGTATCTTTGCGCTGTTTGCAATGCAGAAGTTACAAAATGGGTGGATATATAGAACATGAAGGTGTCATTATGACCCTTAAAGAGAATAAGGCGACAGTTATGATAATTCAACAGTCGGCTTGTTCGGGATGTCACGCAAAGAGTGCGTGCACGGCGGCTGATCGAGCAGATAAGCAGATCGATGCTGAGTTGGGAGAAGATGGGGATTTTTGTGTGGGTGAGCAGGTGCTTCTTCGCGGTAGTAATCGCATAGGTATGGAGGCTGTTCTGCTCGCTTTTGTGGTACCCTTTATTCTGATAGTTGCATTGCTAATTATTTTTTCTTCTCTTGGTTTAGATGATGGATTGGGAGCTGTTAGCTCACTTGTGTTACTTGCACTGTGGTACATGGTGTTGTATTTTTTTAGGGATAAATTGACAAAACGCTTTGTATTCAAGATATATAAAAAGAGTAATATTAATAACAAAACAGTATGAATTTGATTTTGATTGCTGTGATGCTGCTTGGTGCCGTTGGTGCCGTTGGTGCCGTGATTCTTTACTTCGTTGCACAGAAGTTTAAGGTTTATGAGGACCCTCGCATTGCAGAGGTAGAGGAGGCCCTTCCAGCGGCCAACTGTGGTGGATGTGGATTCCCAGGATGTAAGGGGTTTGCAGATGCTTGTGTTAAGGCAGATTCACTAGAGGGATTAATGTGCCCTGTTGGTGGTGCTGATGTAATGAGTAAAGTTGCTTCGATCTTGGGGCGTGAGGCTGTAGCGGCTGATCCAATGATTGCAGTAGTTAGATGTAATGGTTCTTGCGAGAATCGCACACGTACGAATAAGTATGATGGTGCGACAAGCTGTGCAGTTGCTTCTTCCCTTTATGGGGGTGAAAGTGGTTGCTCTTTTGGTTGTCATGGTTTTGGTGATTGTGTTAGTGTATGTGGTTTTGATGCTATATACATCAATCCTGAAACTCTGCTCCCTGAGGTAGACGAGGAGAAGTGTACAGCTTGTGGAGCTTGTGTTAAGGCGTGTCCAAAGCTTATCATTGAACTAAGAAAAAAGGGGCCTAAGTCTCGTAGAATATTTGTAAGCTGTGTGAATAAGGATAAGGGGGCTATAGCTAAAAAGGCTTGTAATGTAGCTTGTATAGGATGCTCTAAGTGTAAGAAGGAGTGCCCTTTTGAGGCTATAGAGGTCAACTCTTCTTTGGCCTATATTGATTATAATAAGTGCCGCTTGTGTCGCAAGTGTGTGGATGTTTGTCCGACAAATGCTATTCAGGAACTTAATTTCCCTGCAAAGAAGAAGAAAGTTGAGGAGTCAGCCGAAGCTACTGGGGATAATTGATTAGGATCTATTCTCTTATTAGAGTTATAAAAAAGAAATATACAAGATATGTTGAAGACATTTCGTATTGGTGGAGTTCATCCGCCAGAAAATAAGCTGTCTGCTGGTAAGAAGATAGAGAGTATTGCTCTTCCTAAGCAGGTGGCTGTAATGCTAGCACAGAACTTGGGTGCTCCTTCAGTAGCTTTGGTTGCTAAGGGTGATTTGGTTAAAGTGGGGACTCCTATAGCAAAAGCTGGAGGTTTTGTCTCATCTAATATACACTCTCCTGTTTCGGGCAAGGTTGCAAAGCTCGATGAAATTATTGATGCTTCTGGTTATCGTCGTCCTGCCATCATAATTGATGTAGAGGGTGATGAGTGGGAGTCATCTATAGACACTAGTGATACACTCGTTAGGGAGTGTGATATGGAGTCTGACGAAATTGTAAAGCGTGTAGCTGAGGCTGGTATTGTTGGTCTTGGTGGTGCTACTTTCCCAACTCAAGTAAAACTTTCGCCTCCTCCAGGCTCTAAAGCTGAGATGTTGTTAATTAATGCAGTTGAGTGCGAACCTTATTTGACATCTGATCATCAGTTGATGATGGAGAAGCCAGAGCAGATATTGGTTGGGGTCTCTATTTTGATGAAGGCTATCAAAGTAGGCAAAGCAGTGATTGGTATTGAAAACAACAAGCCAGATGCTATAAAGTTGATGAGTGAGATGGCTAAGAGCTATGCTGGTATCACTGTTATGCCTCTTAAGGTTCAATACCCTCAAGGTGGAGAGAAGCAGCTTATTGATGCTGTCATGGGGCGTCAGGTTCCTAGTGGTGCTCTTCCGATTGCTGTTGGTGCAGTTGTTCAGAATGTTGGTACTGCTTATGCTGTTTATGAAGCTGTTCAAAAGAACAAGCCATTAGTTGAGAGGGTTGTGACAGTAACTGGTAAGTCTGTAACTCGTCCTTCAAACTTCTTAGCTCGTATGGGTACGCCTTTAAGTATGCTAATTGAGGCTGCTGGAGGGTTGCCTGCAGATACAGCTAAGGTTATATCTGGTGGGCCGATGATGGGTAAAGCTTTGACAAACCTTGAGATGCCTGTAACAAAAGGGTGTTCGGGTATTTTAATTATGCCTTCACTAGAGTCTCAAAGAGCAAAAATGCAGAACTGTATTCGTTGTGCTAAATGTGTTAGTGTATGCCCTATGGGGCTTGAGCCATATTTATTGATGAGTGCAGCCGAGAGATCTTTATGGGATCGCTCAGAGAGTGAGCGTGTGATGGATTGTATAGAGTGCGGTTGTTGCTCTTTTACATGCCCATCTTCCCGTCCTCTATTGGACTACATCAGAGTTAGTAAATCTAAGGTGGGGGCTATAATTCGCAGTCGTAAGTAAAAGACTTATCAGTGTTAATTAGGCCTACAATTAAGGATAATAATATTTTAAACAGACGAAATGGAAAATAAATTGGTCGTTTCACCTTCGCCCCACTTACACTCTGGAGACACTATCTCTAAGAACATGTATGGAGTGGTGATAGCTCTACTACCAGCTCTTATGGTTGCACTTTACTATTTTGGGTTAGGTGCGTTGATGGTTACTGTAACCTCAGTAGCAGCGTGTGTATTCTTTGAATTTGCTATACAGAAATATCTATTGAAGGGAGCTCCGTCACTGTGGGATGGATCAGCTGCATTGACGGGATTACTATTGGCTTTTAATGTGCCATCAAACTTGCCTTTGTGGATTGTCGTTATTGGTGCATTGGTATCTATAGGTATGGGTAAGATGTCATTTGGTGGTATTGGAAATAATATATTCAATCCAGCTCTTGTCGGTCGTGTATTCCTTCTTATCTCTTTTCCAGTTCAGATGACTACTTGGCCTGTTGTTGAAGCAGCAGATCGTTTTACTAATGTAGACGTAGCTACAGGTGCTACTCCTTTGGCTATCTTGAAGGGTGTCTCTGAGGGTAATCTTGATGAGGTGGCTATGTTTTTAGGTAACATTGGCGGATCAATAGGAGAGGTTAGTGCTTTGGCTTTGCTTATTGGGTTTGCTTATATGTTGTGGAAGAGAATAATCTCTTGGCATATACCTATCTCTGTCTTTGCAGGTGCAGCGTGTTTAGCTCTTATTGTAGGAGCAAATCCTATTGATCACTTATTAGCTGGGGGAATGATGCTTGGTGCTATTTTTATGGCTACTGATTATGTTACTTCGCCTATGGCAAAGAGGGGTATGCTCATTTATGGTTTTGCAATTGGTGCATTGACTGTGATTATTCGTAAGTATGGTGCTTATCCAGAGGGTATGTCTTTCGCTATATTGATAATGAATGCAGCAACGCCTTTGATTAATACATATTGTAAACCTAAACGTTTTGGGGAGGTAAGAAAGAATGGCTAAGAAGTTAGAATCTACTTTTCTAAATATGGTGTTGGTATTAACCGCCATCACTTGTATTGCCGGGGCAGCCTTGGCAGGAGTATTTAAGCTTACAGAGGATCCAATACGCCTATCTAATTTGGCTAAGCAGAAGGTTGCATTAGAGGCTGTTTGTCCTGAATTTGATAATAACCCTCTTGATGAGAGCCGTCAGGTTGAGGTGAATGGTGTGCAGGCTATGATTTACACTGCTCGTAAGGGAGAAGTCTTTGTTGGTTCTGCAGTAGAGACCATAACCAAAAAAGGTTTTAGTGGTGAAATTAGAGTGATGGTTGGATTTGAGGCCGATGGCCGGATAAAGGGTTACCAAGTGCTTAAGCATGCTGAGACTCCTGGTTTGGGATCCAAGATGCAGGAGTGGTTCAGTGCTACTGATCGTCCAGCTCAATCTATCATAGGTAAGAATCCAGGAGTAAATAATCTTACAGTATCTAAAAAAGGGGGTGAAGTTGATGCAATCACAGCAGCAACTATTAGCTCTGATGCGTTTCTTGATGCAGTGAAGAATGCTTATGATGCGGTGCAACTTAATACTACAGCTAACTGATGAGTAGAGTGAAATTGTTGACCAATGGATTACTCAAGGAGAATCCGGTCTTTGTTTTGTTGTTGGGAATGTGTCCAACTTTGGGAACTACGTCCTCAGCCATCAATGGATTGGGAATGGGACTAGCTACGGCATTTGTACTTATTTGTTCAAATGTGGTTGTTTCTTTGGTGAAGGATTTTATTCCTGATAAGGTTCGCATTCCATCTTTCATCGTAATTATTGCAACATTCGTTACAATGGTTGAGCTTATGATGCAGGCTTATATCCCTTCTCTATACTCTAGTTTAGGGCTATTCATACCTTTGATTGTTGTTAACTGTGTGGTTTTGGGTAGAGCTGAAGCTTTTGCTGCAAAGAATAACCCTTTTGACTCAATGATTGATGGTCTTTCTATGGGCCTTGGGTTCACTCTTGCATTGACAATGCTGGGAGGTGTAAGAGAGTTTTTCGGTACGGGTAAGATTTTTGATTTAACAATCTTCCCGGAGAGCTTTGGTGCTTTGGTGTTTGTATTGGCTCCAGGAGCTTTTATTGCACTAGGTTACTTGATTGCTGCTATCAATAAGTTTAAAGCAAATAACTAAGAGGTGATATGGAGTATATAATGATTTTTATTGCTGCAGTATTCGTAAATAACGTTGTGCTGTCGCAGTTCTTAGGAATTTGTCCATTCCTTGGAGTTTCGAAAAAGGTTGATACGGCTATCGGTATGAGTGCAGCTGTTGCTTTTGTAATGACTATCGCAACGGTGGTAACTTTCTTAATCCAGAAGTATCTATTGGTTCCTTTTGGTTTAGGATTCATGCAGACCATTAGCTTTATCTTGGTTATTGCATCTTTGGTTCAGATGGTAGAGATCATCTTGAAAAAGGTTTCACCTCCCCTTTATCAGGCCTTGGGGGTGTTTCTTCCTCTAATAACAACGAACTGTGCTATACTTGGTGTTGCTATCTTGGTTCATCAAAAGGAGTTTGCACTTGTTAGCTCTGTGATTTATGCTGTCTCAACAGCAATTGGTTTCGGACTTGCCCTAGTGCTTTTTGCTGGTATTAGAGAGCAACTTAGTCTGGCTAATTTGCCTAAGCATATGGAGGGAACTCCTATTGCATTGCTTGTAGCGGGTCTACTAGCATTGGCTTTTATGGGATTTGCCGGTATTGCTTAATGAGTAGTGTGATTTATAAATAGAGAGGATGGATATTCGTGTCATTGACTAATTGCAGTGATACGAATATCCATCCTCTTTTTTGTGGATTTATTAAAGCGAATAGAATGTAGTTAAGGCTCGCCTCATATAGCTGTGGTCGGTAACTCCTGCGGTTTCTCTGATAGAGTGCATCCCCCACATTGGATTGCCTATGTCAACTCCGCGTAGATCCATCTGTGTTAGTAGTAGGTTGCCTAGAGTTGACCCACCTACCATATCTGAGTGGTTAACAAAGGTCTGACAAGGTACTCCAGCCTTTTCACAGATAGATTTGAACACCGCGCTTGAATCCCCATCCGATATGTATTTTTGGTTGGCCGCTAGCTTAATAACTGGACCACCATTCATTAAAGGGTGATTTGTAGGGTCGTGCTTCTCTGGGTAGTTTGGATGAAGAGCATGTGCCATATCTGCAGATATCATAAATGATTGAGAGATGGCTTGAAAGAACTCTTGCTTTGAACCTCCAAGAGAGATGACAACTCTCTCTAGTATGTTACGAAGAAGAGGAGATGCTGCTCCTTGTTTTGAACCACTCCCGACCTCTTCATTGTCGAAAAGCGCTAGAACCTTAGTGTGTGTTGAATCGTTTGAGTCTAATAGTGCATTTACACCTGCATGTGCCATTGCTAGATCGTCTATGCAACCAGCTGATATTAACTCCTGGTTTAGACCAACTAGTTGTCCCTTTGCGTGTTCTCGAAGCGTTAGGTCAAAGTCAAGGATATCACTTGCTTCAACATTTAGCTCCTTTGCAATAAGGTTGACAAGGAAGTTGTTTTTCTCGAACTGCTCGTTGATAAGTGATATGACAGGTAGCATATCTTTCTGTCTGCTTATAGCTATTCCATCATTGACGCTCCTATTTAGATGTATTGCTAGGTGTGGAATAATCAAGATTGGTCTATCTATGAATATAAGTTTGCTGCTTGGTCTAAGTATATTCTCGGATTTAAGTAGCACTCTTCCTGCTAGAGTAAGTGGTCTGTCAAACCACGTGTATAGTATTGGGCCACCATATACTTCTGTGTTCAGTTTTAGGTATCTTCCTTCAACAGCCATTTCACAGTTTGGCTTTATCTTGAATGATGGAGAGTCGGTGTGAGCACAGATAATATTGAATCCACTTTCACAGGGTTTGTCTTGTCCAATAACGAAAGCAAATATAGCTGAATCATTCTTGGTGGTGTAGTATTTACCTCCTTGTGATATTTCCCAACTATCATTTGGGAATAGTTCTTTAAATCCATCTGCTAAGAGCCTTTTTTTAACACTCTCAACAGCATGGTATGAACTTGGACTCTCATCTAAGAAACTGATTAGATCTTTGGCAAATTGTTTTTCCATTGTAGTATATTTTTTATTACTGCATAATCGTAAAACTACTAATTCTTCGTTACTTGGCAACTATTGAGAGATCTTTTTGCTAATTCAATTAGCTTAAAAGGTTTATCTTTGCGGAGTTAATTATAAAATAAAGAGGCTAAGATGGCAAAAATAATTGATAAAGATGCATATGGCAAGGGCCTTAAGGCTTGGTTTGGTGGTAGAAGAAATGCAAAGTATACAGTATGGTGTAACATGGCAGAGACTGAGCGTTGGAAGGTTGGACTATTCTTTAGAGAGTATGACCAGATGCCCGAGTTAGAACGTCTTGCTCTTGAACACTGCTCGGGGTCTATCCTTGATGCGGGAGCGGGAGCGGGTAGTCATGCTTTATGGTTGCAGAATAGTGGAAAAAAGATTACTGCTCTTGATATCTCTCAGGGGGCTTGTGAGGTTATGCGTGAGCGTGGATTATCTGATGTTAGACAAGAGGATTTCTTCAATCTGACTACTAAAGATAAATTTGATACTATTCTTCTTTTGATGAATGGAATTGGCATAGTACAGAGTGTGGATAACTTTCCTCGCTTCTTTGATAAGGTGAGAGAGTTGATTGCAGATGGGGGAAAAGTAATTGTTGACTCCTCAAATATCTTGTATCTATATCAAGAGGAAGATGGCTCTGCTCTTATTGATCTTAATGGGGACTATTACGGGGAGCTTCAATATCGTATAGACTTTGACCAGTTACAAGGCGAGCAATTCCCTTGGTTATTCGTAGATTTTGAGACTCTTAGCGAATATGCAAACGAGTTTGGTTTTGATTGTAAAAAGATTTATGAAGACGATCACTTCTTATTCCTTGCTGAGTTAAGCCTAAGAGGTTAATGAGTTGTGAAACTGAATTATTATCTAATTATCTACAATAAAGGGTTATTAGAAACTTGAAAGAGTGTATCTTTGTAACATAAATATAATATAGGCTCAAGAGATGAATCGAGAAAAGTGGATTGGTCATCTAGCAATATTTGCTACGGCAATACTTTTTGGGTTAAATATTCCTATAGCGAAGAGTCTCATGCCAGACTACTTCGCTCCAACTACTGTCACTTCACTTAGGATGGTATTCGCAGCCGTCGCTTTTTGGATAACATCTCTATTCCTTCCAAAGGAAAAGGTGTCAAATAAAGACCTCTTCTTCCTCTTTCGAGCCTCGCTCTTTGGTGTCTTCTTAAATCAAAGTTCTTTCATCATAGGCCTATCAACAACATCTCCTATCGATGCTTCAATCATTGGAACAACCGCACCATTGATAGTAATGATTATTGCCGCGATTTTCCTTAAAGAGCCAATAACAATAAAGAAAGCTTCTGGAGTAGCAATAGGACTAGGTGCAGCAATATATATAGTATTAACGCAGCAACAACCCAACGGAGAGGAAATTTCTAGTTCTCTTGTTGGTAATTTGTTATGCCTTGTTGGTAGTGCTCTATATGCAATATATTTAGTAATGACAAAGAATATATCAAGTCGTTACTCTTCTGTTACTATTATGAAGTGGATGTTTCTTTTTGCATCTACTCTTATATTACCATTTACTTGGAATGATATTATTACATCTCCCGCTTTTCTTAATAGGGCTCCTATTGAGGAGTATTTGAGCTTGGGATATGTGCTTTTTTGTGCAACATATCTTACCTATATGTTAATTCCTGTAGGGTTGAAACGCATTCGCCCTACTACTGTAGGTATGTATAACTATCTCCAACCACTTGTGGCATCTATGGTTGCCATAATGATAGGACAGGATAGGTTTACTTGGGATAAACCATTGGCTGGTGCCGTTATTTTTATTGGAGTTTATCTTGTCACAATGAGTAAATCTAAAGATGACCTAGCGAGAGAAGCTAGCTTGAAAAGAGAATTAAAATTCGTACCATTACAAATAAAAAACAAAACTTTATGAACAGCGTAGCTACGATGAACAAGGCGGCAGATAATATTCGTATTTTATCAGCTGCTATGGTAGAGAAGGCTAACTCAGGTCACCCGGGTGGTGCAATGGGTGGTGCAGACTTCATCAATGTACTTTACACCGAGTTTTTAAATTACGATCCTAAGAATCCTCATTGGATTAATAGAGATCGCTTCTTTATGGACCCAGGACATATGTCACCGATGCTATATGCTACACTTGCACTTACAGGAAAGTACACTATGGAGGAGCTATCTAGCTTCCGCCAATGGGGAAGTCCTACACCAGGTCACCCAGAGGTTGATGTTGCCCGTGGGGTAGAGAATACATCTGGACCTCTAGGTCAGGGGCATGCAATGGCTGTTGGAGCTGCAATTGCAGAGAGATTCTTGGCTACACGTTTTGGTGAGTGGATGAATCATAAGATATACGCTTTTATATCAGATGGGGGGATTCAAGAAGAGATTTCTCAAGGGGCAGCTCGTATAGCTGGCTATCTTGGATTGCACAACCTTATTATGTTTTACGATAGTAATGATATCCAGTTGTCGACAGAGTGTGATGAGGTATCGGCTGAAAATACAGCCTTGAAGTACCAAGCATTCAATTGGAATGTGATTACTATTGATGGTAATAATGTAGAGGAGATTAGATCAGCTCTTAAAGCTGCTAATCTAGAGCAGACTAGACCAACACTTATCATCGGAAAAACAGTTATGGGTAAAGGGGCAGTTGCTGCTGATGGATCTTCTTTCGAAAGAAAGGTTTCTACTCACGGTCAGCCTTTGACTCACGCTGGAGCAGATTTCAAATCAACAATCAAGAACCTTGGTGGAGATATTGAAAATCCTATATCTGTGGCTAAAGAAGTAGCCGAATTATACTCAAAAAGAGCGGCTGAGCTTGAAGCTATTGTAGCTAAGAAATATGCAGAGCAAGCGGCTTGGGAGGCTTCAAATCCAGAAATGGCTTCGAAACTTGAGAAATTCTTCTCTGGCAAAGCTCCTGAGATTGACTATAAAGCAATAGCTCAAAAGGCAGATCAAGCGACTCGTGCCGCTTCTGCTAATGTTTTGACTGCGTATAGCCAACAAGTAGAGAATATGATAGTAGCATCAGCTGACTTGGCAAATTCTGACAAAACGGATGGCTTTTTGAAGCATCAGCATGCATTCAAACATAGAGATTTCTCTGGAGCATTCCTTCACGCGGGTGTTTGTGAGTTGACTATGGCTGCTGTGATGAACGGTATAGCTCTTCACGGTGGTGTTGTATGTGCTTGTGGTACGTTCTTCGTATTCTCTGACTATATGAAGCCAGCTATCCGTCTTTCTGCACTAATGCAATTGCCTGTGAAGTATATCTACACTCATGATGCTTTCCGTGTAGGTGAAGATGGACCAACACACCAACCAATTGAGCAAGAAGCTCAAATTAGACTTCTTGAACAGTTGAAAAATCACCATGGTCAAAACTCTACTCTTGTTCTACGTCCTGCTGACGTCGATGAGGCTACTGTGGCTTGGAAGATGGCTATGGAGAATACTTCAACTCCTACTGTTCTTATTTTCTCTCGCCAAAACATTAAGTCTATCCCATCTACAGGATCAAGATATGAAGATGCTCTACAGGCACAGAAGGGGGCATATATTGTTTCCAAAGATGAAAAGCCTGAGATTGTTTTGGTGGCAAATGGTTCAGAAGTTGCAACTCTTGTTGCTGGGGCAGCTCTGTTGAAGGAGCGTAAGTCTATCCAAGTACAGATTGTTTCAGCTCCTTCTGAAGGTTTGTTCTTCAATCAACCTGCAGATTATATAGAGATGGTTATTCCTTCAAATCTACCTGTGTTTGGTTTAACTGCTGGTCTTCCATCTACTCTTCACAGATTAGTTGGTCGTAACGGACATGTCTTTGGTTTGGATCATTTCGGCTATTCAGCTCCTTTCAATGTTCTTGATGAGAAGTTTGGATTCACGGCAGAGAATGTTTACAATCAAGTTGTATCACTTCTTAATAGATAATGCATATTATGGATATTAAAACAATTGGGATCTGTTGTGATCATGCTGGATTTGAAGTAAAAGAAGTTCTTATTGGATATCTCGAATCTCAAGGTATTGATTACAAAGATTATGGCACATATTCTGAGGAAAGCTGCGACTATGCAGATTACGCTCATGCTATGGCTAAAGGCATGGAGAGTGGTGAGGTTTTCCCTGGTATAGCTATCTGTGGAAGTGCTAATGGAATTAATATGACTATGAACAAACATCAAATAGTTCGTTCGGCTTTATGCTGGAAGCCTGAGATTGCTGTTCTTGCTCGTCAACACAATGATGCAAATGTTGTTGCTATTCCTGGTCGTTTTGTTTCACATGAAGAGGCAATAGAGATTTTGGCTGCTTTCCTTGAGACTGAGTTTGAGGGTGGAAGACACTCTGCTCGTGTTGAAAAGATTGCTGTAAAATAATCTTTCTATTATAGTTATTATTCAGTAAGGAGGATGTTTCATATAGAGGCATCCTCCTTACTTATATATAATACTATCTTATCTATCTTATGTAGCATTGCATTGAACTATTAATAGTGTAGTCTGGAACTCCAGAAATACGTACGTATTTAGAGGGAAATACGTACGTATTTCAGTCAAAGTATGTACGTATTTGAAGTAAAATACGTACGTATTTTGAGAGTTGTTCAAATGGTATCTGTTACTTCTTGTTTATTAATGAGTTACTAGGTAGCTTTTTCTTGTTAGTTTTATAGATATTTTATCTTGGATGACTTGAGCTGAAGGTTCTGTAATTCACCCTTATTTCTACTAGTTTATTATATTTGCATAGTACATTAATCTATCATAAACTTAAACAGATAAGGGTCTACCATCTTTTTGGTAGACCCTTATCTGTTTTCTGTATATATCATACTTCTTCCTGAAGTTGGTATTCATATTCGAATAGTATTGTATTGCATACGAATTCGAACTCAGCTATAAATGATTCAGGGAATATGCCACTATCTATATTTTGTCTTATTTGTGATGTTAGCCAATATTTTCCATCTCTATCTATTAGCTTGAACTCTTCTTTTGAGACACGAACAGCATAGAGGATAACAAACTTATTAATTGTTTCGCTTTTCTCTATGTGTGTCATTAATAAGCGAGGCTTTCCTAGATTATTGCCGCAATGGCTATCTTCTAGAATATTATTTATTAGTTGCTCTGGTGTAATGCCGTAAGGAACTAGCTCTTCAATAGCCCAATTGTACATATTGGACTCTTCGTCTTGTGATAGATATAGCTTTCCCTCGAACTCAAATACAACTCTAACAATAGGGTGTAGCATATCACTATTTCTTTCGCTTTTAGCTGACTCTGCTATCTTGCCTATGACTTTGCCATTTTCATCTACGACGGGTAGCCATAGTTCTTGCTTTAGTTCTTTTGAAAGGAATCGAAGTCTAATGTGTTCGTATACAATAATACATACTATAAGAACAAATCCTAGTCTGTTGTATACAAGATTATCAAGTGAATCTGTGTGTATTGAGGGAAGAGATATATAGGCAATGAGTGTTGTAAATCTGAATATGAAAACAACGTAGTATATTTTGATAACTACTAGAAACTCATCAAAGCTATTTCTGAGATTTATTAGTTCCTTGGGTTTTATGTGTTTTCGGAAAAAGGATAGTATAGAACTCACCTTACGTCTTATCAATACGACTATCAGTAGCAAAATGGCTTCAAGTAGTATTGGAGTGAAATCTGTGAAGTGTGGGTATTCTGGGAATAGTAGTAGTGATACAAATATTGAAATTACACCAAGTGAAATAAATGACATGAAGTTGTAAATCTGTTTCTTCATTTGAAAAACAGATAGTACTGTAAATATAAGGGCTGTAACTAGTGATATGCCTAATGATAGTCTGTACATAATAAAGTTCTCTAGTAAAGAGAACAGTAAGATTGGAATTAAGCCCATTGCAGGATTGTATAAGTGTCTTTGTAATGGGTTGCTAAGTAATTTCATATAATAAATGGGTATATAGACTTTATGTGTTCTAACAATATGCAAACTGAAATGTTTAATGTCATTAGGTCAATAATTGTTAATGAGCGCTTTTATACAATATAGAGAGAGTGGGGGATCCCCACTCTCTCTATATATTGTATGTGATATTCTACTCTACTTAAGCTCTCTATTTAGGAATCTTAGTATGCTATTGTATAGATGGTATCTAGCGTTTCCGCCGACGATGTGGTGATCACGATTTGTATATGAAATCATATCGAAGTATTTATCGCTATTAACCAAAGCATCTGCATACTCAACAGCATTCTGGTAGTGTACGTTGTCGTCAGAGGTTCCATGAATTAGAAGGAGTGACCCCTCGAGTTTTGAAGCTAGTTGTATTGGTGAGCCTGCGTCATATCCTTCTCTATTCTCTTGAGGAGTACGCATAAATCGTTCTGTGTAGATTGTGTTGTAATATCTCCAATCTGTAACGGGAGCTATTGATATACCTGCTTTAAATACACCTTTGCTTCTAGACATTGCCATTAGGGTGTTATATCCACCAAAGCTCCATCCCCATATAGCTATATTGTTTGGGTCTACAAACGATTGTTTTTGCCAGTATTTTGCTGCTTCGATTTGATCTTCAGACTCAAGTTGTCCTAGCTTGAGGTATGTCTGTTTAGCAAACTCAGCCCCACGGCCTCCTGTCCCTCGTCCATCAACGCAGGTTACTAAGTAGCCTTGTTCTGCTAGAGCTATTTCCCATGTATATGACCAGTTGTTTTTTACTTGCTGTGAGTTTGGTCCGCTATATTGAACCATCAGCATAGGGTATCTCTTGCTTGGGTTGAAGTTGGATGGTTTGATGATCCATCCATTAAGTGTTACTCCTTGAGTAGTGGTTAATGTGATAAACTCTTTGTGAGGTTTAATTGAGTTCTTTATCTTGGCAACGAGTTCTTCGTTCTTTTCTATTACTCTAATTGTCTTACCATTTGCATCATTGAGTGATACTATTGGTGGTGTAGTTGCCGAGGAGTAGGTGTTAATAAAGTATTTAGCACCAGATGATAGTGAGGCTTGATTCCAACCTGTTTCTTTTGATAGTCTAGTTGTCTTACCTTTAGAATCTACTGAGTATATAGATCTGTTTATAGCTCCTTCTTGGGTAGACTCATAATAGTACATTCTCTTTTTAGGGTCGTAGCCTAAAAAGTTTGTAACATCGAACTCCCCTTTGGTTAGCTGTTGTAGTTGTGTGCCTATGTGGCTGTATGTGTATAGATGACGATGGCCATCACGCTCGCTTAGAGTAACAAAATGATCATCGTAGAATGTGGTAATGTCTATCATGTCTGTAGAAACGTAATATTTACTCTCGTCTCTAAAGGCTAGTTTGCTATTGCCTGACTTAGGGTTTACATAGTAAATGTCTAATTTGTTTTGATGGCGATTCATAACAAAAGCGGCAAGTTGTGTTGCATCTTTAGTGAATCGAATGCGTGGAATATACCCATCGCTATCCATCGGAACATTCATTTTCTTGATGTTTCTACTCTCAACATCGAAGGTGTGAAGTGTGATCTTTGAATTTATATGTCCAGCTTTGGGATATTTGAATCTGTATGAGCCGGGATAGAACAGCTGTTCTTCGATGGGCTTAAATGCTCCATCAAAAGTGTCGAAAGAGAACTCTTTCACTTCTGTTTCGTCAAATCGCAGGAATGCTATTGATGAGTTGTCAGGTGCCCAATCAAAAGCTCTTGAGAATGCGAATTCTTCTTCGTATACCCAATCTGGAATTCCATTTATTATTTTATTGTGTTCTCCATCGCTTGTTACTGCTGACTCAGTTCCGTAGTCTAGTTTTGCGAGGATGATATTGTTGTCGCGAACAAATGCAACCATTCTACCGTTAGGTGAGAATGTAGCTTGTTGTTGCTTCCCATTATCGGAGAGTTGTTTTATGCTGTTTCGACGTAGCTCATATATGTAGTAATTTGCTTTGAATGAGTGTCGGTAGATCTTTTCTACATCGCGATGAATCATTACTTTCGATTCGTCAGGACTTAGCTCATATCCTTCAAACTCCTTGAATTGACAATCTTTGGCTGTTTGTGTATTGAAGAGCGTGTCTACTGCTTGACCAGTTTTATATGAGTATTTTACGACCATGTTTCTTTGTTCATTCATGGTAGTGTAGTGTTCTCCATCGTTCATTGAACGAAGGTTACTAATGGTGCGAGCAGCATATTTATTTGAGGTAATCTCTTTGAGTAAGGAGTTGCTTTGTGCGTTTACATTAGCTCCAGCAACAATACCAAAGAGAGATAAAATTGAGATTTTAACTAATTTGTTCATCGTTGATTATTATTTAGCTTAGGCAAAAATAGTATAACTCTCATAAAGCACAACTAAAAACTATAACTTTGCATCTATATTATTGAAAAAAAGAGAGTGATATGATAAGATATAATCAATTTAGTGACTATCTAAAGGAGGTTTTTGGTTTTAAAGTGCAGAAAATTTCTATTCATGCAGGCTTTACTTGTCCAAATAGAGATGGGGCAAAAGGCTGGGGAGGGTGTACATATTGCAATAATCAGACATTCAGCCCAGAGTATTGTCATACGGACTTGACTATCACTCAGCAGGTGGAGAAGGGGGCTGTTTTCTTCAAAAAAAGAAGTGAAGATATGAAGTATCTTGCCTACTTTCAAGCTTACACGAATACATATGGTGATGTGGAGCATATTATTGCAAAGTACGAGGAGGCTTTGAAATATCCAAATGTTGTTGGATTGATAATTGGTACTCGCCCTGATTGTATGCCGGATGCTTTATTGGACTATTTGACAGAGTTGCAGAAGCGCACTTTTGTTATGGTTGAATATGGTGTAGAGTCTACTATTGATAGAACTTTGGAGAGAATTAATAGAGGGCATTCGTATGACGAAGTTGTGGATGCAGTTAATAGAACGGCTGAAAGGGGTATACCCACTGGTGCTCATTTGATCCTTGGGTTGCCTGGTGAGAGTAGGGAGGATATATTGTCACATGCGGATAAGATCTCTAAATTGCCCTTGACTACTATTAAATTGCATCAACTACAGTTGATAAAAGGTACACGAATGGCAAAAGAGTATACTGACAATCCTTCTGATTTTAAGTTCTACTCCTTGGAGGAATATATTGATCTGGCAATTGATTTCGTAGAGAGACTTAATCCTTCGTTTGTGGTAGAGAGGTTTGTGTCTCAATCACCTAAATCACTTCTCCTATTGGATTCGAATTGGGGTGTTAAAAATAATGAGTTTGTGGTTAAGCTTAATAAAAGAATGGATGAGAGAAACGCTCGTCAAGGATCTATTTATTCAGAATAGTAACGATTGTTTAAATTTGTTTTTACCTTATATATATTGATGTATTGTATAAGTTACTGACTCTTTTTGAAATGGTTATTAAGCTGATAATCCAAATTTAGGATGCTCTAACTGCCCTTTGTAGGATTATTATTATTATATTTGCGTCTAATATACTTATTGAAACGTAACAAACAAGCATTATACGAAAAAGAAATGGCACAAAGGGTCTTATTTATATCGCAAGAGGTTACACCTTACTTACCAGAAACAGA
>JBOFUP010000021.1:0-66211 GCA_051652645.1 Bacteroidales bacterium
TCAATTTTGCCGGCAAGAAGGCATTCGTTCGAGTGGACTTCAACGTTCCATTGAACGCAGATTTCAAAATTACGGATGATACGCGTATTCGCGCTGCGTTGCCTACGCTTAAGAAAATCTTGGCAGACGGAGGAAGTATTATTATTGGTTCTCACTTAGGTCGTCCTAAGAAAGGTCCAGAGGATAAGTTTTCTCTAAAACATATCTTGGCTCACGTTTCTGAATTACTTGGAGTTCAAGTTCAATTTGCTAACGACTGTATGGGTTCTGAGGCATCAGAGAAATCAGCAGCATTGAAAGCTGGTGAGGTGTTGGTGTTGGAAAACCTACGTTTCTATGCAGAAGAAGAGGGTAAACCTCGTGGTTTAGCTGAAGATGCATCAAGCGAAGAGAAAGCAGAAGCTAAGAAATTGGTAAAAGAGAGCCAAAAAGCATTCACTGCTAAATTGGCATCATATGCTGATTGCTATGTGAATGACGCATTCGGTACAGCTCACCGTGCTCACGCATCTACTGCTTTGATCGCTGCTCATTTTGCTGCTGAAAACAAGATGTTTGGTTTCTTGATGCAGAATGAAGTTGATGCTGTTGAGAAAGTATTGAAAACAGCTCAAAAACCTGTTACTGCTATCATTGGTGGTGCAAAAGTGTCATCAAAAATCACTATCATAGAGAACTTGTTGGATAAAGTTGATAACTTGATCATTGCAGGTGGTATGGCATTTACATTCTCTAAAGCTATGGGTGGAAACATTGGTTCTTCTCTATGTGAGGATGAGATGTTAGATTTGGCTAGAACTATCATGGCGAAAGCTAAAGCAAATGGAGTAAATCTTCTTTTGCCAACTGACTGTGTTGCTGCTGATAAGTTTGCTGCTGATGCAAATACTCAGATCTGTTCAGATAAGAATGTACCAGAAGGATGGTTAGGTCTAGATATGGGTCCTGATTCTATCGAGGCTGTTAAGAGTGTTATCCTTGCTTCTAAAACTATTCTTTGGAATGGTCCTGCAGGTGTGTTTGAGTTCGAGAAATTTGCAGCTGGTTCTAAAGCTGTTGCTGAGGCTATCGCACAGTCGACTCAAAACGGAGCTTTTTCTCTAATCGGTGGTGGTGACTCAGTAGCTTGTATCAACCAATTTGGTTATGCAGACAAAGTGAGCTACATCTCTACAGGTGGTGGTGCTCTTCTTGAGTTCATCGAAGGCCGCGTACTTCCAGGTATCGAAGCTATCCGAGGATATTAATTCTGATTTACATTAGATATTTAGCGGGCTCTCCAAATAATTTGGAGAGCCCGCTTTTTTATTTGATGATATTTTTCAGAATGCTGATAATATCATAACTGTGAAGTAGTGTAGTGTCTTTACTAGTGTTCATGTTGTAATTGGTAACTTTGAACCGTCAAAAAATGGCAAAGTAAAAGCGACATTTTAGTGCATAAAAAAAAGTTCCCATCTTTGATCTTCGCTAAAAGAAAAATAAGATGGGAACTCTAGAGAGTAAGATTTTAAATCGTAAAATCCTAATGTGGTACAAAGTTAAAGAATTATCAGCAGAAAACCTTTGCGTAAGTCAAATCTATGAGGAATTAACGCTTAAAATAAGTACTATTAAACGCTATCTAGATTTATGAGATGATGAGCTATACGAGCATTTGATGATAGTTGTGAGTGGTTTATAATCACTATGTTAGAGGCTTATCTACACTTGTTGTCGGTGCAGATTTATGATAGGCTGAGGGAGTTATGCAATTATCCAAATTGCACTAGTTACCATATGTCGTAACACCAACATTAGGAGGAGGGAGGATGCATTAATATCATGTACAACACAATTAATTTAAAATGGTGCTATACATCTCTTTTTAATAATCTTCATCCAATGCATTTTATAGTGTCAATAGAAGATATTAAAAGTAGTATTGTGAGAAAGAACAAAGAAAGTGTTTCTCCTCAATATTTTGCCGTTTTGTAAAATTGAATTGAGAATGGCAAATTTCGAACTCTGAGGCTAAAAAATTTGATTTTCTATATCTACTCCACTTGTAATTAACATTTTAAGGCCCTTTTTTTGCATTAAATGCTTCTGTATACCTTTTAACCAAGATATATTTGCCTAAATCCAATAAATAGTATAGAGTTTTTAAGCTAAATTCAATAGGTTGCAATAGAATTCTATTGCAACCTATTGCAACCCCCTATTGCCACCCTTAACAAGTTGATAATCAAAAGTTGTTGCAATGTGGCAATAGAAAACATCAAAACAAAGACTCTGTGTAATGATTTTGCTATTTCCTTAATAGTGATTTGTTAAATCACGCAATTAGTTAACTCTTTCTGCTTAGCTATTAAAATCCATTTAATCCTTCAGCTACTACAGAACTTGGGGTTGCTCTGAGGCTAATGTCTTGTTCTACATTGATAAACTATTAAAAAGTCTTAGCATAAATCTAAAAACGCTCAGATATAACATGATTTTTGCAGTGAGATAAGGGGTAAAACTCTGAGGGTTTAGGGTGTTACCTCTTAGGGGTTTTACCCTAAATCCTCAGAGTTTTTACTCGAGCTCTTTTAAGTTATTTATCATATAGTTTAGCTATTGAATATTATGTCACACTTTTCATGCAGAGAATAATTAAGTAGTTAAGGAAATTTTTGCAGGGACATTTTTTTAAGTGAGAATAGATTATTTGAAGGTATAGGTAGTTCTTTTTTGTACTGTAGTGTCTTACTTTAATTAATACTTAAAACAATAGCTCCTAGCTCTATTCTCGGTTTTATATGCAGATAAGACTTAACAGATCACTTGCTTAAACGGGTATTAGGAAGATGTTAGGTTGCTTAATAATTCAACTCTGTTTACATCTAGTAGGCCTTTGTGTGATGTTAATTAATGTTTATCAAAATCACTATTGTCTCTTTTTTTTATTACATACTTTAATGCTATAATCTTTATATTTGACAAGTGTAAACTTTAGGTTGCATAAATTAACCGCCAAATGGTGTATTGATGTGAATTAATGTTTAAATTGGGTGGTTTGGGGTTATATAGTTAACCTAAATGCTATTAGGTGTATTTTAGTTATATATATTTGTAAAACACAAATTCTTGATAGTAGCCCTTAGATGGTTACAGATAGCGACCTTAAAATAATCAATGAGACAAATATATAAGACTATGAAAAGATTAGACTGTTTTATTCCTGCATCAGATGCAAATCAAGTGAAATCAACTGTAGAGGCACTAAAAGCTTCGGAGTTAGTTAATAATATTTTCCTTTTAGTTGTTCAAGATGTTGAATTTGAGTTTGAAGGATGCGAGACTATTCGCATTGATAGATTAAACTCTAGCTCTACTGTATCAGCTATTGCATCTCGCACTAAAAGCGACTATACCCTTATTTACACAAAATATACAACATTAGAGTTAGGTTACTTTGCGTTGGAGCGTATGGTGAATTTAGCAGATGACTCTTCAGCAGGTATGATATATTCTGACCACTATCAAGTTGTTGATGGAATCAGATCAAGTGCGCCTGTTATTGATTATCAAAAGGGTAGTTTGAGAGATGATTTTAATTTTGGTTCTCTTTTGATATACAATACTTCAGCCTTGAAGAGTTCTGTGGCGTCAATGGTAGATTGTTATGACTTTGCTGGAATGTATGATTTGCGATTGAGGGTTTCTCAACAAAGTGAGTTAGTTCATATCAATGAGTATTTATATACAGAGGTAGAGAATGATACAAGAAAGTCAGGAGAGAAGATCTTCGACTATGTTGATCCAAAGAATAGAGCTGTGCAGATTGAAATGGAAAAAGTTTGCAGCGAACATCTTAAAGCGATAGGGGCTTATCTTGAGCCTAAATTTGAGAATGTATCTTTTGATGCAATTGACTTTGAATATGAGGCTTCTGTTATTATCCCTGTTCGCAATCGCGTGAAAACTATTGAGGATGCAATAAAATCGGTCTTGAGCCAGAAAACCAACTTTAAGTTTAATCTTATCATAGTGGATAATTTCTCTACTGATGGTACTTCTGAGGTTATTAAGAGGTATGAGTCTGATGATCGTTTGATTCATATTGTACCTTCTAGGAGTGATTTGGGTATTGGAGGATGTTGGAACTATGGTGTTCATTCAGATAAGTGTGGTAAGTTTTCTGTTCAGTTAGATAGTGATGATGTTTATTCAGATGAGAATACACTTCAGAAGATGGTTGATGCGTTCTATGATCAGAATTGTGCAATGGTAGTTGGTACATATATGATGACCAACTTTGATATGGAGATGATTGCTCCAGGAATAATTGATCATAGAGAGTGGACTCCAGAGAACGGTCGTAATAATGCACTTCGTATTAATGGTCTAGGTGCTCCGAGGGCTTTCTATACTCCTATGTTGAGGGATATTAAGGTACCTAACACTAGTTATGGAGAGGATTATGCATTAGGTTTGTACTTCTCTCGTAATTATCAGATAGGGCGTGTTTATGATGTTGTTTATCACTGTCGTCGTTGGGATGATAATTCAGATGCATCGCTAGATGTTGTTAAGATGAATAATCATAACTTATACAAGGATCGTATTCGTACGTGGGAGGTTCAGGCTAGAATCAAGAAAAACGCTTAATCGAAGTTGTATGAATAGAATTATAGATAGAGATGAACTAGCTCCATATTTAAAGGGTGTTACTTCTTCTTCTGATGATATAAGAGCACTGCTAGAACAGCAGTGCTCATCATGGTCTTTGCCTAGAGCTAATTTCGAAGCATTGAATGGAGTTCAGCAGAAATCAATAAAGGTAAATGGATTTACGTTCGCAGTTCAGTTTAATCCAGCTCGCATACAGTCCTCGTCGGCAAAGGTTGATAATAAGTCTATTAGTGAGCGTAAGTGTTTCTTATGTTTGAATAATCTACCAAGTGAACAGAAAGGGCTGAACTTCATATGTAATGATAGGAGTTATATGGTATTATGTAATCCGTTTCCAATTTTCAAACAGCACTTTACAATTCCTGACAAAGAACACGTTGATCAGTTAATATCTTCACGAGTGGGAGATATGCTTGCGTTAGCCTCAAAGTATGAAGATTTCCTTTTCTTTTATAATGGACCTAAGTGTGGAGCATCAGCACCAGATCATATGCATTTCCAAGCGGGTAATAAAGGATTCCTTCCTATAGAGAAAGATTTTGGATATTATTTATCAAATTCTTCCGCCACAATAATCTCTAAGGGTGGAGTGGAGATAGATACATTTTATGATTATCCAGCCAAGAACATTATATTCAGATCAACTGACTCTTCACTACTAGAGTTAGAATTTGAGAGATTTATGCAAGAGTTAGCTATCTTGATGCCTCAAGAGGTAGAGCCTATGGTTAATATCTTATGTTGGAGAGATGCAGACCAACTTATTCTGGTTGTTTTTCCTCGCAAAATGCATAGACCTTCTCAGTTTTATGCTCAAGGTGAAGATAATATATTGATCTCACCTGCATCGGTAGATTTGGGTGGGGTATTTATTACTCCACAGGAGAAGGACTTTTTAAAAATTAGTGGATCTGATATTGAGGATATTCTCTCGCAGATAACAATAACTGAAGAGATGTTCGTTTCTCTCATTGATTCACTTCAAGAGGTGGACTAGTACCATAAAGTTTTTATTATTAAGCAATACTATGATGACAGAGCCAATAGTAAGTGTTGGGATTATGTTCCAGCCATCAATTAGATTCCACTTTCAAGGGGATTTTGAAATAAATAATCAAATAGTTAATGGGGAGTTTAGTGCTAGTTATGAGAGTGGAATGATCTCTTTTAATGGTGAGCATTATAGTGAACTGCTTTTTCAACCTATCAATGATGAATCTTCATTCTTACTTTATGATGTCGTTATTGGTATTGGCTTTCATTGGGAGAGATTTGAGGATCAGCGTTTTCATGGTAGCCTCAAATTGATTGTCGAGGATGGTAAATTGACAGCTATAAATCTTATTCCTATTGAGAAGTACCTTAAGAGTGTTATATCCTCAGAGATGAGTGCTACAAGTTCCTTGGAGCTGCTTAAGGCTCACGCTGTTATATCAAGAACATGGCTTCTATCTCAGATTGATAAGAGAGATAGATTGGTTGATCAAAATATTAAGTGGGAGTCAGATGTTCAAACTGACAATGAATGGTTGAAATGGTGGGACAGAGAAGATCATATAAATTTTGATGTTTGTGCTGATGACCACTGTCAGAGATATCAGGGAATAACTCGTGCATCTCTATCTTTACAAATGGTTGAGGCTGCTGTCGATGCAACTCGTGGAGAACTACTAATGAGTGGTGATGCAATTTGTGATGCTCGTTTCTCTAAATGTTGTGGAGGGGCAGTTGAAGAGTTTCAATATTGTTGGGAACCAGAACCCCACAGCTATCTAGTAAATCTATATGATGGAGATAGTTCTGATTTATCAGAGTTGCCCGATTTACGAAATGAGTCTCAAGCAGATAGTTGGATACGCAACTACCCTAAAGCTTATTGTAATACAAACGACAAGAAGGTCTTATCTCAGGTTTTGAATAACTATGATCAAGAGACTTCAGATTTCTATCGTTGGAGGGTCGAATATACCAACACTGAGATATCAGAGTTGGTTAATCGCCGTTCGGGTATTGATTTTGGAGATATTATGGAGCTTAATCCTATTGAAAGAGGTGTGTCAGGCAGACTAATTAAATTGGAAATCGTTGGTTCAAATCGTACGATGATAATAGGTAAGGAGCTACTCATAAGAAGGCTTCTTAGTGAATCTCATTTATATAGTTCAGCTTTTGTAGTAGATAAAACAGATAACGGATTTGTTCTAACTGGAGCTGGATGGGGGCATGGTGTTGGTCTATGTCAGATTGGGGCTGCTGTAATGGCAGACAAAGGATTTGAATATCGCTCTATATTGAATCACTATTTTAAGGGTATAGAGCTGAGAAGGGGGTACTAGAAAAAGATGGTATTTGGATTATTTTACTTTAAACTAATTAAATGAAGAAATTAAAAGAGGGGAGATCGCCTTGGAGCTGGATCCCATCACTCTATTTTGCACAAGGGTTACCCTATGTTGCGGTGATGACTATTGCCGTTATTATGTATAAGCGTTTGGGCTTGTCAAATAGTGATATAGCGCTATATACAAGCTGGCTCTATTTGCCATGGGTTATTAAGCCGCTATGGAGTCCGTTTGTTGATTTACTTAAAACCAAAAGATGGTGGATTGTAACGATGCAGAGTCTGGTAGCTGCTGGTTTTGCAGGAATAGCATTCTTTATTCCAACTGACTATTATGTCCAACTGACTCTTGCTTTCTTCTGGTTATTGGCATTCTCATCAGCTACGCACGATATAGCAGCAGATGGCTTTTATATGTTAGGTTTGAATAGTGGAGAACAGTCATTCTTCGTGGGAATAAGGAATACTTGTTATAGACTTTCAAATATATTTGGACAGGGTATACTTGTAATGATAGCAGGTTGGCTAGAGGATGGAAAGATATTGCCATCTATAGCAGGAAATATACCCATGGCTTGGAGCTTGACTTTTATGGTAATGGCTGCCCTATTTATTGGATTCTCGCTTTATCATAAGATTGTTTTACCCAAACCAGATGGAGATAAAGGGCATGATGATGTTACCTTTTCAAGGTTGGTGCATGACTTTTGGATGACTTTTGTCTCTTATTTCAAGAAGAAGAATTTAGGGTTGATATTTTTCTTTCTACTCACGTATCGTTTTGGTGAAGCTCAATTGAGTAAATTGGCTTCTCCTTTCTTGCTAGATCAAGCTATTGATGGCGGTCTTTCGCTTTCAACTACAACCGTTGGTATGATTTATGGCTCTATAGGCGTTGCTTGTTTGTTGGCAGGTGGTATTTTAGGTGGATTTTTAGTATCTCGCTATGGACTAAAGTCTTGTATTGTACCTATGGCATTGGCTATCAACCTTCCAGATCTATTATATGTGTTTATGGCCTACACCCAGCCAGATAGCTTAATTACAGTAGCTAGTTGCGTAGCAGCAGAGCAGTTGGGTTATGGATTTGGATTTACGGCATATATGTTATACTTGATCTATATTGCTGATGGAGAACATAAAACAGCACACTATGCTATAGGTACTGGTTTTATGGCTTTGGGGATGATGATTCCTGGTATGTTTGCGGGTTATCTACAGGAGTTATTGGGATACACTAATTTTTTCTGGTGGGTATGTCTTTGTACACTTCCTGGTATCTTTGCATCAATATTAGTTAAACGTAAGTTAGATCCATCATTTGGGAAGAAGTAATTTATTAAACACAAAAATCAAATAGTGATATTATGAGGAAAATCACATTGTTAGCATTAATGCTATACATAGTATTACCTATCTCTTCACAGCAAGTTAAATTGGGTATTGAGGTATTGCGTGATATGGATTTTAAACCCCTAGAGGGTAAACGTGTTGGGCTTATAACAAATCCAACTGGGGTTGATAGTAAGTTAAAGAGCACCATCGATATATTACATGAGTCTCCTAAGGTTAATCTAGTGGCTTTGTATGGTCCTGAGCATGGTGTTAGAGGTGATGTTCATGCTGGAGATAAGGTAGATGATGCTAAAGATAAGAAGACTTCACTTCCTGTATTCTCTTTATATGGTAAGACAAGAAAGCCGACAAAGGAGATGCTAAAGGGTATAGATGTTCTTGTTTATGACATTCAGGACATTGGTTGTAGATCATTTACTTATATTAGTACAATGGGATTGGCCATCGAGGCAGCTCATGAGAATGGAATTGAGGTAATGGTGTTGGACCGTCCAAATCCAATCGGTGGATTGAAAGTTGAGGGTTGTATAACAGAGGATAAGTTTATCTCTTTTGTTAGTCAATTTAAGATACCTTATCTATATGGATTGACTTGTGGGGAGTTAGCTAATTTCTTAGTTGGAGAGAAGATGTTGCCAAAATGCAAACTCTCGGTTATTCCAATGGAAAATTGGAAGCGAGAGATGGATTATACAAAGACTGGTCTTCAATGGATACCGGCCTCACCTCATATCCCGCATCCTCATTCGGCATTCTTTTATCCAGTGTCTGGTATTGTTGGAGAGTTAGGTGTTATATCAATAGGTGTAGGATATACTATACCTTTTCAGATGTTTGCAACAGACTCAATACCTGCAGATCTATTAGCAGATAATCTAAATGCGTTGAACCTAGAGGGGATATTCTTCAGACCTATTCATATTAAACCATTTTATTCAGTAGGTCAGGGTAAGAACTATCAAGGTGTTCAGGTTCATATATTCGATTATAATAAAGCAGAACTATCAGACATACAATTCTATGTTATGCAGGAGATGTATAAGATAGATCCTAAAATGGATTTCTTTAGTCGTTGTGAAAAGAGCCGACATAATATGTGGGATAAGGTCTCTGGTAGTGATTACATTAGAAGAGAGTTTTCAAAAGGGTATGACTTTAAATCAATAAAAGAGTATTGGCATAAGGACAATGAGTCGTTCAAATCTATCTCAAAAGCTTATTGGTTATATAGATAGATACTCTCATACTCTTAAATAAATTGGCTGAGAACTACTTATTCAAAATAGCATGGAAAACAAATATCAACAATTCCTGAATAACATATCTGTATATATCCCCAAGTCGAGGATATATACAGACTCTTTGCGTACCCTAGCTTGGGGTACTGATGCAAGCTTCTATAGGTTAATACCAAAAATTGTTGTTCAAGCACTAAATGAACAAGAGGTTATTGTACTGCTTAAAGTAGCAAATAGTCTTGAATTACCTGTTACTTTTAGGGCAGCAGGAACTAGTCTCTCAGGGCAATCAATAAGTGATTCTATATTAATTGTTGCTGGTAAATTGTGGGATAGGTGTGAGATCCTAAATTGTGGAGAGGTGATAAAGTCACAACCAGGAGTTGTTGGAGAGAGGTTGAATAGGTTATTGAAACCATATGGAAGGCGATTTACCCCAGATCCAGCATCTCTAAAGTCGGCAATGCTTGGGGGTATTATAATGAATAATGCCTCAGGGATGAATTGCAGTACCCACTCTAATAGCGATAGGATGTTGGAGTCGGCAAGGATTATTCTTTATGATGGTACTTTATTGGATAGTGGATCTATTGAAAGTCGTAGGGAATTTGAGATATTACATCCTGAAATTGTTAGAAAAATATCTGAGATAAGAGATAGAATCAGAGAAGATAGTGATCTTAATGAGTTGATAAGGAGAAAGTATAGCATAAAGAATGTGACAGGATTGAATCTATTGCCATTTGTTTTATATGAAGATCCTTTTGATATTATAACTCACTTAATGGTTGGCTCTGAGGGTACATTGGCATTCTTATCAGAGGCTACAATGAAGAGTGGATTGGATCATGCGCATAAGTCAAGCTCTATGATCTATTTCAGAGATTTGCGAAGTGCTTGTTTGGCTATTCAGCGAATGAAGTCTCTACCAGTAATAAGTGCGGAACTGCTAGATAGAAGATCTCTAAAGGCTGTAGAGGACCGTCCTGGAATACCTGATTTTATATCCTCATTAGAAGATGGCGTTACTGCCGTTTTGGTTGAGGTGATTGGAGATGATTACAATAAGATGTTGTCTAATTGTGAGATAGTAGGGAATGAATTAGCTTCTTTCTCAACTGTATACCCAATAGAGTTTACTGATGATGAGTCTATCTATTCTGGTTACTGGGCAATACGATCTGGTATATTCCCTTCAGTTGGAGCTATGAGGAAACCAGGCACTACTTGTCTAATAGAGGATGTGGCTTTTCCTATTGGGGATCTTCCAGAAGCAACAGCAGAACTTCAAGAGACTCTTGTTCGTCATGGATATGATGATGCGGTTATATATGGTCATGCTATGGATGGTAATTACCACTTTATATTTTCGCAAAGTTTCTCTTCTGAGAATGAGATTGAGCGTTATGAGAGATTGATGGATGATGTCGTTAAGCTTGTTGTAGATAAGTATCATGGTTCGTTAAAGGCCGAGCATGGTACAGGGAGAAATATGGCAGCTTATGTTAGTTATGAGTGGGGAGAAAAAGCTTATTCAATAATGAGGGAGATTAAGTCTCTATTTGATCCACATAATATTATTAACCCAGGGGTAATATTTAACGATGACCCTAATTGTCATACTAAATACCTTAAGCCACTGCCAATATGTGATGGGATTGTTGATAAATGTATTGAGTGTGGATTTTGTGAAGTGAACTGCTTGACTCATGGGTTGACTCTTTCTTCAAGACAGAGAATAGTAGCTTGGAGAGAGATCTCAAAATTGAAACAAGAGGGTTTAGATTCAAAACGCTTATCTGAGCTAAATAGCCAATTTAAATATTATGGAGATCAATCTTGTGCTGGGGATGGTCTATGTGCAACCTCATGCCCTATGGGTATTAATACAGGTGAGTTGATTCATGAGATTAGATCGCAAGCTTGTAAGCCTGGTTCTTTAGCTTGGAGTGTGGGTAATTTCGCAGCAAATCATTTTAAACAGGTTAAGGGTTCTCTAAGAACACTATTAAATGTTGGATCTTTTACCCAATCTATTTTGGGAGATAAAGCATTATCTGCAATGACTTATATTGGAGGAGTAGTGGCAAAGGATTTTCCACAATGGTTGCCAGAGATGCCTCGAGCTTATAAGTTCAATAGTGATTCTCTCTTGAATACTTCCTCCTCTCTCAAGGTTGTCTATTTCCCAAGTTGTATAAATCAGACTATGGGTCTTTCGAAAGGAAGCGTAGTAAAGGATAGTTTGGTTGAGGCAACAGTTAAGTTATTAAATAGAGGAGGCTATCAAGTAGTTTTTCCTGAAAATATAGATAACTATTGCTGTGGAACAATATGGGAGAGTAAGGGGATGATGGATATAGCAGATAGGAAGAGTGATGAGTTATTTAAAGCTCTTTGGGTAGCTTCGAATAATGGAGAGTATCCTATACTTTGTGATCAGAGTCCTTGTTTATATCGAATGCGCAAGGTGATGCGAGGCCTTAAGCTTTATGAGCCTGTTGAGTTCATTCATAAGTTTCTACTTGATAGATTGCCAATAAGCAAAAGTAATAGACCAATATCAATCCATTCAACATGTTCTTCAAGAAAGATGGGTCAAACTGATATGATTGCAGAGGTTGCAAAGAGATGTTCTTCTAACGTGTTTATTCCTCAAGAGGTTGGGTGTTGTGGATTTGCAGGCGATAAAGGATTTACTAATCCAGAGATAAATAGTTATGCACTGAGAAAATTGAAGCCTCAATTGATTGAAAATTCAGTAGAGATTGGCTACTCTAATAGTAGAACATGTGAAATAGGACTAGAACACAATACAGGGGTTCCGTATGTCTCTATTATTTACCTATTGGAAGAGTGTAGTAGATAAATCGAAGAGTTGTCATATCATTAAAATCTAATATGTTATGGTTAAAGAAAAACCAGTTCGTTTACTATCATTGGACGTCCTTCGTGGGATTACAATAGCCGGTATGATTATGGTAAATAATCCGGGTTCTTGGAGTAAGATTTACACTCCTCTAGGGCATGCTAGTTGGGATGGTTTGACCCCAACAGATCTTATATTCCCATTTTTTATGTTCATAATGGGAGTCTCAATGTTTATGTCTCTCCAGAAGTCTAACTTCAAGTTTAGTAAAGACTTCTTTATCAAGTTACTTAAGAGGAGTGTTATAATTTTTGCCATAGGTCTTGCCATAGGTTGGTTCTCGATACTTTGTTATGGGACTTTTGATATAGGAAAGAGCGATTTAACAATGTTCGAACGCTTCAAGAATAGTGTTTTCCCTTATGATAGGATAAGGATATTGGGAGTAATGCAGAGATTATCATTATCATATTTTTTCTCATCTCTTATAGTTGTTCTTGTAAATCATAAATATCTGTGGAGAGTTGTTGTTGGGATATTATTATCATATACTATCATACTATTTGCAGGTAATGGATTGGCCTTAAGTTCTGATAATATTATTGCTGTAGTAGATAGGGCTCTCTTTGGTGAGGCTCATATGTATAAGGAGTTCTTGCCCGATGGTGGTAGAATAGCTTTTGATCCTGAGGGATTACTCAGTACCATACCTTGTGTGGCCCATGTATTAATAGGTTTTTTAATTGGCAGGGTATTAGTAGATACTAAAGATCTAAATGAGAAAGTTAAGAATCTACTTTTATATGGTACAATAATGCTATTTGTAGCCCTACTATTAAGTTATGGAGTCCCAATTAATAAAAAGGTTTGGAGTTCAACCTTTGTACTCTCTACATGTGGTTTTGCTTCACAGTTTCTAGCTATTCTTATTTGGATAATTGATATTAATAAAAAGAGTAGTTGGACCGGATTCTTTAATTCATTCGGAGTTAATCCTCTTTTTATGTATGTCTTGGGTGGTTTCTTATCAATACTTTTTGGTAGTATAAGATTCAGAACTGATGATGGCATTGTTAGTGTAAAAGGATTTATTTACTCAACATTACAGAATTGGGTTGGTGATGACTATATGGCCTCCCTTTTATTTTCGTTATTTTTTATTGCGCTAAATGCTGCTTTTGGCTACATACTTTATCGAAAACGGGTATATATTAAGATATGATAACTTAGGATTGGATTATGTAGCTTAATATTATTTACCAATGCGTAAATAATATTTAATACGATATTATTGTAAACTAATTAAGCCTACATTGGCTTTATAAAAGAAAGTATAAATTATATGATTTTGATTGCAGATAGTGGATCAACAAAAACATCATGGTCACTAGTAGATAGAGAGGGAATGCTTTTTGAATATAGTACATTAGGTATTAATCCTTTTTTTCAGTCGGAAGAAGATATTTGTGAGGATTTAGAGAGAAATCTATACCCAAAGATAAACATGATATCTATTGAGGATATATTTTTCTATGGAGCTGGTTGTGCTTTGCCAGAGAAAAAGGAGTTAGTAGCAAATGCACTAAAAAAGTTTTTTCCAAAAGCTAATATAGAGGTAGAATCAGATCTTTTAGCTGTTGCAAGAGCTCAATGTAGACAGAATCCTGGTATTGCATGTATCTTGGGAACGGGTTCTAATTCTTGTTTCTACAATGGTGACAAGATTGTTAAAAACATTTCTCCACTTGGCTATATATTAGGTGATGAAGGTAGTGGAGCTGTTCTAGGAAGACTGTTAGTTTCTGATTGCCTGAAAAACCAACTACCACAACGTTTGATAGATAAGTTCTTCAAGAAATTTGAAATTACACCAGCAGAGATTCTCGAGAGTGTATATAAGAAACCTTTTCCGAATAGATTCTTAGCTAGGTTTACAATATTTCTGAGTGAAAATATTTGTGAACCAGAAATAGCAGAGATAGTATATAAAGGATTCAAGGATTTCTTTACTAGAAATGTAATGCAATATGACTATGAGAATTACCATGTTCATGTTATAGGATCTATAGCCTTTCACTTCTCGGAAATACTAAAAGAGGTTTCAGAAGAGCTCGGTATTTCTATTGGTTCTATAGAGAGATCTCCAATGAAGGGACTAGTATATTATCATACAAATAATTAATAATTGAAAGAATAGAATTATGGCATTTGAGAAAATTACAGAACAACCTTCTCTATATAATGATTTAGATAAGATGAGTGTAGCAGAAATCTTGTTCAACATTAATCAAGAGGACAAGAAAGTTGCTATAGCTGTTGAGAAGACTTTACCTCAAATAGAGATCTTAGTTGAAGGAATTGTCGAGAGAATGTTAAGAGGTGGAAGAATATTTTATCTCGGTGCAGGAACAAGTGGACGATTGGGCGTTCTTGATGCATCTGAGATACCTCCTACTTATGGCATGCCTAATACACTAGTAATTGGTCTAATTGCAGGTGGTGATCATGCCTTGAAAAATCCTATTGAGGCTGCAGAGGATGATCCCGATAAATCGTGGAATGAATTGTTATCATATAACGTAAATGAAAATGATACAGTTATAGGTATTGCAGCATCAGGAACAACACCATATGTGATAGGAGCATTGCAAAGAGCTAGAGCTAAGGGCATTCTAACGGCAGCAATATCATGTAATCCAGACTCGCCGATATCTCAAGCCGCAGAAATAGCTATAGAGCCTATTGTAGGTCCTGAGTTTGTTACAGGAAGTACGAGGATGAAATCTGGTACTGCACAGAAGATGGTGCTAAATATGATTACTACCTCCACAATGATAAAATTGGGTAGGGTAAAAGGTAATAAGATGGTTAATATGCAGTTGACGAATGATAAGTTAGTTGATCGTGGTACTAGAATGATTGTAGATGAAACAGGTATTAGTTACGATCAAGCAAAGAACCTTCTTCTACTCCATGGATCTGTAAAAAAAGCTATTGATAGCTTAAGATAACTGGGCGAATAATACTTGAGCTATATAATTAAATCTAATAGCCTTTGTAACTAAATCAAATATCTAAAAACAAATATCATGAGGATAAAACTATTGTTTATTATCTTTATTACTGCTACACTCTCTGCTTTATCTCAGAGAGTTGTGACAGGAGTTGTTACATCTTCGGAGGATGGACTTCCAGTTATTGGAGCTTCAGTCTTAGAAAAAGGGACAACAAATGGAACAATCACAGACTTTGATGGAAACTATTCCATAAGGGTCAATGATAATGCATCCCTAGTGATCACTTATGTTGGACTGAAGGAGCAACTAGTTAAGGTTACTAGTTCAACAATTAATGTTGTCCTTGAATCTAATGCCATTGAGATGGGTGAGGTTGTTGTTACAGCTATGGGGATAAAACAAGAAAAGAAAAAGCTAAATTTTGCAGTACAGAGTATTAATTCTGAAGATGTAACAGCCGATAGATCTCAGAACTTCGTAAATTCTCTTCAAGGTAAGGTTGCTGGTGTTAATGTAACAAACGCTGGTGGATCTCCAAATGCAGGATCTCAGATTATCATCCGTGGGGTCTCCTCAATAAATCCATCCCAAGGTAATGAACCTCTTTTTGTTATTGACGGTATGCCCCTCTCAGGAGGAGCATCTAAAGCCGCAGATATTAACCCAAACGACATAGAGAATGTCACTGTGTTGAAGGGTGCTGCAGCATCAGCATTGTATGGTCAAGAGGGTGCTAATGGGGTGATTATGATTACAACAAAAGCAGGTAAAGCTGGACAGATGACAATTACGGCAAATGCGAGTGTTCAGATAGACCAAGCCGTAAGATTACCTAAAATACAGACAAAATATGGCCCAGGAGCAGGTGGTTTCTATCGCGAGCAAACAAGTGGTGGTTGGGGACCTATGTTGGGTAGTGATGAGACTGTCTATGACAATGTTGGTAACTTCATTCAAAATGGATTATTCCACAAATATGATGTAAGTGCATCAGGGGGGTCTGAGAAATTTACAGCATACTCTTCTGCTAGCTATTCTCATAGTGATGGAGTTGTTCCCAATGACTATTTAGAGAGAATTACAGCTCTATTAAAAGCAAACTACAAAGTTTCAAAGCAGTTAGAGCTGTCGATGATGGGTAATATTACAAGTAGTAAATCCAGAGGTTTCTCTTCTTCTGGAATGAGTTCAGTATACTCTTGGCCTATCAATGATGATATGTCTAATTATAAGAATCCAGATGGATCTATTCGTTTTAGATATATTGCCGATAATAAAGTCGATTCACCAGTGAGCCCGCTTTGGAGTAGATATGAAGATGATAATGAGAACTTGTCAACTCGTTACTTACTTCAGGGTACAGCTAGTTACACTCCTATCAAAGACCTTAATTTTACAGGACGAATAAACTACGATCAATCAAATAGTCAATCTGATGGTTATATAGTTCCTAAGTTTAGAAAGAGTGATTTCACATCTGAAGAGTTAGATAGGGTTGCTCTAAGCAATTTTGGATCTTATGAATATACATCAGGTCGCAGTCAATTATTCTCGACTAATTTGATGGGTACATACAAAATTGATCTGACAAGAGGTTTCAATTTAGATTTAATGGCAGGGACTGAGATGAAGATGCGTAAAGGGTGGTCTTCTTCAGTAGCGGGTAGAGATTTTGTTATTCCAGGAGTATACTCTTTAGCTAATTGTGGTGAGATCCTACCTAATGATTCTAGAATGGAGCATTCTCAATATCGCATGTATAGCTTCTTTGGTGAGCTTCGTTTGGACTATAAAGGACTTGTTACCTCTAGCGTTACGCTTCGAAACGACCATTCTTCGACCTTAGATCCTGAAAACAACTCTTACTTATATCCTTCATTCACGGGGGGATTGCTGTTCACTGAGCTATTTAAGATTGAAAGTGACATATTGAGCTATGGTAAAATACGAGGTAACTGGGCTAAAGTAGGTAAAGATACTGCACCATATTTGTTTGATAGAAAGTTTAAACAGTTTCCAACATATCCAGATCAAGGATTTGGAGCTGATCCCACTTCTTCAGTAGCTAGTAAATTAAAGCCAGAGATGTCGACTTCTTGGGAGATAGGTGCTGATTTCCGATTCTTCAATAGCAAAACTAGACTAGATATGGCTTACTACTCTACAAAAGTGGAGGATCAGATTGTTACTGTACGCGTATCACCAGCCTCAGGTCATATATTACAGACAAGGAATGAGGGATCGGTGAAGAATCATGGTATAGAGTTAACACTAGACCAAGAGATAATAAAGAATAGAGATTTTTCTTGGAATGCTGCATTTAACTTTGGACTAAACAGGGGTAAAGTATTATCACTTCCAGATGGGATTGTAGAGATTCAAGGTGGTCAGTATGGAGATATTTTTGCAACTGCTTATCTTAATGGATCAACAACTGCAATATCAGGTATAGATTACTTAAGGTCTCCTAATGGTGATATCGTTGTTAACGAACAAGGTTATCCAATTGTAAATCCAGCTAAAGGCGTTAACATTGGTAATAGAGAACCAGACTTTTTGGCTGGTCTTACATCTAACTTCAAGTATAAGGATCTTTCGTTATCATTCTTATTTGACTTCCGCAAAGGTGGTGATGTTGTAAATGTTACTCGTAGAGGACTTTTAAGTAATGGCCAAGACTATTCATTGATGAATTATAGAAATAGAGAGGTAGTATTTAATGGTGTTGTTATGCAATCTGACGGTACTTATACTCCAAATACAAAGCGTATAACACTAGATCAAAATACTTTGGTGAACTATTACTATAATGTTAGTTCAAACTTTGTTGAAGAGGGTTCATATTGCAGACTAAGCTATGTAACACTTACATACGATCTGAGTAAATACCTAAAGAAATCAGCCATTAAAGGTCTTAAGATTTCAGCTACTGGTCGAAACTTATTCTTGTTAACAAAATATACAGGGTCTGATCCACAAGTAAATGCTTCTACATCTTCGGGTGGTTCGGGTGGTAGTGGTTTTGATAACTATGGAGTACCAAATACTCGTAGTTATAACTTCTCAATCAACGCTACATTCTAATAGATAACTTATAACTAACAACTATGAAAAAGAGTAAGTATATAATACTTTCATTTATACTAGCATTTGTCCTCACAGGATGTAGTGACTTCTTAGATGTAAATGTGAGCCCTGATAAACCAGTGTCGGTAGTTCCCGATCAAGCACTACCAGTAGTACTTTTTTATGCAGCCCAAACTCAGTATGATCATGCTGAATATGGGATGTATCTATCTCAAGCATGGACAACAGGAGGAAGAAGCCAGTCAAACTCTCTTGCTTATAAGTCAGGATGGGCTAATTTCCTAACGATGAACAGACATCCACAATGGAGGCGTCACTTTTATGATCTTGGTGTAAATGTTCTAGAGATGAACAAGGCAGCAGATCGTATTGCTTCACCAAACTTTAAGTTGATTGGTAGAACAGTTCTGTTAATGTCTACAATGTTTACAACAGATATGTTCGGCGATATGCCTTATAGTGAAGCTTGGGTTGCTGTTTCACCTAAATATGATACACAAGAGTCTATTTATGATCAAATGCACAAAGAGCTAGATGATCTAATAGCATCTTATGATTCATACTTAGCCGATACAGAAGCACAGAAAACTCATATTAAGATCAACAAATCAATGGATCGTATTTATGAGGGTGATTTGCAGAAATGGAGAAGTTTTACATATGCACTTAAGGCAAGATTACTTCTACGTAAATTGCCAAATATGGATACTTCTTCTGCTACTTGCAGCTCTATTATTGCTGCAGTTGACAAGGCTTTAGAGGATTGGCAAGAGCCTAATTATAACTATGATGGGGGATCAGGTGAGAAGAATTGTCCTTGGGGACCTATGAATGTTAGTATTAACTCTTGGGAGAGTCGTAAGAACGATATGGACAAATCTATAATAACTAAGTTCTTGGCTTATGACCTTATGGGGGCTAACTCAAAACTCTATAGACCTCCATATTATGCAAGAGCTACGGACCCAAGATTAGCAAGAATAGTTAACTCTAGGACTGGACCTACTGGGATTGATGCCCAAGATACGATTAGGTTTATTCAGTCAAATATTGGTATGCCGATAACTCATCGTGAGGTACACTATCCAGACCTTTATGCTCAATCAACTTCATCTAACCCATTCACAAAAAATGATGGTATGGTGTCGTTAATGTTGACTGAAGAGCTTCTTTTTATTAAGGCGGAAGCTCAATATTGGCTAAATCCAGCAGGTGTTGATGCTTACAATACAACAAAAGAAGCAGTAACTCATAATATGATTCGTTTGGGAATTAGTGAAGGTACTTCTGGAACAAAGGATTTGAGAACATATACCTACTATTTTGAGAGTACGGATGCAATGCCTGCTTCATCTTTCAATATTGGACACTTGATGCGCATGAAGTATATATGTATGTATCTTCAACCAGAAATGTGGACAGACATGAGAAGATATAACTATAGTTCTAAAGCAAATGGAGTTCAGTATGCTGGTGAATTTATCTATCCAAATCTTCGTCGTCCGTATAATTTATATGAACCGCATTGGATGCCAAATCAGAACGTTCAGCTAGATAATCAGATATGGATTCAGAGAGTTAATTATGACCCTGAAACAGAAGAGAAATATAACAAAGCTGAGCTGGAGAGACTAGGAGCTTATAAGAATCCTTTATGGTTGCGTAAACCAATGATTTGGGCAGTTAATCCTAATGTAAACTATCAAGATAAGTAATATTTGAAACTATGAAAATGAAAAATTATATCGTAGCAATGTTTATTGCGACAGCTATATTACCATCTTGCTCGGTTAATGATCAACTTGGGGAGTTGACACAAGTAGGTCAAGTGGCTCCACATGTACAATGGGACCTAAGTTCTTCTACTGTTAAAGCTGGTAATCCAGTTGCTTTTGCTGCTCAATATTATAGCTCAGTAAATAGAGCAATTATACGCTCAGAGGTCTGGTATAATGTAGTGGAGAATATTCAAACCACTATAGCATGTCCATGGATGAGTACATTCACATACTCTTTTGTTAATGCAACAAGCGAGGAGTTAAGGATTAGCCAGAAGATAGCATCCTACAATCATGATCTAGCTCAGTGGGATGGAGATAAAAAAGCTTATCAACTAAACACTACTTTCCCAACAAGTAATACCCTTAGGCCAATATCTTGGACTGAAGTAGAATCTTTTGACTTAGATAAGTTCAATCTTTACTTTGGGGAGGATTATAAACAGGAGTTTATTGATGGTTTGATAGAACAGATGAAGCTAGAGGATTATCGAAACCTTTTAGTAGGTACAAGTGCTATGGGTGAAGGTGTTGAAGATCATGCTGCTGAGTTCGCAAAATATACTGAAGGTATATATAGCGACAACACAGGTGGAACTATATTTATATGGAAAGATGGTGGAGGAGATCAATATAATGAGGGAAGCATACCTCAAGATATTGTAGATGCATTTAACTCAATCTCTTTTGAAGATTTCTTATATGATAGTGTAACGCAAAAGTATAGAGTTTCATATGAAAGAGACTATACTCTTGATGTCATCCTTAAAGTAATTGATGAAGCAGGTACAGAAGGGACAACTAAGGCAGTTAAGAATATAGTAACCTTAAATTAATTGTAAGACTTATGAAATACACAAAATATATATCCTCTATATTATTGTCAGGATTACTATTTATATCAAGCTGTACGTGGTACGAGCCTGATGTGACAAATCTTCCATCAGACAAACTATCATTTAATTATGAAGTTATTGGAGAGCAATACACATTGGATTACTTGGTTGGTTCAACTATAAAATTCAACAATACATCCTCTGTCGATGGGGCTGTGTCTTGGGATTTTGGTGATCCTTATAGCGATCAAAACAGCTCTACAGAGCATTCTCCAACTCACATATATGAGGTTGCAGGTCAATATAATGTAAAACTCTCAGTTGATGGTGAAGGTGTACTTGAACAGACTATCTTTATTAGTGATATATTCCCAACAGTAACCTATAGCATTGAAAATAATGACTTAGTGGAGGTGCTAGATACATATGTTGGATTTGATATCGTTTTGCCTAATCCAGCAGAAAAAGAAGAGGGTTATCAATGGATATTCCCAGAGGGAACGATAGATGAGAATGGCAACCCAATACTATCTTCTTCTGAACGTAATCCAGGGAAAGTAAAGTTCAAGAATGTAGGTTCTCAAACTATCATTCTTAAGGCTACACTTGATGGTCGATCACTTGAAGAGGGTATTCTTAAGGTTCCTGTGGCATACAATCAAGCTGTTCCAACTTTGTATTATGCCTCTAAGGCAGGTAATATAATGGCATATAAATTAGCTGATAATGCGCCATCAGATATGGCTATCTATCCTTTTGACTTAGGTGTAAAATCAGGTAACCACCCATTGAATATCCTTTTCAACGACTCATCTTTATATGTTCTTGACTGTGGGAAGCAGTTTACTTATGTAAATGATGAAGATGGGAATAAGGGTGATGGCCGAATCTCTGTGGTCTCAAAAGATGGCTCAAGAGTTGAAACTATGCTTACTAATTCAGGAGCTGCTTTTAATGATCCATTCTACGGTTACATCGAGCCATCAACTAACACGCTCTATTTCTCTGATAGAAATACAGGAATATCAAAGATTGATATTCGTGACCGCAACAGAGCAATGAATAGAACAGATTTCCCTTATTGGGTCCAGAATGATAGATTAGGATACTATAGTACTAAACAAATCGTTTATGGATCGATGAATGCATGTTTTGCAAAGGTTGGTTCTACTTGGTGGTGGAGTAAAACATATAATGGAGCAGGAATATTCAGATTTCAAGATTCTGATATTAAGAGTGCTGCTGTACCAGCAGATGGATCTGTAGCTGCTCCTACAGCAGGACAAGCTCTAGATAATATGTTTATTAAATCTCTTGTTGTAGACCAAAGTAGACAAGTACTTTATGTGTATGGAGGAGATCCAGGTTATGAAGGGTTCTATAGTATTCCTCTTGATAAGTTATCTTCAATCGCAGGTAGCAGAACGGAGTTCCTTAAATATAGAGTAGCAGCTCTTGTTACAGATACAGAAGGGGCAGCTGGAGAGTATGTTGGAATTTGCCAATTAGCTCTTGATAGCAGAGATGGATCCGTTTACTTTGGATTCCGCTCTGGTAATCCAGCAGAAAGGAAGTCTGGTTTGATGCGCTACAATCCATCAACAAAACAACTAACTACAGTTGTTGAAGGAGTAGACATCTATGGTGTTGCTATCAACCCAACTCCATCGAAGCTTTTTTAATGGTATGTTGAATTAAATGTTGATTGAGTGGGAGAGAGTTAATCTCTCCTGCTCATTAAATAAATCTGATGAATGAAAAAGTTATTTATTACCTTACTAGTATCAATATCTCTACTTCCTTCTTTTGCACAAATGCCCAAGAGTGAGATGAGAGCGACTTGGTTAGCTACAGTTTACTCTCTAGATTGGCCAAACACCAAAATCTCTAATACAGGCAACTTATCGGATATTAATAGCCAGAAGAATTCAATGATTCGAATTCTAGACTCTCTTGAGAGGGCAAATGTAAACACTCTTTGTTTTCAGGTTAGATCAAGGTGTGATGCTATGTATAAATCATCATATGAGCCATGGTCTTCGGATTTAGTGTCTAAGAGAGGTCTAGATCCTGGATATGATCCACTTGAGTTCGTTATTCAGGAGAGTCACAAAAGAGGAATTCAAGTTCATGCTTGGTTGAATCCATACCGCTTTGAGAGTTCTAAGGATGCTTGGTTAGGTCAAGCCGGTGATTATAGAGATACCAATCCAGAGTGGGTGATGGTATATAGTGATGGTAAGTCTATTCTAGATCCAGGGCAACCAGGTGTACTGAAGCTTATTAAGTCTATAGTAGGTGAAATTGTAAATAACTACGATGTTGATGGTGTAATATTTGATGATTACTTCTATGCCTACGATGGAACTCCTAGCTCTTTAGATCAAACGACACAGAACCAATATAAACCTCAAGGTGTTACCCTTTCAGATTGGCGTCGTGATAATGTAAATCGAATGGTTGAAGCTGTATATGATACGATTCAATCAACAAAACCATATGTAACTTTTGGAGTATCACCTTTTGGTATCTGGACAACCGATAAAGCAGTTGCAGAAAAAGAGGGTATAACTCTTCCTTCTGGGATCACAGGGAGTAATATGTACGAAACTATATATTGCGATCCAGTAGCTTGGCTTAAAGATGGTACAGTCGACTATATATCTCCTCAGCTATATTGGGAAACGACCTCAACAGGGCAAGATTATGATGTTCTTTGTCCTTGGTGGTCAGATCTTGCAAATAGGTTTAATAGGCACTTCTACTCAAGCCACTCAATAAGTGATCTTACTGCAACCTACCAAACCGATGCTATAGAAATAAACACACACAATAGCTCATTACAAGAGAAGATCAATCCAACGGCTCTTTCAAATATGGAGAGATCGATAATAGCACAGATAAACTCTACTTCTACTAAATCATCCAGATTTGGACCAAGTGAAGTTCTTCTTCAAGTTGATCGTAATAGAGCGAGTGATAAGAATGGAGCTCCTGGTAGTATATTCTATTCTACAAGGAAGTTCTATCTAACTACAGGTTTTATCAACTACATGCGTAGAAACGTATTTACATATCCTGCTCTTAGACCATCTATTAATTGGAAAAAGCAGCAGGAACTAGGGTTAGTTGAAGAGTTAAAAGAGGAGTCTTCTCTTTTAAGTTGGATCTCTCCCGTGGATAATGTATGTTTTGTTGTATATGCTGTTCCTAATTATGAGTATAATTCACCTAAACAGTTTGCTGTAGCTGATTATATATTGAGAGTTACTTATGATAATCAGTGTCAATTGCCTCAGGGTGTATCCTCATCTACTCATAAGTTAGCTGTATCAATCTTAGATAGATTTGGGAATGAATATTCGCCAATGATATTGGGTGAAAGTACATCCACAGTACAAACAACTAATTTATTATATCCAACTGATGGTTCTGAGATTGTTACTCAATCAATATTTAGTTGGGAGATGAATTCAAATGCCATAGGATACTACTATGAGCTATCTTTAGATAAGGACTTTAGCGAATTGATATGTTCTCGTTTTGTAGAAGAAAACGCATTCAATAGTGCTAATGTTAGTTTTCTGAAAGAGAATAGAACTTACTACTGGAGAGTAAGAACACGGTTTGCAAATCATGTTGATTTAATATCTGATGTTCGTAGCTTTACTACAGCTCCATTCCAGATAACAACTCCATATGATGGAGAGAACTCAATATCATTAATGCCAACTATAAGTTGGAACTCCGTTTCGGGTGTTGAGTCATACTTTGTTGAGGTTGCATCTTCATCTCAATTTGAAAGTAGTCGTATTGTATTTAGTTCCAATTGTGTTAACTCACAGATAGTAATACCTGAGTATACACTCACACCTAATACAGTATATTATGTAAGAGTATCGGCTAATAAGCTAGATGGCAACGTAGTGACAACAGATAGAGTAAGCTTCACGACCTTAGATCAAGAATCAAAGGTTCCGCAGATACTATCACCTATCAATGGAGAGACTATTTTAGGAGATGTTGTAGAGGTTACTTGGAGTGAAGATGTCGCTCCTGGTTATAGAGTAGAGCTATGTGCTAACCCCTCTTTTCCATCTAGGGAGATTAAGATTAAGACAACCTCTGCTTATGTGTTCAGAACTGAGTATACTGGATTAACACCTAATAAATATTATATCAGAGTTAAAGCTATTCAGGGGTCTGGGTATACAGCAAATTCAGAGGTAGTAGAGATAAACCTAGATCTTAATACCTCAATAGGAGGTATAGAGTATGATGCTATATATGTAACCCAATCAGGATCTGGGGATGTTGCATTAATATTCAAATCAGGAATCTCTCAGGAGACAACATTCAGAGTATTCAATAGTCTAGGATCTACTCTCTATTCACAGAGTGCCAACTCAGGAAGTGTATTTAACCTTCCTCTTAATAAAGAATCATCTGGCATATACTTAGTTGAAATAATCTCAGGTAATGAGACTAAACTTATAAAATTTAGAAAAAACTAACCTTGTGGGGGGGATACCCCTCTCACTATTATTAATCTTTTAATACTATATTATTATGAAGAGAGCTTTACTTCTCACAACTATGGCTTTAGCGTCTTTGACAGCTTCAGCAGATCTTCCTAAAGATCCATCTACTTATCTTCCTGTAGAGGGATATCAGTTAACTAATAACTGGATTTATTCAAGAACAACAGACAATTTCCCTGCATTTTTAGCACCTAAAGATGGATTACGAGGGATGGCTGCAACAGAATCAGAGATCTATTTCTGTAAGCGTAACGGGGCAGATTTCTCAATTGTTGTAGTTGATGGTGCAACTGGCCTAGTGAGTAGAACAGTTAATATTCCAAGCGAACCATTCCAAACAGGAGTTGATGGTGAAGGTAAACCAACTTACCTACTAGCAGTAAATGATATTCAAATCGATTCTGATGGTAATGTTCTTGTCTCAAACCTTTGTACAGATATTACAGCATCTGGTTTCCGCGTAGATAAGATTGATATGCAGACAGGAGCAATTACAAATATTCTTAATGATAAATTTGAGAAAATAGAAGGCACACCAACACTTCGTATTGATGCATTCAATGTGTATGGAAGTGTTGATGGTGATGGTTACCTGATGGCTCCTATAGCAGGTACTGAAGTAGGTCAGGGAGATATAGTACTTAAATGGTCTATCTCTGGTGGTGTTGTTGGTGAGGCTGAGTATATCTTCCTTCAGGAGTTTGTGCCTTCTACAGCAACGGGTGCAGGTACAGCCCCTCGCGTACGTCCAGTAAACGAGGATCTATTCTACCATGATGGTAATGCTACATACCCTACTCTTTACGATATGCGTGGCAATATAGTAGAGGGCTTTAATGCAGAAAACTTTGAAACTTTGAAGCCTATTAACGAAGGTCATAATGGTGTTACAGAATTTACACTTAATGGAGATGATTTTATGGTCTTTGCTGCAACAAATACAGTTCTTGCTCCAGCTTCATCTTTCATGATAACTCGTCTTGGTGAAGGTATGACTATGAATGGTATGCAACCTATTTACCGTTTACCTGCTGCTGGATTTGGTAACTCTTCGAACTCAGTGCGTACTGCAATCCCTCAGGTTTTTGTTGATGAGGTTAACAACAAAGCGATGATTTATCTTTATGTAAATGAGAATGGTATAGCATCATATGAGTTCTCTATGGTATCATCAAGCATCGGAGGAGTTGATAGTGAAAACTCATCTATCGTCTCAAGTAGATACTATGACATCACAGGTCGTGAGGTTGTTAAACCATCTAAAGGAGTATTCATTGTTAAGCATACTCATGAGAATGGAGCAACATCCATCGAAAAAACCTTTGTAGACTAAACAAGGATAATATTTATGAGGGGTGTCTATGCAGACACCCCTCTATTTTTACCAATTAATACCTAGTATAAACATTACTCTTTTAATATGATGAAGATAACTCTACGCTCATTTCTTTTCATATGTACACTTCTATCACTAGAGTTTTTATATGCAGAACATACAGTTGGGGGCCGAGTATACAGTGTTGACACAATAACTTCTGTCCAAGTAGGCCCATCTTCTTACTTCTCCCGTTATAGTTTCAAACACTCCTCAGCACCTCTTCTTATCTCACTTCTGAAAGTTGATCTGAATGATCCATTCGTTAATATATCAACAGTTATGAGTGCAGACTCAATATCTGGAAATGAGAGGCCATCAGCTATGGCAAAGAGGAAGTCAAAGTCTGGAGCTCTTTACTTTGGTGGTACAAATGGCGATTTCTATGCCACAACTGGAGCGGTAGGAACACCCATCAACGGTCAGATTGTAGAGCGACAAATAACACGTCTTCCACACTCTTCTAGACCACTTATAGCCTTTGACTCGGCAAAGAATCCTCTATTAGGTATCTTTAAGTTCAGAGGTGTTGCTAGGACAAGCAGTGGAGAATATACAATAAGTAAAACAAATGACTCTAGAGGTAATAATGAATTAGTTCTATTCAACAGCTATAATGGAAAGAACTCTCGGACTAACTCATTCGGGACCGAGGTTAAAGTTGAGCTTATTGATAGTGATTGGGCTATTAATAGTGATACTAGAGTAAGAGTTGTAGCTATAGAAAAGGGTATAGGTAACATGCAGATAGGATCAAATTATGCAGTTCTATCTGGCCATGGTGATGCTGCAGCATTTCTTAATAACCTATCAACAGGAGATGAGATCACACTTCAGCTATCTATTGATACAGAACAGGGAGCCAGCTCATTTGATTTTGCAGAGATGATAGGTGGAGATAGACTTATTCTAGCCGATGGTGAGATCACAGATAATGATTGGGCAGAGAACCATCCACGGACAGCAATAGGTTTTTCACAAGATAAGAGATTTCTATATTTCATGGTAGTAGATGGAAGATCTTCTCTTTCAGTTGGGTGTACGACGAAACAACTTGGTGAGTTAATCAAGTTATCAGGAGCTTCGGATGCACTTAATCTAGATGGTGGTGGATCTAGTGCTCTATATGTAAATAAATTAGGTGTGACGAATAACCCTAGTGACTACAGTGAACGGGCCGTAGCAAATGGTATCTTCGCTGTATCAACAGCGCCAGAAGATGAGTTTATTACTAACATATCAACAAAAGAGTATAAGTTCTCCATACCAATTTATGGAGTCATCAAACCAACATTCTATGGATATAATAAGTATGGAGTTCTTATTGATTCAGATCTTAAAGGAGTAACTCTTTCGTGTAGTGATGAGTATGGCTATATAACAGAAGAGAACTCATTTGTAGCAACGTCTTCGCTTGATGGTACAATTCAAGCAACATTCCAAGGAATAACTATTGATATACCATATAAAGTGGATGGTCAAGCCGATATCTCACTACGATTAGACTCTGTCGTACTAGATTCAAAACTAGACTACACAATAGAGGTAATTGGTAAGGTTGGTGATAATACTATCCCTATGCATCCTAATGCGTTGACTTGGAGTATTCGTAATGCTCAGATTTGTGAGATTTATCAAGGGACAATCAAACCAATAAGCAATGGTGAGACATGGGTCGTAGGCGAGCTTGGTGAGTTTATTGACTCAATTAAAGTTAAGGTACAAATGCCACAAGAGAGGTACTATTCTCAATATCAATTCGAAGACCTTAATACGTGGAGCTATACAGCTTCGTCCAATCTCAAAGATATAGAATTTTTGACACACAATAGACCCTCACATTGGGAGTGTGGATCAACAGTAAACTATAGATATACATCTGGTAGAGCACCAAGTATTCGTCTGTCGAAGGAGATAACACTCTATAGTCTTCCAGATACAATGCGCTTGACTCTTAATACTGGAGAGGTAGACCTTTCAAAGATTATTCTATCTATTAGAGCTTCAAATACAAGCATTGCAACATCATTCACATTTGAAAACTTGAAGAAGGGGATAGATAATACCATCTCATTATCCTCTACTCAAATGGGAGTAGATAGATCAGATCTAGCTGGATATCCAATAAAGTTAGAGTATTTGATGCTATATATAAACACTACTTCTCAAGTGGTAGATCAGATATACTCAATTGGGTTAAAAGAGATAACTATGGTTTACGACAATATAGAATTATCAACCTCTTCTCCTAGCTTATCTAGTCAAATAAAAGTCTATCCAAACCCTTCCAATATTGGACGAGTTACAGTTGATCTTGATAGGGAGGTAACATCAAAGGCCTCAGTTACGCTTATTACTCTCTCGGGTGAGATTATAAGATCATACAACCTATCTAGTAACTTCACTGATAGAGTTGAAATACCTCTCAATGGAGTTAATCCAGGTACCTATTTTATAAGAGTGGCGTATGATGAGTATTCTGAAGTGGCGAAGCTCATAGTTAGGTAATAAAGATTAATTATCAAAGAATACATCTAAATCTATTAACAATGAAAAGAACTATTCTCTATATACTTACAGCCTTCTCATTATCAATGAGTGCTCAGAGAGTGACAATATCAGAGCCACAGAAGATTCAAACTCCAAGCAACAAAAGGACTTTCTATCCAATTCTTAGCAACGATGGTAGCAAACTACTATTTACTAGTGAGAATTATCAAGGAGTCTCTCAATATAATATATCTGACAAATATATTAAGGTCATCTCCCGAAAAGAGGGTGCTGGGTATGATGCTACATTTAGCCAGGATGGAGCTGAGGTATATTACAAAGAACAACATAAGAGAGAGGGTAAGATATATCGTTCTCTCATGAAGTTTGATCAGGCAACGGGTACCTCTATTGAGGTAATAGCACCACAGCGTTCTATAAAACAACCACAAGTTGGGCTTGCTGGTCAGTTAAAGGTTGTTGCAGAGGGTAAGCTTATAGAGCGTAGTTCTTCTCGTTCGCTAAGCAATATACCATATATATACAGTAATGAAGGAGCTATTGATATATATCAAAATGGACAAAAGAAGACTATTCGTCCGCTTGCCAATGAAGCTTCAACATATATCTGGTGCTCGCTATCACCAGACAAGAACAGACTACTATTTGTTGTCCCATCTAAAGGGTGCTATATTTCAGATTTAGATGGAAATAACGTAAAGTTTATTGGTCAAATTGAATCACCAGTATGGTTTAATGATGACTATGTTGTTGGGATGATCACGGAAGACGATGGCTACTTCTTCACATCTTCTCGTATCGTACTTACTTCTATTAAGGATGGTGTTGAGTATCAATTGAGCTCAAATATACCAATGGCAATGTATCCATCTGTTGCTATCTCTGTCGGAAGAGTAGCATTCAATACCCTTTCAGGAGAGATCTATATAATTGATGTAACCATTAAATAAGTTGGCCATGAAGACAAAACTATTACTATTAGCACTAGTTGCATCAAATACTCTTTATGCTCAAGATATGTCGGGGCTAAAAGTTTTTATTAATCCTGGACATGGAGGTTATGACTCTGACGACAGAAACGTTGTTATTGCTCCCTTCACTCAGGGCGATAAGGAGGGCTTTTGGGAATCAGTAAGTAACCTTGATAAAGGGTTTTACCTCCGTGATATGCTAAACCATAGAGGTGTTGTGACTCAGATGTCACGAGTTCAGAATACTACAGCAGACGATCTTCCTCTTTCAACCATAGTAAGAATGGCTAACGAGTTCGAAGCTGATATGTTTCTTTCTATTCACAGTAATGCAAGTGATGGTATTTCAAACTACCCACTAATGTTATTTAGAGGATATACAGATGCACCCGAGAGGCCTGGTGCGAAAGTTATGGCTAATCATCTTTTCAATAATTTCTCAAGTAATAAGATCCCAACTTGGACTAGTAGTTATACTCAAGTTATTGGTGACTGGACTTTTCAGCCTGGATGGGGTACATCTGGGTATGGTGTCCTTAGAGGACTAACTGTTGATGGTGTCCTTTCTGAAGGATCTTTTCATGACTATATTCCAGAGACCTACAGATTAATGAGTCAAGATTATCGAAAGCTCGAGGCTTGGCATTTTATGAGGGCTATAGCCAATAATTTCGATAGAGGTGAGATAGACCATGGTAACATTGCTGGTCAAGTAAGGGATTCACGACTCAAGAATGAGGCCACTTATTTTAAGACAAAGGGTAGGGATGAGTTATTACCTATTCACAAAGCGAAGTTGACTCTTACACCTGGTGATATTGTCAAGTATACAGATGAGCTATATAATGGAGTTTTTCTTTTTGATAATCTTCAACAAGGAGAGTATAGGCTTTTAGTTGAGGCTGAGGGCTATTACTCACAAAACATTGAATTTGTTGTCACAAATGGAGAGGTATCATATCATGACTTTTTAATTAATAGAGTTCGTCAGACACCTCCTGTCGTTACAGATTGGTCTCCTAAGGTAGAGTCAAATGAACTAGTAGAGTGCAGTACTCCTATCTATATTAGCTTTAACTGGGATATGGATGAAGAGAGCATACAAGAAGCACTCACCATAGAACCCAAAACAGAAGGGACTATAACCTTCGAAGATAGTCAGTATAGAGTATGTTTTACCCCCACAAATCCTTGGGAGGTAAATACTACATATCGTGTTAAGCTAGACAAGTCAGCCAAACATCCAGATAATATACCAATGGAGGAGGATTTTGAGTTTAGCTTCACAACGAAAGATCGCAATAGGTTAGGACTTATACTTAGTAACCCTAAGACGGGTGATCAAGATGTCCACCCACGAACTAACTTTAGACTAATATTTGATAGAGTGGTTAAGACTGCAGGTATCAATACTAATATAAAAGTTGTGGATGAATCGGGAGAGGTTGTAAATAAAAATGTGAGAACAGTCCAAAATAATAGGGTGTCATCACCTTATGGATCTCACTTTTTTGATCTTACTCCTGCAATGAACCCAGGCTCTGAATATAGACTTATTGTCTCTGGATCTGTGCTAGATGAGGTGAATATACCTGTAGTTGAAGAGATTGTTATTCCTTTCAGAGTTGGAAATGTAGTGGTAGAGGATCAACCTATAGTTGAAACTTTCGACAATACAGATCTTATAACCAATGATACAGATAGCAATGTAGAGTGTTCAAAAGCAACAGCTCAGAGAACAACCTCAAGAAAGCTATTTGGGACAGCAGCTTGGACGCTATCAACAACCTTCAACCAGTCTCAAGCCATGGCTTCCTTTATCTCGTCTTCTCCTATAATGGTAGAGAATGGTGATGTTATAGGTTTGCATATCTATGGTGACCTAAGCCATAATAGGCTGGAGTTAATACTTGATGATGCTTCACAAAGAAGCTACCAACTATTAACACAGCTTGACTTTGCAGCTTGGCAGTTCCGCGAGTTACAGCTTCAAGGTTTAGAGAGTGATAAGAGCTATTCGATTATTGGCTATAGACTAGTTGCGTCAGATAGAGAGCTTTCTCTTTCTAATGATATATCACTTGATAATCTATTGAAATACAAAACTCCTATTACATCAACACCAGAAGTGGAGGCATCAATAGTACAGCTATATCCAAACCCAGTGAGGGATAATCTATATGTAAGGATTTCTGATTCTCATGATTTCATTTCTATAAAGCTATTTACACAGAGTGGAGTCCTAGTTAGAGAGTCAAACTTACCACAGATTTCGGTTGCTTCGATTCCGGCAGGAACATACATTGCATCAGTAGAGTTGAAAGGTAGACAAATAACTAAACCAATCATTATTATTAGATAACAAAGATGAGATTAACAACCACAATACTATTAGCTCTGCTGATAAGTTTTCAGACACTTCAAGCTAAAGTGATTACAGGTGCAGATCAACACAAGGAGTACCTACCTCTACTTAAGGGTAAGAGGGTAGGTATACTTGCCAATCAAACATCAATTATTGGTAACCAGCACTTAGTTGACTTCCTTCATAGTCGAAAGTACAACATAGTCACAATATTCTCTCCGGAACATGGATTCCGGGGAGATGCCGATGCAGGTGAGCACGTAAAGAGCAGCACAGACCAAAAGACTGGTATATCAATACGCTCTCTTTATGATGGAGACACAGGAAAGCCTAGTGTGGAGGCTATGCAGTCCATAGATATACTACTTTTCGATCTTCAAGATGTAGGATTAAGATATTACACCTACCTTACAACAATGGTTAGAATGATGGATGCGTGTTCGGAGAATGGTGTGGAGATGATCATACTTGACAGACCTAATCCAAATGGACACTATATCGATGGCCCTATACTAGATATGAAACATAAGTCAGCTGTTGGATGGTTACCTATACCTATTGTACACGGTATGACTCTAGGCGAGTTGGCTATGATGACTCTAGGTGAGCAGTGGCTACCAGAGGGAAAGAGTTGCAACTTAAAGGTTATAACTTGCAAGAACTATACGCATCAGACACACTACGAACTCCCTGTGGCACCATCGCCAAACCTACCAAATATGAGATCAATCTATCTCTATCCATCACTATGCTTCTTTGAGGCAACCCCCGTGAGTTTAGGTAGAGGGTCTCAACTCCCTTTTCAAGTTTATGGCCATCCTAATATGTTAGGCTATGACTTCAGTTTCACACCACGCTCCATTACAGGAGCCAAGAACCCACCTCAGTTGGATAAGAGATGCTTCGGTGTTGATCTATCCAGCCAGCCCTCTAACCAAGAGCTGTGGAGAAGAGGCGTAGACCTCACTTACCTCATTGATGCATACAATAACCTAAACCTTGGCGACCACTTCTTCAGACCATTCTTTGAGAAGCTTGTTGGGGTTGATTATGTTCGCAAAATGATAAAGCAAGGTAAATCAGCAGAGGAGATACGTCAGATGTGGAGTCAGGATGTAGAGAAGTTTGAGAAGCAGAGAGCCCCATACCTACTATACCCATTGAATTAGTGTAACAATAGAGTAAAAGATATAAACTTATGAGTGCAACCCTTGTGCTATTTACAATCATCACTTTTTTTGCCATATTATACCTTATAGCTTGGATAACTGGTAGAAAGGCAGACAATCAGAGCTTCTTTGTTGGCAATCGCAAATCACCTTGGTATGTTGTGGCCTTCGCAATGATTGGCACCTCCATCTCTGGTGTTACCTTCATCTCCGTACCTGGATGGGTTGCCACAAGTAGCTTCTCCTACATACAAATGGTATTAGGATTCATCTTCGGCTACTTCATCATCGCGTGGATACTTATTCCACTCTACTACAAGATGAATTTGCTCTCTATATACGAGTATCTAGAGGAGCGATTTGGTTTCGGAGCTTACAAGACAGGTGCGCTATTCTTCTTTATCTCCAAGATGCTGGGAGCAGCTGCTAGGATGTTTCTTGTTGCTAGTGTTTTACAACTACTTATATTTGATAGTGTAGGTATACCATTTAGCATCAACGTGATGATAACCATTGCTCTGATATGGCTCTACACCCACAAAGGAGGGGTGAAGACTCTCATCTGGACAGATGCACTTCAGACCTTTGCTCTTCTAGCAGCAGTTATCCTCTCAATCTATTATATGGCAAAGAGTATGAACCTTGGTCTAACATCAGTTGTAGAGACCATCTATAATCACGACTATACTCAAGTGTTCTTCTTTGATGATATAAATGACAAACGCCATTTCTTAAAACAGTTCCTAGCTGGAGTATTCACCACAATAGCTATGACGGGACTCGACCAAGACATGATGCAGAAGAACCTCAGCTGTAAGAATATTAGAGATGCTCAGAAGAACGTCCTTTCTTGTGGTATTGCACTTCTTCCAGTCAATATACTGTTTCTTTCTCTCGGAGTATTACTTTTCACCTTTGCATCACACATAGGAATGGAGCTGCCAATGAAGAGTGACGACCTATTCCCTATGATTGCTACTCGAGGATATCTACCTCAAGTGGTAGGTGTTATATTTGTTGTGGGTTTGATCTCTGCAGCTTATTCTAGTGCTGGAAGTGCACTTACAGCACTTACTACCTCTTTCACCGTAGATATACTAGGTATGACAAGAAAGAGGGATGAGAAAAAGACGGCTCAAGCACGTAAGTGGGTACATGTTGTGATGTCTATATTCATGGGTATAACCATTATTGTATTCCAACTCTTGAATAACACTAGTGTTATAGACGCTGTATATATTCTTGCTAGTTACACCTACGGGCCACTTCTCGGACTATTCCTTTTTGGTATTCTTACTCCATGGAGTGTGCGTGACAAGCTAGTTCCCTTAGTGGCTATCCTTTCACCAATCATTTCATTCATACTAAGTAGCAATTCAGAGGCTTGGTTTAATGGCTATAAGTTTAGCTATGAACTATTGATAATTAATGCTCTTATTACCTGTTTTGGACTTCTAATCATTCGCAAACCAAAGTTAATACTATGATAAAAAAAGTATCCGTGACTATTTTTGCTGCGTTGATATCAGTATCTAATATCTTTGCACAAGAGAGAGCTAGCGCCCTCAACCTACTTCCCATTCCACTGCATGTTGTTGAGAATAGTGGAGAGTACATACTCAATCAAAACACACCTCTCTACTTCATTGGTGATTCTAGCGATAAGGAGTATCTGCAATCGCAACTAAAGAAGCTATTTGGAACTAGTCTCAAAGAGGTAAATAGAGTTCCAAAGCGAGGCGGAGTATCTATAATCACAGACTCATCTCTTGATATACCCAAGGAGGGGTATCATCTGAACATTGGTAAACATGGAGTATCTATCAAAGCATCCCATAGTGATGGTGCTTTCTGGGCTATCCAGACTCTTTTTCAGATGTTGCCCAATGGCATTTACTCTGGGGATATGATAACTCAAGCAGTAGTCCCATATGTTACTATTGATGACTCTCCTAGATTTGCTTGGAGAGGATTTATGCTTGATGTATCTCGTCAATTTTTCCCTAAGGAGTATATCCTCAAATACATTGATTGGCTTTCAATGCACAAGATGAACAAGTTTCATTGGCATTTATCTGATGATAATGGATGGAGAGTAGAGATTAAGAAATATCCATATCTGACTGAAAAAGGAGCTTGGAGAGGAGAGAATGAGGTTACTCCTCCAGCCTATGGCTCAGGTAAGGGTAGATACGGTGGTTTTTATACCCAAGAGGATATTCGTGAGATTGTTGCTTATGCTAAGCAGAGACACGTGGAGGTGATACCAGAGATAGACCTTCCAGGTCATAGCCGCTCCTCTGTGGGGGCATATCCTGAGATAGCCTGTTTGGTTGATGAGAGTTCAATCAGTGTTAATGGTGAGGTTAGTAATCTTCTCTGTGCCTCTCGTGAGGAGAACTATAAGATGCTTGAGGATATCATAGCAGAGATGGCCGAACTATTTCCTTCAGAATATTTCCATGCTGGAGGAGATGAGGTGAATCCAGCACCGTGGACTAAGTGTGAAAAGTGTAATGCTCTTATGGAGAGTAATAAGTGGAGTGACCCTCATCAACTACAAAACTACTTCACCAGACGTATAGAGTCCATTCTTCTTAATTATGGAAAGAGAATGATAGGATGGAACGAGGTGATGAAAGGAGGAGAGTTAGACTCCTCAACTGTTGTCTTTGCTTGGCAATCTGCTAAATATGGCTTTGAAGCTGTTCGTCGTGGATGGGATTGTGTGATGATGCCAGGCAATTATACTTACATTGATATGCAACACTCTTCGTATGAGAGGGGACACAACTGGGCTGGGGCTTTGGAGCTAGATAAGGTCTACTCATACGATCCTCTTGCCGGTGATACACTTACAACAGAGGAGCGCAACAGAGTTTTAGGTATTCAAGCCTGCCTATGGGCTGAGAGTCTTGATAAACCTGCTCGTCAGGTCGAGTATCAGAGTTTTCCACGTCTTTCAGCTATCGCAGAGGTAGGATGGAGTGCACAAGAGAGAAGAGATTATGGTGATTTCTACGGTAGACTATATGGATCTCATCTGAATAGATTAAAGAGTGCAGGTGCTATTTTCCGTCTTAATCCACCAAAATTAAACGTGGTGAATGGTAATATAGAGGTTATCTCACCTTACGATCTTGCACAAGTAAGATATACCATAGATGGTAGTGAACCCAATATTGACTCTCCTTTGGCTCCAAGGTCACTTAAGCTAGAGCACTTTCCTCGTAACTACCGCTTCAAGGCGTGGTATCTAGATACGCCAAGTCCTGCTTTACCCCTCCCTGGGGTAGATTCTCTTCTTATGAAACCACAAGTTGAGGTGACCACTAATATGCCCGAGAGGGATCGATGGGGTGCGGCTTTAGCTGCTGATTGGAATCCTAACAGCTACTTTCGATCTACCCGTCCTTGTGCTTCGGGAGATTGGTTCAACTTCCAATTCGCTGAGCCTCTCTCTTGTGGTTCAATACATATTGAGACAGGACTTAGTAATATCTCACGCTATCAACTTATGGATGGGGTTGTAGAGGTGTCGTATGATGGTGATAACTTTGAGGAGATAGCTAAGATTACTGATGGTTCGGTTAAAATAGTGCCTGAAAGGGCTATTCAGCAACTTCGAATAAGAGTTCTTGCTGCAAATCATGAGCCTCTTTTAGTGATTAAAGATCTACGTATAGAGCCACTGTTGAGTGAGTAACATATAGATCTCAATAAGTTTGGTCTGAAATATAGGAGTGTATCCCTATATTTCAGACCTCTTTGTTTTCTTGTTGAAACTTAACCGTCTCTGCCATTACGCCTACCGTCTCTTTAATGATAGTTATAATACAATGGACCGTCAAAGTAATATTGTAAAATTGGTATTACAATGGCAAATTTGGAACTCTGAGGATAAAAAATCCCTCTTTCTCTATCTTTACCTCTTGTTATTAACGTTTAGATGGCCTTGTTTTTACATAAACAGCTTCTCTAAGCCTTTTAACCAATAGATATCTGCCTTAACCTAATAAATAGTATAGAGTTTTTAAGCTAAATGATATGGGTGGCAATAGAATCTTATTGCCACCTATTGCCATACTCTATTGCCACCCTTAAAGCTCTGATTATAAGAGAGTGTTGCAATATGGCAATAGAAAACATTAAAAATAAGACTCTGTGTGATGATTTTACTGTTTTATTAATAGTGATTTGTTAAACCCGATGATTTGTTAACTCTTTTGCCTTGCGGGTAGCTATACAAAAACATCAGTTCTTCAGCTACTACCTAACTCGAGGAACCCTGAGTCTAATGGATGGTTAGCCTCAGCCGAACGAATCAAGACCCTCGGCCTAATTCAAAAAACGCTGTGAGATTACATGATTTTTGCTGTGAGTTTAGGGTAAAAACGCTGAGGGTTTAGGGTGTTATCTCCAAGAGATTTTACCCTAAACCCTCAGCGTTTTTTATAGTTCTTTTAAGCTATCTGTCATATAGTGTAGAGGTTTAATATGTAGGCTCATTTTTGTGGGCTTAGTAGTTGATATAAGGTGTAATTTGTACCTTTTGCTCATGGTTGAAATATTTGGAGTCGAAAACCGTAAAGTAAACCAATAGGTCTGAACCCTATTGAAGGATTCAGACCTATTTTTATCATCAAAAACCTTTGTAGGACAGCAATGAGTTGCTATCAGCTCAACTGACACTTCCTTTTAATATGCCTCAACAATTTACAACAATAAGTCCCTACTCATCTATTGATAGACGAGTAGGGACTTATTATTGTAAATTATGGATTTTATCCGACAGCAAAGATGTTATGATTTGCTGTCGGACTTTTCCACTTCAATATTGAGTACAGGTAGTAAGATTAATTACTGCTTCTTGCTTCCCTTTTTTGAGGGTTTTACCACCTCTTCAGTAGACTCTATTATCACCTCTTTAGGTGATGATGATAGATGTTTGATTACAGCATACTTTGCAGCAGCAATTGTTTCGCGGTTTACCTTTTCAATAACACTTCCGCGAGCTACATCCTCTAGAGTCACATATCCCTCGAGAAGCAGTAGCTGGATGATCATGTTGTTTATGTTTGTCTCGCTACTGTAGCCTTGAGCATGATAGAGTAGTTCCATCTTTGCGGTGAACTCCTGAGCAAACTCTGAGTAGTTAGGTAGGCTCATCAACTCTTGGTAGGTCTCGCTGAAGCTAGAGAGTTCAATGTTGAGGTTTGGATTAACCAATAGTGGGCTGAACTGGTGTGAAGGATCGACAGGATGGAAGTTTACAAGGTTACTCATATCCACACTCATTGAGATGTCATCCATGCGGCGGTAGTCAGCTTTGCGCATCTCTTCGAGTTGGTAGATGAAGAAGTTGTATCTCCAGATCTCAGAGCTGTTCATAGCTCCTTTGAAGATATGGAAGTATTTCTCATTGATCAATCTCTTGACATTGCGTTTGCCTTGGTTGATCTCTGGTCTATTTATGCGCACCTCTTGGATGAGGTTCTTGAGCTCCATTGCAGCTTTTTGAGGACCAGTGATCTCGCGACCTTTCTTCCCAATCTCAGTTGATATAATCCCACATTTTATATTCTTGGCTTTGCCTTTACCGTCGTCACCACCATTCATACATTTGACAAGGCTCATCACTACCTCTAGCTGTCCCTCCTCAGCTATGAATGGTTGTCCGCCTGGAGTGCTAGCTATTGCGTCGTATATACTACTGAATATAGCTCTGTCAATAAGCATCTTCTCCTCAAGTCCATTCTCAATATTGATAGCTTGGGCAATGAATCTGTTGTGTATGATGTCGAAGCTAACTTGTTTGATGTTCCATCTCTCCTTTTTGCGAGTGAAGCATTTGTCTGAGAAGATCTGGTTAACGATCTGAGTTAGGTCTATCTTGTCAATCAGTTTGAAGGAGGAGGCTAGATAGTACACTCTCTCAATTGGGTCAAACTCCCAGTCGAGTATGTCATCTAGGTAGTTGCCATGTCGCGCCATAACATCTACAATGTTCTTGTCGGCAGTGTATCTCTTAAGCGTACGTTGGAAGTTTGGACCATCTTGGCTTGTAGCCTTCTCTTTGCGTTCGCCATGCGAATCAATATATAGAAGGAAGTTCTCGGGGTTGTCAATGCGTGTTATACCAGCTTCCTCTTTTGAGTAGTTACCAGCAGATAGCATTATGTCTATCTTGTATGGCATGGTTATATCGCACATACCAGAGAGTGTTGAGCGAGAGTTGAGGTCTTCAACGTTGCTGTCGGCACTGTTCTCGAAGAGGTATTTGTAGTACTTAATGTAGTCTGGGTCAAAGTCTGTTGTGCGACTGAAGTCACCAATCTCTGTACCCACTCCATATAGATTGCCTTGAGCGTCTTGGAACTCATGGAACATGTCACCAGCGATGAACTTAACGGATCTTATCCCTTCGAGGTTGTTGCGAAGCCATTTGAGGATGAATGCAGCTATCATCTCTGATTTGCCAACGCCGCTATCGCCGTTTATCTCAATGACGAATATGCTTCCGTCGTTCTCCTCAACAGCGAAGAGTGACCCGTGGCGTGGGGAACCACCCATCTCCTTTATCTTCTCATTGATGATAGTAAGGCGTGGTTTCTTAACATCTCCAAAATAGTCAGCTTTCTGCTTGAGTGGCGTTACTATACATTTGATGTTACCCTTTGGCCCTTTGATGTCGAAGTATCCTATCTGAGGGAATGAGATTAGTTTCTCAGGTGCCCCGAGGAAGCTTATCACATCAGGTACGAAGTTCTGTATGTCATCTAGGGTTATATCTTCGGTGTAGTTTAGTCTGTAGTTGTCGGTTAGGTACTTCATATACCCCTTTTGGAATACAACTAGCTCCTTTACCATACCGTGTTTTACGATCTTACAGCGATAGTCATCTGCGTCCATTGTTTCAATGAATCGAGCCAAACGGTTTGAGAAGAACTCCGAGTCTGGGCGTAGCTCAAGTAGTCTGAGATATTCATTACCTCCTTTGTTATCGCCACTCTTATCTCTTGAGCATGCTCTGTCAACTTTGTGGAAAGGGTACTCTCGCTTTTTGGCATCAGTGACTATACGAGTATGCTCCTGCACTGCTTGTTCAGAGGCTATCACTCCGCACTTGGACATAAGTCGGTTGATCCAACTGATGGCTCCATCGTTGAACTCTTCAAGAGTAGTATTCTTCATCTCGAAACCGCGGTATAGGGATATTCCGTGTTGCACCATCTGGTTGATGCTTGAGTTCTGCTTGCGGAAGGCTGTCTCAACGATTCGCACCATTGTGTGTGTATATCGTTTGTAGTAGTCAGTACCTTTTGTGCGCTTTATCATGCTGATGAAGAAGAGTACAACTTTTCGGCTGACGATGTGTATTTCATCCTCGGTTATCTTGATATCTTTTCGACGCATTATGTAGCTACTGATCTCTTGTAGTTCGCGAGGAAGTATCTCAGTGATAAACTCCTCTGTCACCATCTTGAGTTCAGCATCATCGAGTTCTTCTATTTTGTTGCTGAAGAATTGCAGCTTCTGAATGACGAGTTTGAAGAATGAGTCATCATTGTGAAGAAGGTATAGATATAGTATTCTATCAGTGATAGATTTGTCAGCACCTATGCCTTGAGCAATAGTGTCCATAATATATCCTATACTCTTCTGTGATAGTCTACTATTCTTGAATCCCTCTTGCTGGCGAAGTTTGTTTATGAACTCATCTACCCATATCTGAAGGTTTAGCTCAGAGATAGGTATTCCAACAATCTCTTCGAATACTTCGCCAGTAAGGCTCACTATCTCACGTCTGCTAGGCTCTAGTTGACTCTTCTCGAAGTTTAGATTAAAGTGTATGAGTATCTCTCGTATATACTTCTTCAGTATGACGTTTATGCCTTCTAGTTTGGCTTTGTCAAGCTCAGCATTACCTGTGGCATCAATGGCGAGTATCTTCATCTTACTATCTGAGAATAGTATGTGTTCCATCTCGATGAGTATCTCTCGCATGACGTTGCGGTCGGCTGGATCGTCTAATACATGTTCGTTTGGTTGGAATCCCTTCTTGTTGGTAATGTATTTAAGGATTACAGCCTTGCCATACTTAGAGCTAACGGTGTTGAAGTCTAGGTCGGCAATGTCTGGTACGCTCTTGTAAATCTGTGCTAGTAGTGTCTCGTAGACTTTAGTGAATGCCGCACTGCGGATAAATTCGGATACATCACGGCAGCTTCCTATCTTGTCGCCGTGGAGTTCGATGACAGAGTTTACAGATCTGTCGATAGTGGTGATTGATACACCGCTTCTCTCTGGTGATGCATGGTATAGCGTGCGTATATCTCTAAGCTGAAGAGAAGGCGCAATGTCTCTTTTGAAAGAAGAGGAGTACTCATAGTCTTGTAGTATTTGACGCATAAGCTCCTTGTCTTTGTCACCATAGTCGAAAATTTGATCAAGAATAGTGTGGCTCTCTACCTCATCATTGCTAGGGTCTGATCTTTTGTCAGAGAAAATCTTCCAATATCGCATGAAGATAGTGAAGGCATCTTTTAGTTCTGCTCTGAAAGTGGTGAGGCTTGAGGCTTTGTCCTCGAGATATCCACCTACGGAGAATCTTACCAAACCTGTTGGGTATGGTACGACAGCCACTCCACGGTATAGTGCGAGGTATTGGCTGAAGGTAAGTATGTCGGCATATGAGAAGCCACCTCTTATTCGGAAGTTAAAGAGGTATGAACCGTCAGAGGCAATCCACTCGATATTTGGATTGTTAAACTTATGAGAAACCTCAATAGCTGCTTCTTTTGCTAAAGATAGCCTCTCGAGTGATTCGGTGCGGAAGTTCTTGTTTACCCTGAACTTATTCAGGTTGCTAACTAGTTGACGCTGATACTCAACATAGAATGGTTTGCCATCATACTTGAAGTCGTCTGGAACGGCAAGAACATCTAGCTTATCTAGAGCTAGTAGCTCGTCAAGAAGGAAGATGTATAGAGGGCTACCCTCGAATCCTGCTGTCTTGTGTAGTTGACGATTTGTTTTGCTATTAGCATTGTACTGCTTTGTGCGTCCAATTTGCTCAAGTATAAATTTGATTATTGTCTCTTTTATCTTATGTCTAGAAGCACTCTTGGGTAGTTCACTCTCTAATGTGTCTTTTATACTCTTTGATATCTGTGCAATCTCAAGAAGATTGTTGAGCATCAGTAGTGAGCAGTTGTTTCCGTGAGAGGATGAGTTGTGCTTACGAACGTATTCTATTACATCTTTAGCTTGTGGCGTAACGGCTAGAGCTCCTAGTCTATCACCTGTTGCAGATAGGTTTTTTGTTGTGGAGAGAGAGGAAACAGCCTTAATATTTCCCTGCGACTGTATGTTGTTAATGATATATCTAGACAGTGATCTCCACTTTGGCATATTTTCTCCATCTACCTTCACGCTGTCGGCGTATGCTTCGTCTAGGAAGAGGGTGATCTTGGAGCTGTTGATTAGTCGCAAGAAGTTATTCACAGATTCACAGTTAAAGTCTGTGTAACCCGTAGGATTGTTTGGATCGTTGAGTAGTATGGTTGTATTGTCACAGAAAAGATCCCATAGCGATCCGCTCTCATCAAAGAGTGAGAGTGTTGATTTAATGCGAGTTAGTCTGTCGTGCAGTCGTTGGTATGCTACTCTTCCATCCTCTAGGTTTTCAATCTCAATGTCGAATGGATTAATATCGAATCTGTCGTCTGGAAGAAGGTCTTTGTACTCCCAAGCTTGCATGGCATTGTATATGATGTATGGCTTAGGCCTTCCATTGGAGTTGAAAAGGAGATCGCGTATGATCATCTGTACTGAGTCAGATACGGATGTTTGTTCTAGATTGCCTAATGCAGCCAAGAACTCTTTGACAATTGATTGCTCATCTGTTGAAAGGGCATAGTATTTCTCCCTAATTCCAAGATCATTGAGGAAATTGTCGTATCTGCCTTTGTTATTTGACTCGTTTTCTATCTTACTAATGTATGCTTGATACTTCTCTAGGAATAGATTTATTCCGAAGTTCTTGTGGAAATGATTCTTAAGTGTACGCTCGTAGTTGCTTGGGATAATGTCAAGGATTAGTCGACAAGCGCGCATCACCTTCTCAGAAAGAGGCTTGTATGGTTTTTGTAGTAGGTATTTGCCGTAGGTTCTGATTTGGTTTCTACCACCACCTTCTAATACGCTAAGTATCTCTATATGTTCGCTAGAGGAGTAGAAGTATTGACGCATACGCAACTCGAACTCTTCTATTAGTTCGCGCGTTTGCTCTTGTCTGAGCTCCTCTTTGTGGCAGTTTTCAAGGAAGTAGATAAAGTCGTGAAGTTTTTCAAGTGAGAATTTATCTTCTATAATCTTTCGAGAGAAATGATCTAATTTAAAGAGGTTGATCTGCTTAATTGGGTCATTGTCTCCACCTAATTGATCTTTGATTACTCGCTGTATCTCTTGTTCATATGATGAAATCTGTATCTCTATTTTCTCACGGAACTCAGCTAGATAGGATGGGTTTACACTCTCAAGAATGAGTCGTAGGTTCATCTGTGTATTTGCGGGTGCACCTAACTTCTTTGTGTGTACTTTATTTAGGGCATTAATAATGCCATTATGGAAACAGAAAACAAGGGATGTATTTGAACTTCGGCTCTCGCGTGAATCGTCAACGATGACAAGGCGAGTGAGTAGTGGGAACCACTTATCACCAGAGTATGGATTTACTCTTGAATGGCGAACTTTTACAACAAATATGGAGGTCGTATCTTCAAGCATAGCGTTGTAAAGCTCATCGCTTGAAGGGTTTTGCATAAGGGTCACATCGTCACTACTAAAAACGTCACCGCTTAGTAGTTCAACAGCTTTGTCTGCTCTCCCTGAGACAACAGTTGGTATCATACCATTAAGGCCTTTGAAGTTTACGGCCCATCTAGCACGATTAAGGAAGTCTGCTGTTTCTGCAGCAGTAGTGTAGTGAGTGCTTTGACTTATCATCTGCTCGAGAGTATCCATCAGATAGTTCCAATGTGCTTCATTGAGGTCACCCGTCACTCCGATGACATCTCTATACTTTCGCAGAATAGATATTTGCCCACCAAGCTGAACTTGAGAAATAAACTCAATGTGGTTACTCTTGATTGGTGGTGTACCTACTGAAAGGTCGTGACTCTTTTGGATGTTCTTAAGAAGAACCTTTGCTTCAGGATTGGCAGTCTTCGTTTCAAGAAAGTCATTAATCTTCTTTACAAATGTCTTTCGCCTATCACTTATTTCAAAGGCTTTTGATTGATTTGTAGGGTAGATCATCAATGACACATCAGTGTAGCCAGGAATATCCTCTCTAAACTTCAATAGATAGCGATTGATCTCAGCTTGTTGTGCTGTGGGATCGTCTGGCTCTTCAAAACAGAGTTTGACGAAACTTGTAAGATTGTCGTAGATGTGTCGAGGTAGGAATATCTCGGCTCTCTCTCCTAGTGATTCGTAGAGGTTGAGTAGCTGTCGAGCCTCATTGCTTAGAAATGCTCTTGGTTCTCCTTTGATTTTCATCGTTTGTTTGGTAAAATAGTGAGTTAACGGAAAGCAATTAGCATGTTTTGCTGTGCAATATTAATAAATTATTGCCAAAAGAGCGTTATTTTGCTAATATAAACGCTTAATATGCTTACATATGTATTGATTATCTCGCTATTTTTTATCTTTTACATGCAAAAGAGATGGTCATATCAAGCTGCTATTGCAGCCGATATGACCATCTCATGTGTTATTTAATATACCCTTAAAAAGGATTGTAGATTAGCTAATAGTTCTATTTCAAACCTCTACCTTTAAGTAGCGCTTCAGCATTTGGTTTGGATCCTCTGAAATTTAGATACATCTGCATAGGATCAATAGACCCACCTGGCTCAAGTATATTCTTGCGGAATGAGCTAGCAGTCTCTTTGTGAAATATATCTCCCTTCTCAACGAAAGCGTTGAATGCATCTGAATCAAGAACCTCTGCCCATAAATAGCTATAGTATCCGGCAGCATATCCTCCAGTAGAGCTGCTGAAGATATGGTTGAAATAGGTTGATCTATATCGAGGTACGATAGAGCTAATAAGTCCAATCTCATTCATTGCATCAGATTCAAACTCAAGAGCGTCTTTTGTGTTGTCCTTCTCAAGAAGGTGCCATTTCATGTCAAGAAGTGCAGCTGCAACAAATTCACCAGTTACAAATCCTTGGTTGAACTTAGAGGCATTCTCCATCTTGGTGATTAAGTTGTCAGGAATAACCTCTCCCGTTTGGTAGTGCTTGGCATATTTACGAAGTACTTGTGGGTGTGTAGCCCAATGCTCCATAACTTGTGATGGTAGTTCAACGAAGTCTGGTGGTACGTTCATTGTTAGTCCTGGGTATGTTACTTTTGAGAGAAGGCCGTGTAGTCCGTGACCAAACTCGTGGAATATAGTATTCACATCATCAAGACTTAGAAGAGCTGGTTTGTCACCAACAGGTTTCGTGTAATTACCAACATTAGTAACAACTGGTCTTATATCAACACCATCGATAACACATTGAGGTATATAGTTGTCCATCCACGCTCCACCTTGTTTGCCAGCGCGAGGGAAAAGGTCCATAAGGATTACACCAACGTGCGATCCATCTGAATCAATAACCTTGAACGCTTGAACATCTTCGTGGTATTTAGGGAATTCAGCTATTTTTTCGAAGCTAAGTCCGAAGAGTTGATTGGCAGTCCAGAATGCCCCTTGAATAACACTGTCCGCTTGGAAGTATGGACGAAGCTCTTCTTCGTCTAGATCGTACTTGGCTTTTCTTACCTTCTCGGCATAGTACCACCAATCCCATGACTCAAGTTTGAAAGGATTAGCTTCACTATTAATCATCTTTTGTATGTCATCAGCCTCCTCTTTCATCTTTGGAAGTGCGGCACTCCATATCTCGTTCAAAAGAGCTAAAGCTTCATTAGGAGTTTTAGACATCTTTGTCTCAGTTGAGAACTCTGCGAAGTTTTTGTATCCAAGCAGTTGTGATTGACGTATTCGCAAGTTTGTGATATCCTTAACTATACGTTTGTTATCTTGCTCGTTACCATTCATTCCACGATTGATGTATCCTTTATATAACTTCTCTCTGAGTGATCTATTCTCAGCATACTGAAGGAATGGTATCATGCTTGGTTTAGAGAGCGTGAAGACCCATTTGCCCTCTTGATTGCGATCTTTGGCTTCTTGAGCAGCGGCATCACAAACGCTTTGAGGTAGTCCTGCAAGATCCTCTTTCTTATCTATAGAAAGTATGAACTTATTATTCTCAGAAAGGACGTTCTGAGAAAAACGAGTACTAAGTTGGCTCAGCTGCTTGTTTATCTCTTTCATCTCTATCTTCTCTTTATCATTAAGAAGAGCACCAGAGCGAACAAAGTCTCTATAGTAGTTATCAAGTAATTTGTTTTGCTCTGCATTTAGAGATTCACTCTCTCTATTTTTGTGAACCGTATTTATTCTCTCGAATAACTTCTCGTTCATTGATATCTTGTCAGAATGTTCTGCTAATAGGGGAGATATCTCTTGTGCAATCTGTTGGAGTGTGTCGTTTGTTTCAGCACCTTCAAGGTTGTAGAATATAGACAGAGTTCTATCTAATAATCGGCCGCTATAGTCGAGTGCTTCTATCGTGTTTTTGAAATCAGCAGGAGCACTATTGTTTACTATTGCATCGATCTCTTCCAGTTGCTCTTTCATTCCTGCTTGTATTGCAGGCATGAAATGACGGTTGTGTATCTGCTCGAATGGGGGAATACCGAAGGGTGTATCCCACTGTGAAAATAGTGGATTGTCTGCACCATCCTTCTTGATGCCAGCTCCACAGGATGAAAGAATTAGGCTCATAGCTAGAATCTTTACTGCTTTTTTGTTCATAATCTTTAGGGTTTCAAACAGGGTTATATTGTGCGAAGATAAAAATAAAATTGGTTACTTTGTAGATCAATTGTTAAACCTGTTATAAAATGACAATGAATAGAGTCAAACTTTGGGTAAATATATTGCGACCTAAGACTTTAGCTGCTGGATGGTCACCTGTTATTATTGGTCTTATTGTGGCTAGTGAGTTAGTTGGTATAGATTGGATTGTAGCTATGGTTACTATTGTGGCTGCTACAGCTATACAGATAATATCTAATCTAGTGAACGACTATTATGACTTTAAGAGTGGATTAGATAAGGCTGGCCGAGTAGGCTTTAAGCGTGCTCTAGCCGAGGGGTCTGTGTCGCCAAAGCAGATGTTGAGAGCTATATTTATAACAACCTCCATAGCAGTATTGTGTGGAGCGTATCTAATTTTTGTGGGTGGGTTACCAATACTTCTAATAGGGGTTTTCTCTCTTCTCTTTGCATGGTTATATACAGCAACATCAAAATCTTTATCTTATCTTGGCATAGCAGATATTTTTGTTTTTATCTTTTTTGGACCAGTGGCTTCAGTTGGAACTACTTATCTTCAAGCTGGTGAATTATCTATCAAATCCCTCTTTTTAGGTGTAGTATGTGGTCTTGTTTCAACCTCAGTCTTGGTGGTTAATAACTTACGAGATCTAGAGAGTGACAAACAACATGGCAAGAGGAGTCTTCCTGTTCGTTTTGGTAAGAGGTTTGGTCAACTTGAGTACCTATTTGCTATGTTGGCAACAATACCGTCTATTTATCTAGCCGGTGGAGTAGAGTTAGGTTTTCTTATTATTATCCCAGCTTTGCTCCTCTATCGTTCACTTATTAATGCCGAAGGAGCTGCTTATAACTCATTGTTGGCAAAGACAGGGATGCTTAACATGCTTTTCGCATTACTAATTGCAGTCGATATCCTTCTGCTGTAGAATCTCTATTGCCTAGTGTTAAGCAAATCGCTATATTTGTATAAATAGTAAATTAATAGATCTAATATATATATATGATTTCCGTAGAACGTGTTTCGATGTTATTTGGTGGGTTCACATTGTTGGAGGAGCTTCAATTTGTGATTAGTAAGAGGGATCGAATCGCTCTAGTTGGTAAGAATGGTGCAGGAAAGTCAACTTTGATGAAGATTATATCTGGTATTACTGAACCAACAACTGGAGTAGTTTCTACCCCAAAGGATCTAACCATAGGTTATTTGCCTCAGCATATGGTGCACCAATCTGGGCGAACTGTTCGTGAGGAGGCTGAACTTGCTTTTGCTCATATCTTTGAGATGCAGAAGCGTATTGAGCGCATGACTCAGGAGATGAGTGAAAGAACCGACTATGAGTCCGATGACTATATTGACCTTATTGATCGACTCACGTATGCTAGCGAGCAGTTGGCTATGATGGGTGGTGATAACTTTATGGCAGAGGTTGAGAAGACCTTGATGGGGTTGGGTTTCTTGCGTAGTGATATGGATAGACAGACGAGTGAATTCTCTGGTGGATGGCGTATGAGAATTGAACTAGCAAAACTTCTTCTTCAAAGGCCTGATGTATTGCTTCTTGATGAGCCGACTAACCACTTGGATATAGAATCTATCCAATGGTTAGAACAATTTCTAGCTAGTAGAGCAAATGCTGTGGTTCTTATTTCGCACGACCGTGCTTTCCTTGATGCTGTAACAAATAGAACAATAGAGATAACGCTAGGCAGGGTTCATGATTATAGAGTTAGTTACTCTAAGTATGTAGTTCTAAGAGCTGAGAGGCGTGAGCAGCAATTAAGAGCTTTCGAAAATCAACAGAAACAGATTCAGGAAACAGAGGCTTTTATCGAGAGGTTTAGATATCAAGCAACTAAGGCCGTACAGGTGCAGTCGCGTATTAAACAACTCGAAAAGATTGATAGAATAGAGATAGATGAGGTGGATAACTCTCGCCTATTCTTGAGATTCTCAACTGCTACTCGCTCTGGTGAGTTCCCAATTATAGCAGAAGGGTTAACTAAATTCTATGATCAACATGAGGTATTTAGTAATGCTACTCTCACAATAAAGCGTGGGGAGAAAGTTGCTTTTGTTGGGAAGAACGGAGAGGGAAAGTCTACTTTGGTTAAGTGTATCATGGATCAAATAGATTATACTGGTTCACTTAAGATTGGACACAATGTTAAGATTGGATACTTTGCACAAAATCAAGCACAACTGCTTGATGATGAGATGACAGTATTTGACACTGTTGACTACGTTGCTGTTGGGGATATTCGTACTAAAATTAGGGATATTCTAGGTATGTTCATGTTTGGTGGTGAGGCTTCTGAGAAGAAGGTTAAAGTGCTTTCCGGTGGAGAGAGGAGCCGCCTAGCTATGATTCGTCTTCTTCTAGAACCGGTTAACTTACTAATACTCGATGAGCCGACTAACCACTTGGATATGCTTTCAAAAGATATATTGAAGCAAGCTATTAAGGAGTTTGAGGGTACTGTCATTGTTGTATCTCACGATAGGGAGTTTCTCGATGGACTTGTCGAGAAGGTTTATGAGTTTGGTAATAAGCGAGTGGTTGAGCATCTGGGTTCTATATATGAGTTTCTTGAGAGAAAGAAGATGGACAATCTAAAGGAACTAGAGATAGCTTCACAGGGTTCATCATCAAAGCTTGTGGAGAGTGCCTCGGAGAGTAAACTAAATTATGAGGCTCGCAAAGAGCTACAAAAGGCTATTAGAAAGATAGAGAGATCTATTCTTGACTCTGAGAAGAGAATGGAGAAGATACAAAAGGAGATTGATGCCGTGGAGCTGAAGCTCACAACTGCTGAGGGTGCATCGGATGTTTCTCTATATACAAAGCATGGAGAGCTCAAGAAGAGTCTAGCAGCAGAGGAGGATGTTTGGACTAACTTGACAATAGAGCTTGAGGATCAGCAGTTGGAGTTGGAGTAAATACTATAGATAATTTTCATTGTATAAATAAGCAGGAGTAAAGGATGAGGAACTTTTTTATTGTTTTGTGTACGCTAGCTTTAGCATCAATGGTCTCATGTAGTAGACCAAATGTCTCGGAGGATGATATACCAGAGACAGAGAGTGTGACGGAGATAACTCAATTTGGGTTGCCTATTGACTCTTTTGACGTAAAAGATTTTCAGATTAGAAGCGGAGAGAACCTATCTCTAATATTCAAAAATCTTGGTTTCACAGCTTCAAAATCGGAGTCTATCTCTAGAGCATCATCTTCTGTTCTGGATGCTACAAAGTTGCGTGCAGGACTAACATATCATACCTTTAGTTCTAAGGACTCTACTCAGACTATCAAATATATAGTGTTTGGTAAATCTCAAATTGAGTTTGCTGTGATTGACCTAAGTGGTGATAGTGTGGTAGCTTATCCATTTCAAAAGGATATAACTCTTAAGAGAAAGATGGTTAGCGGTACGATAACATCCTCACTTTGGAATTCTATATGTCAGGCTGGAGGTGATCCTCTCTTGGCTCTCAAACTATCAGATATTTATGGATGGGAGATTGACTTCTTTGATGTGAAGCAGGGAGACTCATTTGCTGCTATATATAATGAAGCTTATGTAGATGATAGTGTTGCTCTATATATAGCGTCAATTGAGTCTGCTAGATTTGTGCATAGGGATCGTGCTTTTAATGCTATACCTTTTACTCAGGATGGGATAACGGAGTATTTTGATGAGAGTGGAAAGAGTCTAAGAAAGGCTTTCTTGAAGGCTCCATTAGATTTCTTTCGCATTACTTCTAAGTTCTCAAATGGTCGTATGCATCCTGTGCTAAAGATTGTTCGTCCTCATCATGGTGTTGATTATGCAGCACCTATTGGAACACCGGTCAAGACTATCGGAGCGGGTACTGTAGTAGCAAAAGGTTTTGAAAGAGGTGGTGGTAATTATATTAAGGTAAAGCATAACTCAGTATATACAACCACATATATGCACCTCTCGAAGTTTGCTTCTGGAATAAAGCAGGGCTCAACTGTACAGCAGGGACAGGTCATTGGCTACGTTGGATCAACAGGTTTGTCTACTGGTCCTCATCTTGATTTTAGGGTTCATAAGAATGGACGCGCTATAAATCCTCAAACAATGGAGGCTCCTCCTTCAAATCCAATAGCTGAGGCAGCACGTGATAGCTTCAATATTGTCAGCAATGCTCTTATGGCTGAGCTGGAGAGATATCAGCCACAAAGTGCAGAACCGATACTTATAGCTATTGCAGACACAACAATGGAGAGTGGTGCTGGTACAGCTAGAAAGCATGCAATGAATTGAAAGATATATTTATAGAAAGAGAGAGATGGTGGTATTATTACCACCATCTCTCTCTTTCTATTTTCTGTTGATTGGTATTGAATACCTCACCTATCATAGGTATAACAACAGTCTCTATATCAAATACGTTGTTTAGAGGCTCGTACCAGGAGTGTTTGGCTAGTGCATACTTGCTGTTGTGTCCAGCAAATACCATCTTAGGCTTTAGGTTGTTGATGGCTTTTATAAGATCTTCTGGCATCAAGTGAATCTGACTCCATGACTTATTGTACTGACCATTTTCCATGATTGCGATGTCGATGTTTGGAAATCTCTTAGCTATCTCCGCGAAGTGCTTGCCATATCCGCCATCACCACTTAGGTAGATGTTCTTATTTTTTCCTTCTATCATGAATGAAGCCCAAAGGGTTTGGTTTGACTTGAATGTTCTACCGGAGAAGTGTCGTGCAGGGAGACAGTGTATGTTAACTGATTCAATAGGGGTGACACTCTCATTCCAATCCATCTCCACAATTTGATCTTTACTATATCCCCAATGCTCAAAGTGTTCACCCACACCTAGAGGACATACAACCTTTGTCACTCTCGCTCTAAGTTTTGAAACAGTCTCATAGTCTAAGTGGTCCCAATGGTCATGGCTGATGAAAAGGATATCAATATATGGCATATCTTCAGCCTGATAGATGTCAGTGCCTTTGAATGGTTTATTGAACAGTGAAATAGGAGATGCTTGATCAAAAACTGGATCAACTAAGAATCTTTTACCAGAGCTTTGAATGAAGTATGATGAGTGACCGAACCATACAACTATCTCCTCTTCTATATTTAGGCTGTGTAGGTCACTTTTAACTACTGTTACATTCTTGTTTGGTCTATTGTTGACTCTCTCTTCAAAAAAGAACTCATACATGAGTTGATATTTACTTATATCTCCTGTGAACTGTTCTGTTTCTTCTTGGTTGTGGAACTTCCCATCTTTATAGTTGGGTGATCTCTCAATTCTAGCTAATCTCTCCCCACTAGCAGCCCTACCAAACATTGGGAGACTCATATAGCAGTAGGTTATTATAGCAAAGGTGGTGATCGTAAGGATCGTAAAAAAAAGCATACGCATAGTTCAATTTATTTTTTTGCAAAGATAGGAATTAACTTAAAGTGATGTGATTTTAAATTGTACACTTATTACATATACTCTATTCAGCTGTATTTGGATGATAAATATGTCGTTTATTAAACAAGAGGTTAGGGTATACTCCCAATGAATTTCGTTTTCAAATGCTTACTTGAATTATGGAAAGCATTACCTATTACACCTTACTCTAAATTGTAATATTAAACACCGCATTTGAACTCAATTACTGATATATAAAAATCCCTCAACTCAAAAAAAAAGAGTTGAGGGATTTTTATGTCTGCAAATTAGTAAACAAAGCTACCAAATTCACTATTAATTATCAGTTCATTCTTTTCAGACTCTTCTACTCGGCCTACAATTTGAGCATCTATACCGAATGATTTAGAGATCTCAATTATACGATCAGCATTCTCCGGTGATAGGTAAATCTCCATACGGTGACCCATGTTGAATACTTTGTACATCTCTTTCCACTCAGTGTTTGACTGTTCTTGGATTAGGCGGAATAGTGGAGGAACAGGGAATAAGTTGTCCTTAATTACTCTAACTCCATCAACAAAGTGCATAACTTTTGTTTGAGCACCACCCGAACAGTGAACCATACCGTGTATTTCAGAGCGAAGCTCGTCAAGTATCTGTTTGATTACCGGAGCATAGGTGCGTGTAGGTGAAAGTACTAATTTACCTGCATCTATACCAAGTCCTTCAACCGAATCAGTTAGTTTTACTCCACCCGAATAGGCTAAATCAGTAGGGATATTCGAGTCAAAGCTCTCTGGGTACTTCTCAGCTAGGTAGTTTGCGAAAACATCATGACGTGCAGATGTTAATCCGTTACTACCCATGCCTCCGTTGTATTCCTTTTCATATGATGCTTGCCCATATGACGCAAGACCTACAATGACATCTCCTGGTCTTATGTTTGCATTGTCAATGACATCACTACGTTTCATTCTGCAAGTAACTGTGCTGTCAACGATAATAGTGCGTACAACATCACCTACATCTGCAGTTTCACCTCCAGTGCTATATACATTAACACCCATTTGACGCAGATCAGCAAGAAGTTCCTCTGTTCCGTTTATGATAGCAGAGATAACTTCTCCTGGGATAAGATGTTTGTTACGACCAATAGTTGAAGAAACAAGAATGTTATCAACAGCACCAACGCAAAGAAGGTCATCAATATTCATTATCAATGCATCTTGAGCAATGCCTTTCCATACGGAAATATCTCCTGTTTCGCGCCAGTATAGGTATGCAAGAGAAGATTTAGTACCAGCTCCGTCTGCGTGCATAATATTGCACCATTCTGGATCGCCTCCTAGGATGTCTGGGATTATCTTGCAAAATGCTTTTGGATAGACTCCTTTGTCAATGTTCTTAATAGCGTTGTGTACGTCTTCTTTAGAAGCCGAAACGCCGCGCAAATTGTAACGTTGATCGCTCATGATGTAATAAGGGATATAATTTGTGGGTTCAAATAAGTTATGGCAAAGATAAAAAAGAAGAGGATAAGACTAGGTCTCATCCTCTTAAAATCTTTTCTGATAATTACTGTGCAACAGCAACTGAATCAGTAGCAACTGAATCAACAACAACTGAGTCAACAACTGTTTCGATAACTTCGATTGCAGTTGAGTCAACATTTGCAGCAGCTTCAGTTTTAGCACCACCGCAAGAAGCAAATGATACAGCAACTACAGCAACAAAGAACAATACTAACTTTTTCATCTTAATAAGAAATTAAAAACGTTAAATCATATGTCGTTTCTGAACGACGGTACAAATGTATAGCATTTTTTAATATGTTGTCTCTTTAGATGCTTATTTTTGATAAAAAAAATCACTTAGGATTTGATTGTCCTGAGGTGTTAGTATATAAGTATCTCTTAATGCTCTTTTTAGGTGTTTTTTCAAATTCGCTTGGATAAAGTTCAATAGCAGCAATCTGCTCGTAAGAAGCGACAATCTTATTGATATTCTTGCGATTCTCCTCCATAACGGCAGGGATCTCTTCTTCGGCAAAATCTATACCTTCGAGTCCATCGTAGTCTGGATATACAAGAGCAATAAGTCGTCCGTTTCTTTCAATGACAAGACTCTCCATAACGCAAGGCATGTTGTTGAGTTTTGCTTCTATCTCTTCTGGGTAGATATTCTGTCCGCTAGCACTAAGTATCATATTCTTGTTTCGGCCGCGAATAAATATGTTTCCATTTTCATCTATCCTACCCATGTCTCCAGTGTATAACCAACCATCCTTAAGGATTTCATTGGTAGCATCAGGGTTTTTGTAGTATCCCATCATGACGTGCTCTCCACGAACGACAATCTCACCAATGCCAGTCTCTTCGTTTGCATTTACAATTTTAGCCTCCATATAGCCTTTAAGAATCTTTCCTGCTGATGAAGGAACAAATTCGCTAGCATGAGTATAGCTTATAAGAGGAGCACATTCAGTCATACCGTAACCCACAGTTAAAGGGAAGTTTATTCTAGTTAAGAACTCCTCAACCTCGCTGTTAAGTGGTGCACCACCAATGATTACTTGAGAGAATTCTCCACCAAAAGCTTGAACGAGGTTTTCACGAATCTTATCATAGATTCTGTCGTTGATGAATGGTACATTAAGAAGTAGCTTAACGGCTTGTCTGCTAATCTTTGGAAGAATCTGTTTCTTATAGATTTTCTCAAGGATTAGAGGTACCATACATATCATATTGGGTCTAACCTCGGAGAATGCCTTTAGTAGAATTTTTGGGGTAGGAATCATACTCAACATAGTAATATGCGCCCCTGAAACAATAGGAGTAAGGAAGTCAAAAGCACATCCATATGCGTGAGCCAAAGGCAAAAAACATAGACATCTAGATCCCCTTTGATATAATCCTGACTTTTTCCCAAATACAGAGTTTCCTGCAAGGTTATTAGCCGATAACATTACACCTTTTGAGAATCCAGTAGTTCCTGAAGTGTAACTTATTAGAGCTAGCTCTTTGTTGCTACGTTTTGCATATTTGATATCCTTTGAACTGTACCCATTAGGATATTTATGTTTGAAGCGATCGCTCCATGATAACATAAACTTCTGAATCTTTTCACCATCTCGCTGATATATACATCTAAAGTCAGAAAGAGAGAAGACCCCTCTAATGCTAGGAAGTTTCTCTTCTTCTAGATTTTCCCATATATTGTCTGCTGTAAAGAGTAGCGTAGAGTCTGAGTGACTTACAATATGATGTATATCATTTGGATTAAAGTCTGGAAGTATCGGAACTATAACAGCTCCATATGTAATAGCAGCCATGTAAACCACACACCAATTGGCAGTGTTGCGACCTATTAGGGATATCTTGTCACCTTGTTTAATCCTACACTCCTCGAAAAGAAGGTGTAACTTTGCTATTTGCTGAGCAGATTGACCATATGTAAGAGTATATTTATCAACGTAGTCCGTCAATGCATTAAGCTCCCAATTGGATTTAAATGTCTCTTCAAATAGATGAATAAAGTTTTCTTGAATCATATCACAATTAATTGATTTCGGCGTAAAATTACCATTTATGTGCACAAATGCAAAGGATTTGTGTATAAACGCATATCAAAGATTGATTCTATTTGTTTAATTGCGAAAAAAGTATCTACTTTGTAAATGTCTTAAATGGCGTTGATGCATTGCGTATGTTTATGTCATTTTGAGCATGTTGTAATTAATAAACTAATCCGTATAGTATATGTCAGTAAACAAGGTTATTCTAATAGGTAATGTAGGTAAAGATCCAGAGGTTCGTTACTTAGATTCTGGTGTTGCTGTGGCACAATTTTCTCTAGCAACTTCTGAAAGAGGTTATACGAATAGTCAAGGTATTCAAGTTCCAGATAGAACAGAGTGGCACAATATAGTATTGTGGCGCGGGTTGGCTGATATTGCAGAGAAATATGTTCGTAAAGGTTCAAAGATATATCTAGAGGGAAAGATTCGTACTAGAACTTATGAAGATCAAGCAGGAGTAAGGCGTTATGTTACTGAAATTTTTGGTGATAATCTTGAGCTTCTAGATAGGAGAGAGAGTCAACCACAAGCAGACTCAGGTGTAGCTTCAGCTCAGCAAGGTTATACCTCAGCTCCTACTTCGGCAAAAGCTCAGTCAACGCCTATATCAACTCTTGGATCAAATGATCCAGCGGCAGAAGACGATTTACCTTTCTAATTAACATGTAGAGCAAGTAGTTTGTATAATGTTGTGTATTATATAAACTACTTGCTATTGTAGAATTAAATTAAAAAACTGATTGGACTCAGATACTATCACGAGCCTTTGGGGCTCTATGCATATTTTAAAACCGTCTTGGGGTGCAATACTCTCAGGAGGTTTAGCTATTCTTCTACTTGGAGGTTCAGGCTTTATCTCAGCCTCCGAAATAGCATTCTTCTCACTTGGTCCCAATGATATGAAGGAGGTTAATAGTGAGAAGGACTCTAGTGATCGTTATATTATAGAGTTGCTAAAGCGAACAGATAAGCTATTAGCAACGATACTCATTGCCAATAATTTTGTCAATGTGGCTGTTGTAATGCTTTTGAATCACTTCTTCCTTTCGACTGTTACATTTGGAGACTCATTTCTTCTACAGTTTATATTCCAAACAGTTGTCTTGACTTTTCTTCTTCTTCTATTCGGGGAGATAATGCCCAAAATATATGCAACAAATAACTCTTTGGCATTTGCTCGACGTTCAGCTGGGGTGTTGACTTTTCTGCAGGTTATGTTTAAGCCTATCTCATCCGTTTTAGTTGCTTCGACTGCAATGGTTAATAAGAGTATAGTGAAGAAGAATATTAATATTTCTATGGATGAGTTATCTCATGCTTTGGAGTTAACTTCTCATGAGATAAAAGAGGAGAAGGATATTCTTGAGGGTATTATAAACTTTGGAGATAAAATAGCTAGTGAGGTTATGACTTCAAGAATTGATATGTGTGCTTTAGAGACTAGTGTCTCTTTTGGTGAGGTGATAAGCTTTATCAAGCGAGTAGGTTTCTCTAGAATACCTATCTATGAGTCTACTCAGGATACAATAAAAGGATTGCTGTATATTAAAGATCTTCTTCCTTATATTGATAGCCCTGACGATTTTAAGTGGCAAACTCTTATTCGTCCCGCATATTTTGTTCCAGAGACGAAGAAGATTGATACTCTTCTCGAGGAGTTTCAAGCTCAGAAGATACATATGGCTGTTGTAGTGGATGAGTATGGAGGAACGGCTGGGATTATTACTCTAGAGGATGTGTTGGAGGAGATAGTAGGGGAGATAAGTGATGAGTTTGATGTTGATGAACAGTCATTTGTCAAGATAGATGATAATACCTATATTTTTGAAGCCAAAATACTTCTCTCTGATTTCTTCAAGATAACATCATTGGATGAGAGAGAGTTTGAAACTGCAGTTGGAGAAGCTGATACCTTAGCAGGTTTTATTCTTGAGTTAAAAGGTGAATTTCCAACTCGTAAAGAGATAATAAGATATGAAAAGTGTCTTTTTCAAATCATAGAGATGGATAAAAGGCGAATAGTGAGAGTGAAGTTTACCTATGACACATCAGCCGAGTAAATGTTATGAATTATGCCAATAGTAAATGAGTGTAAGTCTGATAGATACTATTGGGCTGTTTGGGAGATAAAAGAGTCAGAGCAGGAGATGTTGCAAATGCTCACTCAGGAGCATCTATTTAAAGATCAGCTCTCTAATATAAAAGCAAAGAGTAGGCGGGTTGAATTTTTAGCCGTTAGGTTATTGCTGTTTAATATGGTTGGGAAGCAGCTTCGTATAGATTACCAAGATGATGGTAAACCATTTTCCTCAGCTTTAGGACGAACTATCTCTATTACTCACACTCGCTCTAAATTTGTATCAATATTAATATCAGATGAGCCAATTTGTGGGATAGATATTGAGTTGAATAGCCGACAGGTCTCTAATATTAGATCTAGATTTATATCATATAATGAAGAGTCATTCTTAAATGAGGAAAATCATCAGGAGCAGCTATTGCTTATATGGTCAGCAAAGGAGTCTCTCTTTAAATCCATTCCTGGGAGTTCTATTGATTTCATTGATCACTTAGAGGTTATGCCCTTTGAGTTGTCTGACCAAGGGCGTTTCGAAGCCAGAGAGTATTATACAAAAGAGCAATTTAGATTTTGTGTCGATTATATAAATTGTAGTGATTACATATTAACCGTAGCTATGCGCTTGGAATAAAAATGAGGAGTGTAATAAATAATGAGTCAGATGATAAGATATTCTAGGTTAATAAAGAGTACTGTTGTAGTGTTATTGGCATTGTTTGCATCAGTTCAGCTCTTCGCCTACCCTAAACTCAGCGAAAAAAGTAAGGTTACTCTTCTTACAGAGAGTGGTGGACAAGAAGTATATGCCTTGTGGGGACATACTGCCCTAAGGGTTTGTGACGACTCTTTAGGTATAGATGATGTATTCAATTATGGAATATTTGATTTTAATAGCTCAAATTTTGCATGGAGATTTGCCCTTGGAGAGACTGACTATATTCTTGGGGTGAATGATATGAATCAGTTATATATTAGTGCAATAGCAAGAGGATTGGGTATGGTTGAGCAAACCCTTAATCTTAATATTGGTGAGAGGCAGAGATTGTGGGAAGCACTTCTGAATAATGCACGCAAGGAGAATAGGACTTATCGGTATAGTTTTCTTGATGATAATTGTGTGACAAGACCTCTTGAGATGCTTGAGAGATCCTTGGATGCTCCTCTTGTATTTAGAGATACTGTCCCAACTGGGGGTACATTTCGCCAGATGATTCATGCTACAACTTCGGATTTTCCTTGGCTTAAACTTGGAATAGACCTAGTGCTCGGGGAGCCATTAGACAAGTCAGTGACCTATAGAGACGAGTTTTTTCTCCCTGTATATCTAATGAAATCTTTAGATTCAGCTTATGTTGGTATGGGAGATGTTCGCCCTATTGTATCTAAGCGAGAGCAGTTAGTGGATGGTGATACAGACCAAGAGGAGGAATCCTCTTTTCCAAAACCATTAGTTGTTATATCAATCTTTACAATAATATGGTTATTCGTTACACGTATATCATATTTTGAAAGTAGGCCTATGCAGGTATGGCAAGATGTTCTTTTCTTCCTCCCGTATGGTGTGGTCGGATTGATAATTTCATTTGTCTCTTTTATATCGACACATCCTGCAACCTTTCCTAATTGGAATATTTTAGTGTTTAATCCACTTCAGTTGATATATGCACTTCTGCTTTTTATTCCTTTTGTATCATCACGTAGAACAATATTTCATTGTGTGAATTTATTATTAGTGGTTGTGTTCTTTGCTATATATCCATTTACTGGACAGACTTTTCCTTCAGAAACGCTAATATTAGGAATCTTATCAGTAATAAGATCTTTAGTTTGGATAAAAAAGGGGCGATTTAGTTGTTTGAAGTAGAGAATAACACGATATTTGTAGTAATAATAATAGATGATTAAATAATCACGATTAGAGATGCGAAGATTTGTAACTTCTTTAGTTGCCATATTGTCTGCTGTGCAGCTTGTAGCACAGCAGCTTCCAGAGCGTCCTAAGTTGGTTGTGACCATAACGGTTGACCAACTTAGGACAGATCTTTTGTATCTATTCTATGAGGCTTTCGGAGAGAATGGGTTTAAGCGATTGATTAATCAAGGAGCTGTCTCTTTTGATATGTCATTCCCTTTTGATAACCTAGACCAATCAAATAGTATAGCTACAATATTTACGGGCACTACACCTTTCTATCATGGTGTTGTTGGAAATGAGATATATAATCCCAAAAGGAATAGTCATACTCCTATTCTCTTAGATAGAGAATATATGGGTAATTTTTCGCCAGAGACTCTATCTCCTAGAGCTCTTCTGACTTCAACAATTTCAGACGAGTTAAAGGTGGCTAGCGATAATCTTTCAGAGATTTACTCTGTTGCACCTACAGCAGAGCAAGCTATCTTATCGGCAGGTCACGCCTCCAATGCAGCTTTTTGGATAGACAATACAACAGGTATGTGGGCTACATCTACCTACTATAGAGACGCTCCTTACTATTTTGAGAATTATAATGTTGTAGATCCACTTAATCAGAGGATTGAAGAGAGTGATTGGTCACTACAGAACTCACCATCATTTTATAGATATCTGCCATTTAGTCAACGAGATTTTGGTTTTAAGCACACATTCTCCAAGTCTAAATTGGATAATGTTAAGTTATACAAGCAGACGCCACTCGTCAATCAGGAGGTTGGTCGATTTGTATCTCTACTATTTAAAAACTCAACCCTAGGAAAGAAGAGTAATCCTGATATGCTTAATGTGACTTACTTTGCAGGTAGTTATCAAGGTAGAAGTGTGTCAGATAATTCTCTAGAGATACAAGATACTTATATTCGCTTAGATCAAGAGATAGCAAGGCTTCTTCTTGAGATTGATGCAAATGTAGGGTTGAAAAATGCTCTTGTTGTTTTGACTTCAACTGGATATTTCGATGCCTCAGTTGAGTCGCCAGAGCGAATGAGGATACCTTCGGGTGATTTTTACCCCCGTCGTGCAACGTCCCTTCTAAACGTATACCTGATGGCCATTTATGGACAAGGTCAGTGGGTTGATGGATACTCTAACGGAGAGCTTTATCTAAATAAGAAGTTGATAGACGACAAGCAGATCTCTCTCTCGGAGATACAAACTAAGTCAGCGGAATTCCTAGTTCAGATGTCTGGTGTGCAGGATGTCGTATGTTCTCATACATTAATGCATGGGATGACCAACGATGCAAACCAGCTTCAGAGAAACAGATATCATCGTAAGCTCTCTGGAGATCTTCTTCTAGAGTTTCAGCCAGGGTGGAATATAAATTTCGAAGGTGAAAGAAAGAATCAACAAGTTCGTGCCTCAACCTTCTCAGCACCACTTATATTTTTTGGTACAAACATAGTGCCTCAAAAGATTGAGAGAACAATCTCAGCAACTGAGATTGCACCTACAGTATGTTCGTTCCTTCGGATTAGAGCACCAAATGGATCTAGAGAGAAACCAATACGCGAATTGTTTCGCCGCTAAAAATTTGCTACATTTGTAGAAATTATCCGAATCGAATAAACAGAAAACAACTATAATCATGGGATTTGTAGAGATATTAAGTAAACTCTTTGGAAATAAGTCGCAGCGCGACCTTAAAGAGATTAACCCTTACATAGATAAGATTAACGCAGTTTACCCATCAATTGAGGCGCTAGACCACGATGGACTACGCCAAAGAGTTGAGGAGATAAAGATTAAAATTGAGCAATACGTTGCTGAAGAACGCAAGGAGATACTCTCTTTGAAGGAGTCAGTTGAGAACTTAGACCTAGAGGAGCGTGAATCTATCTGGGCTAAAATTGACATTGTTGAGAAGCGTATTGTTGAGAAATATGAGGAGGTACTTGAAGAGGTGCTTCCTGAAGTGTTCGCTATTATTAAAGATTCAGGTCGTCGTTTCTCTCAAAATGAGCAAGTAGTTGTTACTGCTACTGATTTTGATAGGGAGTTGGCAACAAAATATGACTTTGTTACTATTGAGGGTGATAAGGCTATATTCACACGCTCTTGGAATGCAGGTGGTAACCATATCGTTTGGGATATGATACATTATGACTGCCAGCTGTTTGGTGGTGTTGTTCTGCACAAAGGTAAGATTGCAGAGATGGCTACAGGTGAGGGTAAGACTCTAGTTGCGACTCTTCCTGTGTTCCTTAATGCACTAACTCGCCAAGGGGTTCACGTGGTAACTGTGAATGACTATCTAGCAAAACGAGATTCAGAGTGGATGGGACCATTGTATATGTTCCATGGCTTGAGCGTTGATTGTATTGACCGCCACCAGCCAAACTCTGATGCACGTCGTAAAGCTTATGAAGCCGATATTACATTTGGTACAAACAATGAATTTGGTTTCGACTACTTGCGAGATAACATGGCAATCAATCCATCGGATCTAGTTCAGAGAAAGCATAACTATGCAATCGTGGATGAGGTTGACTCGGTACTTATTGACGATGCTCGTACTCCACTTATTATCTCAGGACCAGTTCCAAAAGGAGAAGAGCAGCTTTTTGAGCAGTTCTGTCCTAGAGTTGAGCGCATTGTTAAAGAGCAGAAAGAGTTCTGTACAAAGCTTCTAGCTGAAGCAAAACAGAAGATGGCTTCATCGGATGAGAAAGTTCGTGAAGAGGGAGCTATACTTCTTTTCCGTTCATATAAAGGATTCCCTAAGAGTAGACCTCTTATTAAGTTCCTTAGTGAGCAGGGGATAAAGGCTGCAATGCTTAAAACTGAGGAGATCTATATAGCTGAGCACAACAGAAGAATGCCAGAGATCACAGATGATCTTCTTTTTGTTATTGACGAAAAGCAGAGAAGTGTAGATCTTACAGACAAAGGTATAGATATGTTGACTGGCGCTTCGGAGGATCCTCTATTCTTCGTTCTTCCAGATATCAGTGCCCTTCTTTCTGATCTTGAGAACCAAAATCTTAATCCAGAGGAACGTGCTGCTCGCAAAGATGAGTTGATGTCAAACTACTCAATTAAGAGCGAGCGTGTTCATACTATTAACCAATTGCTTAAAGCATACGCCATGTTCGAAAAGGATACGGAGTATGTAGTTATGGATTCTAAGGTTAAGATTGTAGATGAGCAGACAGGTCGTATAATGGAGGGTCGTAGATATTCTGATGGTCTTCACCAAGCAATTGAAGCGAAGGAGAGAGTGACCGTAGAGGCTGCTACGCAAACCTTTGCTACGATCACACTTCAGAACTATTTCCGTATGTACAATAAATTGTCTGGTATGACAGGTACGGCAGAGACGGAAGCAGGAGAGCTTTGGGATATCTACAAGCTTGACGTGGTGACTATTCCTACGAACAGACCTATCCAACGTAAGGATATGAATGATCGTGTCTATAAGACCAAAAGAGAGAAATATAATGCAGTTATTCAGGAGATAGAACAGCTAGTTAATCAGGGTAGACCTGTACTTGTTGGTACTACTTCTGTTGAGATATCTGAGTTGCTTGGCAAGCAGCTTACTATGCGTAAGATTAGACATAACGTTTTGAACGCTAAGTTACACCAAAGAGAGGCAGATATTGTTTCTCAAGCAGGACAACCAGGAACTGTTACAATTGCTACGAACATGGCAGGTCGTGGTACAGACATCAAGCTTCCTAAAGAGGTTAAAGATGCAGGTGGACTTGCAATCATTGGTACCGAGAGACACGAGTCTCGACGTGTAGACCGTCAGCTTCGTGGTCGTGCTGGTCGTCAAGGTGATCCAGGATCTTCAGTATTCTATGTCTCATTAGAGGATGATTTGATGCGTCTATTCTCATCAGAGCGTATTGTCAAGGTAATGGACCAGCTAGGCTTTGAAGAGGGTGAGATGATAGAGCATTCAATGATCTCTAAGTCAATTGAGCGTGCACAACGTAAGGTTGAAGAGAACAACTTCGGTATTCGTAAACGTCTTCTTGAGTATGATGATGTGATGAACTCACAGCGTACTGTAATATATGCCAAACGTCGTCATGCTCTTATGGGTGAGCGTATTGGTATAGACGTGATGAACATGATGTACGAATCTGTTGAAGCTATAGTTAATGAGTATGATGAAGTGTTAGACTTTGAAGGTCTAGAGCTTGAGATGCTAAGAGTGTTCGGTATTGAGACTCCATTCTCAGCAGACGAGATGAAGAGGATGAAAAGCGAGAAGCTTGTTGATGAACTTTACCAAGCTGTACTTGAAGCATACAAGAGCCGTACTCAAAAACTATCTGAGGTTGCAAATCCAGTTATTCAACAGGTTTATGAGCAACAAGGGACTATGTATGAAAATATTATGATCCCAGTAACTGATGGACATCGTATGTATAATATCTCTTGCAACCTTGAAGAGGCAGCAAAGAGTCAATGTAAATCGGTTGTTAAATCATTCCAGAAGACTATACTTCTGCATATGATAGATGAGTCGTGGAAAGAGCACCTTCGCGAGATGGATGATCTAAGACAATCTGTGCAGAATGCTAGCTATGAGCAGAAAGATCCACTTTTGATCTACAAACTCGAGTCTTATGGACTGTTTAGAACAATGGTTAACGAGATGAACCGCAAGATAGTTTCTGTGCTTATGAGAGGTCAGATACCTGTTCGTGAGGCTGAAGAGGTAAAACAAGCAGCTCCAGAAGTACACGAAGATATGAGTAAGTATAAGACAGAGCACCAAGGATCTGCTAGCTCTTCGTCTTCAAGCTCTAACAATCATCAGCCAGTTCGCAACGATCACAAAATTGGTCGTAACGATCTTTGTCCTTGCGGTAGTGGTCTTAAGTATAAGAACTGCCACGGTAAACACCAAGCATAAAATATAATTGATAGCAAGAGGGTGAGTTTACTATCCCTCTTGTTGTTAAAATATTTGCAGTTCCTCTTTTAATCGACTAAATGTTTGGCAAATTGCCTAAAAGTAGGTACATTTGCGAGCCATTTACCACTCGACCAAATTGATTATTTAATTAAAGCAACAATACAGGTTATGAAAAAAGAACTTCATCCATCGAACTACCGTGCGGTAGCATTCA
>JBOFUP010000022.1:0-31046 GCA_051652645.1 Bacteroidales bacterium
AACCAAAATCTGCTGTGCTACCATTACACAATAGGTCAAACTAAATCTTCCCGAAGAAAAATTGTTGACCTACAAGGATTCGAACCCAGACTAACAGAACCAAAATCTGCTGTGCTACCATTACACAATAGGTCAAACTTAAAGTTTGGCAATATCCCTCTCGGTCAATTGCTCTGCAAAGGTAGTGCTTTTCTCTAAACTTGCAAATATTTGGCTCATATTTTTTTTCATTTTTGGTCTCTATAACTTTCTTAAATATTAGACAAACTACCACTATTTCACACTACAACTACCTAATATGCACCAACTAACTCAGAAAACACGTACGTATTTTGATATAAATACGTACGTACTTCCACTATATTACGTACGTATTCCTACACAAATACGTACGTACTTTCTCTCTATGTCTAACTCTTCACTTTAGTTTAGAGCATCAAAAGTAGTAGAAGGATAGATCTATGCTGCCATTATTGCAGAGACTCTTTCAACTAAAAGAGGGATGGACTCTGCGTGAGTCCACCCCTCTTTTTATTCACCTTAGCCATAGTGATGGCATACTGAAACTAGTTCTTTGACTTAATGTAGCTATCCATAGAAGCTGCTGCACGACGTCCGTCTCCCATTGCAAGGATTACGGTAGCTCCACCTCTAACAATATCACCACCAGCAAATATGTCCTCTACATCTGACTGCATTGACTCTTGGTTGACAATGACTGTACCCCAACGACTAACTTGCAGACCTGGGATAGAGCTCGGTATTAGTGGATTTGGTGAAACACCTACACTCACAACAACTACATCAACTGGGACCTCTTCTACAGCACCCTCTATAGGACGAGGAGAGCGACGCCCTGATGCATCAGGCTCACCAAGCTCCATCTTTTGAAGAAGCATAGAGGTAACGCGTCCCTTTTCATCTCCCTTATATGATATAGGGTTTGCTAGAGTAAGAAACTCTATACCCTCCTCTTTGGCATGGTGTATCTCCTCAAGACGAGCCGGCATTTCACTCTCGGTACGTCGGTACACTATCATAGCTCTCTCTGCACCCATTCTCTTGGCCGTTCGCACAGAGTCCATCGCAGTATTACCTCCTCCGATAATAGCTATATTCTTGCCATTAGCAACTGGAGTATCCGAGTCGGCTTCTCCAGCTTTCATCAAGTTAATACGAGTAAGATACTCATTAGAAGACATAACCCCAATTAGGTTCTCTCCTGGTATATTCATAAAGTTTGGTAGACCAGCTCCACTTCCAACGAATATGCCGTCAAACTTCATTTCATGAAGATCGTCATAAGATATCGTACGCCCCACAACACAGTCTGTCATAAAGCTGACTCCCATCTTACGAAGAACTTCAATCTCAACATCTACTATGCTATTTGGCAGACGAAACTCAGGAATACCATACTTTAGCACTCCCCCAATCTCATGAAGAGCCTCAAAAACGTGTACCTCATATCCTAGCTTTGCCATGTCTCCTGCAAAGGCTAGTCCTGCAGGACCAGACCCAACAACCGCCACTTTATGTCCATTTCGGCTTGGTATTTCTGGGATAGCTATCTGTCCACTCTCACGCTCATAATCGGCAGCAAAGCGCTCAAGATGCCCAATAGCTACGGGCTCTTTGCCCATCTTATGATATATACACTTAGCCTCACACTGCTTCTCTTGTGGACAAACACGCCCACAAACAGCAGGAAGTGCGCTTGTTAGCTTTAGTGTTTTGGCAGCTTCAAGAATGTTTCCTCGCTCTATGTTCTTAACGAATGTAGGTATATGTATCCCAACAGGGCACCCCTGCATACAAGTCGGATCAGGACAATCAATACATCTAGTGGCTTCACACTGAGCCTGCTCTATACTTAGTCCGAGGTTTACCTCTTCGTTGTTGGTGATTCTATATTGTGGGTCTAGCTCAGGCATCTTAACACGCGGAGTGTTGCCACGCTCTTTGACCTTGATCGCTTTGCGTAATTCATCTCGCCAAGGCTCGTTGCGAAAAGCTTTAATTTGATCTGTCTGGTTCATTGTTATGATTTTCTCTCTATCTGGTAATTACTCTTGATCTTTGTATGAGTTGAGTCTCATTAACATCTCATCGAAGTCGACCTGATGAGCATCAAACTCTGGCCCATCCACACATACAAACTTCGTCTTTCCATCCACAGTTATGCGGCATGCACCACACATACCTGTACCATCAACCATTATGGTATTTAGTGATGCTAGTGTCGGCACTTCGTACTTCTTAGTCAAAAGAGAGACGAACTTCATCATTACAGCAGGACCAATTGTTACACAAAGATCGACCTTCTCGCGATTGATAATAGCCTCTACTCCGTTTGTTATAAGGCCTTTAGTGCCATATGAACCATCATCAGTCATTACCACAACCTCATCAGAGTGTGCTCTCATTTGATCCTCAAGTATCACTAACTCTTTTGTACGGGCAGCCAAAACAGTGATTACTCTATTTCCTGCTCTTTTGAAGGCCTCAACTATAGGCAACATAGGAGCAACACCTACACCACCACCAGCACAGACAACTGTCCCCACTTTCTCAACATGTGTAGCTTTACCCAGAGGACCAACAAGGTTATCGATAGAGTCACCAACATTTAATTCGCAGATCTTTTGAGACGATTTACCTACAGCTTGAATTACAAGAGTTATTGTACCGCGCTCCTTATCAGCAGAAGCAATAGTTAACGGTATGCGTTCACCCTTTTCGCCCACCTTGACAATAACAAAGTGGCCTGCTTTGCGCGAGCGTGCAATCAATGGAGCTTCAACCTCGAGCTTGACAACACGCTCAGAGAAGAACTCTTTACTTACGATCTTATTCATTTTATATTACCCTTTATGTCTACAGTTACTACTTCTCGTTGTATAAGACGTTCAAAACGGTCTCTCCAACAGCTTGTAGTGTATGTTTATCAATGTTATTTATATTATCCTCTAGTGTGTGCCACGTCTTTGGAAAGTTTGTCTCACTAGTAGGGTCGTAATCTATTATGTCTATTGATGGTACTCCATATTGAGAGACAAATATATGGTCGTCTGTGATGTAACCACCACTTCTCTCAACAAATAGTGAAGAGTGCCCTATTTGATGTGCGGTTTGCCATACTCTATTTTGAAGAGATGGGTTGAAACGAAGCGAGAAGAGGTCGCGTGTGAATGTCGCATCCTTACCCCCGACCATGTCGAGAAGTATACCCCATCGTGCTTGATACCCAGGTTTATGTGGTGATCTTGCCCAATGTTGTGAGCCTAGGCAGTAGCTCTCTTGTATTGATGATCTTGCCCAGTATGGTGCACCCCAATCCTCTAAATCAAAGAATATTATATCTACACCAATATTGGGCTGGTTAGTGCCTATATGTCGAGCTATTTCAAGAAGTACAGCCACTCCACTAGCCCCATCATTGGCCCCATCAATTGGCTTTTTGTGGTTTGCTGGATCGGGATCTTCATCCGCATAAGGCCTTGTATCCCAATGGGCAAAGAGTAATACTCTCTGCTTCTTCTCACCATTAAAACTACCTATTATATTAACTCCTCTCTTTATTGATCCATCGAATATTTTAGTTGAGAAGTTTTGTTCTATTACCTCTGCTCCGTGTCTTTTAAGCTCTTTTACAAGCCAACTAGCACACTCTGTATGTGAGGTTGTTTCTGGAATTCTATATCCAAATCCTACCTGCTTCTCTATGTAAGAGTATGCACTATCGGCAGAGAACTGTGGCACTATGGTTGCAATAGGAGTCTCACTACTCTCCTTTTTTGCTGCTGGAGAGGATGCGCAAGCGCTTAGTAAAACAAGCAGCATTAAGGCTATTTGGTTGTAATTCATTGTTGACTAAAGCATTTATTAGGGATAATGATTGGCCAAAAATAAGAAAAAAAAGGGAAGCTACCCTCTTTGATAAGAGAATAGCTTCCTTTTTTAGTTCTATCTTCTACTAGATTAGATTTTAGCAGCTTGAGCTTGGCGTTTTTTCTCCTTTATAGCTTCAACTACGTTCATAACATAATCACCAAGTTTCTCACACTCAACTATGATGTCCATATAGTGTGTACCTGCTTGGTATGTGTAGAGTTTGTTGTTTACATCTTCAACATTTTGACGTCTGAGAACACTTCGAAGGTTGTTTATCTCGTTCTCTGTGTTATAAAGTAGGTCGATATCTGTTTGTGTTGCTGTATCGTCTTTCTCCATAAGCGTAACTACTTGTCGTAGTTGCTTCTCTGTTATGTCAAACATCTTATTGATGTTAACCAACATTTCATCAGTAAACTCAATATTAAGCTTTGCTTTGTGATTGATAGTTCTTGCAATGTGGAAGCAGCTATCTCCGATCGATTCAATCTCACTGATCTTTGTCATCATTCGGCGAACAGCTGATTTACTCTCATTACTAAGTCGCCCTTCTGCTACTTGATTTAAGTAGTTAGCAATCTCGAGTTCCATTCTATCGCATATGCCTTCATACTTCTCTATGCGAGTGAAAGTCTTAATAAACTCATCACTATTTGGCTTCTGTAGCATCAGCTCACGAACTATAGAGAACATCTTTTCTGTACGTTTAGCATACAGCTGTATCTCTTGGCGTGACTGCATTAGTGACAATTCACCAGTTGAAAGTAAGCCTGTAGAGATAAACTGAAGATGAAAATCCTCTTCTGTTGTCTTCTGCTTAATAAGGGTTGAAACAACCTTTACGTATACCCCTACAAACCATATCATCAAGAAGCTATTGATGATATTAAATAGTGTGTGGAAGAGTGATAGTGCGTATGAAACGGATACCTGTCCTGCAATGAATTGCTCTCTTAGAGCTAGCATTGATGGATCTGTTAACTTATCCTTGCTCTCAATTAGGGCTTGGTCTGCTGGTGATAGATTTGCAGTAAGTGTCATTAGTGCATGTGGATCACCTCCTCCTAGCTTGGTAACAACTGTTCCAACTAATGCCATGAATGGTCTAAAGAGTATTAATACCCAAATAACACCAAACACGTTGAACATTAAGTGAGATAGTGCAGCTCTTTTTGCTGATGTATTTGCAGAAAGTGCCGCTAGATTGGCTGTAATTGTAGTACCTATGTTCTCTCCTAGTACCATCGCTGCTGCAATCTCATAAGAGATCCACCCTTTTGAGCACATTACTAGTGTAATAGCCATAGTAGCACTTGATGATTGAACTACGATAGTTAGGATTGTTCCTATTAGTAGGAATAAAAGAGTCGAAGTAAATCCTAATTGGGTGTACTCTCTAAGGAATGATAGAATCTCAGGGTTACTTTTTATATCTGGCACTGCACCTTTAAGGAAGTCTAATCCCATAAATAGGAATGCAAAACCGACTAAGAACTCACCCCACGACTTTCTCTTTCCATTGCTAGAGAAGATAAGAGGAATAGCAAGACCCATAATTGGAAGCGCAACTACACTAATTGAGAATTTAAATCCAAAAAGTGAGATGATCCAAGCTGTAACTGTAGTACCAATGTTGGCACCCATAATAACAGTTACTGATTGAGCTAAGGTTAATAGCCCTGCATTTACAAAACTAACGACCATCACGGTGGTAGCAGATGACGACTGAATAAGCATCGTAATAAGTACCCCTGTGAGGAGACCCATAAGTCGATTTTTAGTCATTGTTGCAAGGAAACCGCGAAGACGGTCACCCGCGACCTTCTGTAGACCCTCGCTCATCACCTTCATCCCATAGAGGAACATTCCTAGCGATCCTACTAGAGTCAGGAAATCGTAAAATGAATAATTCATTGTGTAGTTAATTACTAATTATTGGTTTGTATTTCTTTCACTTTCTCAATTGGACAAAATTATAGAAAAAAGATAGGTAGTAATAGCCTCTTTCTGCTAAAATTAGATATTACACAATTAAATAACGATTGTAACGCTTTTGTAACAACAATAATTGACTCTATTTTGTTAATACTACTCAATAGAAATAACTAAACAAGCCTGATAATGAGAAATGATACAAGAATCTACTGTAAGAACACCAATTCGTTTCATTTGTTTCCGATAGGGAGTTCTCTTTTGGATATTTATAAACAATTAAATATTACATTGCCATACACAGTTATTGGCGCAAGGGTAAATAACAAGACAGAGGGATTGAAGTTTAGGATTTACAATTCAAAGAATATTGAATTCATTGATATTAGTAGATCTACTGGAATGAGATGCTACGTACGTAGTCTATCATTCATTCTCTACAAAGCAATCGATGATCTTTATCCTCTTTCTGATCTGAGAATAGAACACCCTATATCTAAAGGATATTATTGTGAGGTCAATATCGGTAAGAAGATTACTCAAGTAGATATTGATAGGATAAAGGCGCGGATGAAGGAAATAGTAGCGGCTAACATTCCCTTCAAAAGAAGAGAAGCTCAAAGCGAAGAGGTAGTAGCTCTCTTTCGTGAGAGACGGATGGAGGACAAAGCAAAACTAATTGAATCTGTCGGGTCTGTATATTCGCACTACTATGTATTGGATGATAAGATAGATTATTATTATGGTGCTTTGGCTCCGAGTACAGGATACATTAGTCTTTTTGACTTGAGGGTATACAATGGGGGGATGTTGCTACAAGTTCCTTCTAGAAGGAAGCCTTCCATCATTGAGGACTATTGCGAACAGCCAAAGCTTCTCGAAGTATTCTCTGAAAACCTTAAATTCAACAAGATATTAGGGCTTGAGAATGTTGGTGAGTTGAACATTGCAATACAACAAAATCAGGTAACTGACCTTATCAAACTAACTGAAGCTCTACACGAGAAACAAATCTCAAAAATTGCTGACTCAATATACGATCGCGGTGGTGTAAGGATAATACTAATTAGTGGCCCATCTAGCTCAGGTAAAACAACCTTCAGTAAGCGCCTTAGCATACAGTTGATGACAAATCTTATACGTCCTGTTGCTATCTCTTTAGATGACTACTTTATTAATAGAGAAGAGACTCCTTTGGATGAAGATGGCAAACATGACTTTGAATCGCTTTACGCTTTGGATCTAGAGCAGTTCAATAAGGACCTGAGCTTACTTCTGAGCGGTGAGGAGGTAGATCTTCCTACCTTCAATTTCGAGACTGGACTTAGAGAGTATAATGGTCGTAAACTAAAACTAGAGGATAATCAAGTATTACTCCTAGAGGGAATACACGCACTGAATCCTGAGTTAACAAAGCAAATACCAGAGAACGTGAAGTTCAGAATATATGTATCTGCACTAACTACAATCTCTCTTGATAATCACAACTGGATTCCAACAGCCGACAATCGCTTGCTTCGACGTATTATTCGTGATAGTAAGTACCGAAAATACTCAGCTCGCGACACTATTGCACGTTGGGACAGTGTGCGAAGAGGCGAAGAGAAATGGATATTCCCTTATCAAGAAAATGCGGATGCCATGTTTAACTCTTCTCTGTTGTTTGAACTAGCAGTCATTAAAAACCATGCCGACCCTCTTCTTATGGAGGTTCCTCAAAACTGCGACGAATATGCTGAGGCTTTTAGACTACAAAAGTTCTTAAGCTACTTCAAACCTGTATACGAAATGGAGATTCCTCCGACATCTCTTCTTAGAGAATTTCTTGGAGGTAGTAGCTTTAGATATTAGGATTGAGCTTATAGGGGGAGTAATCTTGAGTGATTACTCCCCCTTGTTTGAGTTAGAATGGTGATGAACTTGTAGGATGATAATAGTTTATTAAATTTGCAAACCCTAACTTAGGGAAAAGAGAATTTAATCAAAACCAAAATAAAAACAACAGATGAGAAACTACAAACTACTTAACAACCTGCTCGGTTGGATTACGTTTGCGACAGCTGCTATTGTCTACTTGATGACAATGGAGCCTACTACTAGTTTCTGGGACTGTGGTGAATTCATTACTTCAGCTTACAAGCTTGAAGTTGGACACCCTCCAGGAGCTCCGTTTTTTATGATCACAGGCCGAATATTTGCTACTTTAGCTAGTGATCCATCACAGGTTGCAGCAATGATAAACACTATGTCTGCACTATTTAGTGCACTCACTATCCTATTCTTGTTCTGGAGCATTACTCATTTAGCAAAAAAGCTAGTGTATGAAGATGATAATCTAGAGATGACTATTAGCCAAAAGATAAGCATATTTGGCAGTGGATTAGTGGGTGCTCTTGTATACACCTTCTCGGATACTTTCTGGTTTTCAGCGGTCGAGGGTGAGGTATATGCCTACTCATCGCTATTCACAGCTGCTGTTTTCTGGCTAATCCTAAAGTGGGAAGAGAGAGCAGACGAACCACACTCTGACAGATGGATAGTACTTATAGCTTATCTTATGGGGCTGTCAGTTGGTGTCCATTTGCTTAACTTACTATGTATTCCTGCAATAGTTCTTGTATACTACTACAAACGCAATCCTAAAGCAAACCTCAAGGGCTCACTTATTGCACTAGCTCTATCTTTTGTGATGGTCGGTGTGCTTATGTATGGTATCATTCCTGGATTTGTTAAAGTAGCAGGATGGTCCGAGCTTTTATTCGTCAATGTTCTTGGATTGCCTTTCCAAAGTGGAGTTATACTATACTTCATTACTCTTATCGCAGTGTTGATATGGGGTATAAGAGAGACTATAGTTCAAGATAATGACGTTAGGATGAAAATTGCTTTCATTCTTTCGGTTGCTCTTATCGGTATACCATTCATTGGTAGTGGGAGCTTCAAAAGTATAGCTATCGGATTTGCTCTTATTGGAGCCCTTTCTGCATACCTATTCTATAGTTCAAAGGTAAACATTCGCCTAATGAACAACATCCTGATGTGTCTTACGGTTATATTAGTTGGCTACTCTTCGTATGCCCTTATCGTTATTCGATCTGCTGCTAATACCCCTATGGATCAGAACTCTCCAGAGGATATTTTCACGTTAGGTAGTTATCTTAACCGTGAGCAATATGGCGATCGCCCTCTATTCTATGGCGAGACATTTGTCTCAGAGGTACAAAGAGACAACTCTGGAGGAGCTGTTTCAACCACAGGTGCTCCTATTTGGGCTCAGAAAGTTAAGGCCGATGAGAGTGAAAAAGATTCATACTTCATCTCGGGTAACAAGCGCAACTATCAATATGTAGATGAAACAAAAATGTTGTTTCCGCGTATGTATAGTACTCAACCAAGCCATATTGAAGCTTACAAGTCATGGAGTAACTTCCGCGGTAAGAGCACCAACTACCGCATAATGGGCGAGAACAAACGCGTTCAGATGCCTACATTCGCTGAAAACTTGAGATACTTCTTCTCTTATCAGCTAAACTTCATGTATTGGAGATACTTTATGTGGAACTTTGCAGGTCGTCAAAACGACATTCAAGGACACGGTGAGATATCAAATGGTAATTGGATGACTGGCTTCAACTTCATTGATCAATACATAGTTGGAGATCAAACAGACCTACCGGATGCAATGAAGAACAACAAAGGCCGAAATGTTTATTACCTTCTTCCTCTACTATTAGGGATAATAGGTATCATTTACCAAGCATACAGAGGCGAGAAAGGGATACAAGGTTTCTGGATAACATTCTTCCTATTCTTTATGACAGGTATTGCTATTGTTATCTATTTGAACCAGACTCCATACCAACCTAGAGAGCGTGACTATGCTTATGCTGGTTCATTCTACGCATTCTCTATATGGATAGGACTAGGTGTTGCGGGAATTATTCATTGGATGAAAAAGTATATCAATCCTACTGCAGCCGCAACTATCGTTTCTGTTGTTACTCTTTTTGTACCAATACAAATGGCTTCTCAGAACTGGGATGATCACGATAGATCTGGTCGTTATACGGCTCGTGACTTTGGTATGAACTACCTATCTTGCATTGACGAGAATGGAGTTATCTTCACGAATGGAGACAACGATACATTCCCTCTTTGGTATGCCCAAGAGGTAGAAGGTTACAGAACGGATGTAAGGGTTTGTAACCTAAGCTACCTTCAGACAGATTGGTACATAGACCAAATGAAGCGCGAGGCTTATGAATCCAAGCCTCTACCTATTTCAATGAACAAGTCGCAATATGTTCAAGGTACTCGTGATGTAATATACCTCATGGATATGCTTCAAGGCGAAACTCTTGATGTTAAAACAGCTCTTGAGATTGTCTATTCAGAGGATGAGCGATTCAAAAGAATACCAGGGTATGAAGGTCGAATGGACTTTATTCCTGCTACTGAACTAGCTCTAAAAGTAAACAAAGACGCAGCTATTAAACATGGAGCTGCTTCAGCTAATGACTCTATTGAGGATAATATTATCATCTCTCTTAAGGGCAAAAACTATATTGGAAAGCATGAGTTAGCTATCATTGATATGCTTGAGACTAACAATTGGGAGCGTCCTATATATTATGCCGTGACAGTTGGCTCTGATCAATATCTAAAACTCAATGATTACTTCTCCCTCGAGGGATTGGCTTATCGAATCACCCCTGTTAAGAAGAGTGGCGGTAGCGTTGACACAGAAAAGATGTATGACAATATGGTCAACAAGTTCAAGTGGGGAGGAATTGACAATCCTAAAGTATATCTAGACGAGAACAACATCAGAATGTGCAAGACCTTCAGATATATGTTCTCTAATCTTGTACGAAACCTTATCGAGGAAGGCAAAAAAGAGAAAGCAATTGCGACACTAGACCACTGCATGAAGGTTATTCCTTCTTCTACTGTACCTAACGATTACTCCTCTCTTTCTCTCGCTGAATACTACTATACACTAGGTGCTAAAGAAAAGGGTAGAGTAATACTTGATGATATGCTTAATCAGAGTGCGCAATCTCTTGCTTGGTTCTACAGTATTAAGCCAAACTTAAGACACTACTCTTCATCTGAGATAGGACAGAACTTAGCTATAATGCAATCTTCACTTGATATCTGCAATCGCTATGACAGCGAGCTAGAGAGCAAGTATAACAAGCAATTTGATCACTTTGCCAATCTTTGGCAATCTGGCAAATAATAGTTTTTATTGTGAATTCATTTATTGAACAACCTCCTTGGCTATACAGAAAGTTTTTTTCTGCTGGTATTTTTAGATTAAGTGCCAAAGAAAAGATAGTATATTTAACCTTTGATGATGGACCAATACCTGAGGTTACTCCTTGGGTATTGGACACATTGGAGAAGTACAATATCAAAGCAACTTTCTTTTGCGTGGGTGATAATGTGATCAAACACCCTGATATATACAATGAGGTAGTAAGAAGAGGACACCGTGTTGGCAACCATACACACAATCACCTCCAAGGGTGGAAGTGCTATACAAAGAGATATCTTTCTAACATTTCCAAAGCTGCTGAATATATAGACTCAAATCTTTTCAGACCTCCACACGGACACATCAGACTACCTCAAATGTGGTTTCTTCGAAAGAGGTATAAGATAATCATGTGGGATGTTGTTACTAGAGATTACAACCCCGAGTTTACTGGAGATGACATATTAAGGATTATCAAACAGAGAACTAGGAATGGATCAATTATAGTGTTTCACGACTCACTTAAATCAATAAAAAGACTCGAGAAAGGACTGCCAAACTCTATTGAATGGCTACTCTCTCAAGGATATAGATTTGAAGTTATTCCATAAAAAAAGTAGGCTAGACTCCTTTAAAGGGAATCTAGCCTACTTTTTTTATAAGTACTATCTTAGAACATTCTTTGCTCTCCATTTAGGATAAACAGAGTTGAGAAGTTCAAATGGTTTGTCTGTATACCATGAATATCCATTTCTACGCTCCAGACCCAACTTCTCTATTGAATCAACCTTTACGCCATCTCTATCACAGAAGAAAGGCTTTTGAGTATCAAGATCATAGAATCTTGCCCACAAAGGTTTTGCTTGAGAGTCAGCAACAAGGGTTCGCCGTCTAACTCCATCTTCACCTCTCACCCACTGCTGACTAAAACCATTGATTTTATGATCATTAAGCCATTTCACAGCCGACTCTATAGATCTAATAACCTCAGGTGATGGCTTCTTTACTTTCATCAACATACGGATAATACCAACAGATTCAGCTCCACTTAGTGAGGGTAATTCGTATGCTCTAGCCTTTGCCGGGAGCAATGTCTGCTCATCATGTTGAGCACACCATACTGTAGGAACGCCATTAATTACAATCTGTGTATTTATCAGACACTGCACACCGAGATCAAAAGAGAGCTTAGCTATCTTTGCCTGCTCATCAGTGGCAAATGTAAAATCCTCACTCTTGCGCATCACATCATACATTAAATCCATGACATTGATCATCGCATTGTCATTATAAGTAATATGACGACTATACCCCTTGCGAAGAGGATAGAACTGAGGCCATCCACCATTGTCATACTGAGCCTCCACTAGATATTCAAATCCCTTATTCCAAGCCTTTAGATAAATAGAGTCATTAGTTGCACTGAACATCTTGGCTAGAAAAGTCATCTCCTGTATAGTTGCTCCATTATCTATGTTTGGTGCATGGTCTGATGATTTAAATTCACTCTTAAGATCTATCTTATACTCTTTGCTCATAGGCTGAGCGTATTCAATATTTTTAGGCCACCCCCCCCACTCTGTCTGGGCAAATAATATATTCGAGGCTACCTCTTTAGATCTATCAGAACCATACCATTGGTCAGGTGCATCCGAAATAATATCTTTCCACCTTGAAAAATCTTGAGAGCTCTCTTGCGACCAACTGAATAATGTATTAAAGACAACGACAATAAGTATTAAAAACAACTTCTTCATAATGTATGATTATAGGGTTTCTAGTATTTTCTTTAAAACTACTTGACAGGAAATCTCTCGATTTGCTGCTTGAGAAATAACTATTGAGTTATCACTCTCTATAACATCATCCGTAACAATCATATTACGTCTAACTGGCAAACAGTGCATAAACTTTGCTCCATTGGTGAGATTCATCTTCCTACTGTCAACTGTCCACTTGTGATCTATCGAGAGAACATGGCCATAGTAAGGATCATTATAGGCCGACCAATTCTTCGCATAGATAAAGTCTGCTCCCTCAAATGCCTTATCTTGATCATACTCAATACGTGCATTGCCAACAAACATAGGGTCTAGCTCATAACCCTCAGGGTGTGTAATAACGAAGTCATAATCCATCTGATTCATCCACTGAGCAAACGAATTTGCTACAGCTTGAGGCAAAGCCTTAGGATGGGGAGCCCATGTTAGTACAACCTTAGGTCTTGCACTCCTCTTATTCTCCTCAATGGTTATTAAGTCCGCAAAACTCTGCAAGGGATGAAGCGTAGAAGACTCAAGACTAATAACAGGTTTACCAGAATACTTAATGAACTGATTGATTATTACATCATTGTAATCATCAGTCTTACTATTAAAGTGAGCAAAGGAGCGTACACCAATCACATCGCAATAGCTACCCATAACTGGTATCGCCTCTAAAATATGCTCTGGTTTATCTCCATCCATCATCACACCGCGCTCAGTCTCCAATTTCCATGCCCCATGTGTTATGTCCAACACCATGGTATTCATACCTAGATTCATAGCTGCCTTTTGTGTGCTTAATCTCGTACGTAGGCTTGAATTGAAGAATATCATTAGAAGAGTTTTATTTCTTCCAAGATTACAATCCTTAAACTTATCAGCTTTGATTTTAAAAGCCTCCTCTAGAGCATCTTTAAGATTCCCTAGGTCAAATACATTAGTAAACTGTTTCATAAGATGAGATATCCAGTTTTATATCATTGACTAAGCCATACCACCATTACCAATGATTGGAGGTAGAGAATTCACACTCTCTTCAGCTATCTTAATCTTACCAAAATTGCGTTCATAACCACTTATATTATCCTCTAGAGCCAACAATAGTCTCTTTGCATTCTCTGGGGTTAATATAATTCTAGATTTAACTTTAGACTTAGGTGTCCCTGGCATAATACGAATAAAGTCAGCGACAAACTCTGAACTAGAGTGAGTAATCACAGCTAAATTAGCATATATACCCTCAGCCACATCTTCCGTTATCTCTATTTCTATCTTGTTATCCATCATAAATATCTATATAGGTTAATTATTCTACTGCCCAAGCTTGCATCTCAAGCATATCGCTATACTCCTCCCACTCTTCATCTAACTCCACGTATATAGAAAGAGGTAGCTGTTCATAGGTAGATAAAGCTTCGTTAATTCTTTCTCCAAAAACCCTAGATGTTCTAGCGTAGAAGACAATTATACGTGAGTAGTCGCCTGTATAGACACTACTCATGATTGCAAGTTTGTCCTTCTCCATTGTCTTTTGAAGTAAATCTTGAACCTCCTCCATCAATTCAGCCTCACTATCTGTTGGCATACCTTGAGAGTCTCCCTCATATTTCCAAGTTACCTCTATTCTTTCAGAGAGTTTCTTTGTAGCCTTAAACTCTTGAAGAGCCTTACGTCCAGTTACAATAACAAGGTTTCCATTATCTGCAGTTGAAAGTGCAGTAAACCAATCATTGCTTAGTTTCATATATTATAAAGTGTATTATTTGACATCAATAATCTATCTCATTGTGGGCAAAAGTACTTTTTTTTATTCACAATCGACAGATCAACCCTGCCTTTGTCTCATATGTATTAAAGAAAACATTTGGCAAATGTCTATAGTTGGTATGCCTTAAGTGTATGTAGCTATTAACTTGAAAGGAGAAGCTCTTGTTTATCATTATCTCTAGCCTCGGATTAATTATCGTGAAGATAGTATTACTCTTATCTCCCTGCACATTATAAAGCTCTGGAGCCAATCTATCATAACTACCATTTGGATTATAACCTTTCCAAGTATAAAGCATATAGTTCTCCATCGAAAGATAGAAACTTGCCTTATTTATGAATGTTAGCTCTGTATTGATAAGAGTACTGAATCCACTCCCGAAATTATAATCCCTATCGCCAATTACACCATAATCCGATGAACTACCACCAAGAATAATACCATTTAGATTTATCCCAAATCGCAAGTCTATACTTTTGTTACTATTCTGAAGATTATACAACATACCCGTACCAAAAGATGCGGCAGAGGCAAGCTTGAAAGGGATTACATCCGAACCCTTTATCCCTGATTTTGAATCATGATAGCTCAGATGCTGAAAAGCTCCTATTACCATCTTATGACCATCAAAAGGGGCATAGCTTCGTCCTGCCAATAGTGCCAATATATTCACACGGCCAATAATTGGCTGCGAGCCAATAGGGTTAATGGACATATCAAACTTGAAGTGCTCATATGGAACTGGGTAGTCTAATTCGAAAGGGTCATTATACCTAACCCCAAGATCCAACACCATACCACCTCCCCCTTTATATAGTTGGTAGGACTCTGATATAAAATTAGCTCCTAGACCAATCTTTACATTTACCTCATCATCCATATAAGGGCGATGATACCCCCTCTTTGCAACTCCACCTAACTGCCCATTGACCAATCTCGACAACATACCTACAGGATTTATAACAGCGGCAGCCACCTCTCGGCCAACCCTTTCCCATCCCGTAGTTGATCTATCAATTACACGATACGATAACCTATGCGTAATCTCTCCTAAAGCTAGTCCTCCCATCGACGTAGCCCAGAAGTCATTTATTGAAGCAGGTTCTGTCTCTGCTATCAGCTCCCATGTTGCACTGCCAAGTACAGTGTATGGAATTGATTGCCAATAGCTCATCCCATTCGATCGTGCTGCATTGTAATACAGACTACCGTGATATGGATGAGCAAACATATTGGTCTCGAGCCCATCACTATCCCATCTGAAGCCCCTAACCATATTCTTCACCACAGATGAGGGGGTGATCTTAGCCCAATCTTCCTGCATTATATATCTATCAAAACTCCACACAGCAAGATTAACTGCACCACTCATCCACGCTCCAGTCCAAGCATTAGGTTTGAAGGCTAAGGTATCAACCAAAGGCGCTCTCTTATGTGGCTCTAATGGTTTTATAACCTGCCCATTAACGTTAAGGACAATCAAGCACAACATTGCAAGCATAAACACTCTTGGAATAAATCGTAGAGAAGGTTTATAGCTAAGTCTATTAGAAAAGGTTGAATCCGATCTCATATAGTGGCTCATGTTTGTGTGGATTAAAACTATTATAAGGGGCATCTAAATGGTAACCAGCCGTTGCAAAGAGCTCAAAGAAACTACAAAAGCGAAAAGATAAATTACCTCTTGCTTGAACTGACCATAGACGTGGAGGAAGAGTCGCTGGCTCCTTATCTGATACTATATTTATGTGTGAATACCCCAAATCAGCACTAATACCAATTCTTCTCCACTCATATTTGTATCCTTTTCTATAGGTAAACGCTCCAGAATATGATTTGCCAGTGTGATCATATGGATATCCTATGGCCAAGATATTATAGCTATATCTGTTCTGAAATCTTATCCCAAAGTTATATGCAGTCATAGAACCACCCCAAACTACTGCCTTTATATCGGTAGTAGGTTTAAGATTCACCAAACCTAACTGCACCTTTGCCCTATCATAAGCATAGTTTATAAGACCCATCTGCACTCCACTAACCTCTCGACCTGCAACATTAATAAGGCCCACTTGAGCTCCATATACACTCTTTGCATAGTTGATAATACCAATCTGTGCTCCATACAACTCACCCAAAGATGTGTTTAGAAAACCCGACAACTGTAATCCCCTTGTTCTATTGCCTGACACATTTGTGAAGGAAGAGATCTGCGCGCCAACGATATCTCGAGCATTGAAATTAGAGAATAAGGCTAATTGAAGACCCTTACTATAACCTATTGTAAAGTTTGTCACACCAGAGAGTTGAACTCCCTCAATAGATCCATACAATATATTTGTAGCGCCAGCAAACGTAAGGCCTGCCGTGTGACCCTGCGAGTAGGAAGTAAGCCCACTAAAAGAGAAACCCTTCAGACCATCCCTACTTATATTATATATCCCCGATATATTAGCACCTATTATCTTGCACTCACTTCGAGAGCCCAATATACTCACTCCAAGACCTTGAATATTTTTATTTACTAATACAGGCAATCCAAGTACAAAGCAACTATACTGATCTGGGGCAAGAGTAGAAGTACTTCTTCCTAACCCAAATAGTGATATATTTATAGGTTTACAATCCCGTTCTACATCATTTGCTCGGATTGTATATGGCAATAGTAATATTATTATACAATATATAATTCTCATAGATTGATCTCCTACTATTAGTTTGAAGTGCAGATAATTATAACACTCCAAAAGAATAAAAGTAAGCAAACGATTACATTAATTCACAAACACAACTGTCGCCTAAACTCCTTTGGTGATATACCACAGCTATGCTTGAACCTCTTTGCGAAGTACGAGGCATCATAAAATCCCAATATATGAGACACTTCTGATATTGTCAACGTAGTATCGCTCAACATCTTTTTGGCATAAGATATCCTATGCTCCATCAATAAAGCCGATGCACATTTGCCTGTTGTGGCCTTTATTACCTTATTTAGGTGATTAGGTGAAATCGAGAGTTCACAAGAAAACCATTCCAATGACCTATTATTAGTAACCTCCGTCTCAATAAGCTCTGTAAATTGATGCATAAGAGTGAAATAACGCATCGGATAAAGATCTAGCATCGACTCCTCTAGCTCATTATTAACCTCAAATAGTAATGCCTGTAGGTAAATATTAACTAGTTGCCTTGGTATATTAGGCGTGGTTACTCTCCTAAATAAAGTCGTTATATGATCAGATAATTTCGGTGAAAGCCTAAGCGGATAACGCTGCATGAAACTTGCTGCCGTTAAAACAATATCGTAGATCTTTGTATCCAAAACATCAGCTACTGACCCTTTGCTAAAGCTAACATAGTATCCTTTTATGTTTACATCACTCTCAATTACTCGCTTAATGGTATTGGGTAACGACACCAATATCTCCCTACTATTTATCCTTATGCTCTCGCGGTTACTCTCCAAAACTATGTAGCCCTTCTCTATAAACAGAACCTCATAATCATAACTTGATTGGTAGTGACTTTCATTGGCTTTTTCAGCCAAATATTCATCGATAGAGATAACATTAAAGCCACCATTGCGTCCAACATTAGTATTGTTATATTTCATAAGCTTAACACCTCCAACACGTCAATCATAACGTTTGTAAATTAATCATAGAGTGCAAAACTAATATATAAATGGGGTTTACAACTATGATATGATTGAATATTACCACTAATAGTTGCATATATAACAAACTAAGAGGCATAAATAGCTTAATTTTGCACTGAAATAAATATCGCCCAAAAGAAAACTATGAAGCATCTAATAGCGATTTGCGCTACAACGCTCCTTTCATCTCCTCTATTTGCAATTGAGGGAGAGAAAAATGATAAGATAAAGACAGTGGAACTCAATGAAGTTCAGATAACATCAATGCCTAAAGAGACTCAATCTCTGCTAAAGATACCAAGCTCTGTTTCTCAGCTCAATTCTTCAACAATAGAGAGCTACAACGTTACCTCGATGAAAGATGTAAGTACACTTATACCTAACTTTTTCATTCCTGACTATGGCTCCAAACTTACATCTGCTCTATATATACGCGGCGTAGGATCTCGATTGAATACTCCTGCTGTTGCTCTATATGTAGACAATGTCCCATATCTAGACAAGAGTAGCTTCGACTTCGACTTCTATGATGTGGAGAGAATAGACGTCCTACGTGGCCCTCAAGGAACACTATATGGACGCAACACCCTTGGTGGTGTAGTACATGTGCACACAAGATCTCCTCTTCAATCTGAGATGACAAGAATTTCTATAGGCGGAGGTAACTATGGAGAACTGCGTGCAACACTTGCCAGACATCACCAATTCAGAGATGACCTTGCTTTCTCAATTAGCGGATATGTTGATCGTAATGATGGGTACTTCAAAAATAGCTCTACAGGCAAACGTGTTGACCCTTCACTGACTACAGGCGGACGGGCAAGATTGGTTTGGAGACCATCATCCGACCTTAGGATGGAGCTCGGCGGACAGTATGACTTCGTAGACCAAGGTGGATATGCATATGGTGCTTACAACGATTCGACAGGAAAAGTAAGCAGCGTAAACTACAACGATGAATCAGGATATATGCGACGTCTTTCAAATATAAACTACTCGCTTATTTACGACTTCGGAAGATATAGATTGACATCCACGAGTAGCTTTCAAGCTCTTAGTGACCATATGAAGATGGATCAAGACTACACACCACGATCAATATTCACTCTTGATCAATTGCAGAAACAAAATAGTATATCGCAGGAGATAGTAGTGCGTTCAGAAAATCAACGAGACTACCAGTTCGTTACTGGATTCTCTGGTTTCTACCAATCAAATAAGAACAATTCTCCTGTTGTATTCAAAGAAGATGGTGTGAAAGATCTTTTCCAAAACAATCTTGACAGAATACCATCATTCGTAGGAAAAGCAACTGTCACGGACGAGACAATGAGAGTTGATGGCGACTTCTCTATGCCAACAATTTCTGCGGCTCTTTTCCACCAGATGGATTTCCATAGACTTTTTGGAGTGGAGGGTCTATCATTAACTCTTGGACTAAGAGGCGAGTATGAGTCTATAAAGATGAAATACAACACTGGGGCAAACCTTAATGTCAATTGGAAGCAAAACATGCCTGATCTTCCTGCACGAGATATAAAAGGGGAGGTAATTTTCAATGGCAACGAGAGTGTCGACTATTGGCAGCTTCTACCAAAGTTTGCCCTAAAGTATGACTTCGATAAGTATAACATGATCTACGCTAATGTGGCTCGTGGTTATAAGTCTGGTGGATTCAACTTCCAAGGATTCTCAGATCTTATTCAAAACTTCTTGACTGAGGATATTATGAATAAGATGTATGGAAAGCCTGCTGTTGACACTGAGATAGTAAACATTCGCGATTATACGAAATATGACCCTGAGTACAATTGGAGTTATGAGCTAGGATACAAAGGCGAGCTTATAAAAAATAGATGGTTTGCGGAGGCTGCTCTGTTTGCTATTGAAAGCCGCAATCAACAGATTACGCAATTTGCACCTGCTGGTTTTGGACGTATGGCAAAGAACGCAGGACGATCTCATAGCGCAGGTGTAGAACTATCTACGAGAGCTGAAATAGTAAGCAATCTATGGTTGAATGCTTCTTATGGATTCACCAATGCTAGATTCACTCAATATAAAGACTCTGTCAAGATTGATGGTGAGATACAAGAGGTGGACTACAAGAATAAAAGAGTGCCAATGGTGCCTAGACACACTCTTTCTATTGGTTTAAACTACTCAAAAGCTATTAATAACAAAGTGATAGATCGTATATCATGTTCTACACATTTAAATGGTGCTGGGGAGATATATTGGACTGAGTCTAACACTCGTAAGCAGCCTTTCTATATGACCCTCGACGCTAAGCTATCTCTGCATCACAAAAAGCTAAGGGTGGATCTATGGAGCAAAAACATAACAAACACAAACTACCAAGCATTCTACTTTGAGAGCATGGGCTCCCCATTTGCTCAGCTTGGTAAACCTGTTACGTTTGGCGCTGACCTTGTAGTTAGATTCTAATTATAAGGGGAAAAAATTATAATGAATCGTGATCCTGAGCAATAGACTCAAGATCACGATTTTTTAATATAATATATCTTCTGTCATTAACTATACTAACCTTATAAGAGAGAGTAAGTATCATCCTCAAAAAGAGATACTATTGAGCTCAATGTATGTATCTCTAGAAACACGTACGTATTTATATCGAAATACGTACGTGTTTGTGTTGAAGTACGTACGTATTTGAAGTAAAGTACGTACGTATTTTGAGAGTTACTCTAAGGCAGCAGATAAGAAGCAAGCAGACAGTAATATAGATGATCTATTCCTAATCAACAGATTGTAGTTTATCTTATTAAACTAATCATGGCTACTCTAGAGCCTGTTGCCCATCAAAATCTAGTGGATAATAGTCTTGTATATATAAAAAAGCAAGGGGTATTAAGAGCCTAAACTCGTAATACCCCTTGCAATATCTTGTTCAGATTGAGATTACGAAAGAATCATCTTTGTATCTTCTGCAATCATCATCTCTTCGTCTGTTGGAACAACAGCCACCTTAACACGAGAAGTTGGCTTCGTAATGATAGCTTCTTGACCACGTAGTTTGTGGTTCTTCTGCTCGTCAAACTCAACACCTAGGAACTCCAATGCTTTACAGATCTCTGCACGACTCTCCCACTGGTTTTCACCAACACCACCTGTGAAGATGATAGCATCAACACCGTTCAACGCTGCTGCATAAGCACCAATGTATTTGATGATGCGGTAGTCGTAAAGCTCAAGTGTCATTGCTGCACGCTCGTTACCTTGTGAAATAGCATCAAAGATGTCACGCATGTCAGAAGAAACTCCTGAAAGACCCATAACACCTGATTGCTTGTTCAAAAGGCTTGATACTTCAGCTGCACCAATACCCTCTTTCTCCATCAAGAAAGTGATGATGCCTGCATCTATGTCTCCAGAACGTGTTCCCATCAATAGACCTTCAACTGGAGTGAATCCCATTGTTGTATCTACAGACTCACCGTTTTTGATAGCGGCGATAGAACCACCATTACCAACGTGGCAAGTAATAAGTTTGCTGTTTTTAGGATCTAGACCTAGGTATTCACATGCACGCTGTGATACATAGCGGTGGCTAGTTCCGTGGAAACCATAACGACGGATACCGTACTTCTCGTACAATTCGTAAGGAATACCATACATGAACGCCTTTTTAGGCATAGTTTGGTGGAATGCTGTATCGAACACACCAACTTGTGGTACGTTAGGCATAAGCTCTTTAACAGCGTAGATACCCTTCAAGTTTGGTGGGTTGTGTAGAGGAGCGATGTCGATACACTCAACCATTTTAGCGATAACCTCGTCTGTGATCAATACACTTGAGTTAAACTTATCACCACCATGAACAACACGATGACCTACAGCATCAATCTCCTCAAGAGACTTAATACAACCATACTTGTCACTTAGCAATACGCCAAGAATGTACTCGATAGCTGCATTGTGCTCCATGATCTCGCCTTCAAGGACAGCTTTATCTCCGTTTGGAAGAGTTAGTTTAAGGAATGAACCTTTCAAACCAATTTTTTCGATACCACCTTGAGCTAGAACTTCTTTAGAAGCCATGTTGATGAGTTTGTACTTAACAGACGAACTCCCGCAGTTTAAAACTAAAATTTTCATTATGTTCTTGTATAATACTTGATTTTCTTAATATCCTAATCCTTACGTAATACGAAGTTTGGTTAGCGAATAAGCTTGCCGTCTGCATCATATTGGTAGAAACCTGATCCTGTGCTTACACCTAAGTGCTTAGCACGGAATAGTCGCTTAAGTATAGGAGATGGTACATATTTCTTGTCACCATACTCGTTATACATATTGTTCATCAAAGCAACCATCTTGCCGATACCTATGACATCAGCAGTACGGAAAACACCAAGACGGTGTCCCCATCCTGTACAGATAAGTCTGTCGATCTCCTCTTTTGTTGTCACGTTCTCCATAAGCATTTGACATGCTTCGTTCAACATAACAGCAAACATACGCACGCTAACTAAACCAGCAGACTCTTGCACGTTGATAACATCGTGCTTGATCATCTTGGCTAGAGTGATTACTTTGTTGTATGTCTCCTCTGAAGTGTATAGACCTTTTACTATCTCAAGGATCTTAGCATCTGGTTGTGACACTAAGAAGTGGAGGCTTATGCAACGCTCTTTGTGATGAAGGTCAGCAGCAAGCTCAGAGATGATTACTGTTGAAGCATTAGTTGCGATGATAGCATCCTTAGCTAAAACTTTCTCTAACTTGTGAAATACCTCTTTACGAAGTCCGTTGTTACGCTCTCCTGTTTCGCTCTCGTGACGAGTACACTCTATCACGAAATCACAGTCGTGAAGATCTTCGTAGTTCATCGTACCAACGATGCGGCTAAGAATAGTTTTCTTCTCTCCTGTTGTCAATCCCCAGTTCTCAACTTTTGTGTCGAGACTACGGCTGATATTATTAAATGCTACATCAATCTTATCTTGCGATAACTCAAGGAAAATAACCTCAAGTCCTGCAGATGCAGCTTGTCTAACGACATTCTGCCCCTCGCGTCCACAACCCACTACACCAATTCTAGAGAATGTTGTTTTTGCTCTCTCTGTTGAATTGAGTCCAAAAGGCTCAATTGCCTCTTTAAATTCTGCCATAATGAAGATGTTGTTTAAAGGTAGATAATTCAAGAATACTATTTTGATGCTTTGATACCGATAGCTTGGTTTGCAGTGATAGCAACCAACGCATAGATATCTTCAACAGAACAGCCACGTGAAAGGTCATTAATAGGAGCTGCAATACCTTGAAGGATTGGACCTACGGCTTCTGCTCCTGCTAGACGCTGTACTAGCTTGTATGAAATATTACCAACTTCTAGAGTAGGGAATACAAGTACGTTTGCTTGACCTGCAATCTCACTACCTGGGGCTTTGCTTTGACCTACAGCAGCAACAATAGCAGCATCTGCTTGCATCTCGCCATCGATTTTCAAAGTTGGGTCCATCTCTTTAGCCAAACGAGTAGCCTCAACTACTTTGTCTACCATCTCATGCTTTGCACTCCCTTTAGTAGAGAAGCTCAACATCGCAATCTTAGGTTCTATGCCTGCAATAGCTCTTGTGGTGTGACCAGTAGATACAGCGATCTGTGCAAGCTCTTGTGCAGTAGGGTTTGGATGTACAGCACAGTCAGCAAAGACCATAAGCCCGTCAGTACCCCACTTGTTGTCTTTCATAAACATCAAGAAAGCGCCAGAAACGACACTGATACCAGGAAGGGTTTTAACGATCTGGAATGCAGGACGTAGTACATTGCCTGTTGTGTTTTGAGCACCAGCAACTTCACCATCAGCATCACCATTTTTGATCATAAGACAAGCTAGGTACAAAGGATCTTGTGCTAGTTTAGCTGCTTGCTCCTCTGTCATTCCTTTGCTCTTACGAAGGTCGAAAAGAAGATTTGTGTATAGTTCTTTCTTTTCGTGGTTTGCTGGATCAACAATTAGAGCTTTGTCTAGGTTTGTCAAACTGTTCTTTGCTGCCAAAGTAGCAATTTCTGATGGAGATCCAATTAGGATTATTTCTGCAATTCCATCTTTCAATAACTTGTCAGCAGCAATGAGTGTGCGCTCTTCTGTTCCTTCTGGAAGCACGATGCGTTGCTTGTTTGCTTTTGCACGTGCGTAGATCTGATTCATTAATTCCATACTCGGTATCGGCTATATATTTTAATAAGTTTGTCTATGTTGGCGCTTTTACGCTACAAATGTACTATATTTTGTAATATTGAGATAGCAAAAATGCAACAAAAAACACTCTATTTAGCTCCTTTATAATGTTTTTTAGTTAGTCGCCCAGAATAAATATGTTTGATGAGTTGACACATTAGACACTTTTTTCTCTATTTTTGGCAACAACAATCTGGCTTAGAATAACAATCTCAATGAATAACACCACACAAACGGTTGAAGTTCTTGACAAATAGATAGTAAATGGAATATCCAAGAATCATTAACCTACCGAAGATACCTGATCCAAGGGGTAGTCTATCTTTTATTGAAAGCAATAATCATATACCATTCGAAATAAATAGGGTTTTCTATATTTATGATGTTCCTGGTGGAGCGAGCCGTGGTGCTCATGCTCATAAGGTTCTTTCTCAATTCATTATTGCAGTGAGTGGGAGCTTTGAGGTTTTCGTGACGGATGGAGACAGTAGCTCTACTTTTTTGCTAAAACGTCCTTATGAAGGACTACTTATCCCTCCTGGTACTTGGTGTGAGATAAGGGACTTCTCCTCTGGGGCTTGCTGCCTCGTATTGGCTTCTCATCCTTATGAAGAGGAGGATTACATTCGTGATTATGAGGATTACTTGTTATATAAAAGAGTGAAACATGATAAAATTTCTGGATCTCAAAAGGGTCAATGAGCCGTATGATTCGCTTATAAAGGATGCTATAAATGAGGTAGTAAACAGTGGATGGTATCTGCTAGGAAAAGAGAATAGGTCGTTCGAGGAGTCTTTGGCTAAGTATCTAAAGATAAAACATGTCGTTCCTTGTGCTAGTGGGCTTGATGCTCTTCGACTGACGCTCAGAGCTTGGTTGGAGATGGGGGTATTGAATGAGGGCGACGAGGTTATTGTTCCTGCTAATACTTACGTAGCTACGGTGTTGGCTATAACTGATAATAGGCTTAAACCAATATTTGTTGAACCTAATCCCAATTCGGCTAATATAGATGTCAGCAAAATAGAGGTGGCTATAAATGAAAGAACTCGTGCTTTAGTTGTGGTTCATCTTTATGGCAGATCTGCTTGGGAGAAAGAGTTGGAGCTCTTGGCTGAAAAATATGGATTGAAAATACTTGAAGACAACGCCCAATCTATGGGGGCTATGTATAGGGATGGGCGATTTTGTGGTACCCTTGGTGATGCTGGTGCTTGTAGTTTCTATCCTACGAAGAACCTTGGTGCTCTTGGGGATGCTGGTGCAGTGGTTACTAACGATGATGAATTAGCAAGAACTGTAAGATCGCTGACAAACTATGGTTCGCGAGTAAAATATCAGAATATTATTAAGGGCGCTAATAGTAGAATGGATGAAATACAGGCTGCTGTGCTTGGGGCTAAACTTCCTTTTCTTGATGCTGATAATAATAGACGCAGAGAGATTGCTGAGATGTTCTACAATGGGATCAATAATAGTAAGATTGAACTATTTGATAAAGTTTCATATTCTTCTGAGCATGTTCATCATCTATTTGTTATTAAGTGTAGGGAGAGAGATAGATTACTTGAATATCTTATGCTTGGAGGAGTGGAGTGTCAGATACATTACCCTATTCCACCGCATAAGCAGGAGTGTTACTGTGAATATGTAGAGTTATCACTCCCAATAACAGAAGAGCTTGCTCGTTGCTCTCTTTCTATACCGATATCACCGGTAATGAACCATAACGAGGTAGAATGCATTATAGATCTAATAAATAAATTTCAATAGAGATGGATAAGCACCACGATCACCCAGAAAATAACTCACTATATCAAGGGCTAAATGTTAATAAAGGCATTGCACAGCCTCCAACTGTTAATCCAAACCTTAAACGTAAGAAGAGAGAAAAGATTTCGGCCAATAAGTATGTGGATGAAATATTGAAAGGGAATAGAACAATCTTGTCACAGGCTGTGACTTTAGTAGAAAGTGCAAACCCCATTCACCACGATATGGCTCAAGAGGTTATTGAGAAGCTTCTTCCGTATTCAGGCAATAGTGTGAGAGTGGGTATAACGGGTGTTCCTGGTGCTGGAAAAAGTACATCAATTGATACATTTGGCATGCATCTTTTGGAACAGGGAAGGAAGCTTGCAGTTTTGGCTATTGACCCTAGCAGTGAGCGCACTAAGGGGTCTATCTTAGGGGATAAGACTAGGATGGAGCAGCTCTCTATTCAAGAGAATGCTTTCATTAGGCCTTCGCCTTCGGCTGGTTCTTTGGGGGGAGTTGCAAGAAAGACTAGAGAGAGCATAATTCTGTGTGAAGCTGCTGGATTTGATACCATTTTTGTTGAAACTGTTGGTGTGGGTCAAAGTGAAACGGCTGTACACTCTATGGTGGATTTCTTTATGTTGCTGCAAGTTCCAGGTACGGGTGATGAACTTCAGGGTATAAAACGTGGTATAATGGAGATGGCTGACGGTATTGTTATCAACAAGGCTGATGGTAATAATATTGATAAAGCAAAGCTTGCTCAAGGACAATATAGAAATGCTCTTCACTTGTTTCCTGCTACGGAGTCTGGATGGAAGCCTCAAGTGTTAACCTATTCTGGATATTATGGTACGGGAATAAAGGAGATATGGGAGATGGTTGATAGTTATATTACATTTACAAAGGATAATGGATACTTTGATAGTAAACGTAATGATCAATCTAAGTATTGGATGTACTCAACAATTAATGAGCAATTACATGATAGATTTTATCATAATCCAGAGATAGAAAACTTATTAAGCTTGATAGAAAAGAGGGTGCTCAATGCTGAGATCAGCTCTTTTGTTGCTGCAAAAGAGGTTCTAAATAGATACTTTTCATTATAAACTTATAAACTCGAATGGTATGTCAAATAGTTCATGGCTCTCATTTATTCTAGGCCTTGCTTTGGGCGCTGGGATTGTATATCTTTTTACGACAGAGAAGGGTGAGGAACTTCGCAAAAAAGTAGCAGACCTATTAGATGAAAAGGGAATAAAGCTTTCGAGTAGTGAACTTGATGAGTTGTTAGAGGAGCTCGGAAGTAGAGTGAATAAACCTAGAAAAACGGATAACGAATATGGAGCAGGGGAGTAATAAATCTCATGAAGAGATGATTAATGATCTTCGTAATTATGCTAAAATGAGAGTAGATCTCTTGAAGCTTGAATTTGTTGAAAAGTTGTCTCGTATTATTGCTGTTCTTCTTGTTGTTCTTCTTGCTGGTGTATTCGTGGCTATTGCTATATTTTATCTCACTCTAGCATTCATCTATTGGAGTGAAACGCTCTTTGGATCACAACTCCCAGGATTCTTCATAACCTCAGGGGTTCTACTTTTGATTGCCGCTCTAATATATGCTTTGAAGAATAAGTTGTTTATTGACCCTTTAGTTAGGGTGTTTAGTTCTATCTTTTTTGAACCTGATAACGAGAATATTGATGATGATGATACAGTATAAAAGTGCTCCTTATCATAAGCTCACTTCTCTTAGTCAGGTGAGTGCCGCGAGAAAGAAGCAGATGATAAGAGTGAAAAGACAAGAAGAGATAATTGAGGGTGATTGGAAGCAGGTTAGTCAAACAATTAAAACTGTAACTAGCATTGGATCTTCAATCGCTTCTTTTACAAGTGGTGTGACAATGTTTAATGGCCTTAGAATGGGTGCTAAAGTTATATCTATGCTTCTGAAAAGAGGGTAGTAAGTAATTGATCTATAATTCTCTTTTATTATTAAAAGAGCCGAGAAGATTAGAGGCTTTTTTGTAATTTTGCACCCTATTAATTTAGCAATCAATCAAGAATGAAAGATTTAATAATATCCGAAGCTAAAAGCGAAACAGCTGTTCTAGTAGGAATAATTACTCCACAACAGGGTGAATTTAAGGCTAGAGAATATCTAGATGAATTAGCTTTCCTAGCCGAAACAGCTGGTGCTGTTCCTGTGAAGCAGTTTTTCCAACGCTTAGATCAACCTAATAGCGTAACCTTCGTTGGTTCGGGTAAACTTCAAGAGATAAAAGAGTACGTCGAGGAGCATGAAATAGGTATGGTGCTTTTCGATGATGACTTGTCTCCTAAACAGCTACGAAATATTGAGAAAGAACTTCAAGTGAAAATACTTGATAGAACGAGTCTTATCCTTGATATATTTGCAAAGAGGGCACAAACAGCTCATGCTAAGGTGCAGGTGGAGCTTGCTCAATATCAATACCTATTGCCGCGTTTGACAAGACTTTGGACTCACTTAGAGAGACAAAGAGGGGGTATTGGTATGAGGGGGCCTGGTGAAACTCAGATAGAGACTGACCGTCGTATTATCTTAGATAAGATATCAAAACTCAAAGAAGAGCTCATTAGAGTAGATAAACAAAAGTCTACTCAGCGAAAAAATCGTGGGAAAATGGTTAGAGTTGCTTTGGTTGGCTATACAAACGTGGGCAAATCTACTATGATGAACATACTAAGTAAGTCGGACGTTTTTGCTGAGAATAAACTTTTTGCAACTCTAGATACAACTGTTAGAAAAGTAATCATAGATAATCTTCCTTTTCTTCTTACTGATACAGTAGGTTTTATTAGAAAGCTTCCAACTCACCTTGTAGAGTCATTTAAATCTACTCTGGATGAAGTTAGAGAGGCTGACCTACTAATTCATGTAGTTGATATATCTCATCCTGGTTTTGCTGATCAGTTTGACGTAGTAAACCGTACTCTTAACGAAACGTGTGATGCAGAAGGAAAACCAATGATTGTTGTATTTAACAAGATCGATGCTTACAAACATATTCCTAAGGATGAAGATGACCTAACACCTAGAACAGCAGAGAACATAACTCTTGATGAGCTTAAACAAAGCTGGAGTGGTAAGCTTAAAGGTGATTGTATGTTTATCTCTGCAAAGCAGCGAGAAAACATGGATGAGTTGAAAGATCTAATGTATACAAGAGTAAAAGAAATTCATATAGGAAGATTCCCTTATAATGACTTCTTGTTTAACAACTATGATCAGGAGGATATTCAGCAATAATAAATAGTACTGAATATATTATTATGCTTTACGTGTAAGCAGTTTTAGACGTGATTACGTCTTTTTCATATAATATTTAACTTCGTCTTTTTGACCTAAAGTTAAGCCCGGAAATTATTTATTTAATTTTCGGGCTTTTATTATTTATGGATAACAAACGAGCAATTTTCATATTAACTGATTCTTGAATTAAGCATTTCAATATATGACATGAACTCTATTCGGTATATCATCATAGGAGTGCTCTCAGATATATGTAAGCGTAATCAACAAGGAATAACGTATATCTTCTGAGAGGAATAAGATAGTAATAATTTTATCGCTAAGATCTATTTCTCATCGAGTAGTATAATGATATTTCATAAGACTGGTGTAAGCAAACAAGCCTTCGAGCAAATTAATGCATATAATGGATTATTAGACAATATATCTCTACTGCAACACATGATTATGTTTTATTTAAAATCAGATTGGGCTTTTATGAATAGAGGATTCTTCAAGTCTAAAGTATTTGCAAGCTTACATAGAAAGTTGTTGTCTATGGAAATTTCAATATATAGCTGATTAAAATAGAATTGTCGTAAATAAAAACTCTTTGCTAGAGCTTAGTAATAATGTCTTAAATGAAGTATTGAGTATTATAAACTTGGAAAACTAAGCTAAAGTGTACTTCTGATTAATTGTATTGATGATGATGCACGGCTGGTCTTTCAAAATATAAAAGTACTTGGAAGATAGAGTTCCTATTCAACACACTTAAATGCTCTATCCAAGAAAGTGTAAATGCTATTAGATCGTAACTATGAGTGGTATTAATTGAAATTCATCTGTTAACTGTATTGAGGACGAAAGTAGTCAATTATAGTAATGTAATTATTGTGCTATATTGACTTATATAAGTTGCGTGAACGCCCTATAAACGCTTGAATATAGAGTATTTAAAAAGAATAGTTCAACTAAAATTAAACTACTCAATTAATATGGACAACTAAGGATTTAATGCCTAATATCAATATCTACAATGAGAAAGGATAGATTTAAGTTCTTTTTGGTAACACCTATAGAATAGATATTGTTACAAGGCCTTGTTATTCTAAACCTATACAGAGAATTGCTCTAAAACTAGCATATGAAGTCTTACTATAGAGATATCTATATGGTGGATAAAAAGATTATATTCAAATATGTTTTAGTAATGGGATACAGCTAAAGAATTTCTAGCTCGGGGGTATATATCTCTTGTTTAACTGATCCGATAAATAGAGTGACTCAAAAAATAAAAGGTTCTATTTGATGCTTTTCCTGATGATATTAAAGGATTTACTCCTTGAGTCATTCCCTAGGACAAATATTGAATAGGTCTTAATAAAACCATACTGCTAGGGTGTGTATTTAGTAAGCTAGTATTATAAAGTAGCAAATGACGGTTTATAAAAGAAATATTTCATCGATAACACTTCCTTTTAGTATTGTGAGCAAATCTTCGAGTTCTCAATATTACAC
>JBOFUP010000023.1:0-47449 GCA_051652645.1 Bacteroidales bacterium
AATCTCTTTTCCGAACCGATATCCTTTTGTTAGGTTTTCGATATCGTAAAAAATCGCAGTATTAAAACTCATAATGGAAATTATTAATCTTGGAAAAATCCTTTATCAAATGCAAATTAAGAGATATTTATAGTATAAATGGTCAACTTACTCCTCTTTTTTTGAGTTACTCGGCTCATTTGTCAACTTTTATAAGCAATATTGCCCTAATTTGAATCATCAAAATTCTATAATATCGAAATAATACCCTACTTTAGCACTTGTTCTGGAGGGGGTATGGATGTTTATTCCCTCTACTAAATTAACGTAAATATGAAAAAAGACACTAGATATTTAAGAGGTGCGATCTCATTGTGGGTTACCTCTATGCTTGTTACTGGATGCTCTTCAAATGCATCATCTACTGCACAAGATACAACTTGGGCCGATAATGATACAGTACCTGGTAAAGTGGTGCATGATAAGGATGGTAATGAATGGATCTGGCATTCTGGTAGTAATATGTTGATGGGTTATTGGTTGATAAATTCAATGAGAAGTGGAGCAGCTCCATCGAGATATTATCCTTCTACTAGTTCTTATACTACTGATGGTATTGATAAGAATGTAACATCTAGGCCATCGTATGTGTCACCAACGCCCATGAAAAGTAGTGAAGCGCGTATGGCTACCTCTCCATCAGTAAACCAGCCACTAAATAGATCGGCTATCAAGTCCGGTTATGCCGTTCCGACATCAAGGATGACACCTGTAGGGAGAAGTTCTAGAGGTGGATTCGGTACAACTGGCAGGTCTAGTTCAACTGGGGCTTCTTCTTAGGAGGCCACTTTGTTAAAAAATTACATATCAGATAAATTATGAAAAGAGTATTGACGTCTCCAAGACCAGACTACGTTGGTCAAGTAGAGTCTTTGGGGTTTAACTTTCACTCGGACTATTGGACAGAAAGTGCTTACTTTGAGTTTACTTCAGAGGAAATAGATATTATAGAGAGGGATACTAATGAGTTGTATGAGCGTTGTATTGAGGCAGCACAGTATGTCATAGATAGAAAGCTATATAGTACCTTTGATATTCCTCAAGAGTTTATACCTATTATTGAGGAGTCTTGGGATAGTGATGATTTGTCAATATATGGTCGATTTGATTTTGTGTTTAAGGATGGAAGGTGTCATCTTCTGGAGTTTAATGCAGATACACCAACCTCACTTTTTGAGGCTTCTGTTGTTCAATGGCAATGGAAGGAAGAGCTTTTTCCTTCGGCTGATCAGTTCAACTCTCTTCATGAGCGTTTAATTGAGCGTTTTGCTCATATACGTCAGTTGGAAGGAGTTAATAAGATGCATTTTAGTTGCCTCTATGAGAGTCTTGAAGATTTTACAACTACGAGTTACCTTCAGGATCTAGCTTCGCAGGCTGGTTTAGAATCTATCATGTTGAACTTAAGTGATATTGGTTGGAATGGAAGTTGCTTTACTGATCCCCACGAGCAGGATATCAAGGATATATTTAAGTTATACCCTTGGGAGTGGCTTGTTAGAGAAGATTTCTCAGAGGCGCTACTAGCGCGGACTACAAACTGGTTCGAGCCTCCATGGAAGATGCTTCTTTCGAATAAGGCAATATTGCCTATTCTTCATAGGCTATTTCCAGATGATGCAAGGATCCTACCTGCATTTAATGAACAACCACCTTTGATGAGAAGTTATGCTAAGAAGCCAATTTTGTCGAGAGAGGGTGCGAATGTGACTCTTGTTCGTAACGGAAGTGAGATAGCAAGTAGCTCAGGTGAATATGGCGATGGAAGATTTGTTTGGCAGGATCTTTGTCTAGAGCCTTGTGGTGGTACTTATCCTATTATTGGTTCATGGATTGTAGGAGGTGAGGCCTCTGGCATAGGCATACGAGAGAGTAATTCGGTTATTACAGACAATGGCTCAAAATTTGTGCCACACATTATTGTTTAGATATATTTGGTTATCTTTGTGCCTTACTATTATCGAATCAACGAGTGTATGAAGAGGTTATATATATTATCATTATTGCTTTCAATTGCGGTGTTCTTTGATCCGCAAGCTGCTTTTTCTCAAAATTTTAAAGTAGTGATTGATCCTGGGCATGGAGGTAAAGATCCAGGTGCTATTGGTAAGTCTGGAAGAGAGAAGCATATAAACTTGGCTGTGGCTCTAAAATTGGGTAAGTTGATTAAGGGTAATCATGATGACACTGATGTGATATATACTCGTTCAACAGACAAGTTTGTTGAGCTCAGTGAGAGGGCAAATATTGCAAATAGATCGAAGGCTAATCTCTTTATCTCTATTCATACGAATGCGACCAAAGCGACCTCGGTAAAGGGTACGGAAACCTTTACACTGGGATTGAAGAGTTCAGATCAGAACCTTGAGGTTGCTAAGTTAGAAAACTCTGCTATCTTATTAGAGGATGATTATCAAGTTAGATATGAAGGTTTCGATCCAAATAGTTCGGAGTCATATATAATGTTTGAGTTGATGCAAGATAATTATATGAGCCAAAGTATCGATATGGCATCTTTTATTCAGGACCAATTTCGAGCAACAGCAAAACGAGGAGATAGGGGTGTTCGTCAAGCTCCATTCCTAGTACTTCGTAATACAGGTATGCCTAGTGTACTAGTTGAATTGGGTTTCATAACTAACCTCGAGGAGGAGAGGTATCTGCTTTCTGAATCAGGGCAGAATAACTTGGCACAATCAATATACAAGGCTTTTGTGGCTTTTAAAACTGATTATGATAAGAGAAGTGGGAAGGTGGTTATTACACCACCATTAAGAGAAGCTTCTGTAAATAGTGAGGTCGTGGCTCAAAAAAAGCCATCTACGGTTTCCAAGAGTGGAGCTAGTTATTCGAAAAGCTCTAGTGATATCCTATATCGAGTACAGATTTTCACGCATCCACAGAAATTGCCAAATAACTCATCTCACTTCAAGGGGCTTAAAGGTGTTGAGTATTATAGGGATAAGGGTGCTTATAAGTATACTTATGGAGCATCCTCGAGCAAGCAAGAGGCTGATAAGATAAGGAGGGAGATAGCCTCAAAGTTTAAGGACGCTTTTGTAATAAAGACTATTGACGGAAAACGAATAAATTAATATAGAGTATGAATTTTTTAAAGACAAAAGAGTTTTTAATTGGAGTAATTACTGCAGTTAGTTTGTCACTTCTTATATTTGGGATTAACTATCTTAAGGGGGTAAACCTTTTGAAGCCAGCAAACTATTATGTTGTAGAGTATGACAATGTGAAAGGGTTAGAGTTGTCAAGTCCTGTGCAAGTAGAAGGGTTTAAGGTAGGCTTGGTTACGAATATAGCTCTTGATTTTAATGACCCTAAACGTGTCTTGGTGACTGTGAGTCTTGACAAAAAGCTTAGAATCCCTAAAGGGAGCATTGTCTCTTTAGAGCCAGCAATGTTAGGTGGTGCAGCACTTATTATAAAGATGAATAATTTCGTTTCAGAGTATCATAATGTTGGTGATTCGTTGAAAGGTGAGTACAATGCAGGTATGATGGGTACTGTTGAGCAGCAGATATTGCCTGCTTTTGAAAAGATGTTGCCTCGACTTGATTCTATCCTTCTAGGTATAAATTCCTTGATTAATAGCCCTGCAATGCAATCCTCTTTAAATAGTATTGAGAGAACGACTTCGACATTGGAGTCTGCCACGGCATCTCTTGATCGTATGATGAAAAGGGATATGCCAGCAATCTTAGCTAATGTGAATACTCTTTCAAGTGATCTTGTTACTCTCTCGTCTAGTATTAAAGGATTGGATATAACATCTACTTACAATAAACTTGATGGAGCTATTGGTAATATAAATGAGCTGACCCAGTCGTTGAATAGCCAAGATGGGACAATTGGTCTATTGCTGAATGATACAACGTTATATTCGAATCTAAGTAATACAGCTGGAAGTGCTAATGAATTACTTATTGATCTTCGTAAGAGTCCTAAGAGGTATGTTCATTTCTCTTTGTTTGGGCGTAAATAGTGATCCGCTTTATTTAGAAGCTTTCCATATTTGTCAAAGGTTGTAAATTGTAAAATAGCTTTCTGTTAAATAGCCGCTTAGGCTGTTAAATAGTTAAGATGCAACTCAATCCGCATAAAGTTATTAACAATCAAACATACATTAAATTTTAAAGAGCTCTGTGAATTAGTTTGCAGAGCTCTTCTTGCAACTTATTGTAAATAAGGTATGTAATACATCTATTTTATATCCAAATATTATTCCATTTTTTTTTGTGAGAAATTAATTGGAAATTTGTGTTTGAGTTGAATTTTCTAATTGCTTTCTATACATGTTTCAGGATCATAACGAAGTCTGGAGGCGTTGCTTGTCTATAATGCACAAGAGTGTTTCCAAGGAGATCTTCGACACTTGGTTTAAGCCTATTATGCCACTAGCGTATAATAATAATGAGCTTCTAATACAGGTGCCTAGTCATTTCTTTATTGAATACCTTGAGGAGAATTTCCTTGGGTTGCTTCGTAGTTCCATACATCAAGTACTTGGGCCTACGACTAAACTACTTTATAGGGTAATGGTTGAGGCTGAAACGAAGACAACTCTTGATTATGAGGAGTCTTCAAAGTCGACAATTAATAGAAAAGAGACAAAGAAAACGAGTGCTGCCCCCAAAGCTGTCGATCCATTTGAGCAGAAGGTTTATAGAGATCTAGATCCACAGCTTAATGAGAATTATACATTTGATAACTACTATAGTGGCTCAAGTAATAAACTAGCTAGAGCGGCAGGGGAGGCTATTGCCCTAAATCCAGGAAAGACAGCATTTAACCCATTTTTTGTTTATGGCAATTCAGGAGTTGGTAAGACTCACTTGATGAATGCTATTGGTACAAAGATAAAGGAGACTTCTCCAGATAAGCGTGTTTTATATGTGTCGACTCACCTCTTCCAGGTTCAGTTTACCGACGCTGCAAGAAGCAATACTATCAATGATTTCATTAACTTCTACCAAAGTATAGATGTTTTGCTTATTGATGATATTCAAGAGTTAGGAGGTAAGACTGCTACACAGAATACCTTCTTCCATATTTTTAATCACCTACATCAGAATGGTAAGCAGCTTATTATGACATCAGATAGACCTCCGGTGTCCCTTGTTGGTCTTGAGGATAGACTTCTTACTCGTTTTAAGTGGGGGTTGACAGCCGAGATGGAACGTCCAGATTATGAGTTGAGAAAAAGGATTCTTGTAAATAAGATACGTCATGACGGACTCTCGATCTCGGAGAATGTTATTGATTATATAGCAAAGAATATCTCTAACAATGTAAGAGACCTTGAGGGGGTTATTGTCTCACTTATGGCACACTCTATGGTTTACCAGAGAGAGATTGATATTGATCTTGCCGAAAGGGTGCTTCAAAAGAGTGTAAAGATAGAGAAGCGTCAAATATCTCCAGATCAAATAAAGGAGGTTGTTTGTGCATATTACCAAGTAGATATAAAGGACTTCTTATCATCATCTCGTAAGAGTGAGGTGGTACTAGCAAGGCAAGTGTCTATGTACTTATGTAAGAAGTATACAGATCTTTCTTATAATAGTATTGGCGAGGTTTCTGGTAAACGAAACCATGCAACAGTTATACATGCATGCCGTACAATAACAAATTATTTAGAGAATAATAAAGAGCTTAAGTCTCAGTTAGATGAGATTGAGAATATGCTCAAATCATGATATTTTAACATATACAATTGAAGGCGATAACAGTTTAAACTGTTATCGCCTTCAATTGTATGTTACAGTTATGTTAATTTCAAGATTTTTTTATTGGAAAACTTTCTGCAGATTTGCATCTTTTTATATGCTTGTTTATCAAGTTGTTATCTATTGTGTTTGGAAAACTTTAGGTTGTTGTGAAATTTATTTCTTAATTAGTTTGGACAATTACAATTTAGAACCTTACTTTGTAATCGCAATTTCAACTCAACCATGAATTTCATATATTTAACTCAAAATACTTAACAAAAACTTTAAATAGTGAAACCTACTTACGAATACAGTGACGCCGAAGTAGCTTCAACCGAGTACTTCGATGGAGATGAGCTAGCAGGAAGAGTTTGGGTCAGCAAGTATGCTCTTAAAGACTCATTTGGTAATCTATACGAGCGTACCCCAACAGATATGCATTGGCGTTTAGCTAATGAGATTGCTAGGGTTGAGCAGAAATATCCAAATCCAATATCAGCGAATGATCTTTTTGATCTGTTCGATCACTTTCGATATATTATTCCTCAGGGTAGTCCAATGACAGGTATCGGAAATGAGTTTCAAGTAGCATCTCTTTCAAATTGTTTTGTTATTGGTCTAGATGGTGAGGCAGACTCTTATGGAGGAATAATTCGCATAGACGAGGAGCAGGTGCAATTGATGAAACGAAGAGGTGGGGTAGGACATGATCTTACACACATAAGACCAAAGGGATCGCCCGTTAAGAACTCTGCTTTGACATCTACAGGTATAGTTCCATTCATGGAGAGATATTCAAACTCAACAAGAGAGGTAGCTCAAGATGGTAGAAGAGGAGCTCTTATGTTGTCAGTTTCAATTAAACATCCAGATAGTGAGAGTTTTATTGATGCTAAAATGACAGAGGGAAAGGTGACTGGTGCTAATGTTTCTGTTAAGCTTCATGATGATTTTATGGAGGCTGTTGTAAATAAGAGTAGTTATATTCAGCAGTATCCAGTAAATTCAGATAATCCAACATATACACAAGAGGTCAATGCTTCTGCAATATGGAAGAAGATTATTCATAATGCTTGGAAATCGGCTGAGCCTGGTGTTCTATTCTGGGATACAATTATCCGCGAATCAGTGCCAGATTGTTATGCTGATCTAGGTTATAGAACTGTTTCCACTAATCCTTGTGGTGAGATTCCTTTGTGTCCTTATGATAGTTGTCGATTGTTGGCTATCAATCTTTATTCTTATGTAGTCAATCCTTTTACATCAAATTCTAGATTTGATTTTGATCTATTCCGTAAGCACGTCGCTTTGGCGCAACGTATTATGGATGATATTATTGATCTAGAGATGGAGAAGATCGAGCAAATCATAAATAAGATAAAAAATGATCCTGAATCAGAGGAGGTTAAATCTACAGAGTTACACCTTTGGGAAAAGATCAAGGAGCGTACATTGAAAGGAAGACGAACAGGTGTAGGTACCACCGGTGAGGGTGATATGCTTGCTGCTCTAGCTTTGCGTTATGGCTCTGATGAAGCTACAGACTTCTCTGAAGAGGTTCACAAACAGTTGGCTCTTGCAGCTTATACTTCATCTGTGGATTTGGCCAAGGAGAGAGGTGCTTTTGAGATCTATGACTCTAAAAGAGAGGAGAATAATCCTTATATCAATAGATTGAAGGAGGCAGATCCAACACTTTATGATAATATGGTCAAGTATGGTAGACGTAACATTGCATGTTTAACTATTGCACCTACAGGTACTACTTCATTGATGACACAGACAACCTCTGGGATAGAGCCTGTTTTCATGCCAGTATATATGCGTCGTCGTAAGGTTAATCCAAATGATCAAGATGTTAGGGTTGACTTTGTAGATGAAGTAGGTGATAGTTGGGAGGAGTATATTGTTTTCCATCACCACTTTAAAACGTGGATGAAGAACAATGGATATGATACAACCAAGCACTATAAAGCAGAGGAGATTGATATGATTGTTCAGAGCTCTCCATACTTCAAGGCTACATCAAATGATATTGATTGGTTGCAGAAGGTTCGTATGCAGGGTAGGGTACAAAAATGGGTTGACCACTCTATTAGTGTGACGATTAACTTACCAGCTGACACTCCAGAGGACCTTGTTAATAAACTATATGTAGAGGCATGGAGATCAGGCTGTAAGGGGTGTACTGTTTATCGCGACGGATCACGTGCTGGTGTTCTTGTCTCAACCAAAAAGAAGGAAGAGAAGAAAGAAGAGCCATTTAGAGCTGCTGAAATGAAGCGCCCGAAAGAGCTTCATGCTGATGTTGTTCGTTTTCAAAATAATAAAGAAAAATGGGTAGCATTCATTGGTCTTTATGAGGGTAAACCTTATGAGATCTTCACTGGTATAGCAGATGATGAGGACGGCATACTTCTTCCTAAGAGTGTTCAGAATGGGGTTATCCTAAAGAGTATGGACGAGCATGGTGTGAAGAGATATGACTTCCAATACAGTAATAAGCGTGGTTATAAGACTACAATTGAGGGATTATCTGACAAGTTTAATCCAGAATACTGGAATTATGCTAAGCTCATTTCAGGAGTACTTAGATATGGTATGCCTATTGACCAAGTGCTGAAACTTGTTGAGGCTCTTGAATTGAATAGTGAATCAATCAATACCTGGAAGAATGGTGTTGAAAGAGCTCTTAAGAAGTATCTTCCTAGTGGAGTTCATGCTTCGGGCAAGAAGTGTCCAAACTGTAGCAATGAGACTCTTGTATATCAGGAAGGATGTTTGACTTGTTTGACTTGTGGATCATCAAAATGTGGATGATTATATTAATACAAATGGAGGGTGTGTCATTACGACATACCCTCCATTTGTATTAATACTCAAAATAGTTACTCAGGTGGAGTAATGAAAATTGAGAATAAGAGCCATCATTCTCGAGCATCATATCTAAAGATTCACTACAGTATAACTATCAATCAGACGAATCCAAGTGCTTTTGTAATAATTTGATAGACAGTTAGTAAGATTGTTTATTTGATTAACTATAAAAACACGTACGTGTTTTAGTTGAAATACGTACGTATTTGTGCAAAAGTATGTACGTAGTTTGTAATAAATACGTACGTATTTTGGGAGTTGTACGGTAGATTCTATGTAGTTCACTACATAGAAACCATTAAATTGTGTCGGCAATTGCATAGAAACAAAAAGAGGATGCTTCACAGTGAAACATCCTCTTTTTGTTTCTACTTCTTGCTAGGAAGTAGTCTTAATATTTCGCCAATCCAAAGAACTATTGACGTGGTTGAAATTATTATTAGCCAATCTGTCATGGAGATTGCCACTGAATTAAACATATCACCGAAGAAGTTTACAATGATGAATTGTCCGCCTATAATAAGTAGAGAAACAACACCAAATCCTTTTATCGACTTCGATAAATCACAGAATGCAGACTTTCCGCTCATCAAAGCTTTTGCATTAAACATGTTCCAGAATTGAAGTAGAACAAATATTGTGAAGAAAAGCGAAAGCTCATATGGTGTAGTTTCAAACACCGTAGATTTTTCGAAGCGGAATATCGAGCTCGCGTAGTCACTTATAGAGAACTGAGTTAAACTCTCTATCTGATGGTATTTGAAGTATTGAAGTAGACCAAATAGTAGTATTACAAAAGAGAATCCAACACCAAGGATTCTTATTGCCATCTCCTTTGTTATTATGTACTCAGTAGACGATCTTGGCTTGTTGTTCATTACGCTTTCACTTGGAGGCAGAGATGCCAGAGCCATTGCTGCAAAGGTGTCCATAATTAGGTTAACCCACAGCATTTGTGTTACAGTTAATGGGGATTCGGTTCCAATGAATGCACCAATAAGCACTATGATGCATGCTGCCACATTAATGGTCATTTGGAATACAATGAATCGTTGTATGTTCTGATATAGTGATCTCCCCCACATAACAGCTCTAACAATACTGCTAAATGAGTTGTCTAGTATTGTGATATCACTAGCCTCTTTGGCCACAGAAGTACCATCACCCATAGATAGGCCAACTTGTGCACGATTCAAAGCCGGAGCATCATTAGTCCCATCTCCTGTTACAGCTACCACTTGTTTTCTCTCTTGAAGTAGTCTAACCAATCTCTCTTTGTCCATTGGTCTTGCTCTAGACATAATCTTAAGATTATCTACACGGTCAAGTAGTTCTTGGTCACTCATGGCTTCAAACTCAGGACCAGTTAAATGGTTAATATCTCCATCTTCAGGTTTCCATAATGAAATTTGTCTACCAATCTCTTTCGCTGTTCCAGGAGTATCGCCTGTTACAATCTTCACGCTTATTCCAGCAGAAATGCAATCCTTTATAGCATCAGGCACATCCTCTCTTACTGGATCTGAGATGGCAACAATACCGTTAAAGATAAGCCCATCAACTATCATTTTTCCATCTTCAAAGGCATGTTTATCATCTGGAATCTCCTTATATGCAAATCCTAGAGTACGCATTGCTTTATTCTGATAGCTAGTAAGCTCTTCTGAGATCTTGTCAGTATAATCACCTACTGGGACTATTTTCCCATCAACCTCTACGTGGCTACACTTGCTTAGTATAATCTCAGGAGCCCCTTTAAGGTAAAGTATTCTCTTTTGAAGATTTGGAGAGTCTACTAAAGTGGCCATAAACTTTCGCTCAGTAGAGAAGGTTAGTTGATCTATGACTGTTGATTCCTCACGTATCGTAAGGTAGTTTACTCCTTTTTCATGTAGCCAAAGAAGAAGTGCTGATTCTGTTGGGTTTCCTAGCCCTTTTATCTTTGATTTATCTGTATAATCCAGATATGCAGTTGAGTTTATTGATATATTCTCTGAAATAAGAGAGCTTGTTGTTTGATTATCAATGACTTGATCCGCTAGTGAGTAGAATCTTGATTCATAGACTTTCATCTGATTCTGGGTTAGGGTTCCAGTCTTATCTGTACAGATAACAGTTGTTGCTCCCATAGTTTCGCAAGCATGCATCTTTCTAACTAAGTTGTTAGTCGATAGCATTCTTTTCATACTAAGGGCCAAGCTAAGCGTCACGCTCATCGGAAGTCCTTCTGGTACAGCTACAACAATCACAGTAACAGCTACCATTATTGTTTGAAATAGGTACTCATATAGTGCAAAGCTCTCTAGATTAAACCCGTTGTTGGAGATGTAAATAGAGATACGAACAACAAGTATAGTAATTGCTATTGCATAACTAACCTTAGTAATCATATTTGCTAAGGCCTCTAGCTGTTGATTGAGAGGAGTAACAATGTTGTTCTCTATTTGTGAGCCTTTGAATACCTTACCATATTCTGTAAAGTCTCCCACTTTTTCTACTCTGTATATTCCATGTCCATCCCGAACGGTAGTACCTTTCATTACACTATTCGTTGGGTATGTAGCCTCTTTGTTGAATAGAGATTCATCGCAGCTTTTCTTGATAAGAGGTTCACCGGTTAATGAAGACTCATCAATTTGTAGAGAAACAGCTTCAATTAGTGTACCATCAGCAGGGACTTCATCACCTGTAGAGAGAACAATAATATCTCCAACAACAACATCGCTTTTTATTATTTCGCATACATTACCATTTCGGATTACTCTTACGGCTGTTTCGTCGTTTACTTGATTAAGTATTTCGAATTTCTTATTTGCATACTGTTCAAATATGAATCCCACTCCTGTTGCAAGGATAATAGCTACAAAGATTCCTACGGGTTCCAAGAATACACTTAGTCCATCCCCTTGATAGTAGTGTATGGATGAAATTATGAATGTAGCTAGTAGAGCAAATAGAAGAATCTTTACTATAGGATCTTCAAATTTCTCTATAAATAGCTTCCATATAGGAGTTTTTTTAGGGGGAGTCAGAACGTTGCGTCCGTTAATTCTTCTGCTTTCTTCTACTTCTAGATTGTTTAATCCTGTAATGTGTTTATTGGATTCCATTTTATAGTGTTATATTATCCTTATGTTTGTCTCTGTTAGCACTTAGAACAACTTAAAGTTGGGGTTTGTTTTTGAATTTATGTGTAAAGATAAGCAAATAATGTAAAGCTCTTCGATTTGAAATTATCAATGATCGATTTGAATGGTTTAGTAGCTGTTTTTACTATAGTTATTGTGTCTAGTATGTCGATAAAATGGCTATAATTGGATATAATTTACTACTTTTGTAGGCTATGAAGAGAGAGCAAAAAGGAGAAAAAAAGAGTAAAAAGAGAGAGGGTAGCAGTCGCCCTCATAAGCTTCTTGTCACACTTAGTGATAAAGAGTATAACCTTTTGTGCTCACATCTTGAGAAATATCGTATTCAAAGTAAGAATAGATGGGCAAGAGAGACGCTATTGGCTGCTCTTTGGAAGAAGTTAGAGGATGATTATCCTAAGCTTTTTGATGATATAGAACTACGTCAGTAGTTTAGTGTATTTAATTAATGAGTAGATCTTATGTATAGTGATGATTATTATATGCGTCAGGCATTGTTAGAGGCTCAAATGGCATTTGACAAGGGTGAAATCCCATGCGGTGCTGTAATCGTTTGTGCTGGTCATATTGTTGCTAGAGCTCACAATATGACAGAGAGACTAAATGATGTAACAGCTCATGCTGAGATGCAAGCTATTACCGCTGCAGCGGATCAACTAGGAGGTAAGTATTTAACAGGATGCACTCTATATGTTACTGTTGAGCCATGTCCAATGTGTGCTGCTGCTTTAGCTTGGTCACAAATATCTAGGATTGTTTATGGATGTAAGGATACAAAAAGGGGCTGCCACCTATTCCAACCAAGCCTATTACATCCGAAGACGGAAATCATAGGAGGAGTGTTAGAAGAGGAGTCAGCCTCATTGATGCAGAGCTTTTTCAAGAAGAGACGGTAGAGGAATAATATTAATCCTTTATCTCTTCAAAATCTACATACTCGCCTTCATCGGCCGAGAATATTTTTTTTCTATTTTCTGTGCGGAAGGAGTCATCTCTCTCCGCACTTTGTTTATTGTATGGGTTGTTGTATTGATTGTTATTATCTCTTTGTCCTTGTGAGAACCCTCCAAAGCTTGTTGTTCTTTTGCGTAGTGATGGGAAGAAGATAGAAAGGATTCCTCGTAGTAATGATAACGAAAAAATTGCAACTACAATAAATACTACAAAGAGTATCATCAGTGGAAATAGTAAGAAGCTCATATCATATAATTTGAGTAATTAATAGCTTAAACATATACTTGTGCATATGTTTATGTTAGTGGCAAAACGGATGCCTAATAGCGTTCAGCTGTCAAATATGATAGTATTATATAGAAAAGAATACCTAAAGCTATGCCAAAGACTCCGAAAACTGCCACAATAGTCACAAAACCTGCCAAAAAGATATATAAGATTCTGTTTTCCGCAAACTTCATGGACTTAATTTTAAGTGAGAACATAGGGATTTCTGATACTAGAAGGTAACAGAAGATTGGGACTAGTGCTAAGATTACTGTTACAGGCAACTCGAAAGGGATTAATCCTTCACTGTATGACCAGAGTAATGTGATCCAGAATAGAGCATTTGCTGGTGTTGGCATACCAATGAAACTTGATGTTTGCCTTTCGTCTACATTGAATTTAGCAAGTCTTAATGCTGAGAATACGACTAGAAGGAATGATATGTAGCTCAGCCATTGTGGTTGTAGAGTGCTACTCTCTATTATTGTATACAGCATCATAGAGGGTGCAAAACCGAAGCTAATAAGATCAGCCAGTGAATCTAGTTCTTTCCCCATTGGAGAGTAAGCCTTTAGTATTCTTGCAGCAAATCCATCAAAGAAATCGAATATAGCAGCTGCAAAGATGAATAATGTAGCCTTTTGCATCTCGCCATTAAATGCAGCCACAGTGGCCATTGATCCACATAGTAGGTTTAGACATGTGATTGTATTTGGTATGTTCTGTTTGATTATCCGTAACATAGTGTATGTGCTTTTATTTATTAAATAAATGAGGCGAGCCACAAACGAAAATTATTAGTTCCCGATTATAACCCGCCTCTATATCTATTCGTATTATTTAGAGTTTAATTTAGCTATTACTGTTTGATTTCCTGTAACAACTTGATCCATTTCTACGCATACTTTTGTTCCAATAGGAAGATATACATCCACTCTAGACCCAAATTTTATGAATCCCATATGTTCATCAATGTGACACTCATCTCCCTTTTCTGCATATGTTACTATGCGGCGAGCAAGAGCACCGGCAATTTGTCTAGCCATAACTTGGTCACCTTGTGGAGTTTCTACAACTACCATCGATCGCTCATTTTCTGTTGATGCTTTAGGTAGGTAAGCTTTCATGAATGCTCCATTGTGATGATCAACGTGTATCACTTTTCCATTCACCGGGAACCAGTTTGCGTGGACATTAAATACATTCATGAATATTGATATCATGAGTCTCTTCTCTTTGAAAAACTCATTTTCCATAACCTCTTCAATAACTACTATCTTCCCATCTGCTGGGGCAACAACCGTATTGAGCATCTCTCCCGGAAAGTGTCTCTTAGGAGATCTGAAGAAGTTTACCATTAAGAGGTATACTATAACTGATATAAAAAGCACTATTCTTAATGCGAACATTGCTTGAAAGTGAAATAATAGGAAGTTTATTCCACCAAGAATAAGGAATGACACAAGGAGGATATTGCGACCCTCGTGGTGTATTTTCATTTTCATATGCGATATGTTTTTATTGCACAATGCGATTTGTAATCTGATTCTTTAACGAATTCTGTCGAGTGATCTAACAAGAGCCTCATCAGAACCAATGGATCTAATAGCCATCCAATCAAGAATAATAGCTACAATAGGTAGTGCAATTACATACTCTATTGAGAAAGTAGCTCCCGTTTCACTTTTAATCTTTATCACAAATAGAGTGTATGCGATATAGAATCCTATCCAAAGCAGAATAGAAAACCCAGCCAATCTCATTTGGAGAACTCTTTTTTTGTAGAGGAATATAGCAATAAGTGATATTAGAGCAATAGAGCTAAGTATAGCAAACAGAGCCCATGCTTCAAATTGAATATCTTGAGAGTTGCTCTCCTTGATACCGAATGAGTCAAGCGTGTATATTGCTTCTTGAGTTTTAAACGCTCCCAATGATAAAAAGTTTAAACTAGTTGCTATTATGGCTACTATAAATAGAAAAAGGGTTTGTATACGCTGAATCATGATAGTGTTTTGGGTCTACTAATTATTAAAAGAGAGGTTATTGACCCAACTTGTCGGAGCAATAACCTCTCGATATTCTATGTTTTAGAGGGTCAGTAGAGGTTATAACTTCTCTTTTGTAGGGTTTTTGAAGTAAACCTTCCCTTCAAGATATTCTTGAGTTGCAATTAAAACTGGTTTAGGCAACTTTTCATAGTAGCGAGATATTTCAATCTGCTCTCTGTTTTCGAATACCTCCTCTAGATTGTCGTTAGTTGTTGCAAACTCCTGAAGTTTCTTTTCGAGATCTTTCTTCATCTCTACTGATATTTGGTTTGCACGTTTAGCGATGATTCTAACTGTCTCGTAAACGTTTCCAGTCTCTTCAGCCATTTTTGTCAAATCGCGAGTTACTGTGTTAGTTGGAGCTTTGCTCTTTCTGTAGTCCATAATCTATTTAGTACTGTATTATTCGTTAAACAAGCTATAACCTAATGATGGTGTAATTGCTATTAATTTTTCATCATCTTAGAGGCATTATTGAAGATGCGGGTTGCTTCTTTCATATATTTGCCCTCTGGATATTCATTTTTGTAAGTGTAGTATTCGTCGATAGCTTCACGAAGTCTATCTTGCTGTTTTTGCAATACACTTATCTGAGCTTCCTCAAACTTTGAGCGTAGAATGATGATGTAGAACTCTTCGCGAAGTTTTGAGTAAGGGTAGTCTCTTAGCGCATTCTGAGCTACAATAACAGCCGAAAGGTAGTTGTTGCCCATAGTGATCATGTACCCACCAAGGTTGTAGTATAGCTGAGCATTTAGTAGCTCTTTTTCAGCTAACTTTTCTTGAAGTTCAAAAATATATCTAAGAACATCCTCTTTTTTGTCGCTAGTTGGATAGTATTCCAAGAACATTTGAAGTTCATCAATTGCTGTGTATGTGTCTCTTTGATCTAGTCTCGCCTCTGGAGAGTCAAGATAGTATCCGTATCCAGTATAGTATCTTGCTAGTTCAGCATACTCACCTTTTGGGTAAGTGTTGTAATATGTCTTGAAGTATTGACTAGCTGAAGAGTAGTCCTTTGCTTGAAAGAAGCTTCTAGCTAATAAATACAGAGACTCTTCAGCTTTCTCTGTTCCCTTATATATAGGTACAAGTTCTTCTAGAAGAGTTATTGAGCGAGAGTACTTCTTCATCTCGAAATACTTTTTAGCCCATTCATATTTTCCCTCATAATCAGTGCTTTTGAGGAGTTTATTGTACTCCCCACAAGCTGTGAGGGTTAACATCAAGAGTAGAATGTAAGTAAGATTTCTTTTCATGTTAGGGCTCTTTTAGGTTGCAAATATACACAATTAGGCTTGGAAAGTAAGAATTTTGATTCGAAAAAAAAGAATTTACCACTGCCTTAGTTTATTATTTAACAATATTACTGCTTTTTATGGCTAATTGCCCTATTTGATATAACGTTTTTATACATTTTATTCTCTTTGTGCATAGACTCTCAAAAGTTTTTGTACGTTTGCATTCAATATTAAACCTTATTTCCCTATGTTTAAAGATAAGACTATTGTTTATACATCCGGAACATTTGACATGTTTCACTATAATCACCTCCGAATGATTAACTATTCGAGAGCTTTGGCGGATATACTAATTGTAGGAGTTAGTACAGATGAATTAGTGATGTCGTATAAACCTAAACCTATTATTCCATTTGAGGAGAGGCTTCAAATCTTGGAAGCTCTAAAGACTCCTGATATTGTTATACCACAGCATACTCTAGATCATTCTGAGATAGTCAAGAAGCTGAACATTGATGCTTTTGTGGTTGGTGATGATTGGTATGGTAAATATGACTATCTAAAGGAGTTGGGGGTGCAAGTTTTTTACTTTCCATATGGTAATGGGGTCTCCTCTAGCTCTTTAAAAAAGACTATTCATGATAGCTATGAGGAGCAACTCCAACAACAACAGCAGCAGAAACCAACAAAAATAAACAAGTAGATATATACCTTATGCAGAGACGAGTAGCTTTGATTACTGGAGGAACAAAGGGGATTGGATTTGCCGTTGCAAAACGTATGGCTAGAGATTCTTTTGACCTGATATTAACATATTCTACTGATAGTGTTTTAGCATCTAACGTGGCATCACAACTCGAAGGGGAGTTTAGTTGTCGTGTTTGGGTGTTAAGAGCTGATTCTTCAGATCTGGATTCAATAGAAGATACAGTATCCTCAATAAGGCAATTAGGTGTGAAGCTAGATGTAATACTTTTTAATGCGGGTTTAACTTCTAGAACACCGTTTGGGGAGATAATAAAGGAGGATTGGTCAAGAGTCTTCAACGCCAACCTACACTATCCAGTATTCTTTTTGCAGGAATCGATAGGTTTGCTTCGAAGTGGTGCGTCGGTGATGTTTACCGGCTCACTCATGGGGATACATCCACATTCTCTTTCATTGGCCTATGGGGTTAGTAAAGCATCAGTCCATGCGTTGGTTCGTAACCTAGTAAAGTTTTTAGAGCCTTATAAAATACGTGTTAATTGTGTGGTGCCCGGATTTGTAGATACCGAGTGGCAAAAGAGTAAACCATCAGAGATTAGGTCTAGCATAGAGTTGAAGGTTGCAGAACATAGATTTTGTGATCCAAATGAGTTGACTGATGCATATATGTTATTGGTAAATAATTCATATATGAATGGAGAGATGATAGTTGTCGATGGTGGTTACTCGTATAAATAGTCATATGCCTTCTAAGTTTTTTTGAAGATAAAGAAAGTGTGTTAGTTAGTAATATATAAATATAAAAGGTAATAAGAATGAGTAATGAGTCAATTACATTAGAGTCCTCTCTAAAGTCTATAGAGACAGAGAATTGGTTGGATAGGAAGTTCTACAGACCGATAGGATTCTGGATTGCAATGAAGCTTAGAAATAGTGGTATAACGCCAAATCAAATAACTATAATATCTATTTTTGTTGGTGTTGCAGGTGGAGCATGTTTTTATTCTACTTCTTTAGAGTGGAACATTCTTGGTGTTATATTGATGGTTTATGCTAATATTTTAGATTGCGTAGATGGACAATTAGCTCGTCTGACGGGGATAAAGTCAAAAGTGGGACGTATTATTGATGGATTTGCTGGAGATCTTTGGTTTGCAACTCTTTACATAGCTATAGCTCTACGATTGATGAGCGTTGGTTGGGGAGTTTGGGTATTCCTTTTTGCTATTCTAGCAGGTTACTCTCACTCTCGCCAAGCTGCAATGGCCGATTATTATAAAACTCTACACCTTTTCTTTATTAGTAAATCCAAGGGTTCTGAGTTTGATAATCATGAGAATCTTCAGCGTCACTGGAAAGAAACTAAGTGGAGTGATGATAGGGTATATAAATTCTTCCTTTTCTTCTATCGCTTTTACACAGTAGCTCAAGAAAAGGCTACACCATCACTTCAAAAGTTATTAAAAGAGCTAGAGAGTAGATTCAAAGGAGATATTCCAGAGAAGTTGCGAGGTAAGTTTAGAAAAAAGAGCTCTAAGCTTATGCCATATATAGATATGCTTACTTTCAACGGAAGGACATGGTTTTTGTTTATTGTAACCATCTTAGGTTCTCTTTTTGACAACCCAATCTTGGCAGGACTTCCATTCTTATACTATATATATGAGATTGTAATTCTTAATGCTTTTCTTATTTATTCGGTTCGTAAGCACGAAGGTATTTGTGATCACTACTTAGATAAGATCCATAAATACTCGTAAACTTTCACATCAAGATATTCAATCTACTTTTCATATGTCTAAGAGTAAATCGTCACTCTATCGCAATCTTTTTTTTGTTGTCGGTATTATTACCATATTATTTATGGTTAATTCAATTGGTTTTGAGTCGATATATCAAAACATACAGCAAGCAGGATTGTGGTTTGGTGTAATAATTGTTATTTGGGCTGTTGTATATGTGATTAACGCTCTCTCTCTTCAGTTGATAATCTCAGATGGAAGTACAGAGGGGGAGAGTGTGAATTTTCTCCATACCCTAAAGATTATTATTAGTGGGTATGCAATAAATTATACCACCCCTATGGGGCTCCTCGGAGGAGAGCCTTATCGTGTGATGGAGCTTAAGCCTGTTTTAGGAGTTAAGAAAGCGACTTCAGCCGTAATATTATATGCGATGATGCATTTTGTTTCGCATTTCATCTTGTGGCTTTTGGCAGTTCTTTTAATTGTCCTTTTTGTTCCCATAGAGAGTGACTTCCTCACTTATATGCTTTGGTCAATCTTTATTGGCGCCTCATTGCTAATAATTGCATTCTTTAGATGGTATAAGTCGGGGATGGTTTTTAGGGTAATATCTACGCTATCTAAAATACCTTTTCTAAAATCAAGGGTGGTAAAGTTCAGAGATGCCAACGAGGAGTCACTCCGAGAGATAGACTCACTAATATCTGATCTTTGGCTAAATAGAAGAAAGACATTTTTTGCCTCGTTGGCCATTGAGCTATTATCTAGGCTGTTTAGTTGTCTTGAGGTTTATGTTCTGCTTTATGCTATTGGGATGGATATTACCTATATGCAATCAGTTATTATTGTCGCATTAGCCACACTCATTGCTAATCTTGTCTTCTTTTCGCCTATGCAGCTCGGTTCTCGAGAGGGTGGATATGCCTTAGCACTCACGACCTTGTCATTAAGTTCAATATCTGGAGCAGGTATTTACGTTAGTTTGTCTACACGTGTTAGAGAGCTTTTCTGGATATGTGTAGGGATTTCAGTTATGAAGTACAAATCATTAAAGGGTAATCATGAAAACGTCAGCTATAGGGAGAGAGGAGCTTGAAGCAGCGTCCCCTATATTTAAAGGAAAAATAGGAGCCTTGCTAGGGCGTCTATTTCTTAAGCTTACGAAGATTGACAGAGTTAATCTCCTCTATAAGAGGTGTTGTCATAAACGTGGGCATGCCTTTACTACTTTAGCTCTTGAGGATATGGAAGTCTCATATGAGTTGGTAGGAGGTGAAAACTTAGATAATCTTCCACATGGGTCTTTTATTACAGTCTCAAATCATCCGCTTGGAGGTATTGATGGTGTAATGCTAATAGATATTATCGCAAAGCGTAGGTCAGACTATAAAGTTATGGTCAATGGAGTATTGACTAATCTTGAGGCTATGAGTGATAATTTTATTGCAGTAAAACCTTCTACAAGTAGTACCTCAAAGAGTGTTGATGCAGCAAATATAGCAGGTATTAGAGAATCCCTAGCTCACGTTAGAGCAGGTCATCCGATGGGTTTTTTTCCTGCAGGAGCTATATCTATGCTTGATTGTAAAACGGGTGTAATTGAAGATAGGGATTGGCAGCAGAGCGTAGTTAGACTAATACAAAAAGCAGCCGTGCCAATATATCCTATCTATTTTGATGGATTAAATTCAAATTTTTTCTACCAACTTGGACGTATTGATTGGCGTATTCGGACCTTAAGGGTGGCATGGGAGGTTTTTAATAAGAAAGGAGAGGTTATGAAGGTTGTGATTGGAAAGCCAATAACTGCAAAAGAGCAAGCTAAATATAAGAGTGTTGATAGCCTTGCAGCCTTTTTAAAAGAGAAGACTTATCAATTAAAGCCTACTAAATAGATGTTTAGTATATATAACAATGGCTCTCACCGTGTAAATCAGTGAGAGCCATTGTTGTATATTAGTTGAATCTCATCATTTTTGAAAGATATTTACCAACGATATCAAATTCAAGATTAACAATAGAGCCAACTTGGAATTGATGAAAGTTTGTGTGCTCATAAGTATAAGGTATAATAGCTACTTCAAAACTATTGTCAGTAGAGTTGCATACAGTAAGACTTACCCCATTTACACACACTGAGCCTTTCTCTACAGTCATATAGCCCTGACGAGCCATTTCTTTGTTGAATTCATAATCAAACTTGAAATACCAACTACCATCAACCTCTGAGATACTTCTGCATACAGCTGTTTGGTCTACATGACCTTGAACTATATGTCCATCCAAGCGACCATTCATGATCATACTACGTTCAAGATTAACTTTATCACCAACACTGAGTTTACCAAGATTAGATCTTTCTATTGTCTCTTTAATTGCTGTCACAGTATATCTATTACCTTGAATGTTTACAACTGTCAGGCACACTCCATTATGAGCAATGCTCTGATCTATTTTCAATTCATTGGTAAAGGAGCATTCCATAGTGATATTTAGGTTGCTCTGATCTTTTTCGATTGCAACAATTCTTGCTGCCTCTTCTATTATTCCTGAAAACATACTCTTTGTTTGTTTAGATTAATATCTATGGACTTAAATCTCTATTTCTAGATAGCTTCCAAAAGTAGAAAAAGGTTCTGATAATTCAATCTTATAATTGATAAAATAGTACACCAATGTTTAGTAATGTGAAATATGTTATTTTGAAGCTGTTGTTTTGTTAAATATGGTAATATGTATTCGCCTTATATCATATTCTATTTGGAGTGTATAGTTCAAACAATATATATTTGCAATACAAAAATGAAACAATTACAAATTTGACTTTAGGTACTGAATATGAAATTAAGTAATGAAGCCCAGCAGAGACTTGTGGAATTTGGTATTAAGCCTTCAGTTCAGAGAATTGCCATAATGGATTATTTGCTAACGCATAAAACACATCCAACAGTGGACGATATTTTTATGGATTTGGTAACTGTTATACCTACTCTTTCGAGAACTACTGTATACAATACCCTAGGTCTATTTGTCGAAAATGGAGCTGCTCTCTGTTTAGGGATAGAGCAGAAGAGTGCTCGATATGACGGCGATATATCAAACCATGCCCACTTCCTTTGTAAAAAGTGTGGAGCAGTAGAGGATGTACATGACTTCGCAGATACTAACATCATTTCAGCTATGCCTGAGGGTTTTCAGGTCACTGAGGTCCATGTTTACTACAAAGGATATTGCAGTAAATGTCAAGAACAAAGTCAGACGAATTGTTGATTTAAAGTTGAACACGAATTTATCTAATCGAAAAAGAGCTAAAGTTATGTCTAAGAAATTTATTTGTACGGTTTGTGGTTATGTTCATGCAGGAGATGCTGCACCAGAGAGATGTCCTCAATGTAAAGTGCCAGCAAACAAGTTTACTGAGCAAGTTGAGACAGAAGGTGAGTTGACATGGGCTGATGAGCACCGTATTGGAGTAGCTGCAGATTGTGATGCTGAGGTTTTGGAAGGTTTGAAAGCTCACTTTGCTGGTGAGTGTACTGAGGTTGGGATGTACCTAGCTATGAGCCGTCAAGCAGACCGTGAAGGTTATCCTGAGATCGCTGAAGCATATAAAAGAATTGCATGGGAAGAGGCAGAGCACGCAGCTCGTTTTGCTGAACTTCTAGGTGAAGTTGTTTGGGATACTAAAACAAACCTTAAGCTTCGTATGGAAGCAGAAGCGGGTGCTTGTGCAGACAAAAAACGTATTGCGACTCGTGCAAAAGAGTTGGGTCTTGATGCAGTTCATGACACAGTTCACGAGATGTGTAAAGACGAAGCTCGTCACGGACAAGCTTTCCAAGGTCTATACAACCGTTTCTTCAAGAAATAATTATAACCTTTTTGGGAAATATAAGAGGAGAGTTGATACATTTCAACTCTCCTTTTTCTATTTTTGTACCCTAACATACTTCTTTAATTAGATACTATTTATGAGCATAACTATATTAGGTATTGAGTCCTCTTGTGACGATACTTCGGCAGCAGTGATACGCGATGGTGTAATTCTTTCAAATGTAATATCAAATCAAGATGTACATCGCCAATATGGGGGTGTTGTCCCAGAGTTAGCCTCAAGAGCTCATCAGCAGAATATAATTCCTGTTGTACATGAAGCACTACGCCGTGCAGGAGTTGAGCCATCAACTCTATCTGCTATAGCATTCACTAGGGGACCGGGTTTGATGGGTTCACTTCTCGTAGGTACTTCATTCACAAAAGGATTCTCACTTGCACTTGATGTTCCAATGATTGAGGTTAATCACCTCCAAGCGCACGTGCAAGCACACTTCATTAAGGAGTGTGAAGAGCAGGATAATCTACCAAACTTTCCATTCCTATGCCTTTTAGTCTCTGGGGGTAATTCGCAGATAATAGTTGTTAGATCACACTCTGACATGGAAGTAGTTGGCCAAACTATAGACGATGCAGCTGGTGAAGCATTCGATAAGTGTGCAAAGGTTATGGGGCTTGGCTATCCTGGTGGTCCTGTTGTCGACCGTTTAGCAAAAGAGGGTAATGCCAAAGCATTCAAATTTAGCAAACCTCACATCGCAGGATATGATTATAGCTTTAGTGGTCTAAAAACATCATTCCTATACCTGCTTCGAGATGAGTTGAAGAATAATGCAAACTTCATTGAGGAGAATAAAGCAGACCTGTGTGCGTCTCTTCAAGCTACTGTTATTGATATTCTTATGGATAAGCTTAGAAAAGCATCCAAAGATCTTGGTATAAACGAAGTTGCAGTCGCAGGTGGTGTGTCAGCTAACTCAGGACTCAGAGCCTCTTTTGAGGATCATGCACAAAGATACGGTTGGAAGATACATATTCCTAAGTTTGCTTTTACTACGGACAATGCGGCTATGGTTGCTATCTCTGGATATTATAAATTCTTCAATCAAGAGTTCTGTGAGATGGATGTCGCTCCATTCTCAAGAGTTACGATATAGAACAATAGGAGTAATCCATTAATTAGTATGTAATTATTGTTGTCCAATATAAGCTCTTGGATGATCAATAAAAGGTCTGAATCCTTCAATAGGGCTCAGACCTTTTGGTTTACTTTACGGTTTTTCATGTCCAAATATATCAAGCAAAAGTTACATACTTACCGTTGTTATGCCAATTTTACAAAATGGCAATATGGTGACAACAAGCACCTCCTTTGATCTATTTTACAGCATTACGTTGCAGATATTATATCAATTGTAGTCAAGAAGAGATTTAAAATGTAGTGGAGTTTCTCGAATATAGTTACAATGGTACGACAGATATTGATGTTCCTTATTTGTCTAAGTTCTGATAATACTCCTAAAAAGTCTTGGATTCTGATTGATGAAAAGAGCTTTATAGCACCACCCTAAATTACTTTATTGGATTAAGCTAGCTTACGTTTTATATATAAATCCCGAATAGCCATTAGATAGACGATTCGGGAAGTTTTTTTGTGCTCTAATCCCTTTGCCACACAGTAATAATATGCAATAAAGAGTTCAGACTCCAAAAATGTTTGGAATTTGAACTCTTTATTTGAATATGCTAAATTGTAGTTTTACTCTTCAATATAAAGATTAAAACTCAGCTTTCTTAAGGATTACTCAATATGTCTGATAGTGCTTTTATATCCTCTATTGTTGTAGACCAACTTGTGACTAGCCTAACCACACAGTTATCGTCACCAGCCTGCTCCCATAATCCAACGTTAACCATCTTCTTCAATTGCTCGTATTTATTGTTACTCATAATAATGAATTGTTGGTTGGTAGGTGATTCAAGATAAAACTCACAGCCGTTTCTCTTTAGTGTTTTCTTCAACTCTTCAGCCATATCTATTGCATGACGACTAATATCCATGTATAGATTGTCGGAGAAAAGTGCGTCGAATTGTACACCTAGTAGTCTGCCTTTGGCTAAGAGGGCTCCTTGTTGTTTTATAGATGTTCTGAAATGTCTTGGGGTGAATCCCTTAGGAAAAACAATGGCTTCACCACACATGGCCCCCACCTTCGTACCCCCTATATAGAATACATCACACAAATTAGCAACATCCTCTAGTGTCATGTCACACTCTTTACTCATCAAAGCATAACCTAGGCGTGCACCATCAATAAATAGGGGTATATTATTGTTGTTACATATACTATAGAGTTGTTCTAGCTCCTTTCTTGTGTAGAGTGTTCCATACTCAGTAGGTTGCGATATATATAGCATGCCAGGATAAACCATATGCTCGTGTGATTCATCTGCGTAGAATGTTTTTATATATCTATCCAGATTAGTTGGTTCTATTTTCCCTTTGCTGTGATCAATAGTAAGTACTTTATGGCCAGTGTATTCAATAGCACCAGCTTCATGAACACTTACATGTCCAGTTGTTGCTGATATTACACCCTCGCATTTGTTTAGCATTGACGAAATAACTATTGCGTTGGTTTGTGTCCCTCCCATTAATAAATGGACTTTTGCATCTGGAGCGTTACAGGCTTTTTGTATTTTTCGTATTGCACTTTGGCAGTATGGATCAAGACCATATCCAGTCAGAGTATCACCGTTTGTTTCGATTAGTCGTTGTAAGAGCTTTGGGTGTAGTCCATTTGTGTAATCGCTCTCGAATGAAGGCAATTGATTTGATATATTCTCTTTCATTTTGCTATAAGGTTAGTTTCTTTTTTTCCTATCTAGAATTGTGTAAAGATATGGATTACAGTTTGTCAAACAGCTGATAAGCTTGAACTATATAACAAAAATAAGGTAGCGTAGTTGGGAAAAGATCCTCTACGCTACCTTATATCTACTCTTTATCAAGCAGAGTATTAATCTCCGTTTGGAGTTTTTTTGTTAATCCCTTTACAACTTGATTGTAAGAGTGTGTTATCATCTCTTTTATGAAGTCAGAAGAGGCTTCACTACTATCTATCTCCACTGTGTTCCAAAGTCTTTTGTTCATATGCCATCCTGGTCTTACGAAGTTGTACTTATCTCGTAGCTCCGAAGCAAGGTCAGGATCACACTTTAGATTTGCACATAGAGGCTTCTCTTCTATATTAAAGAGTATAAACATCTTTCCAGCAACTTTAATTACCAAAGTAACCTCGTCAAACGGGAAAGATTCACTACTCAAAGGGAAAGAGAGGCAATACTCTCTCAACTCTTCTACGTTCATAGTGTAAAAGTTTTACTCTACGATTTCTAACTCGTCTATAAGTCTCTTACAACCAGCATATTTTTCTATGATGAAAAGGGTGTAGCGGATGTCAACATTAATGGTTCTTTGCAATTCTGGCTCAAATACAAGATCGCCACTCATCGCTTCCCAATTTCCATCAAAAGCCGTACCTATTAGTTCCCCTCTTGAGTTCATGACAGGACTACCAGAATTTCCACCAGTGATGTCGTTAGATGATATGAAAGCCACTGGCATTCGACCATCTTTCATTGCGTATCTGCCGAACTCTTTTGATGAGTATAGCTCTTTAAGACGATCTGGCACCACAAATTCGAAGTTGTTTGGATCTTCTTTCTGCATTACCCCCTTGAGGGTAGTATAGTAATTGTAGAAAGTACCATCAGCTGGCTCATATGGCTTGACTGACCCGTATGTCATACGTATGGTGAAGTTTGCGTCCGGGTAGGTTGGAGTCTTGCTGTTCTTAACAAGATAACCCTCAAGGAAACTCTTTCTAGCCTTCGCAAATTCATTTGTATTGTTCTCAAGAAGAGAAGCCAAGCGTTTTGATTCTTCTTTAACAGAGTTGTTAAAACGCACAATAGGATCGTTGTTTATACTTTTGCTGTTTGGCTTGCTAATAAACTTGTCGAAGTTCGTTTGGTTTGCAAATATGGAGTTGTTTAGACAATCATCAACAAATGCATCAATGTTATCTTTGTATTCTTTTTTGATAACAGAGAAGATCTCTGGATGATTACTGCTGTCAACCATATCCATATATTTGCGTAGCATTACTTTTGCAACCTTGCGATCAACCTCTGGGTTGTAGTCTTTGTTTGCAAATTGGCTATACGCCATCTTAAGGTTTGAGACCTCAATATTTATGCTATCTCTGTTTTTAGAGCTTAGAGCTGAAAGAATCTTCTTTGTTGATGGTGCGCTTGTAAACTCTATTGCTCCTGTGATACACTCTGAAAGAGAGATGAGTTGTGTTCTAGTATTTTTACGCTCTTCTACGAGTTGGCCTATCTTATCAACTGAATTTGAATACTCTCTATGTCCAGCCTTTTCTGCCCATACCTTATACTCATCTTGCTCACTCTCTTTGCGTGAGATAACCTTAAGTTTGTCAATTCCTCTATTCATACCAATAGAGTTTTTCCAGTAATTGCTCGAGCGAGCATATTTACTAGCATATTGTATGTTGACTCCTGGGTCAGCTAACATCTCTTTGAGAAGAACATCTTGTCTGGCACCTCTAGCTTCAACTCTGATAGTGTTATCCATTCTACGTTCTGCTACTTCCCAAGATGTCATATATCTAAATGTGCTTCCAGGGAATCCCATAATCATTGCATAGTCATTCTCTTGTATACCACCGAGAGAGATCTTCAACCATCGCTTAGCTTTCAGTGGCTCATTCTCGGATGAGTAATCTGCAGGGTTGCCATTCTTGTCTGCATAGACTCTGAAAAGGGCAAAATCCCCAGTATGTCGGGGCCACATCCAATTGTCGCTATCGAATCCAAACTTCCCAATTGATGATGGAGGAGCACCAACCATACGTACATCGTTATATATCTTCATATAGTACATAAGATACTTATTGCCATTGTAATGAGGCTTGATTACGACTTCGTGTCCAGGGTTTTTTTGCTTGAAATCCTCACCAATAAGTTTAATAGCTAGTCCATTCAAGTATTTAGGCGAAAGGAAGTTCATGCCTGAAGGGTCTTCGTCTTTTACCAAATTTTCTTTTACAAAATCAGTAACATCCTCTATTTTATCAATGAAAGTAACCTTCAAACCAGGAGTATGTATCTCCTCTTGGTTTGACATTGCCCAGAATCCATCCTTTAGATAATCCTTTTCTACAGTACTATGTGTTTGGATTGCGTCATATCCACAGTGATGATTCGTCAAAATAAGTCCATTTGAGGATATAACCTCACCTGTGCATCCGTTGCCAAATATAACAATTGCATCCTTCAAGCTAGAACTATCAGGATTGTAAATCTCCTTATGATCTAATTCAAGACCCAAAGATCTCATCTTCTGAGCATTCTCTCCAATATTAGGTAGAAGCCACATTCCCTCGTCAGCACTAATATTTCCAGCAAAAATAGTAGCAAGAGAGAGTGTAATAATACTTTTTCTTAACATATCGTTGTTAGTTTTTTTGTTTCAACAGCAAATATAAACTATTTAATTATGTGAATCCGATTTTATCGCAGCTCTTTTCCGCAACTTTTTTATTACTTTTGCCTATTCAATAGGTAAGTGAAATTCACTATAACATTCGAACAAACATATCACAATGGCAAAAGAGTTAACATCACGCAGCGAGAATTACTCGCAGTGGTACAATGATTTGGTTATCAAAGCAGATTTGGCTGAGAATTCAGCCGTTCGTGGCTGTATGGTAATCAAACCTTATGGATACGCAATTTGGGAGAATATGCAGAAAGAGCTAGATCGCATGTTCAAAGAAACAGGTCACGTTAACGCATACTTCCCTCTATTTATACCCAAATCTTTTTTGAGTAAAGAGGCAGACCACGTAGAGGGATTTGCTAAAGAGTGTGCCGTGGTAACTCATTATAGATTGAAGAATAACCCCGATGGTAGTGGTGTTGTTGTTGATCCTGAGGCTAAACTTGAAGAAGAGCTTATCGTTCGTCCAACTTCGGAGACTATCATTTGGAATACATATAAAAACTGGATTCAGTCTTATAGAGACCTTCCTATCCTTTGTAACCAATGGGCAAATGTTGTTCGTTGGGAGATGCGTACAAGACTTTTCCTTCGTACTGCAGAGTTCTTGTGGCAAGAGGGGCACACTGCCCACGCAACAAGCCAAGAGGCTCTTGATGAGACTCGTCAAATGCTAGATGTTTATGCCACTTTTGCTGAGAACTTCATGGCTATGCCAGTACACAAAGGTGTTAAATCGGCTAATGAAAGATTTGCAGGTGCTCTTGAGACTTTCACTATCGAAGCTCTGATGCAAGATGGTAAGGCTTTGCAGTCTGGTACATCTCACTTCCTTGGTCAAAATTTTGCTAAGGCTTTTGATGTTACTTTTGCAACAAAAGAGGGTGGTCTAGACTACGTTTGGGCTTCATCTTGGGGGGTGTCTACTCGTTTGATGGGTGCACTAATTATGACACACTCGGATGATAACGGATTGGTTCTTCCTCCTAGATTGGCTCCTATACAAGTTGTTATTGTTCCTATATACAAAGGCGAAGAGCAACTAAAAGCTATCTCTGATAAAGTAGAGCCTCTTTTGGCCAAACTCAAGTCTATGGGAATAAGAGTTAAGTTCGATTCGTCAGATAACCGTAAACCAGGTTGGAAATTTGCTGAATATGAGCTAAAAGGTGTTCCAGTTCGTCTAGCTATGGGTCTTAGAGATATGGAGAACAATACAGTTGAGGTAGCGCGTCGCGATACATTGACAAAAGAGACAGTATCTTTTGATATTCTTGATAACTACATTCCTGAACTCCTTGAGACTGTACAAAATAGTATCTACAAGAAGGCTTACGACTTCCGTGAGCAAACTACTCGTAATGTAGATAGCTACGAGGAGTTCAAAGTTGAGATAGAGAATGGCGGATTTATCCTAGCACATTGGGATGGTACACCTGAGACAGAAGAGCTGATCAAAGAAGAAACAAAAGCTACTATTAGATGTATACCTTTGGAGGGTGATAAAACTCCAGGTGTATGTATGGTGACAGGTAAACCATCAGCACAAAGAGTGCTATTTGCAAGAGCTTATTAATACCTAATAATAAAGATCGCTTATCATATTTAACGTATTGATAGGCGATCTTTTTATACTTAAACACTTAGTTACTATTAGCATGAAAGGAAAAATTTTAGTTACAGGCGGTACTGGTTACATTGGATCACATACCGTTGTTGAACTTCAGGCGGCTGGCTATGAAGTTGTAATAGTAGATGATTTATCAAACTCAAACGTTGAGGTGCTTGATGGCATAGAGAAGATTTCAGGCATCAGACCAATATTTGAGAAAGTTGATTGTACTGATAAAGCGGCTATGGAAGGCGTTTTCTCAAAACACTCAACTATAAATGGAATTATTCACTTTGCAGCAAGTAAAGCCGTTGGTGAGTCTGTAGCAAAACCTCTTCTTTATTACAGAAACAACCTAGACTCTCTTTTGAACCTTCTGGAGTTGATGCCTAAATATAAGAGTGAGGCTATCGTATTCTCTTCTTCTTGTACTGTATATGGTCAGCCAGATATATTGCCTGTAGATGAGAATGCACCAATCAAACCAGCACTATCTCCTTATGGTAACACTAAGCAGATATGTGAAGAGATTATCCGAGACAATGCATACGCAAAAGCTCCTATCAAATCAATCATCCTTCGCTACTTTAACCCAATAGGAGCTCACCCTTCGGCTGAGATAGGTGAACTACCAAACGGAGTGCCTCAGAACCTACTTCCTTTTGTTACTCAAACAGCAATGGGTGTTCGTAATGAGTTGAGCGTTTTTGGTGATGATTATGACACTCCTGATGGATCTTGTATTCGTGACTATATTAATGTGGTTGACCTAGCTAAGGCTCACGTTATTGCCCTTGATCGTATGCTTGGTGGAAAATCATTAGCTGAGGTTGAGACTTTCAATCTAGGTACAGGTAGAGGCCTAACTGTATTGGAGATAATACGTACATTCGAGCAAGTGACTGGTGTGAAAGTGCCACATAAGATTGTAGGTCGACGTGAGGGGGATATCGAGAAGGTATGGGCTCAACCAGACTATGCAAATAATGTACTTGGCTGGAAAGCTCAAGAGAGTGTAGAGGACACTCTAGCAACAGCATGGAAATGGCAACTAAGACTTCGTGAAAGAGGTATCATGTAATCTATAGTTGATAATTTGAAATCAAAGCCCCGAAGAGTTTTCTCTTTGGGGCTTTGATGCATTATATTCTACAAATTATCGCTAATATTAAGCAGGCTCTCTAAAAAATGTCTATCTTTGATATAATTATATATTTCTTTAATGGTGTTGAAAAGCAATAAGTTTGAAAATGAACATGACCTTTGGAGGGCATTCCTATCTGGTGATAGTGATGCCTTTGCTAACTTATTTGTAAATTATTCAGACTCTATGTATTGCTATGGGAAGAAGATCACACAAGATTCAGAATTAGTTAAAGATGCTATTCAAGATGTTTTTGTTAAGTTATATAATAATAGAGAATCACTCCATACGACAGAATCTGTTAAGGGATATCTATTCATAGCTCTTAAACGCACGTTACTTAATCAGTTATTACCAAAAAAAATAGTGTCTATAGATTCTCATGATGAATTGAGATTTGAAATTGAGCTAATAAGCGACACATTAATGGTAGATAGAAATTTTGAATGTGATCATGAGGTGATGAATAGACTCTCTGTTGCTTTAGATAAATTGACACCTAGGCAAAGAGAGGCAATATACCTTTACTATATACAAGAGATCCCGTTGAGTGAAATACCAGAGATATTAGGTATGAACTATCAATCAACGAGAAATCTTATACATAGAGCCCTTTTGAACTTGCGGTTATACTTTGGTAGCCCTATCTCTTACGCTTATATGTCTCTGATTTTGACCCAATACCTTTCAAAGTGATTGATTTCCATCCAGATGGTAGTACGCTATTATCATCTTGAACAATACCTTTGTCAGTAATCCGAAGTCCAACAAATCCCATCATAATACTCTGCAGTACTCCACCTGCACCAGTGATAAAGTAAGGGTTATTTCCACCCTTTGTCTCAGCGATAACTCTAAATGGAGGATTTAGATTTGGGAGGTATGCATCTTTAAAGAAGTGTGACGCCTTTTCAGAATCACCTATTCTTGAGTATAGCAACGAGAAGATAGCTTGTGTCATAGCAGGTGTGTTTTTTTCAGGTACTCTACTCTGATAAAACTCGAGATCTCTCTTAATCTGCTTATGGTCACAAATAATCTCAAGAGGGTAGGCAAGCAGGTTAACATCTGCTTGTTTTATTTTTTCCCCGCTATATGTAGAATGCTCTTTTGTAACGCCATCCTCGAAGGATAGAATGACTAGATTATTAGCGACTTCACTCCACTCCTTAGGATGTTGTTTGTTTATAATACGAGCAGCTTTGATAGCAGCCTCAAGATTTATCCTTGCCGCACCATTAGTAAATGCATCATCATCAACATTTTCAGCCCACTCATCAGCAGCAACTACATTATAGATATGATAATTGCCATACTCATCTTTCTCAGATCGACTAACCCAGAAGTCAGCCGTAGCTTTTAGTATTGGCCATCCCTCACTCTCTAACCAATCTTTATCTTGAGTGACTCTATAGTAGTTCCATGCAGCCAATGCTACACAAGCAGATATATGATGTTCAAAGGTGCCAGCCAATGCCCAAACAGGAGTCTCTTCGAAACCACTGTCAGCACTCTCCCAAGGGTACATTGCACCATTGAAGCCCCGTTCGAAAGCATTATTCTTAGCAGCCTCTAGCCTCTTGCTTCTGTAGTCTATATGCGATTTAGCTAACTTTGGGTTTAGTAAAAGTAGTGCAGGATAGACCCATGTGTCAGCATCCCAAAAAATATGTCCATTATATCCAAGTCCAGATAGCCCCATTGGAGAAATAGATAATGAAGAGCCTTCACGAACAAATGAGTATAAATGGTACAACATACTCCTAATATCTTGCTGAGCTTGAGCATCACCATCAATCTCAATATCACTTTCCCAGAGTTCACTCCATAGCGAAGTATGCCTTTTTATTAGTCTTTCATATCCTTCTAGGTGAGCAAAGATAGTCAAACGTTCAACCTCATTAGAAGGGTCTGGATGGTGTGATGAGGTTAGGGTAGTTCCAATTATGCAAAACTGGTATTTCTCACCTTGCTTCAAATCCTTGCTGAAACTCATAGAGTGACTATTATTGTTTGGAGTTTTATGTATTACTCTTGGTTCTACTCCTACTTTTTCTGGAAAGAGGAATGCAGAAGAGGCACACACATCGAGTCTTTCTGTGGGACTTTTAGCTGTTGTTGTCATCAGCTTGATAGATGTATGTTTGCGGTTTATCTCGTTGAAATACATCTGCCCACCTCTGAAAGCATCAGGAATCTCCTGAATATTACTGCATGATATTGTAATATCACTTAAAGGGGTTATCTCAACTACAAGCATAGCACAGTATGGAAGCTGTCTGAGAGATAAGTAGGAGTAGCTAACGTTGGCTTTATCTCTAAATTTAAATGAGGAGTTATGTTTAGCCTCTTTCATATCTAATTCTTGAACAAACCATTCAATATTTCCACTGTGAATACGTGTGCCATCAATAGAAAGAGAAGTATTAAGCATATTAAATCCATTAAGGAAGTTACTCACTCTACCTCTACCATACTTATCATACGAACCAGCTAACACAACATTAGATGTTCGAAGAGGCTCAGGCGATGATACTATCCCTAATACACCATTTGCAACTGTAACTCCGTAGTAATTAGTAGGATCAATATCTGTGGCTCTGATCTTCCATGTATCTTGAGCGAATATCGATGCTGATAGAGTTGCTATTATTGATAATATATATATTCTCATTAATTCTCAATTTTATATATTCCAACTGAAAGAGCTGGTGTGTTAACTGTTATTTTTTGATTAGAGTAACGAATCTTCTGTTTAACTCCTCCTACGCTCTCAACTAGAGTAGATATTCTATTAAATGGTTTAACGTACTCTCTCGTTGTTTTGATATCTTTACCAGTAGGATTAATACATACAATAATACGCTCATCACCAATACTACGTTCATAAATCATAGGGTAGGGGTTGTTGCCTTTTGTTATAAACTCTATATTACCCTTACAAGCTAATGCAGGGAATTCCTCTCTTAGCCTAAGTAGTTTTCTGACGTAGTTAAGAGTAGAGTTTAATTCAGACTCTTGACTTTCTACGTTTGGACGATCTTCAAGATCGTCAATAGGTAGATAGTAATTTTCTGTTGAGGTGGAAGAGAATCCAGCTCCAACACTATTGTCCCACTGCATAGGTGTTCTTGATCCCGCTCTATTACCACTTTTGAGTTGGCTCCCCTCTTTATTAGGTAAATTATCTATAAATCTCATTCCTATCTCATCGCCATAATAGATGCATGGTACACCAGGCTGAGTCAGAAAGAATGTTAGAGCGGCCCGTACCTCCTCTTCACTATCTCTTCTTCCACAACGAATTCTCTGGAAATCATGATTACCAGTAGGAATACATATATGTCCATCATTACGTGCAACATTGATACAATCATATAGATTTTCTATATATTTTACTGCAGATCCCTCTCCCTTAATATCGAAATAACATGTGTCACGTCTGTATGTCCCTATTTCATTAAAGATTAATTCCCTATATCCAGTACGACCAAAGTGAATTATGAAATCCATCATGAATCCAACCTTAAGAGCTTTTTGTGGATTACTCCACTCGGCAAGAAGTATACCATCTGGATAAAGCTCCTGGAATTTTCTTCGTATCTCATTCCAAAGAGCAGTTGTGCCAACCATGTCTGGGTCATTTTTAATTAGAGACCCAGCCATGTCTACTCTGAATCCATCACAACCCATCTGCATCCAATAGTTCATGATATTAATTAGCTCAAGTTTAGTAGCAGTAGGACCAGGAGCTGTAACCTCCTCCTCCCATGGATTATTGGGGTCAGGATTACCATAGCCATAGTTCAAAGCAGGTTGACAATCGAAATAATTTTTTCTGTATGATCCATTTCTATCGAATTCCCCTTTAACAAATCTGTCAGGACAAATAGTAGAGTCATTAGTCCAAATGTATCTATTACTATAAGTATTATTACTTTTCTGTTGTGAAAATTTGAACCATTGAGATTGATCAGAGGTGTGACCGGCCACAAGATCTAGGACAACCCTCATACCTCGATTGTGAGCCTCATCAAAAAGATTCCTAAGGTCATCATTATTTCCATACCGTGGAGCCACTCTATAGAAGTCTATTACATCATATCCGGCATCCATAAATGCTGAATGATAGCATGGGTTTAACCAGATTGTATTACAACCAATAGACTTTATATAGTCTAATCTTTGAATTATTCCTTTAATATCTCCAATGCCATCACCATCACTGTCTTGAAAGCTCTGTGGATATATTTGATAGAATACACTCTTCTCTATCCACGCAGGAAGAGTAAAATCTCTGGCAGATGCTTTAGATATACCCAAACAAGCGATTGATAATAGTGCAACTTTTAATAAATATCTCATTTATATCTTTTGAGTTAATAATTTGATTAGGGGGGATTCCAATACTTGATACCCCTCCCTAATCTATCTAATAATAAAAGGACTACATACCTACTCGTATCTATCACTATTTTGTGTAAGCTCAGGATTTGCCTCCATAGCACTTAGAGGGATAGGTAGAAGTATCTTGTAAGGTTCAGAAGATGGCTTCTCAAATCTAGCCTCACAGTACTTATTGTATCTAACCATATCATTTCTTCTTGATGGTCCGTCCCAATAGAACTCATAACCTCGCTCGTTATATATCTTCTCAAGAGAAAACTCCTCAAGAGTGTATGCTTTAACATTACGCTTTTCACGTATTGTGTTCATATCACTTAATGCCTCTGTAATTGCACCTTTTCTATATTTGGCTTCTGCTCTCATTAGGTAAACATCTGTTAGGCGATAGTATTGGAAGTCATTCTCACTCTTGTTTCCATAAGTAGACTTTGGATCTGGAGCATATTTAACAACTCTAGCTCCTTGTTCCTCAGTTGAGTTTTGTACGCTAAACTCAGGAGTATAGATTAGGTCCTCTCCAGTACGTGTTTTTAACTTGTTTCCATTAATATCATACTGTTGACCAACCAATACTCCTAGATTAAATCCAATTTGATCCTTAAGGCGATTATCTTGGAATCTAGGATCAGTAGTATCCCAATTATTTAAAAAATCAGGGGTTGTACAACAACCATTCCACATACCCTTGAATGAGCCAAATGTTTGATTGTAGTGTAAGGTAATGTTTAACCAATCGATCCCATTCAATCCAGCCGTCATGTTGAATATTATTGGTAGTATAGTCTCTGTCTGGTTGGAATAGTTCTCATTAAATGCTTGGTATAGTTTCCAATAGTCATCAGCAAGAACATACTTTCCCGAATTTATTATAGCATCACATAGTTCAATAGTCTCATCCCACTTACCAATGCCATCAATAAAAGTAGGAGCCGTTCCAGTGTATACTTGATTGTTTAGATAGAGTTTAGCTAATAGCATTTGCGCTGCGGCTTTAGTTATTCTTCCATATGGAACATCATTTTTCTCTTTGAGGTTTGGTATTATATCTTTCAGATCAGATTCAATACGCGAGATTGCTTCAGCTCTATTATATATTTTAGGTTGAGTCGAGTAGTCCAGTTCAGTGTACTCCCTCATAGGAAATTTTCCGAAACAATCCATCAGATGGTACATACATAACGCTCGAATAAATAGTGCCTCATTCATATAACCTCTAACCTCGTCATTCTGTTGAAGTTTAGAAAGATACTGAAGGCTAGTATTACACTTTGTTATTCCAAGCATGAAACTGTTCCAAGCATTCTTTATATATGTGTTACGACTATCATATTCATGTGTAAAGAGAGTTCTATAGTTTGAATTGTTCCAATCAGTACCTCTAGTAGGAAAAAGCATTTCATCAGTAACACTTTCAAGAACTAGCCAAACACCGCTACGACTTTGTAAATCCCGGAGGTAGGCGTATGATGGAGCTATTAACATTTGAGCATTCTTACTATCAGAGACTACACCTGATCCATCTTGCTCATTTAATATTTTCTCTTGTAGATCAGTACAGCTTGTCAAAAAACATGCGGACATGATAGTCCCTATCATTATATATTTTTTTTTCATCTTATTATTAATAATAGTAGTAAATAGATTAGAAATCAATAGAAGCTCCAAAACTATAACTTCTAGCCATAGGGTATGAGGTCCATCCTATACCTAATGATGGTACTCCATTGCTCACGCGACTAGCATTGACCTCAGGGTCATATCCACTATATCCTGTGATAACGAAAAGGTTATTACCAGTAAGTGTTACCCGTATGTTACTTATCCATTTCTTACTCTTTAAAGGTACATTATAACCTATAGTTGCATTGCTTAGTCTTAGGTATGAGCCATCTTCTATATATCTACTAGAATAGTCAAGAACATTATCGAATGATTCAGGTAGTTTTGTTGCACTTGTTGTGGTATTAAAACCTTTGGAAAATAGACTTAAGTTATCTAGGACATTGGCTAAATTATTGTAAACATCATTACCAACAACACCATTGAAGAATAAGCTAAGATCAAATCTTCGCCATGATAAAGTAGTGTTTAGGTTGATTGAGAAGTCTGGTTGAGCATTACCTATACACTTCTCAACTCTTTTTCCGCTCTCATCTGTTGTGTAAATACTTTTCCCTTCTTCATCAAAACCTAGGAATTCATAACCCCAAAATGTGCCAATTGGATAGCCACTTTTTATCACCTGAGAGGTGAAGCCATCAATACCAGGTCCACTAGGTTTTCCTGTTGTAATTGAGCTCATTGGTAAATTCTCAACTCTGTTCTTGATTCTTGAGAAGTTTACACCAGCGCTCCAATTCCAATTTTTTGAATCAATTATTACTCCATTTAGCCCTATCTCCCAACCATGGTTAATAATTTTCATATTAGGTACATTTCTCCAAACCATTGTGGTTGGAGCAGGAGAAATTGAGTATACCTCTAGAAGTACATCCCTAGTTGTTTTTGAGAAGTAATCAATAGTACCAGTTAGTCTATTATTCAGGACTCCAAAGTCAAGACCAGCATTTATCTGTTCTGTACGCTCCCACTTTAAATCAGGGTTTGGAGTGCGTGTAAGTGTTATCCCGGGTACAACATTTGAACCACCATCAATAATAGCCCCCCCAGTACTACCCAACATTACTTGAGATATTTTATTGGGTATCTCTTGATTACCAGTTATACCCCAGCTAGTACGTAGTTTAAGGTTGTTTAAAAATTCAAATCTCTTAATAAAATCTTCTTCGCTAATTCTCCATGCAAGAGCTGCTGAAGGGAAATAACCATATTTATTATTCTCACCAAACTTAGTAGAACCATCGGCTCGGAGGTTAACCGTCAATAGATACTTCTCCATTAAGTTGTAGTTTATCCGACCAAAGAAAGATTGTAGCTCATTAACTGTAACATTAGAAGTCCCAACTATCTGTTTGTTTTTACCGAAGGCCAGATCGTATATGTAATCTATATCGTCTACTTCAAAGCCATTTACAGAAATCCCATATCTATAGTTATGAAATTTTTGGTATGAGTGGCCTGCAAGAAGATTGAAACGGTGTTTAGATCCAAGATTAAAGTTATAGGTTAAATAGTTCTCTATTAGGAAGCTACTTCCTTCAACATTATTAATATCAACTGTACCATTGTCTGTAAGGTAAGTTAACTCTTTATCTTGTGTTACTTTTCTCGTTGCTTTCATCTCATCAAATGCAACATTCATCTTATACTTAAGATCTTTCCATATCTCTAGAGTACCAGCTATGTTGGCGAGTAATCTGTCAGTTTGAGTGCGATCGTTTGTAAGGTTTATCATAGCTAGAGGATTTCTAACATCCTTGCTATATTGATAGTAACTACCATCTTCTTTGTAAATAGGTAGTGTTGGGTTAACTTTTAATGAAGATAGAAGAACATCCCCCTCGAATCCTCCAGATTCACCAATTGGAACTCGTCTGTCATTTGTGCGGCTTGCAGTTATACTAGCCTCTAGATTAAGTTTATCGTTGAATGTCTTCTGACTTACATAGAAACGCCCGGTAAACTTCTCCATACCAGAGCGTTTGATAATACCCTCTTGATCTTGATATCCTAATGACGCACGATAATTACCACTTTTTAAACCTCCACTCATTGAGAGGTTGTGGTTTTGCGAAAATGCTTTTCTGAAGATTTCATCTTGCCAATTAACACTTGCTCCACCATCCTCTATTGTAACTCCTTTTTCTGCAGCAAATGCTCTATATTGATCAGCACTCAACATATCATATTGTTTAGGGAGATGAGATAGAGATGCATAGGCAGAATAGCTGACTTGACTTTGACCCTCAGTGCCTTTCTTTGTCGTTATCATAATAACACCATTTGCTCCTCTTGCTCCATAGATGGCTGTGGCAGAAGCATCCTTGAGGATATCTATAGATTCTATGTCATCAGGGTTTAAGAAGTTCAATGGGTTTTTTGATCCACTGCTACCCACTCCTGCTATACTAGCACCAGATGGTTGTTGGTCATCAGAGACATCTAATGGAACACCATCAACTACATAGAGAGGATCTTGTCCAGAACGAATAGAATTAGAGCCTCGAACTCGGATAGTCGCACCACCACCAGGCTCACCACCATTATTAGTTATATTAACTCCGGAGACTCTACCTTGAATAAGTTGAGAAGGAGATGTTACAAGCCCTTTATTAAAATCCTTTGACTTAATTGCAGATACCGATCCCGTAAGATCACTCTTTCTCATAGTACCATAACCTACAACGACTACCTCATTGAGCTCCTCAGCATCTAGAGTAAGAGAAACTATCATATCAGATAAAGCTTTTCTATCTTGTTTCTTATATCCAATATATGAGAACTCTAATGTTGCACCTTCACTTGTTTGAAGTGAATATTTCCCATCAATATCTGTAACTGTTCCTTCACTTTTTCCTTTTACCATCACACTAACGCCAATCATAGGCTCACCATTCTCATCTTTTACAATTCCAGATGTAAGAATGTTTTTCCCTTGATCATTATTACCTTTGATAGAAAATATAATAATCTGTCTATTGGATATTTCATATCCCAATGAGCTACCTTTAAGTAATTGTGTCAATATCTGATTTATATCAGATGATGTGATAGAGATAGATATTGTTTTAGTTAGATCTATAGTAGTACTATTATATACAAATATATATTTACTCTGTTTTTCAATATTCTCCAATACATCCTTAATAGGTCTGTTTGATGAGTTGATGACAATAGGTTTATCTTCTCGTATAGTTGTTTGTATAGCCTCAGATGCTACTATTGGCATTATCTGAGCACTAGATAAGAAAATAATAGAGCTTGCAATGAATAGCTTTCGGCAGAATGGTTTTGATGGTCTTCTGCGATAATATTGTTCTTCCATTTTTAAATTAGATTTATTTTGATTACTAAAGTTTATTCATAATGAATTATACTCACTTTTCACTTGTATTATTTATTCATAGGCTATTGGTTATGGTTAATTATTAGATTCAACTATTCTATATCCGTTTTCTTGTCTATACTTTATTGGAGCAATCCTAGATAACATCTCAAGTAATTCATCAACAGATATACTAATATCTAGTTTGCCATTAATGAAAAATTTATCCATCTCTTTTGTGTTATAAACTATATGTATTCTATATATAGACTCTATTTTCTTTAATATTTGGCTTAGGGATTCATCTTGCATTAGAATAATATCTTCTCTCCATGATAATAGTTCCAGAGAGTTAACATTATTAATTTTTGTTGAGCTATACTCTGATCTATTGTAGCGGTACATCTCATTAGGCATTATTATGGTACTCATTCCTTGAGCTGGTGTAACTTCAACCTTGCCTGAGACTAAGAGTACAGATGACTCCAGATTATTAGGGTATGCAGATACTAAGAATTCAGTACCAATCACTGAAATTTCTAGATCTTTGGTCTCTGTGATGAATGATCGCTTATTATCCTTTTGAACTCTGAGATATGCTTCGCCTTCAAGAAAAAGATGACGCTTATTATCTTTGAATTTCAAGGGAAAGGTAAGTTTTGATCCTTCACGTACTGTTACTATCGAGTTGTCAGCAAGTGTAATCTCTGTCTTCATACCCTTTGGGACGGCAATTTGTAGATATGTATTATCACTGGATGGAACAGATAGTTTAAATAATGATTTCCCATATGTGGAGATGTCTATTTGATTAGAATTCGGTAAACAGATTAGATCAACATTATCTGCTAACTCAACTCTTTGTCCATCAATGTGAAGGGTTAAGGTCCTTAATGTGTCAATATGTACCAGATTAGCCATACGTTCAAAAGGAGAAGATATTCTATTTAAGGTTATAATAGTAACTCCAGAAATAATAACAAGCATCAATACAGCAGCATATTTCATCCAAATAGTCCTCCTCTTAATCTGACGTTTAAGAGTTAACTTCTCGATTTCTGACCACATAGCTTCTCTATCCTCTTTATTTAGATGAGGTTCGCTCATAGCTATAACTTTCTTAATCTCACTTATATTTATTTCATTTAGCATATCCTTTTTTGTTTTCATATCATTTTTATTCATAACTACTATACAAGTATATTTACTTTTTGTACTCAATAAAAATCATCAATCTTGATTTATTTTTTAATATTGAGCTTTAATGAAGCCTCAGATTTATATAAAGAAGCTGTGTAATAAATTAAATAGGAGTCTCTTTCTGCATATAGCAGAGAAGAGACTCCTATTTAATTTATTATTTGATTTGATTCTGTTTTATCAATTTGATTAGTGCATCTGGTCGGTCTGTTGTTATCCCTTTTATCAGAGGGTTTTCTATCATACGTTTCATATCTTCATCCTTGTTTACAGTCCAAACAAATAGAGGTAGTTTATTAACTATAAGCATATCTACCAGCTCCTCATTTACTAGGCTGTAATGCACATTAAGAGACGTTAGGTTATTGCTCTTTACAATATCTAGTATCTCCTGGTTGCTATTTTTCTTGCCACTCAAATAGAGAGTTGGAATTTTATGGAGTTGTTTTTGCGCTTCAACTAGTGATTGAGCGTTGAATGCGATGAATGTACAATCTTTTTGGCGTTTAGACTTTTTGATGATCTTCTTAATCTCAGGGAATGGGTTACCGCTTTCGCCTTTTTCCCAACAGCATTTTATCTCAATAAATATCTTTTTGCCCTTGGGAAGTATAGCTAATACCTCTTCCAATAATGGCATATACTCATCATCCTTTAATCTCAGCTCCTTTAGCTCAGCATATGTTGACTCTGGGACTATAAGGTTCTTATCTGCAACTCTTTTAGTATCTCTATCGTGAGTCACCACTATCTTCCTATCTTTCGTAACCCAAACATCAACCTCAATAGCGTCAGCGTCTAGTTCAAATGCATACCTAAAAGCACTTAGAGTATTCTCTGGTTTATATGCAGAGGCACCACGATGTGCAACGACTAGAGGATTTTGCGCATTAGTTAATAGAGAGGATAATGTAATTAATGTAGACAATATAAATATTCTCATGACGTCTTTTTATGGTTGTATATGTTGTGTTTTTTATCTCTTTTGTTTGAATATCCACTCTAGGAAGTCCTTTTCATTGAAAGCAGGGTTCCAACTGCCGTGGTTACATCCTGGGTACTCAATATATTCAACTTTAGTCCCTGCTTTTTTAAGAGCTTTATAAGCCTCACGTGATCCCTCAACAGGGACAATATTATCGGCATCACCGTGGAAAATACGGAAGCTAACATTTTCTATATTCTTGAGTTTGTCGGGATTAACCGTGCCACAAATAGGCACAGCTGCTGCAAATGTTTTTGGGAAACGAGATACTATATCATAAGTACCCATTGCTCCCATTGATAGTCCTACAATATAGATTCTTTTGCTATCGATTTCAGGAAGCGATATATATATATCAATCATCTCCTTAAGAGAGGCAAAGATTGGAGTTATATCATCACCTATTGGCATATCATTAGGCATTAATGACTTTGGTCGTCCATTGAATGCCCAATAGCCACTTTCTGGACATTGAGGCATCAGAACGTACGCCGGATATTTATCTCTGTTAACTGGATTTGTGAACATATTCGCACCATGTGTCATCTGCTTTACGTTGTCTGTACCTCTCTCACCAGCTCCATGAAGAAATAATACAAGAGGATAACTTTTCTTCTTAGAATTTGATGGAGGAGGAAGTTCGCGGTAGAGAATAGTATCCCCTTTTGATGATATATACTCTTTGGCTTTGAAGCCCTCTTGGCAATAGATGGATGTTGAGAAAAGGAGTGTTGAGAGTAAAGCTGTGACTATTTTCATAATTTGAAGGTTAAAAGTTCGTGGATGCAAAGTAAGGGATAATTGATTAATATGTTGCTTAGGCAAATAGTTTATTTAACTAATTGTTTCTAATTTTCATATCAGAGCAGACTATGTTTTTGTTTTCATGTTTTAAGTGATCTTATCTCTAACACTTTAATGAATGGAATAAGATCTCAAAGATGGCAATAGTAGTCTATAGCGTCTATTCTAGTTCTTTAGACTCATGATTTGAAATACTATAAGTATAGATTTAATTTTCTATATTATGCCATATAAAAAAATCCGGGAGTCAACAGAGTTAAATCTGTTGACTCCCGGATTTTAAGGTAACTCTAAGAAGTAATAATAATAATAGAGCTTATAGTTCAATGCCGCTACGTTTCATAAGAGCTTTAACAGAAGGCTCTTCACCACGGAAGCGAACGTATAGTACCATTGGATCTTCAGTACCACCTTTTTCGAGAATATTTTCGCGGAATGATTTTGCTATCTCTTTGTTATAGATACCATTCTCTACGAAGTAGTCGTATGCGTCAGCATCAAGTACCTCAGCCCATTTGTAGCTGTAGTATCCAGCAGCATATCCACCAGCAAATACGTGGCTGAAAGAAGGTGTTAGTGATACAGAGCTAACAGTAGGAAGAAGTTGAGTTTGTACGATTGCATCATTCTCAAATTGTTTTACATCTCCACTGAAAGGCTTAGTGATAGTGTGCCATGCCATATCGTTGAATCCGAAAGAGAGCTGACGAACGCAAGCGTAAGCGACGTTGTAGTTTTTAGCGTCAAGCACCTTTTGAACAAGATCAGCAGGTATTTTCTCACCTGTTTTGTAGTGAACTGCGAATTTGTCAAGGTACTCTTTCTCGCTCAACCAGTTTTCCATCATCTGAGATGGTAGTTCAACGAAGTCACGGTAAACGCTAGTTCCAGATAGAGATTCGTAAGTAGAGTTAGCAAACATACCGTGAAGAGCGTGTCCAAACTCGTGAAGGAAAGTTTCTACCTCATCAAATGTTAGAAGGGCAGGAGTGTCTGCAGTTGGTCTAGTGAAGTTCATCACTATCGTTACGTGCGGACGGATATCTTTTCCATTCTCTTTGTATTGGCTTTTGTAACCGCTCATCCAAGCACCTGGTCTTTTTCCAGCACGAGGGTGGAAGTCAGTGTAAAGAACAGAAAGGAATTTACCATCAGCATCAAAAACTTCATATGCTTTTACCTCAGAGTGGTATACTGGTATTTTCTTGTTCTCTTTGAATGTAATACCCCAAAGGTCAGTGGCAAGACCAAATACACCTTTAGTTACGTTGTTTAGCTCGAAGTAAGGGCGAAGAAGTTCGTCATTAATCTGATATTTGCTATCCTTAAGCTTCTCAGCATAGTATGACCAATCCCAAGGCATTATTTCGAAGTTTTTACCCTCCATTCCAATAGCAAAACCACGAACTTCAGCTACCTCCTGCATAGCAGCAGGTTTGAAAGCAACAAGAAGGTCGTTAAGAAGTTTGTAAACGCTCTCTTGGTTTTTAGCCATACGATCTTGAAGAGTGTAGGCTGCATAGTTTTCATATCCAAAAAGGTTTGCCATTGCAAGTCTAGAGTTTGCAATTGTCTCAACATTTTTGATGTTGTCAAACTCACCACCAATACACTTAGACGAGAATGATTCCCACATTTGACGACGAAGATCTCTGTTTTCTACATATCTCATGAAAGAGATGTACACAGGAGCTTGGTGAGTGAATAGGTAACCTGTCTTACCTTTAGCTTCTGCTCTAGCTTTAGCTTCATCGATGTCTCTTTGCATAAGACCTTTTAGATCTTCTACATTCTCTACTATCATTTCGAAAGCGTTGGTCTGCTTAAGGACGTTCTGTCCGAAATCAAGAGACGCTTTGCTGAGAGTGGTGCTCAGTTCGCGATATTTCTCTTTGTCTTGGCCTTGAAGGTTAGCACCTCTTTTAACAAACCCTTTGTATGTGTTCTCAAGAAGTTTTCTATCCTCAATAGAGAGGTTAAGAGATTCGCGTTGATCATATACCTCTTTTACGCGAGCGAAAAGCTTCTCGTTGAGGTTGATATTGTTTGAATGAGCAGACATTAGAGGAGATAGCTTTTGTGAAAGAGCCATCATGTCGTCGTTGCTCTCAGAGCTAGTAAGATTGAAGAATACTGCTCCTACGCGCCCGAATAGTTCACCAGAGCGCTCAAGAGCGACAATAGTATTTTCGAAAGTAGCAGGTTTCTTGTTATTGATGATTGCATCAATATCTTTGTTGTGTTGCTTCATCCCTTCGAGAAATGCAGGTTCGTAGTGTTCGAACTTGATTTTATCAAAAGGTGCCGTTTCGTGCGGTGTCTTGTACTTCCCAAAGAATGGGTTCTGCGCTTGTGTCATAGACATGAATGCTAAAGAGAATAGTAATAGTTTTGTCTTTTTCATCCCAATACGGTTTTAAGATTAAAGGTAATAGACAGTTAATTATTTCATACGTATAAGAGTCATAAACTCTTCACGTGTTTTTGCCTGATTGAATGCACCTGTGAAGTCCGAAGTTGTCGTAACAGAGTTCTGTTTCTCAACTCCTCGCATCTGCATACAGGTGTGTTGTGCTTCGATAACTACCATCACACCAAGAGGATTTAGTGTATTTTGAATAGCATCTTTGATCTGCATGGTTAGTCGCTCTTGTACTTGCATACGACGAGCAAAGACCTCTACCACGCGAGCAATCTTACTTAGTCCAGTAATATGACCATTTGGAATATATGCCACGTGTACTTTTCCGAAGAAAGGCAGCATATGATGTTCACACATAGAGAAGAAGTCGATATCTTTTACGATAACCATTTGTTTGTACTCCTCTTTGAACATTGCTGATTTAAGAATTTTTTCAGCATCTTGGTGGTATCCTTTAGTCAGAAATTGCATAGCTTTCGCAACGCGTTCTGGAGTTTTAAGGAGACCTTCTCTGTGATCATCTTCGCCAAGAAGGCGAATGATCTCTCTGTAATGTGCAGCAATAGCCTCTCTGTTGGCTTCTTGCTCAGGTGTGAATTGATACATTATAGCTCAAGTTTTATTTCATCTCTTACTACGTACATCTCACGACTAAAGTCAGGGAATGCACGTTTCATTCGCCTCATCATTTGATCGGCATCTTCATAACTTCTAAAGTCTCCTATACGTAGACGCCAGAAAGGAGATTTGAAAGTCACATAGGTCTCAATTTCTGGGAACATAGATTTTACTCTTTGCTCTTTTGAGAAAGCTTCATTCTTGGAGCTGTTTTGTTGGTTTCCGGAAAAGAGTTGTACTCTATAACCATCTACCTGGCTCACTGTTTGGTTTTCACCCTGCTCTCTACGTCCAATGAGTAGTTCTATAGCTTTTGATTGGCGAATAAGTACATCACCTTGTCCTATGATGTGTCTCTCTAGATGCGACACAATGGTTGAGTCGGATCTGAGAAATTGAGCAACTAAACTAGTTGAAGTAAGGGATAGAGTAAGGAACAGGGCTATTACTTTTCTCATATTTATCTGATTTTTTTTATAGACAAAAACCGAAAGGGGGGCTTTGGGGCTCCTCTTTCGGGTTTTTGTATGCTATACTTTATATAGATATTGCTCTATTAGCAAGCTTCGATGATTGGAAGGAATGCTTCAACAGTAAGAGAAGCACCACCAATAAGACCACCATCTACATCAGGGTTAGCAAATAGTTCTTTAGCGTTAGCAGCGTTACAGCTACCACCGTAAAGGATCTGAGTTGCATCAGCAACTTCTTTGCCATATTTGTTAGCAACAGTTTCACGTATGAAAGCGTGAATCTCTTGTGCTTGAGCAGGAGAAGCTGTTTTACCAGTACCGATAGCCCAAACAGGCTCGTAAGCAAGAACTATTTTACCAAATTCTTCAGCAGAAAGGTTGAAAAGAGCCTCTTCGATTTGAGATTTAACAACCTCGAAGTGTTTCTCAGCTTCTCTCTCTTCAAGAACCTCTCCAATACAGAAGATAGGAGTAAGTCCGTTAGCCATAGCTAGAAGAGTTTTCTCTTTCAATATTTCGTTTGTTTCACCATAGTATGCTCTACGCTCAGAGTGACCTAGGATTACATATTTAGCACCAGTAGATGCAACCATTGAAGCAGAAACTTCGCCAGTGTAAGCACCAGAAGTTTTGTCAGCACAGTTTTGAGCAGCAACGTTAA
>JBOFUP010000024.1:0-94628 GCA_051652645.1 Bacteroidales bacterium
CGTCAATACTGACGCCTTATCAATACCTGTGTTCTTTGAAATCTCGTTAACAATATCTGCTTTAGTCATAATAAATGAAATTATTTTCGTATCTCTTAATTTGCTTACTCAAAACGGATTGCAAATATATACGATTTTAGTCGTAGAAAAAAACTCTCCATTGCTTTTTTAGCTTTAGGAGAGTTATGTAGAGCTGTTTTTTAACGTTTAGATAGGCTTTATAGTCCTATTGTTATCAAAACACATCTAATTCTTCCTATTAGTAGCAGATATATAAATCATAATATTCAATTCGTCAATGACCTTTCTTTTAATTCTTTCTCATACATATCTAGATATTCAATGAGTTGTACTTGATGTTTTCGTACTAGTTTTCTAGCCTCTGATATCATATGAATAGAACTATAGAATCGTGATTCGAACTCATAGTAGAGTGCCAAATTTACAAAAGAGGCTAACCTAATAGATTTTACTCGAGAATTCTCAATCATGTACTCCCATATAATTGATGCATCGTTCCAATTACCATCTCTAGTAAACCTTAGTGCATCTCTCATATTTTGATCATTACTAAGAACAATCATTCTATTAACATAATTACTATGTGGTAATATCATAGGCATTAACCTATCGATCTTAGCATAAATCAGCTCATCTAACCTGTTTTCGGGAGATGAATCATAGATAGCTTTTTGGTAGTCAAGATCAGCTGAGACAAACTCAAAAGGCATTATGTCAACCTTATTTTCTGTAATAGTAGATGTGATTGGATTATACACCTCTAGTAGTGTTATAAATTCACCTTTACTCCTTGCAATATATCCACCTCCATATAATTGATTTAATTCACATAAAGAAGATATCCTAGAGGATGACAAGGAGATAATGATATCACTATCTCTACCAATCTCTAACATCTGCAGAGAGTCAATAGTTCGCACATTAATATATAGTGAATCTTCTCTAATCTTTTTGGGATAACGAGACAAGGACAAATAGGGACTAATTGAATCTACGACACTACTACATCTATCCAAAAGTTTTACAGATAGCGAATCTAAGTTTTGGTAAAGCTTTTGATTTCTCTCTCCAATTTTTATTTGGCAGCCTTCTATATGTGGTTGAATTGGTGAATTATCTATAAGTAATATATTAGTTGTATTAGGTGAAATATTTAAAGTAGGAGGATTAATAACTTCTACTTCAATAAATGTATAGCTGCTACAGCTAGATAACGCCAAAAGCAATATTAATAAGAATACACCCCTCATACATAAGGCTATTTTGAATATTATTTTGCAAATATAGTAAAATAACAGTAGCTATTTAGTAATACTGAAGATAAGAAGGTTATATAAAGCAATAGTGGGTAAGCAAAATCAATCTGCTTACCCACTATTGCTTTATCACAGAGACTAAAAGCTTTGCATGTCACAAAGTCTCTTGTAGTATCCCTCTAGAAGAAGAAGTTCATCATGAGTTCCTTGCTCAACGATTTCACCCTCATGCATTACACATATAATATCTGCATTCTTAATTGTTGACAATCTATGTGCAATTACTATTGATGTCCTATTTCTCATTAGATTCTCTAATGCCTCTTGAACCAATCTCTCTGATTCAGTATCTAGAGCCGAAGTTGCTTCATCAAGTATCATGATAGGGGGATTCTTCATTACAGCTCTTGCTATACTAACTCTCTGCCTTTGACCACCTGAGAGCAAAGATCCTCTATCTCCTATTAATTGTTGATATCCTGACTCCTTAGCTTCAATAAATTCATGAGCATTGGCTATTCTTGCTGCTTGCTCAACATTTTCTTGAGTGGCACTCTCTACACCGAAAGTTATATTGTTGTATATGGTATCATTAAACAAGATAGCCTCTTGGTTAACATTGCCCATGAGTGTGCGTAAAGAGTGAGTTGATATATCTCTAATATCATGTCCATCTATGAGAACAGAACCTTTTTCAACGTCATAAAAACGAGGTATAAGGTCTACTAAGGTTGATTTACCAGAGCCAGATTGCCCAACTAAAGCAACAGTCTTACCCTTTGGTATGGTAAGATTTACTCCTTTTAGCACCCAAGTATCTGCATATCTAAACCAAACATCTTTAAGCTCAATTTCATTTTCAAAGCCTTTAATCTCAAATGGATCTTTTGGCTCTTCAATGCTATTGTGTGCGGACAAAATCATATCTACCCTCTCCATAGAGGCAAGTCCTCTCTGAATAGCATATGCACCTTTTGAAAACTCCTTGGCTGGATTAATGATACTATAGAAGATAATAAGGTAGTAAATGAAAGATGCCGCGTCAATAGAACTAGTATTACTTAGAATTAAGGATCCTCCATACCATAGTACTATAGCTATAGTAGTAGTGCCAAGAAATTCACTCATTGGGTGAGCTAGGGCGTATCTTCTATTTATCCTATTAATGGAGTTTCGATGGGCATCATTACCATTTCTAAAACGGTCTTGAATTTTTGATTCAGCATTGAAAGCTTTTATCACCCTAAGACCACTTAGTGTCTCATCAATCTGAGAGAGAAGTTCACCAAACTGCTGCTGTCCTACTTCTGAACGTTTCTTCAGCTTCTTGCCAACCTTACCCATAACATAACCACTAAAAGGCAGTAGGATTAAGACAAAAAGGGTTAGCTGCCAACTCAGGATCAACATAGTTCCAAAATATAGCATTATCATAATTGGATTCTTGAACATCATGTCCAAGGAACTCATTATAGAGTTCTCAACTTCACCAACGTCCCCAGTCATTCTGGCAATGATATCACCCTTCTTTTCACCACTAAAAAACCCAATAGGAAGCGATAGCACCTTTTCGAAGAGTGTATGCCTAATATCCCTAACAATACCTGATCTAATAGGTATCATGAAGTGAGAAGCAAGATATGCACTACCCGTCTTAAGAAGAGTCATCGATATAAGGAATAGCCCTAAAAGCATCAGTGCAGTGGATGCTCCATTATGTTCAATTACCTGGGTGATGAAATAGTAAAAGTTGTTTATTATTGCATCTTTAAATGCACTATCTCCTCCAAAAGGAATATATTCATAACTCTTGGTATCCATCTTGAAGAGGATTTGAAGAATAGGAATTATAACCCCGAAAGAGAAAAGACTCAATAGTGTTGATAGTATATTAAAAAAAATATTCAGTACAAGGAACCTCCCATATGGAGGGACAAAGCGCTTTAAAAGCTGAAATAAACCATTCATTAATATCTGTAGTTCAATTAAAAATACTCTGATTGTATTTGGATAGTCCTATAAGGAGTAAGGGTCAAAGATAGTCCATTAATTTTAGTATACAAGAGCGATTAATCAGTATAATACTAATCCATCTTATGAACTTTAACTAGCTCAATCTTTGTTGATGTAGCCTTAAGAATTTTAATACTAAAGGGAGGAAGCTCAATTATCTCATTTGTAGAAGGTAATCTCTCTAGCCTATTTAATATATAACCGGCCACGGTTGAATAGTCTTCTGATTCAGGAAATATAATATCAAACTTCTCATTAATATGACTTATCTCACACCTACCTGAAAGAATATAATCTCCACTATCGCTCTTTCTTGCAACAAGAGATGGGGTGTCATGCTCATCCTCTATCTCTCCGATGATCTCTTCTAAAAGATCCTCCAGAGTAACAATACCACTTGTCCCTCCATGTTCATCAACAACGACTGCTATACTCTTTTTTTGCTGCATAAGATGTTTCATTAACTTATGAGCAGCCATAGTCTCAGGAACTATTGATATCTGATTAATTCTAGTGTGCCAATCACGTGGTTCACTAAATAGTTCTGAGGAGTGAATATAACCTACAATATTATCAATCGAGCTTCGAAAAACTAGTATTTTAGAGTAGCCGCTATCTATGAACTCAGCTAGCAGTTTTTCGTGAGGTGTGTCCCACTCTACTGCCGAGAGCTCTGTTCGTGGGACCATACAATTCCTTAGTTTAATATTTGAAAAGTCAAGGGCATTCCTAAATATCTTTACCTCGGTATCAACCTCTGAATTATCCAACGTATCATCAATACTTTGATTGACAAAATAGTCCAAGTCTATCTTACCAAAAACATACTTCTCGGCCTTGGAGCTAACCTTGATACCTGTAAGTCTAAGTATTAACTTAGACATTAGTGTAGCAAATTTGCTGATGGGATAAAGTATGATATAAATAAAAAGTAGAGGTACAGCAAAGAGCTTTATGGAGAAGTTGGGGTTAATCCTAAAGATTGTTTTTGGCAAAAACTCAGCTGCAACAAGAATAAGTATTGTTGAAATAATAGTTTGAATGAAGACAACAAATCCCTCTATAGAAACAAACTGACGTATTGTTGGCTCTAGAACTTTAGCCATTAACATACCGTAAACGACTAAAGCAATATTATTCCCTACTAAAAGTGTGGATATAAAGTTCTCTGAATTAGAGTAAAATAGGTTTAGTATTGACGCACTTAAGCCTTTCTGTTTCTTATCCAGCTCAAATCGCAACTTATTGGACGAGACAAAGGCTATCTCAATACCTGAAAAGAATGCGGAGACAGCAATGGCTATTGCTATGCCACTAATTGGACTCATAATGTTATCAATATATTAGGGTTCGGGAGTTACACTGAGCGTATCCGCAGCTATTGGCTCTTCTTCTTTGACATTAAATATACCCTCAGTATCTCGTAATGTATATTTAGTCATAGACTCATTTGATTCGAAGCCGCGCCCAACTATTACCCTCTCTGGTTGTTCTATTCTAATCGTACTATCAGAATAGATCCTCTGTTTTGTTTGATCCCAAAAAAGCAATTGTGTCTCAAACCTCTCATTCTGCTGACTGAGCATCTTAACATTTCCAATAAGCTTCCAAAGCTTCTCTCTTTCGAAAAAATAGGCTGTATCTGCTTCTACTGTTGATTCTGCCTTAAAAGATGAGTCAAACTTTTCAACATAGACACCCTTAGGAAAATACCAATAAGGATTGTCCGCTTTAGTATACATCAACCACTCCTTTGCCTCAAACCTATAACGAGTCACTCCGGAATCTGAGATAAGGGAGGATGCGTCAATGGTCTTAATGGTAGGGGTTACTCTTGAGTCAACAGAAGATATCCTTTCTGGTTCTGATTTTCGACAGCCAGAAATAAAAACAAGCATAACAGTTGCCACTAGGGCAACTGCTATGCTTTGTCTGTATTGTAAGGAAAGTTTAGAATCTAAATCTTTCATGAATTAGCGAATAACAGTAGTTTCTTGTATCCAGCCTCCGATACGGAACTGTTGACCTTTGTTAATATCACCATGCATAAATACGTCCTCTTGTTTTGGAAGATATCCACGATAAGTGCTCAAAAGAGGGTTAACTACTTCTGCAGTTGATGGGTCAACTGATCTTGCCTTCTCTAGCTTATCAAGAACTGCATTGTATACACAGCTTTGAAGTATTCTATCATCTGGATAGATAGATCTTGCACTAGAAGCATACATACGAGCGATTAAGACATAAGGCATACCAAAATTAGGTTTCAACTCAGCAGCTTTAAGTGCGTAAGTTCTAGCTTTAGGATAATTATTTACTTCGCTCAAAACTTGCGCTCCGATATAGTAGAAATCTCCTTTTGTCTCATCTTCTTCTTCCATAGAAATAGCCTCATCAATATACTTAACGGCAGCGCTATAATCTTTATCTCTAATAGATTGTTTTGCCAAACCGAAAGCTGACTCTGCTGTTGGTTCTATTTGGTGCGCATATCTTGCCGCAGCAAAATAAACATCCATTTCCTGACAACGAACTCTACGCATCAAACCGATAGCCTCTTTCAACCATTGAAGGTTGTTTTTATTAGCCTCTACTTGAGGAGTATAAATGGCTTGAAGAGTCTCACAGTCAGCAGCTCCACTTTGAGCAAAAACTAACTCTGTATCGCTTTTAAGTTTAGAGATAGCCTCTGTGTTAGCTCTTGGCTGTGCTCCCATTCCCTCGAACATTTTAGACACCTTCATAAAGTCAGCAATATACTGCTCTCTGTGTGAAGGATCTTTTTGGAATTTTACAAGAGACAACTTCATGAAATAATCAACAACGGCAACTTCACTAGCATCACCCATTCCATCAATAGACTCTGTTAGCCACTGATACGGAGCATTCATATCTCCAGAAGAGTTGTACACTAGATAGTCAATCGCTTTACGACCTAGAATATATGGAGTTGGGTAACGCTGATCTTTACCGAAGTACTTTATTCTCTTATCGTAAACCTCCATCAACTTAGATAATAGCTCCTTCTGTTTTGAGGCATCTTTTTCATTTTGAATCTGCCAGCCTACAATTCGAGCTCCGTAAAGATAAAGGTCTCTTGATGACGCAGGACACTCATCATAAACAATCTGCCAAAAAGGTAGAGCATCTGAGTAGTTTCCACTTTTTGCGTAAGGAACATATAAGCTGATGTTAGTAATACAGCGGATGCTATCCTCTCCTTTTCCGTATTTAGAACCGTCATCCACCCCTTTTTGGGCGAACAAACTCCCTGCACCAGTAAGTATTAATGCTGCTGAAAGAAGATGTTTTCTCATTTTAGTGTGCTATTAATTTGTTATTATTTGTTTTTCTTAATCTAGCTTACGTTTAAAGAACCAAAACTCTTTGAACGTCATATTTAGTGTAAATCTGAAGTACTCTTCTTTTATCAATAGAGTGGTTGTAGGTTTAACATTGACATACTCCATAGCGACATTAAGAATAGAGCCTTGAGAGTTTCTGTAGCCAATTGGAAACCCTAGTCCCAAACTAACTCCCCACTCATTTAAGGCATTATCTTTAACCTTTAAATAAGAGTCTGAATAATAAAAACCAGCTCTATACTTCATACGCTGATAGTACTTTCTACTCTCATTATTGGGGGTATACTCAGCACCAAAAGAGTAACGTTGACTACGATTTAACGTATCAAGAGTACTATAGTACTCCGCTTTTGAGAAATCTTGAAGCTTGTAGTCTAAGGCAAATAGAAATTTCTCCTTGTATTTTAAAGAAGCTCCTACAGAATATGCCTCAGGAATATCAAAATCTGCTTCTATATCTGTTGTTGTAGCTGTAGAGCCAGTAACATATTCTATCTGACTTGCTTCATTCCAAAGTGATATTTTTGGTGAATAAGTTGCTCCTAATACTAACTTATAATCCTTACCTATTGGTTGTTGATACTGAATACCAAAATCGCTCTTCAACCCCCTAACTCTCAATCTCTGTGTCAATTGAGAATCGTTCACATTTGAATCTGTGAAATCGACTGTTCCGATATGATCTATCTTGCCAAAAAGATATCCTACATTCACACCAATAGCTACTCTTTTAGCTATGTTGTAAGAAATACCTGCATAAACATTAGATAGCCCACCTTCTCCTTGATAAATATAGTCCATAGCAATCGGGTCACTTAGGGTAGAACCAAATCTATATCCTACTGAAGAGAATGGAGTAAGTCCAATACTAGCTCCCATATTCTTAAATAGAGGAAATTGCACTGCTACATACTCTACTCCTCCGGTTGGTTCATTACGTTTTGAACCGTTATCATTAAATCTACCAAATTCAGCAAAGACTCCTACATCAAAAAGAAAGGTAGTCGAATCTGTTACTGAGTAAGTAGCTGGATTGGCATTATTTATTTGATTATTATTTCTAAGCCCAGTAGATACACCACCCATAGACTTACTTGCTCCAAAAGAACTGTCGTACAAACGTCCATAACCGTAACGCGTATAAGGTGACTGCGTTGCGGTTTGAGCAAATAAAGTTCCAGTTGTTAGTAGTGTCATAACTACTGTCAATACCTTTTTATAGTTTTGCATTATATTCAATTATACAATTAAGCCCCTTTAGGACAATATTATTATCTGCAAAGATGGTAGATTTTATGTGATCTTCAAAATATTTGCAACTTCCTCCAGTTAAAAATACCAAAAGATCAGGCATTTCATTCTTTAAGCTGTTCACATAACCATCTATCTCATAAGAAATCCCTTTAATCACACCTGACCTGATTGCGGTCTCAGTATCATAACCCATAGAAGGAGTATCACCAAGGCGTCCTACAAGTGGTAATTTATTGGTCATTATATGCAACGACTCTAATCGCATCTCTAATCCAGGTGATATATTACCACCACGAAACAAACCTGTGGAATCGAGCAAATCAAAAGTGATGGCAGTTCCTGCATCTATTACCAATACATCCCTACCTGGAAATTGAAAGAATGCAGCTACAACTGCTGCTATACGATCACATCCTAATGTGTTAGGGGTTTTATATCCTAAACGTATAGGGATTGGTGTTGTATGGTTAAGCTGTAAGAACACTGGGATAGTCCTTTGTAAAAAGTCTATTATGCTATCATCAACAGCCTTAACAGATGATATGATAGCTTTATCTATTCTATATCTAGAACATAAGTTGATCAGATCATCAACAAGTAGATATTTATACTTAATACTCTCTATAATAACCTCACCATCAAACAAAGCTACCTTGCAAGATGAATTACCTTGGTCAATAATTAAATTCATAAAGTAAGTATACTATATAACAACTAAATATTATGATTACTCGTAATGATAACAATAATATTTTGACATTATGCAAAGTAACAAAAAGTTTTAATAATATACACTGTTTAGGCTTGAGTAACTATAAATAAAAAGGAGCAAATAGAAAACAATAAATAAATACTCAACAATAGCTGAAAACAAACCTACTCATCCTTTGCATCTGGAATAGGCAATTGTCTTTTAAAAGCCTCTTTAAAAGATATGAGAGACTCTGAACCTGAGAGTCCTAATGGCTGTAATTTTGAGTGAATTATTTCAAGCAAGTGCTTATTATTCTTCGCAAAGATCTTCACGAAAAGATCATATTTACCAGTGGTGTAGTGACATTCAAGAACCTCTGGTATTTTATATAATTCATCAACAACCATTGAAAATCTACTCGGATCTTTCAAATTAAGTCCCATAAAGGTACAAGTCTCGTAACCCATCTTGGCTGGATCAATCAAAAACTCTGAACCTGTAATAACCCCCATGTTTACAAGTTTAAGCACTCGTTGGTGAATTGCGGCACCAGAGACACCACACTCTCTAGCAACCTCAAGAAAGGGAACACGAGCATTACCAATAATAATGCGTAAAATTTTAACATCTAAATTATCAAGCTGATATGCTGACATTGGTGTAATATATTTGTAAACAACACTATTAAAAAGAGAGAGGGAATCTAAAAAGACCCCCTCTTTCAATATTAGATTAGCTATAAATTAGTTTGCTTGAACTGCTGAGTAGTTGATTTTCAAAGCTTGAGCCTCACGTAGAGCTTGCTTGATATCAACAATAACACCCATTTTAGTAGCTTGATCGACTTTCATTGACACAGTCATATATGCCTGGTCTTCCTCTTTCATGCTAGAACGTTCTTGAGCAATATAGTCTTGAATCTCACTCACTTCAGCAAACTTATCGTTCAACTGAATACGAGTCTCACCTCCCATTTTCTTACGAAACTCCATGGTTGGCTTACCCGCATAGATGAATGTTACCAAAGACTTCTTCTCCAACTTCTGTAACTCAGTTGCTTGAGGGAGTCTAAACTCTACTTTAAGTGTAACCTCTCTCATCGTGGTTACAATCATAAAGAAGAATAGAAGTGTAAAGATCAAATCGGGCAATGAAGAGGTGTTCAATGCAGGCATTTCGCGACCCCCTGATTTACTAAATTTTCCCATTATTTTCCTCCTCCATAGTTTTTAGGTTCTGCTTCGGAGATCTTCTGAGGGTAGATAGTCTGTACAGCCTTCTTCTCCTCATCGTTCAACTCTTCAAACACTTTACCGAATTTCTTATTAGAGATGTTATTACGAAGTTCATTAATAGACGCAATCAACTCATTCTGAACTCTAATATAAGCTTGATATTCAGTTCCACGGTCATTTTGAAGAGATATAACATGGTTTTTTGTAACCATTGTTGCACCAAAGAATGGTACATCTACAACAAAACGCTCAGGAAGAGTAGGATCGTCATTACTATTTTCGATAAACTCTTTAGTCTTCTCTTTTAATTGAGTAACGTCCAAAGGTTGGCCGTTTACCATCAACTGGTTGTTTGAGTTGATCAAAACAACCAAGACGTTACGCTCTTTAACATCAATATCTTCTTGCTTCTGATCTTTTGGCACTGGTGGAGGTAGACGTCTAGCCAAACCTCTATCAGTATCCATAGACGTAGTGATCAAGAAGAAAATAAGTAGCAAGAACGCAATATCTGCCGTTGAACTGGCATTAATTTCAGGTACTTTTTTCTTTTTTCTTGCCATTTTGCTTTGTTATTTTTAGTTAGATAAAGGAGAGTCCCCTATATCAATTATTTCTTAACTAGTTTCAAAACGTTTGACAACGAAATTGAAACAACAGCAAAACCAATCAAGAAATATGAAGAGTAAAGCATCATATCAGCTATCTTCAAAGTTCCTGGTACGTTATCTTCACCATCATAACCTGGAAGGTCAAGAACCGTCCCGTCTGCGATAGCATAAGTTACACCAAGCACAGCAGCAAATAGTGCTATATTAACAACAGTCTCCAACGCTTTCTTTGGCGTATCTTTAAGAGAAACTCCGAATTGGAATAGTGCAAAAAAGGCTGTACATACAATACCAATACCTACAAGTGCATATGCCCAAAACATCAAGATCTCTGTATTTATAGGCTCTAATACCTCAGCATTCGGGTCAGTATACCCTCCACCATAGTACAATCCTAAGACTACTACAGTAACTGCAAGCATGAAGTATAGAGACCACTTTGCAATTTTACCGATTGACATAGTCTTAATTATTTATTGTATTTAGAATTGTATTTGATTACAAGGTCAAGCAAAGAAACAGAAGAATCTTCCATATCGTTCAATATGCTTTCTACTTTAGCAAGTACGTAGTTGTAGAACAATTGAAGGATCAAAGCAACGATCAAACCACCGATAGTAGTGATCAAGGCAACCTTCATACCACCCGCAACAACAGTTGGAGAGATATCACCAACTTGCTGGATCTTATCAAATGCCTGAACCATACCGATTACAGTACCCAAGAATCCTAGAGATGGAGCCATAGCAATAAATAGAGTGATCCAAGAAAGACCTTTCTCAAGCAAACCAGCTTGTACACCACCGTAAGATACTACAGCTTTTTCAACTACATCAATACCGTGATCCATACGCATAAGACCTTGGTAGAAGATAGAAGCGATAGGACCTCTAGTGTTACGACAGATAGTCTTAGCACCTTCAAGATCACCTTTATTCAAAGCTTCTTCGATTTGAGCCAACAATTTCTTAGTGTTAACCTCAGCTAGGTTCAAATAGATGATACGCTCAATGATGAATGCCATACCGAAGATCAAAGCAATCATTACGATAGACATAAAGAACGCGTTACCTTCGATAAACTTAGTTTTTAGAGCTTTGTGAAGACCAACTTCTTCTGTAGCCATTTCAGTTGTTGCAGCAGCAACTCCTTGAGCTTGCTCAGCCACTTGCTCAACTTGAGCAACTGGTGCTTCATCTTGAGCCATTACGGTTGTTCCCATCGCGAGGAAACCAGACATTGCGAGAATAGCAAATAACTTTTTCATCGTTCTTTAATTTTAGGTTTGTTTTTGATTATTGTTATTTAATTATTTCAATATATAATTTATAAAACTAATTCAACGCGGAGTGAGGGGGATTCGAACCCCCGAAGCACTTTTGGCGCTTACACGCTTTCCAGGCGTGCCTCTTCAACCACTCGAGCACCACTCCTTTTGTTTAGTTTCTAAAAGTAGAAATTATTCTACCATATATCAATAGGTTTCGGACACAAATGTAAATAAATTTCTTACGTCTCCTACTTTTGGGTTCAATCTTTTATTATTAAAACCGAAAAAAGTTTCAAAATAAGAGTATAAATGGACTAATAATATCACTTTTCACTTCTTTGAAGAAAGCGAAAAGATCATTTTCGCATTTTTTGTAGTGATTTCTGCAACATATTCAATTGACACTTGATAAATATCAGAGAGAGCTTCTGCAACATTAATTACATTCCGTGGATGATTCCTTTTACCTCTATTTGGCACAGGGGTAAGATAGGGAGAGTCTGTCTCAAGAACCAATTTTTCAATCGGAATACTCTTCAGCTCTGATCTCAGGTTACTATTTTTAAAAGTGACGACCCCATTAATCCCAAGATAAAAATCGCCAGCATTAAATATTCTTTGAGCTTGAGGAGCTGTCCCCGTAAAACTATGAAAAACGCCTTTAAGGCCACCTACTGATTCAACCACCTGCAAAACCTCATCGAAAGAGTCTCTCATATGAATCACCACAGGCAGACCAAGATCCTTTGCCCAACGAAGCTGTGTCTCAAAAGCCAACAATTGTTCTTGAAGAAACTCTTTACTCCAATACAAATCGACTCCTATCTCTCCAACTGCACAATAACGTTTAGCATCCAAATTAGAACGAATCAATGATAACTGATTCTTGAAATCACCATTTATACTAGTTGGATGAATACCCATCATTGGAATACAGTAGCCTGGATATAGAGACTCAACCCTATTCATACTCACAATAGACTCCTCGTCTACATTTGGCATTAAGATAAACTCTAAGCCAGACTCTTTACTCTCACTGACCACTTGATGAAGATCAACATCATACTCTTGACCATAAATATGAGAGTGAGTATCGATATACATAGTAATAATAATTTATTGCGACTTTACATCTCGCGAGATAACAACATATCCGCCAAACTAATCAATTCAACTTTTCTTTCATCAGCTATTCCCAATCTTTGAAGAGAAGCTATAGCTAAATCAGAATAATAACTCATCCTCTCAACACAAAGCTTCTTGACATCAATCTCATTAAAAATAGATGTAACCATTTTTACTTTCAGATCCTTTTGCAAAGAACCATCATTCATGATTGATAAAAGCCTTTGACGAGTCTCGTCGTTAGAAACCCTCAGAGCTTCTAACAGCAGAAAAGTCTTCTTATTGCATACTATATCACCACCAATCTCTTTACCAAACTTAAGTGGATCACCATAGACATCCAAAAGATCATCCTTTAACTGAAAAGCAATACCTAGATTCTCTCCGAACACATACAACTGCTCCTGATCTTCTTTTGATGCACCAACTGAAATAGCCCCCATCTGAAGGGAACAACCTAATAGCACAGCAGTCTTGAGTCTAATCATCTCAAGATACTCTTCTGTTGTCACGTCACTCCTTGACTCAAAAGCCATATCCAACTGCTGACCTTCGCATACTTCACGTGCTGTTCTTGAAAATACAGAAAGAAGCTCAGGAAGAGAAGCTCTCTGACTTGTGCAAACAGCCTCATAAGCCACAATAAGCATAGCGTCACCAGAAAGTATTGCACTATTCTCATTCCACACTTTATGAACAGTAGGCTTTCCTCTTCTCACATCTGCTCTATCCATCACATCATCATGAAGCAGAGTGAAATTATGGAATATCTCCACACCAATTGCGGAAGGCATTGCCAACTGAATATCATCACTAAATAGATTTGCTCCCATTAATGATAAAATAGGCCTAATCCTCTTACCCCCTAAAGATAAGGAATAGTGAATTGGTGAATAAAGATCTGGAACATTAGACTGAAACTTCAATTGCGAAACCTCTTGATTTACTCTTTCAAGAATCGTCTCAAAACTATATACACTCATAAGTATCACATTAACTATTAGAGACTAACAAAAAAACATCAAAGCAACTATTGGCTGCTCACTTACAAAAAGAGAGCACACCCTTAGGGAGCACTCTCTTTGCATTTCTTAATATAAATAGTATTACTGCAATCTAAAGTTGATTGGCACAGTATATTTTACACGAACTGGTTTACCACGCTGCTTTCCTGGTTTCCAAGCTGGCATAGCGTTGATAACACGTATTGCTTCTCTATCTAGAGATGGGTCAACACCCCTTACAACCTCAGGATCTACAACCTTACCATCACGGTTAATAGTGAAAGATACGATTACACGACCTTGGATTGCATTCTCTTGAGCAATAACTGGATATTTAACTGATTTACCCAAATATTGCAATAGAGCAGTCTCACCACCTGGGAACTGAGGCATCTCCTCTACTACAGTAAAGATCTGATGTTCAGTTGGATCTTCCTCTTCAACAACAGGAGGTCTAAATTGAACCTCAACTTTTTGGTTTTTATCATCCTCAGTAGATGCAATTTCAACATCTTGTACCTCTTGCTTGTTGTCTACGATATTAATCTCTTCAACAACTGTAGGAGGTGCTGGAGGAGGAGGAGGAGGAGGAGGGGTCTCTTGACGTGTGATAGGAATAATCTCTTCCTCAAAAAAGGCATCAGATACTCCTGCTAGGTCAGCTTTCTTTACATCAGAGGTTGTCCACTCGAAACCTACAAAAATTGCAGCTAGAACAAAAACATACCCAAGAAGCAAGTAAACCAGCCTCTTGTTCTCCAAATCTGCTTGTGGTGACTTTTTTATTTCCATATTTACTTAGTATTATATTTCTTGGTTGAATTCAAAGGAGCAGCCTTCGTTTGGTGCAAATGTAATATTTTTTTTATTTGAGCTATTTCCTTTTGACTCTTTTTTTGCCAAAAACTATGATTTATTTGCACCAAGATAGTATAATAATGACCTTTCTAGTAATAAAACCCCGAAACAATAAGCTTCGAGGTTTTAATTTACAATATATTACTTTCTGAAATTTGAAGCTCCTTCTTTTAGGAATTTGAGAAAGTTACTTGCATTTGGGTCAAACGCATAGTTATTCTCAGTCAAGATCGTTCCATCTGGATGCATAATAACGTAGTACGGTTGAGCATTAGCTTGGAACATTGTAATCTGAAGATTCGAATTCTTTTGACTTAGCAATTTTGATTCTCTGCCATTGCGGTCAACAAACCACTCATCTTGAGGCAGCTCAACGGTTCTTTCATCAACATAGAGTGCAGCAATTACAAAATCCTCTTTTAGTGACTTCAAAACCTCAGAATCTGCCCAAACCTGCTGTTCCATCTTTCTACAATTCACACAAGCTTTTCCAGTAAAATCTAGCAAGATAGGCTTATTTAGCTTCTTTGCACACTCAAGTGCTTGATCATAATCAAAATACCCCTTCAAACCATGAGGCAATGAAAGCTTATCTGAATATTTAGGTGTCTCACAAATTGAGTTCTCAACATAAGAAGCGGTAGAAGATTGGCCAACATTGGACTCTCTAACCAACTTCTCTATATTAAAATCTTGATTCTTGATGCTCGGCAACCACCCTGATAAAGCATGAAGTGGCGCTCCCCACAATCCAGGAACCATATAAACTACGAATGTAAAGGTAATTATAGACAAAAGAAGTCTAAACCAACTCTTAATAACATTAGACTCGCTATCATGCGGAAATCTTAGTTTACCCAATAGGTAAAGACCTAGCATAGTAAATATTACAATCCAAGCCGACAAGTAGATTTCACGGTCCAAGATTCTCCATCCATAAACCTCATCAGCAACATTGATAAATTTCAAAGCAAAAGCCAACTCGACGAAAGCTAGACAAACCTTAACTGAATTCAACCAACCTCCAGACTTAGGCAATTTACCCATCAATTTAGGGAAGAATGCAAAGAATGTAAATGGAATAGCAAATGCTAAAGAGAATCCAACCATACCAACGATTGGGCGAATAACCTCACCTCCCACTGCACTAATAGCAACAGTACCTGCAATTGGCAAAGTACAAGAGAAGGACACCAACACTAGAGTCATTGCCATGAAGATAGGGCCAATAAAATCTCCTTTATCTTCATTCTGAACTGACTTATTCACCAACCATGACGGAGCTGTAATCTCAAAATATCCAAATAAAGATATTGCAAACACAAAGAAGATAGATGCAAACAACAAGTTTGGCAACCAATGGGTACTCATAAGGTTTGCAAAGTTCTCACCAAATAGCATTGCCAACAATGTCCCAAATATAGTGTAGATAAGAACTATAGATACACCATATATAATAGCCTGCAACTTACCTTTTGACCCACTCTTTATAAAGAATGAAACTGTCATAGGGATCATCGGGAACACACAAGGAGTTAATAATCCGATAAGTCCACCTCCAAAAGCAATCCAAAAGAAAGACCAAAGAGACTCCTCCCCTTTCGCTGACTCTTCTTCAAGGTGAGCGGCCTCTGAGACTGTCGTCACCTCATCTTCAACCACCTTAGCTACAGCTACTGCAGATGAAATTGAAGGAACGTCAATTGAAAACAGATTATCAAAGAAAGGAACGCAACTACCATTATTGCATACCATGTACTTAAACGTCCCATTAACTTTGAATGACTCATTCGTTTGGGCCTTGATCTTCTGTGTGAAAGTCACACTATTCTTAAAATAAGTCACATCTGCATCAAACTCTGCTTGATACTCAGTAATGCCTTGAGGTTCTATCAAAGAGCCAATGGTTTCAAATGCACTACTCTTATCAACATCAAATGATGTAGCAATAGGACCATCCTCTACAACTTTTGAAGAATAAAGATGATAACCTGACTCAATTGTCGCATGCATAGATAGCTCTACGATATCCGAATCTCCTACTTGTTTGGCCGAAAATTGCCACTTTACAGGTTGACTCATTTGGGAGAATACAACTCCTACAAATGCAAAAAGCATTAAGATTGTTGATAAGGTTTTTCTCATCATATGTTTGATTAGTTATAATAATTTGCTACTATATCACTACAAAGGTAGCAGTATTTTAATTTTCTCAAAGTTAAAATCACTAAATTGAGTCTCATTTTTTGACATTTTACTTTTTATCTGTCTCTTAGCCAAATAGCATTATCACATCAATGATAATTGTTTTCTCAAATCAGATATCAATCTGAATCTGAAATAGGTAATTTTGTTACTTTTGCAATCAAATTAAGCGCAATATAATATGCAACATTATTTCAATTATCATAGACGAAATTGCCTTGTTGTTGAAGTAGGCAATACCTCTATTGGTGGTAAAAATCCAATAAGGGTACAATCAATGACTAATACATCGACAATGGATACTGATGGATCTGTTGATCAAGCAATAAAAATAATAAAAAACGGAGGGGAACTAGTTAGACTAACAGCTCAAGGAATAAAAGAGTCTAATAACCTAAAAGAGATACACACAAAGCTTCGTTCATTAGGGTATAACACTCCCCTTGTAGCAGATATTCACTTCAACCCTAATGCTGCCGATCGCGCTGCTCAAGTGGTAGAGAAAGTTAGAATAAATCCTGGCAACTATGTTGATAGCGTAAAGCGCTTTTCTCATATTGAATATTCTGACACAGAATACTCTTCCGAAATAGTGAAAATAAGGGAGCGATTCATTCCATTCCTAAAGATATGCAAAGAAAACAATACAGCCATACGTGTTGGGGTTAATCACGGATCTCTTTCTGATAGAATCGTTAGCCGCTATGGAGACACTCCCCTTGGCATGGTTGAGTCTGCCCTTGAATTTCTTAGAATCTGTATAGATGAGAAGTTTCTAAATGTTGTGATCTCGATGAAGTCATCAAACACTATTGTGATGGTAAATAGCGTTAGGCTTCTAATAGAAAGGATGAATAACGAGAATATGAACTTCCCTATTCACCTTGGAGTAACAGAGGCTGGAGATGGTGAAGATGGTAGAATAAAATCAGCCCTTGGAATAGGAGCACTACTTGCTGATGGTATTGGTGATACTCTTAGAGTATCTCTAAGCGAAGATCCAGAACTTGAGATCCCTGTTGGAAAAGAGTTAGTAAACTATTTTACCAACCGTACCAACCATCCCCTCATAAATGGCACACTATGCCCAGAGTTTTCTTGGAGTTCACCAACGAGAAGAAGAACCTCTTCGGTTGGTAATATTGGTGGTGATAATCTTCCTGTAGTCATAGCAGATGCAAGTCAATACCAAGGGGTATCTGATACAACAACTCCAGATTACATTATTGGAGAATCAACAGACGGAAGTATACCAACAATAGTAGAATATAATAAATGGAGCAATTCAATAAATAGTTATCACCCTTTATTCAATATAGAAAGTTTCGATTATATCGAATCAATTGATGCACCAATAAAATTCCTATCAGTAAGTACAGAGGAGTTGACAGATGAACTTATTGAGAAAATTAAAGAGACTAGATCATTGGTTATTCTTTTACATAGCAACCATATCAACATGGTTGGAGATATTCGAAGTGCATTTCATCGACTGATGATTAACAAGTGTGACACACCCGTTGTAATAAGAAAAAAATTCTGCCAAGAATCAAAAGAGTCACTACAAATAAAAGCCGCTGCCGATTATGGAGCTCTGCTACTAGATGGATTTGGTGATGGAGTGTCACTAAAGAACGAAAATGGTAATGACAAAGAATGCGTAGCAATAATGTTCGGTATATTGCAAGCATCCAGATTAAGAGTAAGCAAAACAGAATACATATCTTGTCCAAGCTGCGGAAGAACTCTATTCAATCTCCAAGGTACTATTGCAAAAATAAAAGAACGCACCTCACACCTCAAAGGTCTTAAAATAGGAATAATGGGATGTATAGTAAATGGACCTGGAGAGATGGCGGATGCTGACTACGGATATGTAGGTGCAGGGCAAGGAAAAGTTAGCCTTTACAAGAAAAAGGAGTGTATAGAAAAAAACATTCCTGAAGAGCAGGCTGTTGAAAAGCTAATCGAGCTCATAAAGAGTAATGGAGATTGGAAAGAACAAATATAATTATATGAATAAATCAACAAACGAATTGGAGATAGAGAGAGTTGGAAAACTACTTCTTAAATACTCTATCCCTGCTATCATTGCAATGCTTGTCAACTCACTATACAATATAGTTGACCGAGTATTCATTGGCCAAGGAGTTGGAGCATTAGCAATATCAGGACTAGCTCTAACCTTTCCAATTTCAACTCTTCAAACGGCTTGTGGCATGCTTATTGGGGCTGGGGCTGGGGCTAGAATTTCAATTGTGCTTGGAAAGAAGGATAAGGATTGGGCTGAAAGGATTTTGGCAAATGCCCTAATGCTCTCTTTCCTTATATCTGGATTGTTCATATTAACAACAACCCTCTTCCTAGATGAAATCCTAGTAGCATTTGGAGGTAGCGACGAAACAATCAAGTATGCAGAGAGCTATTTAAGAATATTGATACCCGGAAGCATATTCTCTACCCTTACTTTCTCATTCTGTAATATGCTCAGAGCTTCTGGATACCCTTCTAGATCTATGTTTATCATTGTCTTTGGAGCAGTATTAAACACAATATTAGACCCAATATTCATTTTCGTTTTAGATCTAGGGATTGAGGGAGCTGCTTATGCTACTATTTTATCTATGGCAATTACTTCAGTAATTGCACTTGGCAGTTTTCTACGAAAAGGAAGTAATATCAGATTTAGAGTTAAGAACTTCAAACTTAGGCTAACAATCATACGAAACATTTTAGCTATAGGAATATCCCCATTTCTTATCAATGCCACTAGTGCAGCTATTGTTGCTATGGTAAGCTTTCTATTAATACGCCATGGTGGAGACCTTGCTGTAGGTGCATATGGTATTGTCAATAGCTTCATCGTACTAATGATACTTATGGTTATAGGCATTTGCCAAGGAATGCAACCTATAGTTGGATACAATTTCGGGGCAGGACATAGAGATAGGATGAAAGACACCCTTAAGCTCAGCGTCTATGCAGGTGTTGCTGTTATGAGTGTTGGCTTCATCATAGCAATGGCTGCTCCTAGATATGTAGCATTAGCATTTACTAAAGATCCTGAACTAATAGAACTTGCTGTAGTGGGGCTTAGATATGTCTCTTTAGTTGCCCCTCTTATTGGGTTTCAAATAGTAGTTACAAACTTCTTCCAATCGATAGGCAAGGTGAAGATTTCAATATTCTTGAGTCTGTCAAGGCAAGTACTATTTCTATTCCCTTTACTCTTTATTATACCTATTTTCTTCGGTCTCAACGGAGTATGGTTAGCAATGCCAATCTCCGATACCATATCAATGGTGGTAACAACTATTGTACTTTATAGATCAAGATACCTATTTCGCACTAGCCATTTAGGAGGGAAAGACGGTATAGATTAATAAGCTATTTAGCATAATAAGAACACTATCTCCTCTACTACACCTTAGTCCAAATTTATTTTGAATGGTATAGTAGAGGAGATAGTGTTTTATCATATCATTACCATAGATATCCAGCAAAAGAACATGAATTCTCCCCAGATAACTTATTTATCTTAAAACTCAAGTAAATATTATTATCTCAGAATTATAAATCTATTCTTATCATACCAATTTCGAAACTACAATGTATTAATAAGTGTAACTTAACTTGATCTATTCAATATTAATTTAAACGGCCATTGTACCTCCACTCTCATCAAAGGATCTATACCCCTTCTGATTCAGACACCTAATATTACCCTATTAATTTCAGTCATCACCAAGTTTAGGAAGGTGACGCTTTATATAATAGGTGTCTAATATATCTGTGAAATAAAAATAGATATAGAATATTAGAAATCAACCTCTAGTAATAATACTATAAACAAGACAAATCTAGTTATCAAATAGTATATAGTCTGATAGTCTATCAAGATCCTCTTGTGAGAACTCCTCTAACATGGCTAATTCACTGATAGATTTTATACTCCCTCGTTTCTTCCTCAACTCTATCATAGCTTTTGCTTGATAAAAGTTAATATAAGGATGGTAGCGCAATCTATCAATACCACTTTTATTTATATCTAGTCTTCTTATTTCTGGCTCCTCAATCACAACCCACTCACTTATTAGAAAATTGACGATTGAGTCTGGTATACTTGAGATCTCCTTAAGTTGATCAGCGCGAACAAACCCTCCAAGTCGCTCCCTATATTGAACTATCATATTGGCATAACCAACACCAATACCGGGTATTCTCTTGAGAAGAGCCGTATCACATCTATTAATATCAATAGGTGTCACTTCATCAAACTTATACCGTTTTGTAGTGTCTCGTTTGGTGGGTGGTTTAATAAAACGAGCCGTATCAATCTCTATATAAGGCTCTAACTCACTATACTTAGTTTGAGAAAGCCCATATATTCGCGACAATGAGTTCTTTGTTCGGAACTCGCCTCCTTTCTTTCGGTATCGCAATATGTTAGATACCACATATGATCTTATCCCTAGATTGATCAACACGCTAGAGTCTGCTGTATTAGGATCAAAATCAAAAAGCGTGTAGTTAATCTCTTTTCTATCATAAGACAATCGAGTCTTCACTCTGTGATCGCGCAAACTATCCTTAAGCCTAGTAAACTGCAAAATGTGCAGAGAGTCAATATGAGATAAAGGCTCTCTAGTTGTTAATACAGGTAACACGAATAAGCGTGTTAGTATCAAAATAAAAAGAGCACATAGAAGCAATAATGCTCCTATGCGCTCTCCCCTTGTCATTTTAAACATATCCTTCATAGATGGCTATTATTCTAATAGTTACAAAACTATCAATTTAAACAATAGTTCTATCAAAGAATCCCAAATTGTTGAAGAATAATTACCAAAACACCTATTGGAGCTACATATTTGAGTGTTAAATAAAATAAGTTGAACTGTTGATCACTAATCTTTGACCCTATAGATAGTTCCTCCTTTATAAGTTTTTTAGATACTAACCATCCTCCATATATTGCTATTGCAGCTCCTCCTATTGGTTGGAGTATACTAGCCGCAACATATTCTGACAATCCGAAGATGTTCATACCAAATATTGTAAATTCCCTCCAAACACCTAATGACAAAGAGCAAACAACTCCTAATATAGAACAGACAAAAAGAACAAAAAATGTTGCTCTCTTGCGTGAGATATTATACTCTTCATGAATGAGAGTTACTACAACCTCTGCTATTGCTATAGTTGAAGTTAATGCCGCAACTAACAACAGTAGAAAAAACATTGCTGACCATACCTGACCACCAAACATATTATTGAACATATTTGGTAGCGTTATGAATACCAACTCAGGACCTTGACCTGGACTAATTCCAAAAGTAAATACAATAGGAAAAATTATAACTCCAGCAAGAAGAGCTACCAACGTGTCGAGCCCAACTACAAGAAGGGCTGTCTTTGGAAGGTTGGTTTTCTTATTGAAATATGATGCATATGTAATAAGCGTACCCATACCAATACTAAGAGAGAAGAAAGCTTGCCCCAATGCTTCTATGAATACACGAGGTGTAATCTTTGAGAAATCTGGATTAAACATAAAACTTAAGCCCTCTTTAGCACCATCAAGCATAAGTGAATTAGCTGCAAGAAGAAGTAGTATAAGGAATAGAATAGGCATCAATATGTTAGACACTTTCTCTATTCCATCCTTTATACCTCCAAGAGATATTAGAGCAGTAGAACCAAGCACAAAGAAAAGCCAGAAGAGCGGTTTTATTGGATGGTTTGTAAACTCGTTAAACATAAGACTTAGATCCTCACTACCTTTATCAACTAACCCTCCTACGATAGATTCCATTAGATACTCAGCTGTCCATCCAGCGACAACAGAATAAAATCCTAATATAAGAATAGAGCTAATCAAACAAAGCCACCCTACCCAATTCCAACGATTACCTCCAGTGAGAGTACGAAATGCAGCTTTTGGGTTCTGTCCTGTCTTACGACCAATATAGAACTCCATAAGCAAAATTGGAATACCAAGCAGGAGAACACATGCTAGGTATGTAATAATAAATGCCCCTCCACCATTTGCTCCCACTAAGTATGGGAACCTCCATATATTACCTAGGCCAACTGCAGCTCCTACAGTTGCTAATACAACTCCTATTTTTGAGGTGAATCCACCTCTTTCGTCTGTTGACATAATATTTTATAGTTATCGGTTTCCAAAATCCCCCACAAAGTAAACATTATTGAGATATTATATCTTCATCCCGATCACTTAATAATACCTAATTGAAACAATAATATCAATAGAATTGCAATTGGGGCTAGATATTTTAATGCTAAATGGAAAATGTTAAAAGTAGCTCTACTAATATTAGACCCTAATCTTAACTCATCATAGAATTTACCAGTAGGCACCCTCCAACCTACAAATATAGCAATCAAACAACCAGCAATTGGAAGAAGGAGATTTGATGTAGTATAATCTAATAGATCAAAGAATCTTCTCCCGAAAAATGTTAGATCATACTCTCTACCAAGAGACAACGAACTTAAAATCCCTAATAATCCAGAAGCAATAACTAGTAAAAAGACTGCCTTCTTGCGGCTAATATTGAACTCTTCAATTGCAAAGGTTATTACTACCTCTGCAAGAGATATTGTTGAAGTAAGTGCTGCTATTGCTAATAGTAGAAAGAATAGGGATGCCCATATTTGACCTCCAATCATCTGATTAAAAACATTTGGAAGTGTTATGAACACAAGCTCAGGTCCTTGCCCCGGGGCAATGCCAAAAGTAAAAACAGCAGGGAAAATTATTATACCAGCTAAAATAGCCACTAGAGTATCCAAAAGAGAAACTATAACGGCGGTTCGTGGAATATTTGTATCCTTTTTGAAATAGGAACCATATGTTATTGATATACCCAATCCAATACTTAAGGAGAAGAATGCTTGTCCTAGAGCTTCAAGTACTACTTTTGTATCTATCTTCGTAAAGTCAGGCTTAAAGAGAAATGTGAGACCCTCTATTGCACCCTCAAGCATCAATGATCTTACACCCATTATAAGAAGTAAGACAAAAAGTAGTGGCATCAATACATTTGAAACTCTCTCAATTCCATTTTTTATTCCTCCTAACGAGACTAGTGCTGTAAGTCCTAAGAACATGAATAACCAAAAGATTGGTTTCACTGTACTTGATGAGAAATTTTCAAATATCTCATTTAATTCAGCCGTACTTCTATTTTCTAAACCTCCTGTTACTGCTTGTATAAAATACTCAGCTGTCCATCCAGCTACCACTGAATAGAAGCCCATAATAAGCAGTGGACTCAAGATACTCAACCACCCTACGATGGGCCAATACCTGCTATTAGATAGTGATTTAAATGCTCCTATAGGGTTTTGCCCTGTAGCCCTACCCATATACAACTCAGAGAGCATGACAGGAAGGCCGACAACTAATATGCATATCAAGTATACAATCAGAAAGGCCCCACCACCATTTGTGCCAACTGTATATGGAAAGCGCCATATATTACCCAAACCGACTGCTGCACCTACTGTTGCTGCAATCACCCCCATCTTTGTAGCGAAACCTACACGCTGATTATTACTCATAAGGCCATATTACTATTAATTTAATACCCAAATAATATATCAAATTACAAATATAAGGCAAAACAAGACTAAACCTATTGATTTAAAACTAAACTCTATATAAAAGAGGTTGATTGATGTAATATTAGGAAGCAAATAGATATTACTTAACAGGATTGGCTATTGATTTATCACTTATGAGCTTAATATTCTCAATCACAGCCTCAGAAGTTAGAGTTGCTCCTGTAACTGCATCTACATTGGTTTTAGAAGCCTCTTTTATATCTATACCATTCCACTTCTTAAGGAAACCACTCCTATAAATCTTATTTAGATAGCTAGGAGTTTCCAATGAGTTTACAACAGCAACCTTTACAATCTTATGACTTTTATCGGTTACAACTATTGTGGGAACATCCTCGTAATACCCCCAAATATCAGTACCATACTCTTGAGAGTTAAAGAGGAATCCAACTTGATTTCCCTTTTTATCAATAATACTATTCCATATTGTATTTAGTGGTTTAATATCCGCTGCAGATGGGTAAACTGTTCTAACGCTATCTATTATAGAATCTGCTTTACGAGTAGGCTCTGTACCTCTACTACCACTTGCTGTGATAGTAAAGGTCGTTGCTAGAATTGATAGTATTATATGTCTATGTATCTTCATTTTTTCTTATGTTATCTTATATCAAGTTCCTTTATTAGATGAGATGATGGTGAATACTTATCTAAAATAAATAGTATGTATCTAGAGTCAACAGTGATTGATCTGCATAGATCGGGCATATATCTATAATCAGAAGCAACACCCTTGACATAACGATCAAAGTTAATACCAACAAACTCTCCTCGGCCATTTATTACAGCACTACCTGAACTAGCACTTGTAGTATGGCAGTTTGTTATGAAATTTACAGGCACATCGTTATTTGTTGAATAATCGCCAAAGTCACGACTCTTATATAAAGATCTCAATTTCCGTGGAAGATAATAAGATGCTGAATCACCATTAATATCAGCCTTCTTGACAAGTTCACTCAAGAAAGTCTGAGCAGGAAAATCCTTAACAGACTCTACCTTCCCAAAACTGTATCTCATCGTACGGTTTGCATCAGGATAGAGTAATTCGCCCTTCTTAAACTCAGTGAATGCTTTTAGATAAGCAGAGTATATATCTCTTTGTTCATCTTGCAATTTCATTCTCTGACGAGCTATATGGTTTACATTTACTCTATAATAACCTATAGCCAATTGGTACACTGGATCATTTTTAAGCCTAGAAGGCCCTTCATTTACTATATTTATAAGAAATGAGCGAATACTATCCTTGTTTGTTAATATAGAATTAGCAAAGGCATACTCAGAATACTTCTCCATGTCACCATCAAACTCCTTGGCTGCGCGAAGCATTTCTACAGAGTAAAACTTACTAGGCATATCATTCATATAGACAGTGATCATATCCCTAAACATCTTTCTGTCCAATTCATAATCCCAGTTATAGAAATACTGATTAGTTAGATTAAGCAGTTTATCTGCTTCATTCCTTATAGCCTTTTCGTTGATTCGTTTGCGATCAAACATAGCCATCAACTTTTCAAATTTACCTGCGATAGGAATAATCTCAGCTCCTTGCAATCCAGCCTCTTGAAAATATACATCAGCATAGTTATACAAAGCCAACTCTTCATAGTTTTCACGAAGCTTATTTAGAAGATCTCCGTATGCCTCTTTTCGTTTACTATTTGATTCAGTCCAGCGTTGAAACTCCTCCTCCTCAGCTCTTTTCTTCTCAACAAGATTCATTTGACGCACACCTTCAATCTCCCCCTTCCAACGAAGATAACTATTCTCTATAGTGTGCATCTTACTAGTATAGCGTAGTCTCAAAGTCGGATTATCACCAATAGCCTCCTTCAAGAGTTCAAGTTTTTTCTCTCTAATCTTAACTCTAGAAGCATTTTGCTCATTAATAATCTTATCTAAAGCAAATGATGGGATATACTCTCTAGAGCTACTTGGATAACCAAATATCATTGTAAAATCATTTGGACTAACCCCAGCTTTAGAAATAGGCAACCATTTCGTTGGTTTGTAAGGCTTATTATCCTTTGAATATGGTGCTGGATTATTATTCTCATCTGCATAAACACGTAAAATGGCGAAATCTCCTGTATGACGAGGCCATTGCCAGTTATCAAACTCCCCAGCATAGCGACCAATCTGCATAGGAGGAGCAGCAACCATTCTTACATCTTTAAATATTCTATATGTATTCAGAATAAACCCATTCCCAGCCATATAAGATGAGACCTGCGAGATAGAGTTTGGAAATCTCTTATCCATTCTCTCTCCTATGGCTTTCGATCTTTCATTAATCAAAGCATTTCTCTCTCTTGTATCTGATATCTTCTCAGTACCCTTTAATATCTCCTTTGTCACATCCTCTTGATGAACTAGTAGTGTAACTTGCAAACCAAAACAGTTACTCTCTTGTTCGCGCCCCTTAGCCCAATAACCAAACTTCATGAAATCATTCTCATCAGTAGAGAATCTCTCAAGAAAGTTAAATACCGCGTGATGATTGGTAATAATTAGCCCCTCTGGAGAAATAAAGCTAGCAGATGCATATGCTCTCAAATCTTGCCCTGCAGAGGTTAGTGCCATTACAGCCTCCGTTATATCTGGTTTTGATTCGCTGTAAATCTCATCAGCTGAAAGCTCTAATCCCATCTGTTTCATTTTCTTAAAATTCTGATCCTTAACCAATGACGGGAACCAGAATCCTTCATCTGCACTAACAGAAGAGGACAATACCATAAATGAGAACGATAGTGCTAAAATCTTACTATATCTGTTCATTATTCACTCTTTATATTAATTTTTACTTGATCATTTTTAACAGAAGGGAGTAGTGACCGACATTGCTTCCTCCTTTAGAGACTAAAGTGTTCAATCTCAGCTTAGCTTTGTTCTGAGCCCCCATAGCAGCAGATGCTGCTATCATATCTGAAGGTGAGATTGATTTTTCACCTTTAGTAGCCCCTGACACAATAGTCTCAAGGGCCTGAATATATGCTATCTGTATAGCCTTATCATAGTTGCTCAATTTAGTTGATGATGTTTTTACCAACACCTCACTGTGCAGATCATCTAGATAATTATCTATTGTGTATGCCACAGCTGGCTCATTGTCTGATGCTTCAACCACACGAGTCAAGACATTAGGGCTTAAAAGTGCTGCAATAAGATCATTCTGACGCTTAATAAATGCCACACTCTTATTACCAATTATAGCTGAAATATCGCTTGAATTAACCCAACTAGAGCTCTCTCTCAGATTCTTAAATATAAACTGTAGAGCTTCTCTCTGCTTAGCTTTGTCTACAATCTCATACCTTGGTGATAAATCCTCGGAAGAACTGTTATAACTATACACACCACCAACATAAGAAGCAGCAAGCGAAAGATGACGAAGATATTGACGGTGTATACCTTCAACGATATCTACAAGATCATCCCTGCTATTTCCATATTTATCACACCAATTAAGAAGATTAGAGGTTATATATTTCAGATTCTTAATAGCTAACTCACCAGAAGCTACAAGGTCATTACTTAATGCATCAGACTGAGCTGATGGATCAGGAACAATAACAGCAGCCGTCATCGGCGCAAACATATACATAGGATTTCTATCTTTCCCTTCAAATATTGAGTTAAGATATGGTATCTCCTCTCTTGGACTATTTACATCAAAAATAGGCTTATAACCATACTCTATAGATAAGAAATCAAATGGACCAAGATCGGGAGGTGTCATCCTAACACCCCTTTCAGCATCTCCTGGTTGAGCAACATGATTATTACGAGCATAGTCCATTATAGAAGCAGTTGTCCCATATTTCTGAGTAAATGATGGTGAGCGGAGTGAGTCAACAGAATAGGCATAAGACCCTCTCATGTTGTGCTGTAATCCTAAGCAGTGACCCATTTCATGAGATACTGCATATCTAATAAGTTCTCCAAGAACATCATCATCCATCTTCAATTTACGAGCACGAGGATCAGCTGCTGCTGTCTGCAAGAATCTCCATTTCTGAAGAAGATTAACTACACTGTGGTACCAAAGAATATCCGCTTGTATGATTTCACCAGAGCGAGGATCATTCCAGCAAGGTCCAGAGGCATTCTCTTGCTCTGTTGCGATGTAGTGAAGACAATTTTTTGTTATATCATTAGAGGAAAAATTGGGATCATTAGGAAAGTCATAAGCCTTAATAACATTCTTGAAACCTATTGCCTCAAATGCCTTATTCCACATCTCAATTCCTTGACGAGCATATACTCTATATTTATAAGGCATTACAGTATCAACATAGAATATTATCTGCTTTGCTGGTTCAACAAGCTCTCCTCTTTTATACCTCTCAATGTCCTGAGTCTTAGGTTCAACTCTAAAACGAGATATAAATCTACGAGAGTCCACAGGGGAGTCTACACTATAAATTTTCTTAGAGTCATTCATAAAGCCTACTCTAGAATCACTGTACCTCTCTCTCATAGGCTCTTTGCTAAGAAGGAGTATGGAATAGTTCATCGTCACTGCAAAAGGTTCACGAGCTCCAACATAGTAATAATCACTTACTATCTCTATATTTCTTTCAAATGCTTTGTGTGACTTTATGCCACCAAGCTTAGATTCAAGCTTACCGTTTTTGGACAAATCTGAGGGCCACACCTCTGATACTTCATCTGTAAAATACTTCGTTACATCAATAATACTCTTACCATTTTTATTAGCTATAATATCAAATATTCTAGTTACTGGCTCAATATTATTCAATTCAATAGATGGAGCTATCGAATCATTTTCTGACGCTACGTTTTTACTAACTGGTATTATCATTAGTAACCTACCCTTATCTTTTTTAAAGGAGAATAGTTTTGGGTTACTCCTCCTCTGTCCTGCGGCAATTGACTTATTATTGCTTATTGCAGCAACGCGGCATCCCAATAACATATCTCTACCCAAAAGAGAGTCTGGTATCTCTAGATATAACGAGCTACCTTTTTTAATAATTGAAATGAACCCATTAGATATAGAAGCTCCTTGATAGATCTTGTCATATGCTGACAAACGAGGTTTTGCAACACTATCGACACTGCTTGATAGTGTTTTTTTCTCTTTTCTCTTAGACCTCTCTTCTTTTGAGTATCCCTGACCTATCGATATTGCAAAAAGCAATAATATGCATAGAAATTTTCTCATAACAATAATCCTCAATTTTATAGGGTAATAACCCCAAATGCAATACCATTAGAAATCCAATTACCATAGCGAGAGCTATCAGATAACCTATTATCTGTAAATATACGAATATATCCGCTCATTGATAATTTACTTGTTGCTATCGGAAAATTGTAGTTAAGATTTGCTTTTAGATTTATCTGGTTTACACTATAGAATTCTGAATCTGGAATCCATATATTCTTTGCTAAATCATTATCATAATTATTCAAAAGCAGATCTGATTTCGTCGACCACTTATACCCAATCAATGCCTCTGCAGTTACTGTATGTCTATCTCTTTTAAAGATACGAACGCCAGCTGAAAGAGAAGTACTCAAATTACCAACCTTGAGATAAGATAATGGAACGTTATACTTGTTCTCGAATGCTGAATAATTAACCTCTGCTCCAGCGTACCATCTATAACCAGACCTATTATTATCTAATTTATTTAATCTGTAAGAAAGGTCAAGATCCATTTTATCAACCTCATACTGATTCTTATATACAAAGTTTGTTATCCACTCTTTAGATGTAATACCTGTAGCAGGGTCTCGAATCTCATTAAGAGATTGTATAAACTCATTTGCTTGAGCACTATATAAGGATGCTTCTATTGATGCTAAATGAGAATAATCCCCACGATCAGCAATAACTCTAGACGATATATTTAATCTATCCGAGAGATACTCTCCAGGTGATCTTCTTGTATCACCAAGTACCTCTTGGTTTTCAATTTCATACCCCAATGAGGAAATCCATTTGACAGCTCCTATCATATAAGAAGCTTGTATCTCCCCTCCCCAAAAATCACTCACGAACTGTCTTCTAAAAGCATTAAATCCTCTTAGAATACCATTACCATTCTCTGCACCTGGGTTTAGACGAGGCTCCTCCCCATTCTCAAGACCAACCATAGGATAGTAGTTAAAATTAGGATCCTCTTGCTCTGTCTTTACATTAGGCATCTTCTCTTTTCGATAGCGATAAGATACTAGTGCCCCAAGCGTGAATCTATTAGTAAAAGTATATGTTATGGCTGGAGCTATAGAGTAATCAGCCAAGTAACTACGACTTCTTGGGTCTCTTAGCCTAGATACATCTCCAACCAAATAATCTATCGAGGCTCCTAACTTCAATTTATCAGTTGTATGATGCGCTATCTTAGCTTTAAAATCAAAGAATTGGCTATCATAGTCTGCTGGAATTGCACTCCCAAAAATGTAAGGTGTCCCTCCATATGTATCAATTACATCAGACCATGCTCTATTTGTTTCGCGATTCATATCAAATTGAAATGATCCCCAAACAATAAATCTTGGAGTTATTCTATCGTATCTATCAGTCTTAAACCTAATGCCATTTATGGCGTCTCCCTCTTGAGATCTATGTAAATCACCACCTGATAGATAGCCCGACACTTCACTCTGACCATGCTGATTATACTCCTCAAGAGCAAGACCTGCAGCATTATTACTTCCCCCCCAACTCATACTAGATATCTTAATCTCTCTCTCTTGATTAGAGAGAGGTTTTTCTACTTTCGTATCTTGAGCTTTAAGCAAGGTTGCACCCATACAGAATAGTAAGGAAGCTAATATCTCTATTTTTTTCATTGTATTCTGATTAGTAGTTATATAACTTAGGTTTAACTTGATCAGATACGAAGGAGTCATTACTTGAATTATTCGTATCAGTAAGAGTTACTTTACCATCCTCATCAATTGATAATATACGAGATATTACTTCTCCATTATAGCCTGATGTATTTGATATTGATGCATAACCTTGATCAACCTTTGAAGACATACGCTTGCGATTCAACACATCAGTTGGGGTTACATTACTCTTTAACACTTCAATACCATCTAAGATAGTGCTATTAGGTATGCGAATATAAAAGTTTGAAGATGTAGGTTTGCCTGGTACGTTATACGAAGGCCAATCCCTAACGTTGTCATTAGTAGAGAACAGAACTATCCCATTCTCGCCTGCTCTAACCATATTCATATTAGTAATAGAAGCAAAAGTTGTGAAAATTTGCTCCAAAGCAGGTACAGTAGGATTATTTTGAACCTTACCATTTAGATCCTTTGCTTCAAAATCAGACATCGTTAGATTTATAGATTTAGAGGCGTTCTGCGTGTGGTCAACTGCACTATTTGATACAAGAATAGACTCTCCAGGAGGGACAATCTTCACTGTTCCATCTTTAATAAAACGAAACACTTGACGCGCAAAGAAGTAATCAACAGAATCTTTTGCTGGATAAGCTGGTGTTGACTCCGATTCACTAATTGCAAAGTAGTATGTACTATCTAACAATACATCCTCATCCGAATTATTATAAAACTCTATGTATACATCAGCTGTATAGTTCTTATTTGCATCATCCTTGACTCCTGAGGCATAGATTTTGCTTACAACGAAAGATGTTTTTATAACCTCATTTAGGTCAATCTCCACATTGGATTGTTCACTTGAAAGTATCTCATAATTAATCCTCTGACCTGAAAGGATTAGAGATGGTGAAATAGACTTTGATGCTGAAATAGTATAATAATCTGGTAATACATCTTCAAATATTGCAACTCCAGCTTCATCCGTTGTTGAACTATAAGAGGTTCTTGCTCCTCTCATTACAACAGTCAACCCAGCATCCTCGTCCTGATCATACCCTTCAGGTAGTATAACCTGTATAGAAACATTAGACAAAATCTCTATGCTCCCTCCTCTCTCTCTACATGATGAAAAAGAGAGAGAGATAAGGAGAAATAGCGTTATAGCTATATATTTATTTATTAGTCTCATAATAACCTATCTAATTAATATTTACCTATTACAGTTTAAGTGTAAACTCCATACCGAAATTGAATGTTCCAGTATTACGCTCTGTTACTGTTGTCGATCCACCACTAATTGGCTTCTTCCATGGTTCGTAGAAGAAGGCGTTGCTTGCGTAGAAAGAGAAACTAGCTAATTTAGTAATATCCTTGGTCAATCTAGCATTGATTTGGAATGTTATTGGTTGTTTAGTTGCAGGATTATCCTTAGGATCAATTATCTCATCCTTTAGATAATATTCTGTCTGTCCATCCCTAAAAATAACATAGTCTGGATTATCTAACATAGCTTGAGTTACAACATATCTATTTATGTTTAGATTATCGTCTACTCTTAATATTGCAATTGGTACTTGAAGTTGATTTGTGGTAATATTGAAATTATACCAAACAACCTGCATTGAACCTGAAGCTACCATCCTTAATCTTGGTATATTATACACAGCCCTTAGCATTGTACTAAATCTCCTATCAATAGTTTGTGTAGCATCTGATGCATATTCCACTCTATAGGGTGAGGCATTTACGTCAGGATAGTTGTTCGATGGTTGAAATTTAGATGGTCTTGAGTAAGAAGGTCCTGAACTTGATCTCTTAGTCTCCATAAAGGCTCCTGTCAAAAAGAATGATGTACGGATAGCCTCAATTGTACCAAGCGAAGCTTCAACTTCCACTCCTTGGTTAAAGCTACGTTCGGTATTACCAATACGACCTGAATTGGTAAATACGGTATCTACATGCAAAACAGATACATCATTTAGGGTTGGCTTCTTCCCTTCAAAAATATTATTTGTCGAGGAGTTACTATATTCATATCTATTAGCTGTGAATGGTAATATCTCTGAGTAGTTTCCAAAACCATTCTTAGTTCTATCATTATAGTAAAGTACTGAAATTCTTCTATCTTGTGGCAAACGGAAGTCTATTCCGATCTCAAATTTCTGATTGTTCACATTCTTTAGATCCTTACTTCTCTCCACATCTACAACATGAGTATAGTAATAAACAACTCTTTGAGTTGCATCAGTAGGTAATACCCTATAGCTCAAGTCAGCTGCTAGACGATCTATATATCTCTTATCTGGATAAAGGTGACCTAAACCAGGAGTCTTAGATGAGACACCGTATCCGGCTCTTAACACAGCCCATTTAGCTAAATCGGCTGAGAAGTTAAGGCGTGGAGACAATGACCAAACCATCTCCTCTTTCCCTGGTTGCAACATTTGATATCGTACCCCAGCAGTAAGAGAAAGACGACGCTTACCTATCTTATAACTCATATTATCTTCTAAGTATCCAGAGATCTGATTAAGAGCTGGTATATCATAGTATGGACGTGGTCTACCATTGCTATTTGGTGTTAATGGCAAGTCATTATCCTCGTTATATCGTCCTTCACCCTTATTACTTTCGTGTCTATACTCAACACCCATTTTGAAGTTATTTCTCCATTGCCCAACATTTGCAAAGAAGCTATTCGTAAGCTTGGCATAGAAAGATTTGGGCTGACTGATTGTACCTCCCGTAGCTGTATAAGATCTCGTCACCACAGGAATCTCAAAATAACCAGTCTCTTGAGAATTTAATATAGGAAGATTACCATTTGCCGATACAATAGCAGTCTTTTCTGATTTTCTCTCAGCTATAGATAACCCTACAACATAAGATAATGTACGAGCCAATGGTTTATTCAATGACAACTTACCATCGTGAGAGAAGTTTATTGCTATGTCCTTATCACTAGTAAATGTTCCATCTTGGATTTGATCTGGATCCTTCTTCTGTGAATCTAAAAGAGAATTGACTCTCAGTTTGTACGTTGTATAGAAATTCTTAGATAGCTTGTTTGAGTAATTCACCGAACCAGAAATACGGTCAAATGATCTTGTTTTCGAACGTGGATCACCCCATGCTTGTGCATAGTTAAAACTCGTATTTAAACTACCTCCCTTACCAGCAAATCTAAAACCCTTAGATACTGATGAGTTTATTGTTGTTGGGTTAATCTTTGCTCTCACCTCCCATGGTGTATGACCAACTTTTGAGTTGACAATTACAGCTCCAGAAGTAAGGTCACCATACTCTGCTGAAGGTATTCCCCTAATAACCTCTACTGACTCTATATCATCAGTGCCAATAGATCTCAAATCTATACCTTGAGACACACTACTAACATTTGATCCTCCACTTCCTACTTGTGTATTATTAGACACAGGTACTCCATCGATAATCACAGAAGCACCAAAGGAGTTGTTTGGGTCAGTTCCTAAACTTCTTATCTGAATTGTTTGCGCCGATGTCATATCGTTGTTCTGCGCTAATTGTCCAGGAAGAAGCTCCATCAAATCTTTCAAACTATTCGCTTGAAGGTGATCCATAGCTTGACGACCAATAGTAGAACCTGTTGAAGCTCCTGCCGCACTTGCTCTTGCAGTAACGGTAACCTCCTTTAAAGCCAAGGAAGTCTCAACTAAAGGAACTTGAGCAGAGATATCCTTACTTATAATCATCCTATTAACAAATGGCTCATATCCTAAGGATGATATTTCCAAGATTGCCTCACCCTTAGGAACATTCTTAAGTATAGCAACACCATTCAAATCTGTTACAGCAAAGATCCCTAGGTTCTTAAATTGACAAACAGTAGCCACCATAGGCTCTTTTGTTGATTTATCAAATACCTTTAATTCGACAGTAAACGAAGGCTTGCCTTGTGCATATATGGCAACACTCCCCATGAAAAGTGTGAGGAGAAATAAGAGGTAACGAACCTTTTGTGTCATATTGTTCCTATTTATTTAAATTCATCTTATATTTTTATTGCAAATTGAGCGTAAAGATAACTATTTATACATTTTAGCTCAGTTCTAATATCAAAAAAACAAATATATCTATATATCTCACATATCCCAACTAATGAGAGAAATAATATTATAATTACAACAATGCAACAACCGAAATAGAGGAAATGTTCCTTTGATTTAAGGCAATAATTGATTAAATCTTAAAACAAAAACATAATTTTAGACGTTAAACTAAATACTAATTGACTACAACATGCTGAAACAAACAATATTAAACAAATGCATAGCACTTCCTATCATTACTATTCTATTGCTTACTAGCTGTATAGAGAGAGTAAATCCATACTCGAAGCAAGAAAATTTCGATATGCTTTGGGAGACTCTAGACAGTAGATACTGCTTCTTCTCATATAAAAGTGTTGATTGGAGGGATGTAAAAGAGAAGTATAGATCAGGGCTTGACACATGCTATACAAAGGAACAACTATTCTACCTATTCGGAAGTATGCTGTCCGAACTAAAAGATGGTCACGTAAACCTATATTCATCATTTGATATAGCAAGATATTGGAATTGGTTTGAAGATTATTCTGAAAACTATTATGAGGATATAACAAAGAAATATTTAGGCAAGAACTACAGTATTACGGGTGGACTTAGATACACCACTCTTCGTGACAGCATAGGATATGTAAGATACGCAAGCTTCTCAAGTGGTATCTCTCATTCAGGAATTGATGCTATATTTTCCCGTTTTAGCAATAGTCCAGGTATAATTATTGACGTAAGACACAATGGAGGTGGTAGTCTAAGTTATGCTGAAATACTTGCTTCTCGTTTCTTCGAAAAAACAACAAGGGTTGGGTATATACAGCATAAGACTGGGAAAGGCCACGACGACTTCTCATCTCCTATGGATATTAACATTACCCCATATAGTGGCAAAATTTGGGAAAAACCTGTAGTTGTTCTTTGCAACAGGAATAGCTATAGTGCCACAAATTTCTTTGTCATGGTTATGCGACAACTACCAAATGTTACAATAGTTGGTGATAGGACAGGGGGTGGTAGTGGACTCCCATTCTCTTCAGAACTACCAATAGGATGGGGGGTTAGATTCTCCGCTTCTCCAATATTAAATGAGATAGGAGAGCATACAGAGTTTGGTATTGAACCGGATATTAATGTTGCCTTCACGGAGGAAGATAGGATAGATCGCATAGACCCAATAATTGAGAGTGCTATAAATATTCTTAGACGACAACCCTAAAGAGAGTTCTCTATGGCAATACATAATCAGAGAGGGGTTGATGGCGAACAGTTAGCTATCAACCATCTCATTGAAAAAGGATATATTATTAAAGAGTCCAACTGGAGATGTGGTAAACTAGAGATAGATATCATAGCTAGAAAGGATAATGAGATAATCTTCGTTGAAGTAAAAAGCCGAAAAGATATTGAATATGCACACCCTTCAGATGCTATTGATGAGAAGAAGATGAGAAACCTCATAACAGCTGCAGATGGATACATAAGAAGATATAATATTGATTTCGATATTCGATTTGATGTTATTTCTGTTATAATAAATGGAAACCAAACCTCTATAGAGCATATAGAAGATGCCTTCTTTCCTCCAATATGGAGATAAGATCTTGGTTATTCCCTTTAATCGTCAATTAATATAAGAGATAATGAAAAAACCAAACAAGATACTACTCGTAATAGTAATGCTACTTATTACCATATTTTCTAGAGCTCAAGAAAGCAATAGTAGCATACTAACATCTACTATGTTCGGTATAGGAAGTGCTACTATACAAGATACCTACCTTTCTCCTCTGTATTATGAAGGAACTGGATTTCAGGTTCTTCATGAGAGAGTATACTCTTTACCAAAATGGGGTAATAGGTTTAGCTTTCAACAATTTTTAAAGTTAAACATTGCATCAACACAGAATCCTGCTCAAAACAATACAACTACTGCAGGTACTCTATCCTACCAAGGAGGTGTGCTATACAAGATCCCAATGGAATCTCCTATAAAACTATATGCAGGATCTCAAGCTGAAGGTATCGTTGGTTTTATTCACAACCAACGCAATGGGAATAATCCAGCAACAGCAAAAGCCATGGCAAACCTTAGAGTAGCTGCGATGGCTACATATCAGCTTAATATTAAGCAGTACCCTATTCTTATTAGGGCATCAATTTCTACACCATTTGCAGGTATCTATTTTGCACCTAAATTTGGTCAGTCATATTACGAGATTTTTGGACTCGGAAATAAACATGGAGTTGTCAAATTCGGTTCTTTTCATAATCACCTAGCTTTAAATTCACTTGTAACAATAGATCTACCTATTAAAAAATCAACAATAAGGGTTGGTTATATGTACGATGGTATGAAAACAGAGGCTAACTATATATCCACTCTCCTAAGCACTCACTCCTTGCTTATAGGATATGCAAAATCATTCACAGTAATATCTCCAAAAAAAAGAAATAGAGATATTGGGCAAATGTACTACTAGTTATCCTAAACATCACTACTACTGCTACTTAGAATACAAATAATCGCTCATTTACTTGACTTTGGAGTTATGATTTACTATATTTAGGGATTAACCATAATCCCATTCTATGAAGCTAAACATTTACTCTTCCTCAATGAAAAACAGGGGTTCCATCTCTGCGGAATCACTTATCAGCAAACTTAAAAATGGTGTGACACGACATAGGATAAACGACCTACGTCGACTCCGTGCCTTCTCGAAGCAAGGACTCAACGCCCCATTTCGAGATTTAATACCACACGTTGGCATATCTAGCCACTACAATGGGGATAGGTTTGTGAGCTACAATGGTCTCGTGATACTTGAGATCAGAAACCTATCCTCACAATCTGAGGCTACAGCACTAAGAGATCGTATAGCCCAGATACCACAGATACACCTGACCTTTATCGGTTGCACTGCACTAAGCGTAAAAATCATCATACGCTTCACCCTAACTGATGGTTCACTACCCATCTATGAACACCATGCACAACTCTTTCACACTGCTGCATGCAAGAAAGCAGCCGACTTCTTTAAGATGCAGATAGACTCACGCATTGAGCTGCGAAGCACTCAACTCAACTACGCCATACGTCTATCTCTTGATCCAGATCTATACTACAACCCTGATTCACTAGCAATATCAATAGAGCAACCAACAGATAACCTCCAAGATAATAGTTGGCATCCATCGGCATATGATATAAAACCTTACAACAGTAACCTTGGACTACTCTTCAAAAGCAAAGCAGAGATAGACACCTATAATTTCTCCGAGGCTCTCATGAAAGCTCTCGAGGTAGAACACAACGATGACCCACACATCTATAGACGAAACTTCATCATTGCCTTCATGAAGGGATGCTTCGCTGCAGGCATAGATGAAGAGCAGGCAATATATAATATTCTTCACTATGGGGATATGAAAGACCACGAAGAGGAGGTTCGAACCATATTCCGTTCGGGCTACGAAGTTGAGAAGCACTTTGGAAAGAATCCCCTAATTCCAAGAATTAAGCGTGAAGCAATGGAGCTAAAGAGCTTTATGGAGAGAAGGTATGAAGTGAGACGAAATACTCTTAATGATCAGATTGAGTATCGTCAGAAACTAAGCTTCTACACCCCCTTCAAAAGTGTAGACAAATTCGCGCTCAATACAATCTCCATTGATGCTCTTTCCGAGGGACTCAGAGTGTGGGACCGTGACATCAGCCGCTATATCTACTCCTCCAAGACTCCAGTATATAACCCTATCGACAGATACCTAGAGGAACTACCTCAATGGGATGGTGATGACCATATTGGTGATATGGCAAGAAGGATAGAGTGTACAAATCAGATGCTATGGATTGCTAATTTCAGAATATGGTTCCTTGGTATGGTCGCTGGTTGGCTACAGCTAAACAAGCAATATGCCAACAGCTCATTACCTCTACTAATTGGTGATCAAGCATGCGGCAAGTCAACCTTCTGCAAAAGACTACTACCTCCTGAGCTACAAGAGTACTATACTGACTCGATAGACATAACAAAGAAGCAGGAAGCTATGTTATCTCTTACACGCTACTCACTTATCAACCTCGATGAGTTTGATTCAATAAGCAGCAGCTACCAAAGCTTCCTAAAGCATGTAGTACAAAAGTCCGTGATCAATATACGCAAACCATACGAGACGACTAGTAAACCTCTTCGTCGATACAGCTCATTCATTGCAACCTGCAACAACGATGATCTACTGAGCGATCCAACGGGCTCACGACGTTACCTATGCGTAAAGATAAAAGGTGCAATAGACAATAACAAGGAGATAAACTACCCTCAACTATATGCTCAAGCTGTTGCACAACTTAACAATGGCGAAATGTACTGGTTTGACCAAGAGCAGGCTAATTCCCAGAGTGAAGCAAATAGTGAGTTCGACCTTAGAACAACAGAGGAGAGCCTACTACTTCACTACTTCGAACCAACAGAAGATGAAACCATCGGTGAGTGGCTCTCCCCTACCGAAATCTATCTCTACATACGTAAAGAGAGTAAGCTCAAACTTGGAAACAAAGGCCTAAACTCATTCGGTCGTATATTTAAGAAGCATAACTTCCTATTAAGAAGAGTCAAACATGGGACTCAATATCTAGTTAATAGGGTTAATTAAAGAAACATCAATATGGCTAGCCTGTGTTCAAACACTCAGCTAGCCATATTCTTTATCAAAACAGCAAAGCTTACCTATAGAATAATATTGAACTACTCTTATCGTATCACAGTTATCAAATCACGCCATTTAACAAATCACTATTAATGAAATGGTAAAATCATCTCACAGAGTCTTAGTTTTGCCGTTTTCTATTGCCATATTGCAACACTCTTTAGAGATCAAACATTTAGGGGTGGCAATAGACGGTTGCAATAGGTTGCAATAGAATTCTATTGCAACCAAAATAATTAGTTTAAATACTAGATAGATATTAACACTAATCCAACAGACAGCTGCACTATTCAATATGGAATCAAATTTCGACAAGAGTCAAAAGTAAATTTAAGGACAATAAACTGTTAATACTACATGGACGTAGATCCCAAAAACAGATTTTAAACTCTGTGAGTTTGAAATCACTACTTATCATCTCAATTTTACAAAATAACAGAGACCCCATTCTCCTATGAATGACAGCTTGCCGCGCCTTCAGTACTGCGGTTGTTCAACGATCACTAAATAGGTATTTCTAATTGGGAATAATAAATCAATAGATCTAACCAAGTGGTAACATAGCTCTTATGATATAGGTGAGTGGAGAAAAACCTCAGCAAAACAGCAGTTACCCTAAGGCTAAACACTAAAAACGCACTGCCTTGCACTCCAAAACTCTAAGGCTTTTACCCCTAAATCCTTAGAGTTTACACCCTAAACCCTTAGCTTTTTTTGCTTACAAGCAGATTTCTATCTTTTAAGTAGAAATGGTTACAATGGCGGATATTAGATAACAAAAAAAGGCTCAAAAGTTATCTCTAACTTTTGAACCTTTTACCTAGTTGCGGGAACCGGACTCGAACCGATGACCTTTGGGTTATGAGCCCAACGAGCTACCACTGCTCCATCCCGCGATGTTTGTGATACAAAGGTACTCGATTATTTCATACTTGCAAGGATAGCTGCTATTTATTAACAAACAAAAGGCTTATAGGACATAATAGTTCACAAAGTGATACTAAATCCAACTTACTACTTGATTTACACCCTCAATAAATAGTACATAACGAATAAACTTGCCCAGAAGCATCCAAAAAGATACTAGGTAAACATTAGTACGCATATACCCTAGTGCTACAGCAATAATATCCCCTATGCCAGGTAGAAAAGCAAAGAAAGAGGTCCACGCTCCTCTTTTGTTAAGCCAAGACTGAAAACGATTAAGTTTATCTTCTGATACCTTTAAATACTTCTCTATCCATTCTATTTTACCCTGCATACCGAGCCAATAACAACTCATACCTCCAAGCCAATTACCTAAAGTAGCTGCAAAAACACAGCCCCACTGGTCCATACCTGCTAAAACTAAAGCACTAAAGACCACCTCAGAACTAAATGGGAGTATAGTGGCAGCAAGAAAGGAGGCAATAAAAAGACCAATATAACCCCACTCTGCAAACTCTATCATAAGCTTAAAATATTATTATAACCTGCTAGTAAAATATATGCTAAAACAACAATTGAAAACAAGATCGATGTAAGCTTACTCCTATTAAGAGTGAAATAGTGAGATAAAAGGAGAGCTCCTGCAAAGTTAGCAATCCATCCGAACATCTCAGCATCACTATAGTGAGAGAATCTAATAAATTCAGCGTAATAAAATACAATCATCAAGAACTGATAACAGCTTCTTGACTTTACCTTATCTTGCTGAAAAGTACTCATCCCACCAATAATGGCTGCAGTAACAATTGATATGGTAAAGAGCTGATTTAATGCTATCTGAGTAAACAGATCCTCTAAAGCTATCCAATCAAATATTATGACTTGGGTTATTCGTTCTAGCCACAGCGGAAATGTATCACTATTGACATAGATAGATAAAGCTACTATATATGGTGCTATTAATCCAAAAAGTATTGCTAGAAGATTAGCCGAACTTACTATTCGCATCATGAAAAGAGCTGGTGCAAATATTGGTAGTATAAATATCAGTTGAGGATTAAATAGTGATGCTATAGAAATAAGTAGAGCATTATTGAATAGCAAACGTTGTGAGTTCTTAAGGGCATAGCTACTAAATAAAAAGAAGTAACTACCTATTGAGAATAATACTGCAATACCTGTCACTAGTTCAGTAGTTGGAATAATGAACTGAAGGCTCATCAAAACAAAGAACATAAATGGCAAAAGAGTATTCTCTCTAATTAGATTGAAATTACCCACTAATAGATGAGCCAATGTACCACCTATAAGAGCCACAAGAGCTAGAAGAAAAACATTTAACATATCTGACATGTAGGTGAAATTCAAGAAAAAACCCTCATACCAGAGACCTTTTGATACTATCTGCAATATAGTAAAGAGCAGAAGTGCCCCAACAGTAGTTGGGACACTCCATACACTTTTTATTGCTTTTACCTGTAAGCTGTTACTCATTGGGTAAACTATTTATATACATATTATCTATTAAGACTATAAGTCAAAACCGATATCACTTCTGAAATACTTACCGCTGTACTCTATACTTTTAGCATTTGAGAAAGATTTAGCTAGTGCTTCTTCTTTGGATGAACCATATGAACTCACGGCAATGACACGCCCACCATTAGTCACCAACTTACCATCCTTAATATCTGTACCTGCATGGAAAAGAATAGAGTCCGTTACAGATTCAAGACCAGTTATCTCAAAACCCTTAGTAAACTCAGAGGGGTATCCTCCAGAGACAAGCATTACTGTTACTGCAGCTCTTGGGTCCTCTTTAAGCTCTCTTGTATCTAGGTTGCCCTGAGCTACGCCTTCAAGAAGATCCACCAGATCAGAATCCACTCTAAGCATAACAGCTTCAGTTTCTGGATCACCCATCCGTACATTATATTCAATAACTACTGGTTCACCCTTAACGCGAATCAAACCTAGGAAAATAAACCCTTTGTATTCAATACCCTCACTCTTCAATCCTTTAATAGTTGGACGAACAATACGCTCCTCTACAGCGGACATGAATGCTGCATCAGCAAAAGGTACCGGTGAAACGGCACCCATACCTCCTGTATTTAGGCCTTTATCTCCTTCACCAATACGTTTGTAATCCTTTGCAACAGGAAGAATCTTATAGTTATCTCCGTCTGAAAGCACAAATACAGAGCACTCAATTCCATCTAGAAACTCTTCTATAACAACAGTGGCACTAGCATCCCCGAACATACCATCAAGCATTTTAGCTAGCTCACTCTTAGCCTCATCAAGAGAGTCAATAATCAAAACTCCTTTCCCAGCAGCTAAACCGTCTGCCTTCAAAACATAAGGAGCTTCAAGAGATTCGAGAAAACGATAACCATCCTCTAGTGTCTCTAGGGTGAAGCTTTCATATTTAGCCGTTGGAATATCGTGACGCATCATAAATGCTTTTGCAAAATCTTTACTACCTTCTAATCTAGCTCCCTCCTTAGATGGGCCAATAACTGATATTGAAGATAATTGTTCATCATTTTTGAAATAGTCATATACACCTTTTACTAGCGGATCCTCTGGTCCAACTACTACCATCGTTACACTATTTTCCAAAACGAACTCCTTGATCTTTGGGAAATCAGTAGCTGAAATTGCTACGTTTTGACCAAGCAATGCTGTTCCTGCATTACCAGGAGCTATGAATAGTTTATCAACTTTAGGGCTCTGTTTAATCTTCCATGCCAAAGCGTTCTCGCGTCCTCCTGATCCAAGTAATAGAATGTTCATAGTTCTTTTTAGTCTGTTTGTTTTCTGTTATATGGTTGTTAAACTACTATTTCAAAAAATACAAAGCGTGAAGAGTAATGGGAGTAACCCCACACTCTTCACGCCTATTTTATATCTATTTATCTCTACGACTATCGCCGAATGGTTTGCGGTCGCCTCTATCACCGAATGGTTTGCGGTCGCCTCTATCGCCGAATGGTTTGCGGTCGCCTCTATCGCCAAATGGTTTGCGGTCGCCTCTATCGCCAAATGGTTTGCGGTCGCCTCTATCGCCAAATGGTTTGCGGTCACCTCTATCACCGAATGGTTTGCGGTCGCCTCTATCGCCAAATGGTTTGCGGTCGCCTCTATCGCCAAATGGTTTGCGGTCACCTCTATCACCGAATGGTTTGCGGTCGCCTCTATCGCCAAATGGTTTACGGTCACCTCTATCACCGAATGGTTTGCGGTCACCTCTATCGCCGAATGGTTTACGGTCACCTCTATCGCCGAATGGTTTGCGGTCACCTCTATCGCCAAATGGTTTGCGGTCGCCTCTATCGCCGAATGGTTTGCGGTCACCTCTATCGCCGAATGGTTTACGGTCACCTCTATCGCCGAATGGTTTGCGGTCACCTCTATCGCCAAATGGTTTGCGGTCACCTCTATCGCCGAATGGTTTGCGGTCGCCTCTATCGCCAAATGGTTTGCGGTCACCTCCTTTTTTATCAAAGAAAGATCTACGCTCACTTTGGCGCTCACCCCTGTCGTTACCAGCGAATCCGCCTCTAGCTTCGGCACGATCAAAATCACTAGCCTCACCTTCAGGACGCTTACGCACAGTCATAACCTCACCTTCCTTCTTAGCGAATGGGTTTTCAATCTCTCCATCAGCAACTTGGCGCTTAAAGTCCTTCTGCTTACCTTCAAAAATCTCATAACGACGGAACTCACAGTCAAGTCCACCATTGTTCAATTTTAGTTTTGCTGAAGGGCGAAGACCAATCTGCTCAAAACACTCATAACGGTAGCTTAGAACCCATGATTTACAACCTACGAAGACATGTTTAAGGCGCTCACCTATCATTTGATAAAGCCCCAAAAGGTCACGTGTAGATATTCTTTCTCCATAAGGAGGGTTCATTATAACCAAAGTATTCTCTGGAGATTCATTATAATCTCTAAAATCTTTTTGAACCAGCTCTATATATTTTCCAACACCAGCATTCTTAATGTTCTGCTCAGCAATAGCTAATGCTTGCGCCGACATATCTGAACCCGTTATCTTAAATAAGAAGTCGCGTTCTTGAGAATCATCGTTATATAGTTTATCGAAAAGCTCTTGATCAAAGTTTGGCCACTTCTCAAATGCAAAATTCTTACGGAAGATCCCAGGAGGAATATTTAGAGCAATCATTGCTGCTTCAATAAGGATAGTACCAGAACCACACATAGGGTCTAATAAATTGGAATCGCCTCTCCATCCTGTTTTCAAAACCATACCAGCAGCCAACACTTCATTCAATGGAGCCTCTGTTTGGTCTACACGCCATCCACGTTTGTGCAATGACTCTCCAGAACTATCTAGAGACACGGTACATTGCTCTTGAGCAACGTGAAAGTTGATCATAATGTCAGTATTCATCATACGAACATTAGGACGACGATCAAACTTCTCCATAAAATAATCTACAATACCATCTTTAATACGGTAAGTCAAAAACTTAGAGTGACTAAACTCATCAGAGAAGACAGTTGTATCTATAGAGAAGGTTTGATCTTCACTAATGATTTCTTCCCAACGGATCTTTTTTATCTGTTCATAAACTTCATCAGTACTCTTAGCTTTAAATTTGGCAATAGGCTTCAAAATACGTACTGCAGTACGCAAATTGAGATTTGCTTTATACATCATCTCGAGATCCCCCTTGAAGGATACCATTCTTCGGCCGATCTCGACCTCGTCTGCGCCAATATTGATAAGCTCTTCAGCCAATACATCTTCTAACTCGGCAAAGGTCTTTGCGACCATCTCAAATTTTTCTCTGTTCATTGGTTTCATACTGAAACGTTATAGTTTTGTCCGTTGTGTAAAATCAGCCGCAAAAGTAATAAAATAAACTATCTAAATCTCTATGAATTGAGCCTTTGTGTAATCTTTAACTATCTGAAAGACAAAAGTGCCTCTTATAGATCACTTGTTTATGGTACTGTTATCAACAAATGGAGCAACTTTTCAACAGTTTGAGAAATTGTTTCCTGTTTTCTTCGCTTCGTGAAACATTTTATTCTTTTCTTTGCGACAGGATTTAAGCTCCGTCTTATATCCTTACAACCAATAGAATAAAGTATGGGTAAAGTAATTGCATTAGCGAATCAGAAAGGTGGAGTTGGTAAAACAACTACCACGATCAATCTGGCAGCCGCATTGGCTTCACTAGGTAAAAAGGTATTAGTATTAGATGCAGATCCTCAGGCGAACGCCTCATCAGGACTAGGCGTGGATGTACGTACTACCGAAACATCCATATACGAATGTCTTGTAAACAACGTTTCAATTCAAGAAGCTTCAATAAAGACTAATTTCGACAACCTTGACATTGTATGCTCCCGAATAGATCTTGTTGGTGCTGAGCTTGAGCTACTAAACAGCCCAAACAGAGAGAGAATACTTGAGCGCTTATTAGCCACTGTCAAGGAGAACTATGACTTCATACTCATAGACTGCTCTCCGTCACTTGGTCTGATAACTGTAAACGCACTAACAGCAGCAGACTCAGTTGTTATTCCTGTTCAAGCAGAATATTTTGCATTGGAGGGAATAAGCAAATTACTAAACACGATAAAGATTATTAAATCAAAGCTCAACCCTAAACTTGATATTGAAGGGTTTCTTCTAACAATGTATGACAATAGGCTTCGCCTTGCAAACCAAATATACGAAGAGCTAAAGCAACACTTTGGGACTATGGTATTTGACGCTGTAATACATCGTAATATTAGATTGAGTGAAGCTCCTAGCCACGGACTACCAGTGATGTACTACGATCCAGAATCTAAAGGTGCGAAGAACCACCTTCAGCTAGCTGCGGAGATCATAAAGAAGAATAACAGATAATAGAAAGGATTGAACTATGGCATTCCCTAAAAAAGGAGTACTAGGAAGAGGACTTGATGCACTTATTACATTAGAAGATGTAAAGATAAGTGGCTCATCATCTATAAATGAGATTGAACTAGAATTCATACACCCAAACCCTGATCAACCTCGTCGAGAGATTGACCCCAACACACTTCACGAACTTTCTCAATCAATTAAGAGCTTAGGTGTTATTCAGCCTATAACGTTAAGAGAGATTTCTCACAACAACTATCAAATTATAGCAGGTGAGAGACGCTACAGAGCATCTAAACTTGCTGGACTAACAACTATCCCAGCCTACGTTAGAAGCGTAAGTGATAGCGAGCTCCTAGAGATGGCTCTTATTGAGAATATACAGCGTGAGGATCTTAACTCAATAGAGATAGCCTTAGCTTACCAAAATCTTATAGACCAATATTCTCTAACACAAGAGAGATTAAGCGAAAGAGTTGGAAAGAATAGATCTACAATAACAAACTACCTACGACTATTAAAACTCCCAGCTACTATACAGATGGGAATCAAGAATAAGAAGATAGACATGGGACACGCTCGTGCTCTAATCTCTATAGGTGAACCTTCTACTCAATTAAATGTCTACAATGAGATTCTAGATCAAGGATTATCAGTTAGAAGAGTTGAGGAGATAGTTCGTACAATCAATGCTGGTGGTGAGATGAAAGAAGCCCTAAATAGTAAATCTAAAAAAGGCTCACTACCTGAGGAATATACACTTTTAAAGAAGCATCTAGGGAACTTCTTCAATGCTAAAGTTCAATTATCTATGGACCCTAAGGGCAAAGGTAAGATCTCTATACCTTTCACCTCTGAGGAGGACCTAGAACGTCTTATATCGCTACTTGATGGATTAAACTCTTAAAGTCATTCTTATGACAAATTCAATGCGAATAATCCTTGTTTTAGCCACCATGCTCTCTCTTTCAACAAATACAATATTTGCTCAAGAAAGAAAAAATGAGAGCATAACAGAGCTATCAACGGATACAATCAGAATAGACACCGCTAGAGTGGCTAGCGAGCCTGCTCAAATGACAGAGGTGACTCAATTTATCCCCGATCCTACAAAAGCACTATGGTACTCTGCTCTTTTCCCCGGATTGGGGCAAGTATATAATCGAAAGTATTGGAAACTACCTATACTGTATGCTGGTTTTGCTGGTACTGTATATGCACTAAATTGGAACAACCAATATCTTGGGGACTACTCGCAAGCATACCTCGACATAATGGACAACGACCCATTAACAAACAGCTACGTTGATCTTATTGGTAGACCACAATCTTCTATAGACTCACAGCAAGAGCGATATGCACGCATTCTAAAACAAAGGAAAGATTATTTTAGAAGAAATAGGGACTTAAGCATTATTTGTATGGTTGGTGTATATCTTCTAGGTGTAGTTGATGCATACGTTGATGCACAGCTATTCAGCTTTGATATATCACCCGATTTAAGTATGCAGCTTGAACCCACTATTATAGCTCCAACGCGTGGGATAACCTCTACTGGCGTTGGTCTTCAGTGTGCCTTCAAGTTTTGATTGCTTCCAAAGCGAAATAATAAACATATTACTAACTAATACAACTCTAGATGACTCTTAAAAAGGCTATAATTGCATTAATATCACTGTTTGTTATTTCTCCATGTATAATGGCAGATGAGATGACATCTAATACCGACTCTATCTTCATTCAAGAAGAGACTCCTATAGAAGTGGATGATATATTAATAGCCAAATACGACTCTCTTGTATCACAATGGGCAATTTCAGCTCGCATGGTAGTAGACAGCAGTTGCACAACTCGCAAATCACACTGTTCTCCTCTTCCTGACTCGGTATACATTGAGCGTCTAAAGAGTATCACTAATGAAATTGAGATGCCTTTCAGCAGAGAAGTTAAGGCTTTCATAGAACTATATACTGGTAGACGAAGAGTAATGGTTGAGAGAATACTTGGGTTATCTCAATACTACTTCCCAATTATTGAGCAAGCTCTCGATGCAGAGAGTCTACCATTGGAACTTAAATATATAGCCATTTTGGAGTCTGCTCTTAACCCCAAAGCAGTATCAAATGTTGGAGCCACTGGTTTGTGGCAGTTTATGCTTCCGACAGGTAAAGCCTTTGGGCTTGAGGTTAGCACAATGATAGATGAAAGACGAGACCCCATCAAGTCTACAACAGCAGCAGTTAAGATGCTAAAAGAGCTATACCGTATATATGGTGATTGGAACCTAACTCTTGCTGCGTATAACTGCGGACCAGGAAACTTAAACAAAGCAATACGCCGCTCTGGAGGTAAACGTGATTATTGGGCAATTTACAACCAACTACCTAAAGGCACTAGAGAGTATATACCTCTTTTCATATCCCTAAACTATATAATGAATTTCCATAAGGAACATGAGATTTGTCCTTCTATATCCCCTATAGCTCTTGATATGGACACTATACACATAAATAGAAGAGTCCACTTCGAACAGATAGCAGACCTTCTAGATGTTTCTGTGGAAGAACTAAGAGCATACAATCCTCAATACAAAAGAGATATCATCCCTGGAAATCAGAAGGAGTATAGCCTAAGACTACCTTTCAACTTAATGCAATCATACATTGTTTCAGAAGATTCTATATACAAACATAGAGCCAATGAACTACTAGCAAACCATAGAGTGACTGTAAGGCCAGGGGCTGGCAACACTCCAGGTGGTAACACCAACATAGCTTCAGGGGATATTTACACTGTTAGGTCGGGGGATAATTTAGGGTCTATTGCTAAAAGACATGGAACGACAGTCTCAAAAATCAAAACTCTAAACAATCTAACTTCAGACAAGCTATCTATTGGGCAGAAGCTTGCAGTTAGAGAGACTGCTTCAGTTAATACTAACCAAGCTAGTACTACAAACAACAGTTCTACGAGGAGTATTAAACAAGTAGATAATAATGACATTATGGAACCATCAAGATACTATACAGTACAAAGTGGTGACTCATTTTGGAATATAGCTAAGAAAACACAGACAACAGTCCAAAGATTGCTGCAAGCTAATAATATGCATGAACGCAGCAAACTTCAACCTGGTCAAAAACTTATTATACCACAAGGATGATACTATATAAATTAAGCGTGTAAGCTCTCAAAAGAGAGTTTACACGCTTAATTTATACAAATAACCGAAGAATTAAAGAGTCAGTTTTAACCCAACCACATAACTTCTTGGTGCTGTTGGACCATAAAAATACTTAGAGTCACGATCCTCTCCTTTATCTAAATCCTTTTGGAAACTATCAAATATATTCTGAACCCCAGTAGACAACTGAGCACTCAGACCTCCTTTAAGCTTAAACTCATAGCTAACCTTTAGGTTCATATCAAAAAATGGGTTTGTATACTCCATTCTATCTTGATCTATATAACCAGCAAAGTGAGGCACATACATTCTTCCTGTATAAACACCAGAAAGGGCTATTGATGTCTGCTTCAAAGGAGTTGAAGTTAAAGTGAATGAACCGTAGCTATTTGGTGTACGAACCATGTTATTTATTGGCTCTACTTCTGGATCATCCGACCAATTGAGAGCCTCTTTGTACTGTGACTTCTGCCAAGTATAAGATAACTGAAGTTGAACCCATCGTCTATAAGCCATACCTAGATCAAAATTCACACCAGCCACTCTTGCTCCTTTGCCATTTCTCCTCTCAAGAATTAGAGTCCCATCACCATTACTACCCAACGACTCTAAATAGAACACATTACTTAAATCAGTATAGAATCCCTCTGCTAAGAAAGTGACATCAACACTCCCCATTTTAAAATCAAAATCAGCAGAAGCACTATAGCTAGTAGACCTCTCCTCTTTAAGATCATCGGCCAGCTGAATCACTGCTGCCTCGCCACCTACAGCTGCTACATGCAAATCCTCGTCATAAGCTTGAGGGGCTCTAAAACCCGTAGAGTAACTAGCTCGGTAACGCATCCACTCAGTTGGTGAGTAAAGTAGATTTACCCGTGGGCTGAATATCAAATGGTCAATAAGATTATGCTTATCCAAACGTCCTCCTAGAAGTAATTTCACATATCTACCACTCCACTCATTTTGATAAAAGGCACTACCAATTCGCACATCCTGCCTTAGATCCCTATCATAAGCTATCATTACATCATGAAGAGAGTTTGAAGAGAATTCCAGTCCATAAGTCATTGTTGCAGGTGATATGATAAATTTATCTAGGTTATTCACACCTTGTGCACCAGCCATCCACGTTAGATCCGAACTCCTACCATATGCATTCAAATCTTGACCTGCACCATAGTAACTGTCTCTCTTTATACTCTGCATAGATCCATACACACTCACCTTGTGTTTGTATGAGTTGATAAAGATATCATAGTTCACACCTCCACTATTGATAGTATGATCTGTCTGTTCTGCAATATCAGCCTCATGCGGACGAAGATCAAATGCATTACCACCTCTCCTAAATTCATGTGTTGTATGGTACTGAAGAGATAGTTTACTAGTCAAAGTAGGCCTATAGAAAGCCTGAAGTCCAAGAGTATGACCATTAAGTTTGCTCATCTCCGAGTAGCCATCTCCATCACGGTCGTACTGCTCTCTATTTCTATAGGATTGAAAAAGTGTTACACCACTCCTATTATCCTTACCCACAAGAGAGGCATTAGCATTTACTGTTTCTTGAAGTGCTCCATTATCCGTTGAACGAAGTTCTGTACTCACAGAAACAAAGTTCTTCACTGGATCTTTAGTTATTATGTTTACAACACCAGCAATGGCATTTGCTCCAAATAGAGCAGACCCTCCACCACGAAGAACCTCAACCCTTTCAATCATATTAACAGGCATTTGCTCTAGACCATAAACACCACTCAATGCACTAACTATTGGTCTTGAATCAATCAATATCTGAGTATAAGGCCCCTCAAGACCATTAATTCTCACTTGGGGAAAGCCACAATTCTGGCAATTATTCTCAACCCTCACTCCAGATTTATAACTTAAAGATTGAGAAAGGTCACATGCACCAACAGCTTCAAACTGTTTTGCTGAAATAACGTTAACAACAGTCGGAGCCATCTTTCTACTTATTTCGTTTCGATTGGCTGAAACAACAACCTCATCAACACTTAGCACGTCCTCCTCGAGTTTTAGTATGATTGGCTGCTTTGAAGCTTCAGCAGAGAGAGTATGACGAAGTGTTTTATATCCGAGACTCTTTACAGAAACAACCATTGGATCAGTGGTATTAATCTCCAATACAAATGAACCATCCTCATCAGTTGTAGTACCCACGGAGCTATTCTCTACAAATATATTCACATAAGGCATTGGCTCATTGCTCTCCTTATCTACTACTCTACCATTAACCAATTGAACATTTGTTCTCGCATTTTGATTTGCAAATACCGACACTGGGAGCAATAATATTGCACCCATAATAAAATATAGTATAGATCTCATCTATTTTTGATTCTTATTATATGAAAAACCTGCTCTATGGTAATAACCAAAGAGATGTAACAACTAGAGGTTAACCCTATATTATAGAGATAACCTAAGAAAATATTAAAGAATCAACAATATGGTGGAGCTCTAAGGCTGGGATAATCTGCTGAGACATGAACGTACAGCAGAACAGTAGGCCTATTTATCAACGAGGATATATGTTGAAAAGCCTCTTTTATTGCTTGCGTTGAGCCAGGATCAGTGGAAATAAAACAGGATAACTGCTGAATAAGCTCAATTGAACTTTGAGTGTGAGTATGTGTAGTCTCACTTTTATAAGGGTGGGAGTGGAGAACTAGGGCACCATTAATGATATGAGTATGCATAAAGCAATTTATGCACACCATATACAGCGCCAACACCACAAGTAGTAGAGTCGACCTTACTATCTTCATAGAGTCACTTCTCACACCAATCTTATCATATATTTATTCTACAAATGTACTATTTTATAGAAAGGATCTAGATAAGCAAGTGCAAAATAACACTTTCTACTGTAATCTTATGTTAAATCAATGTTGTACGACATATTTATATTGTTGTTTATTTGGAAAATTGTTCGGGGGAGAGTATCTTTGTATCGGTTTTTTCATAGTATTAGATTTTAAGGTTAATAAAGATTGAGGCTGGTTGTCGTGAGACAACCTTTTCTTTTTTAAGTACGCCCTAGCAATATATGCTGGGGTTTTCTTTTTTATATCAAGAAATATCCTACTTTTGCTTCTGTTGAATAATAAATACAAACTTGTGAAGAAAAAGATAGTTGATATACTAAAGATAGTTATACCACTTCTTCTTGGGTGTATTATCTTCTGGTTAGTATACAGAGATATAGATATAAATCAGTTGAGAGAAGCACTAAGAGGAGGGACATCATACATATTAATTGGTGCATCAATCATAGTCGCGCTATTAAGTCATATAGCAAGAGCTATACGTTGGCAGATATTACTCAAGCCATTAGGAAGCAAAATATCTATCCTAGAGCTAACAAATACCATATTTGTAAATTATGGAGTAAATATACTTCTACCAAGAATTGGCGAATTTACAAGATGTGGCATGGTTGCTAAAAGAGATAATATAAGTTTTACACAAGTAATTGGCACCTTAGTTTCTGAGCGAATGACAGACGTCGCTACTGTTTGCTTGATAATTCTACTTGCATTTGCTCTACAGATGTCAATCTTTATAGACTTCTTCACCACCCATCCAACAATAATCCCAAAGATACTAGATACAATATCATCACCTTGGTTCTACTTCATCATCATTGGATCAATTCTTTCAATATATGGAGTTATAAAGAATTTCAGCCACATTCACCTAGTTCGTAAAACAAAGAGGGCTATCCGCAATATATGGGAAGGATTCTATTCCATATCGCGAATCCCATCTTTTGGGTGGTATGCTTTTTGGTCAATTACTATTTGGGCACTATACTTCATCCAGCTTCACTTTATGGTGATAGCATTTGAGATAACATCACAACTTCCAATAGTAGTGACATTCGTCGTATTTGCAATGACCTGCATCGCGGGTATTGTTCCAGTTCAGGGTGGTATTGGAGCGTGGCACTTCGCCACAATAACTACACTTGTATACTACGGTATAGGCACCGTCGAGGCAGGTGCTTTCGCCCTTGTGGCCCATGCTATAAACACAGCTTTATTTGCTATCTTCGGAGCATATGGTTTCTTTGCTGAAAGTCGCAAAGTGTCAATCAAAAGCGTAAAAAAACATCTTTAAAAATATAAGATATGAACAGTATTAAATCACTAGCACCACAACTATTGTGGAAAAACTTCTATGAAATCTCACAGATACCTCACCCATCTGGACATTGTGAGGCAATAAGAGAACACCTTGTTAACTTCGGCAAGAACCTATCTCTAGAGACATTAGTTGACGAAGCTGGAAACGTGCTAATTCGCAAACCAGCAACAAAAGGCCTAGAGTCTCTTCCTATAGCTGTACTTCAGGCACACATGGATATGGTTCCTCAAAAAAATAGCAACGTTGATCACAAGTTTGAAAGCGATCCTCTTAAACTGATCATCGATGGCGAGTGGGTAACAGCACAAGACACAACACTTGGAGCTGACAATGGTATAGGCCTTGCAGCTTGTATGGCTATACTTGAGTCTACCTCTATACCTCATGGAGCTATAGAGGTACTAGTTACGGTTGATGAAGAGACTGGTATGTTTGGTGCTTTCGGTCTTAAAGAGGGCTTCGTAAAAGGTAAAATACTTATCAACACGGACTCAGAGGATGAAGGAGAGCTATTTGTTGGATGTGCTGGTGGAGTAGACGTATCTGCATCACTAAAATATCGTGACGAAGAGGAAGTTCCTGCAGGAGACGTAGCTGTAAAAATATCTATAACAGGTCTTAAAGGTGGACACTCAGGATGCGACATTCACCTTGGAAGAGGTAATGCAAATAAGATCCTTTTCAACTTCCTAAAAACTGCTGTCTCAGAATTTGAAGCTCGCCTAGCATGGGTCAAGGGTGGATCTCTTCGCAACGCAATTCCTCGCGAGGCATTTGCGATAATAACTCTTCCTGAAGAGACTCTATCAGAGATTATGGAATATGTAGAGGAGTACTTCGAGGAACTTACAGCAAATTACGAAGGCATAGAGCCAAACATCAAGTTTGAAGCTGTTGAGTGTGACCTTCCAAAAAGTGTTATCCCTGAGGAGATACAAGACAACCTTATCAACGCTGTATGTGCAGTAAGAAATGGTGTAGGTAGAATGATCTCTCATATGCCTGACGTCGTAGAGACATCTTCAAACATGGCCATCATCAATGCCGAGAATGGTGAAATTGGTGTTAAGTTCCTTGTTCGCAGCTCTAACGAGTCAATGAAAATGGAGCTTGCTTCAAGCATCGAAAGCACGTTCAACCTAGCTGGATTCAGCATCGAACTTTCTGGTTCATACCCAGGATGGCAGCCAAACCCTTCATCTAAGATATTAGAAACGATGAAGAATGTACACATAGAATTATATGGCAAAGAGCCTAAAATAAATGTTATACATGCTGGGCTTGAATGCGGTATTATTGGTGCTGCATGCCCAGGGATGGATATGATATCTTTCGGACCGACACTTCGCTTCCCTCACTCACCTGATGAGAAGGTTAACATAGCAAGTGTAGCTCGATTCTGGGACTATCTTCTAGCAACATTAAAAGCGCTTAACTAATTTAAGCAATACAACTATCAGATGGCTAGAGCAAGAGATCACACCTCTCGCTCTAGCCATCTGTCGTAATTACAACAGCAATACTAAAGTTATAAAAAGCAAAAAGATAGAATCTCATTTGACAATTAGGAAGAGAATCACTATCTTAGAGCTATGAAAGGTAAGATAAAAATAGAACTAAAGACACAATGGAGAGCATTATGGGTAGCCATGATGGTCTGTTTTCTATTTGGTCAAGCCTGCACACTAGTTACGCAAAAAGAGTCTTGCCACGGAATCTCTGAGCCAGACCTTGTTGAATTCCCTACATCTTCAGAGGATGGGGAGAGCCCAACAGCAGAAGAGACAGAAACAAGCGAAGAGGACAACCTGGTTGTTGACCATATAATCTTCAAACTTGGTTCAGAAAAAGCATCAAAATTTCACGACATCGAGGGAGAATACTCTCTTTCTAGCGACCTCGAACTCCACACACCCCCTCCCGAACATTTACTTTCTTGATAAAAAGCTGAGAGCCATAGCCATACCATTTAGGCAACCTCTCATCCCTTAAGGCGAAAATACTTCGTCTAAGGATACGTTGTACATATTAAGATAAGTAACTCACAATGTCACAAAAGAACACAAATATTATTTCGGCGCTCAAATCAAATGTAGCGCCCGGTCTCGTCGTATTCCTTGTAGCCCTCCCACTATGCCTAGGCATAGCTCTAGCATCTGGTGCACCGCCTATGGCTGGTATCATATCAGGCATCATAGGAGGAATATTAGTAGGTTTCCTAAGCAATTCACCAATAAGCGTTTCAGGCCCAGCAGCTGGATTAACAGCCATCATACTAAGTGCAATAACAGAGTTAGGATCGTTCGAGATCTTTCTTTGTGCTGGAATCGTTGCAGGTATAATACAGATTATACTAGGTCTTATAAAGGCAGGAAGCATCTCAAACTACTTCCCTAGCAATGTTATCGAAGGGATGCTCGCAGGTATAGGAGTGATAATAATATTCAAACAACTACCATATGCATTCGGCACAGCAGATGGCAACATAGCCTCTGAAGAGCTTTTCGAACACGGATACTCGTTCGCAGCAATAACTTCATACCTAAAAATGGTGGCAAAGTCCACTCATCTAGGTGCTATTGTCATAAGTTCAATTTCCGTGGCTATACTTATCCTTTGGAATAGATCAAAAAGACTAAGCAGTATAAAACTACTTCCTGGCGCTCTTGTTATAGTAATAATAAGTATTCTTCTAAACGAACTATTCGGGAAGATGGGAAGTACCCTTTACCTTGCACCAGAACATCGTGTTGCACTGCCAGTGATCAGCGGACTATCAGACCTAACATCACTCTTTGTAATGCCAAAACTCTCTGCACTAGCAAACCCTCAAGTATGGATTGTTGGCGCAACAATAGCCATAGTAGCTAGTATTGAGACACTACTATGCGTTGAAGCTGCAGACAAAATGGATCCTCAAAAGAGAATAACAAACACCAACAGAGAGCTACTCGCTCAAGGTGTAGGCAATCTTGCTAGCTCATTCCTAGGAGGACTACCTATGACATCGGTAGTTGTGCGAAGCTCAGCAAACGTAGCTGCTGGTGCTACGTCAAAGATAGCAAGCATTATACATGGACTATTCCTAGCTATAAGCGTACTTGCTATTCCATTTATCCTAAATCTTATCCCACTTGCAACGCTAGCTGCCGTACTACTACTTGTTGGATATAAGCTAGCCAACCCAGCCCATATAAAGCACTTTTGGAATAAAGGTATCTACCAATTTTTCCCCTTCATTGCAACAATGCTAGCGGTAGTATTCACAGACCTACTTATGGGAGTTGCTATCGGAATGGTCATATCTCTATCATATATCCTTTTAGGCAATATGAAACGAGCATACCACCTCAATACAGAGGAGCTTTCGAAGTCTGACAAAATATACATGACACTATCCGAGGAGGTATCATTCCTAAACAAAGCAGCCATAAAAGAGAATCTAAAAGAGATACACGATGGTGCAGAGATTACAATTGACGCATCTAAATCTACATATATAGCTCATGATGTTCTAGAGTTAATACAAGAGTTTGCCAATTTTCAAGCCAAAGAGCGAAATATCAAACTCAAGCTTATTGGATTCAAAGCATCATACACCGTAGGCACCGAGGAGAGCGACACACACGTCAAACTGACCTACGGAACAGTCCTTTAATAGATTAAAAGTATAAACTTCAGAAAAAACAGAATTATGAGACTACATACAGCAGAGACACAAGCAACAATGACACCTGAGAAAGCCCTTCAGTTTCTAAAAGAAGGAAACGGACGCTTCGTTCAGAATCTTAAGCTTCAGCGCAACCTCTTGGACCAAGCTGCACAATATAAGTACGGACAATATCCTTTCGCAATCATATTAAGTTGCATGGATAGCAGAACAAGTGCTGAACTAGTGTTCGATCAAGGGTTAGGCGATATCTTCAGCGTACGTATTGCAGGGAATGTGCTGAATGACGACATCATCGGTAGTATGGAATATGCCTGTAAAGCTGTAGGTTCGAAGCTAATAATGGTGCTAGGACACAGCAAGTGTGGAGCTACTGCAGGAGCCTGTGCTGAAAAGAAAATAGGTAATCTAACTCAGTTGCTTAACAAAATGCAGCCATCTGTAGATGCTGTAAAGAGAGCTATGCCCACTTATGAGCCAAACTCTAAAGAGTTTGTTGATGCAGTATCAAAGCAGCATATCATTACGACAATGGATGAGATACTTGAGCGCAGCGAGATCCTTCGTGAGCTATACGACAATGGAGAGATAGGTATAGTAGGAGCTTTTCATGAGATTGGCTCTGGAGCAGTGAAGTTCCTAAAGGAAGATCTTCCATCTCTGAAAGAAGAAAGAGCAGAAGAACTTATCTTCGAATAACAGGTATATAGAGTAAGAATAAAAATCAAAAACGTACAATCACAAAAAAAGAGCTTAACCTCCTAGGAGATTAAGCTCTTTTGATATATATCTATGATCTACTATCGACCCCAAACCGAGACACGTGCCTTTACCTTATGCCCCCTAGTTGTCTTATAGTGAAAGGTGATTCTTTTGATGAATCGTTGATTGCCACGAAGGTCAATAACCCTTGTCTCACCTCCTGCAGGAATAGTCTGACGAATCTGCAACTCCTGCTTTGCTCCATTCTCAAATTCAACAACAACACGGTCAAAACGAACCTCTCCGCCCTTAACATTGAATTTCAACTTGGAGTATGTACGTCTATTGCTTACTCGTATTTCATCACGATCTAATTTACGATCAACTGTTCTCTCTCCTAATTTCTCCCAAGAGCCAACACGCTGTGCAAATAACCCAGATATAACAACGGTAAACGTTAACAAAGTCAGTAATAATCTACTCTTCATAGTGATAAAAATAATAGTATTATTCAAATTAATGATATGATAACTACATTAAAACAGAAAAGGAGATTTGTAATATACAAATCTCCTTTTCTGTACTAGAGTGGGCCCAATAGGATTCGAACCTATGACCCCCTGCTTGTAAGGCAGGTGCTCTGAACCAGCTGAGCTATGAGCCCTAGTATAAAATTGTCTTTCCAATTTCGTGGGTCCAATAGGATTCGAACCTATGACCCCCTGCTTGTAAGGCAGGTGCTCTGAACCAGCTGAGCTATGAACCCGAAGTTGTTTTTGAATGCCCCTATAATAGGAGTAATTTCGTGGGTCCAATAGGATTCGAACCTATGACCCCCTGCTTGTAAGGCAGGTGCTCTGAACCAGCTGAGCTATGAACCCGAAATTTTATGCGTTGTGATCAGGATTGTTTCCCTCTCAATTGCTATGCAAAAGTAGGGTAAGTTTTTCAATTGTGCAAGTTTCAATCCTCTTTTTTTGCAACTATTTTGCCACCCAAAAGTGAGTAGACTAGTAATCAAAAGATTAGACGAAAATAATATCCACCCAACTAGGAGCAAACTTTTGTAGCTGAAGTTGAAAATCTAATCTTTTGACAAGAAGACCCTCCATCGCTATCTCTTTATTCGCGCCATCTCTTGTTGTTAAGACTATATTATAGCTACCATCACCCTTATCTTGATAGTGCTCTATATATACCCCTGAGATCTTCTCCCATCTATACAATCCCCATCTTGGAATAGCTAATCCATCCTCGGAGATATTAATTGCTATTGATGTTTTGCTTTCGGAGCCTCTATGCCAAAGAAAGAGAGCTATAGAGACACCCATAATAACTGCCCCCTGAGAGAAGCTTCCCAAAATCATCCTTGCCATGCCAACAAACAGTAAAAAGTAATAGAAGAAGTCCGATACACCCTTCGAGTCACTACTCTGCATTATGTTCACTCCTTGGCTGAAGGCTCCATGCCTATTGCTCTTATGCTTAAAGATACTCATTTTTAGAAATATATTGTTGATTGACGAGCTCCTCTTTAAGCTCATTAATAAATTGGTCTAACAAAACAAAAAGCTCTCTCTCTTGCTCACTTAGAAACATCATTGCGCTATCGACGTTTATATCCAAATTACGATATTCCACCATTATCTCAAGCGATTCTCTTACTCCTTGTGCTCTTCTATAACTTCCGAGCCTATCGGTAGCAATGAAATGACAGATAAACCGACGAAACCTTTCTGGTAAATATCTGTAGTTTATGATCACTGCAAAATAGAACCTATAACAGAATAGTCTAAGTGAACTGTTAGTAAAGTGCCTAAAATTCTTCGCTAATATATGATCTAGATATATATCCAAAAGAATTGATGAGTATCGCCCAAAATGCGGACGCATTCTTTCTATGAATCCCTTTATCAAAGGATGGGTGTCGGTATAGTGGTCTATAAACCTATGTGTGCGGATGCCTTGGGCAACCATGTGAGGATATTTATGCGCATATCTACCCTTGACAGCATCTGCCATAAAGTTACCTACCCTAAATTGGGTGCTTCTCTCAGATAGATAGATATGAGCTAAGTAGTTCATTGATATAGTTTGTTTATTATACTATTTAAACAAAGATAATCGAATATAGGTAAGATATAACAAATAGGGCATCTTTGTTGTGCTAATAAAATTCATCTTGTCGTATAGATACTTAACAATTGTCTTTAATTGAGGCTATAAACACACATGTAATAGTATACTCAAAAGCAACTTACATCCCTACTTAAACAACACTTGTTACAATCTAACAAACAACAAATTACGAAAAAACGCCGAGGGACTATCAATGTTAGCAGGTATTTTCGTGGTTACATTCTAGTTATTCAGTCGTTACCTATAGATATCTACACAAAACAGAAAGGGCAATACGACACTTTTGGTGAAGTATTGCCCTTTGGATATTATATGTATATACTCTTATTTCACACCTAGAAGGCGAGAGAATTTCTTCGGAATAGGAGTTGAGAAGTATAGGTCTTTGCCTGTGACTGGGTGAATAAAAGCAAGCTCACAAGCATGCAGAGCCATACGTCTGATAGGATTCATCTTTGCTCCATATTTCTTATCACCAATAATTGGATGGCCAATATCAGAAAGGTGAACTCGAATCTGGTTCTTTTTACCAGTGTCAAGTTTACACTGAAGAAGAGAGAAACTATCATTCCATCTCAGGCATCTGTAGTGTGTTTGTGCATACTCACCTTCGTTTGGATCTTTGCTCGAGTGCATCTTCATACTCTTCTTATTTTCCCATAGGTAGGATTCAACGTGTCCTTCGCGCTGCTCAACCTTCCCTTCAACAACCGCAAGATAAGTTCTTTCAGTAACCATCTGCTCCCAGTTACGCTGCATCTTCTCCTGCACCTCTTGGTTCTTAGCAAACATCATCAAACCAGATGTATCACGATCAAGTCGGTGAAGTACAAATATTCTGTTGCGAGGATCTTGTGCTTTCACATAATTAGACAATGTACTATATGCTGTGTCACGCTTCTCCGTATCTGTTGCCACAGATAAAACGCCTTCTTCTTTATCAATCACTATGATTGCTTGATCTTCATATACAATCTGTAGTCCTTTTATTACCGGTCTTCTGTTTGATGGTTCACCAATGAATACCCAATCAGAAGGATTTAGTTGGTGGTTATACTGAGTGACAGTCTCTTTGTTTACTCTCACCTGCTTGTGGCTTAGGAGAGACTTGATAGAGTTTCGGCTCTTGCCTGGGTATATTGCCATAAGGAAAGACATCAACTCGCTAGCTTCTTTAACTTGGAAGCACTGCTCTTTTCCTACGCTCTTCTTATTACTTCTGTTCGTTTTCTTCATCATTATATATACGCATTTCGCATTTCTTACAATCAAATTCAAGACGCAAAGATTCGTTCTTTGTTCTAAGGTATAGTGGTTCTACTAGTTTAGAAGCCTCTTTATTTACTCTCGGACAGTGTCCTATAGCGTGTTTTATGCAGTGCTTCATAAACATTAGAGGAACATCCTTGAGAGGTTCTATCTCAAAGGCTGGGTCTACGCTCTTATATCCAGTGGCAAGATAGTAGTTTCGTGCTGCTGAGTTAGAGACGTTTGCAAGATATGTAAGCTTTGGAAGCTCTTTTGTATCTTGCTGTGAGTTTTTTTGTTCTTTGCTTTTTCGCAGGTCTCTCATCGAGACAGCTCTTGTGGCCTTTAGGGTAGTTGTCATTTTCTCTACTAGCATTCTCCTCCATTCATTCAACAAAGAACTAGGGATGAAGTATTCTTGAGAGAGGTTTAGATCAACTTGACGAGCTATGAACTGCGTGTTTCCTAGCTTGCCTAACTGATCAATGATGTTCTTCTGCTGAGGCTTTTGTGCTGTCTGCTTCTCTCTTTCAATGACTATCTCAGCTCTATGACCTCTATTGTCAGCCATAGATAGAGCAAAGCCAAATGGGAGCTCACTGAGTTGAATATTGACCTCTATCTTTCTCTCTGCTGAGCTCTTTGTCAGACTCTTCTCAAACTCGTGGTCGTAGTTGCGATAGAGCTTTGCTCCTTTGAAAAACTCTATATGGCGGCTCTCTGGTGAGAGATATACTCTATTACCCTCAACATTGTTAGCTCTAAATCCTGTGAATGATCCATCACTATTTACGACGCAAAGACCATCTCCATTATTTAGTGTAGTAAGCCCCGCGACAGTGAATGATCCTCTTTCGACGAACTTAACCGTTCCAACAAACTCTCCGATAGATTTGGGGGTCTCGAAGTTATAGTGTTGGTCTTCACCATTTATATCGAAGTATTCGGTAAATCCTCTACTGAAGCTTTTAGATGGATTTGGCTTAAAGGTGTGGGTTGACAAACCTAGTGATGCGGCTACGAACTCACTTCTGCGCTTGAATATTTGATCAAGCTTCTGACGGTAGTGTGCTACAATATTTTTCACATAACTCATCTCTTTTAGTCGCCCTTCTATCTTGAGGGAGGTTACCCCAGCATCAAGAAGCTCTTCTAATCGTTCGGAGCGATTTAGATCTTTAAGTGAGAGGAGATGTTTGTTGCTCTTAAGTATTTTGCCATTAGAATCTACGAGATCATATGGTAGTCGACAAAACTGGGCACATGAGCCTCTATTAGCACTTCTTTGACGAAGAGCTTGACTTATGTAGCACTGTCCGCTATAGCTTACGCAAAGCGCACCATGAACGAACACTTCTATTCTTGAGTCTGTAGCCTTACATATATCTTTTATCTGCTCTAGGGTGAGCTCTCTTGCAGGAACAATCTGTGAAAAACCAGCCCTTGAGAGCTCTTGAGCCTTCTCAGGAGTACGGGTGTCACACTGTGTGCTGGCATGAAGTTCGATGGGTGGAAGATCAAGAGAGAGAACTCCCATGTCTTGGATGATGAGTGCATCAACACCGATTTTATATAGATCCCAAGCTAGCTCTTGGGCCTCTGGGAGTTGATCATCAGTGAGTATGGTGTTCATTGCAACATATACTCTGGCGTGGTAGCTGTGGGCAAAGTTAACTAATGTCTCAATCTCCTCAAGGGAGTTGCCAGCAGCAGCTCTTGCCCCAAATTTGGGAGCCCCTATATATACGGCATCTGCACCGTGAAGGATGGCTTCAATACCAATATCAGCACTCTTCGCAGGTGCTAATAGTTCGATTTCTTTTACTTTTTGTCTACTCATTTGATAGTTTTTGCTTCTCTTTTCAGGAGTAGCTACTGATATTAATTTGGCAAAGATAGTGCATAAGATATCAATCTGAAGCAAAATAACTCTAATTCACACATATAACGTAGGGGAATCTTTTGGTTTTAGGGCCTTTATGCCTTCGTTGGAGGGGATAAATTGCATTTCTATTGGGCTACTCGTCGGATTGAGTGAAGCTTGTAGTGTGAGTAAGTTGTGATTTGGCTGATTATATCTCCATTGCTATCTATATAGTCTATATGTACAGTTCCTGAGGCATGTAGTATAGTTTGGCTAGAAAGGAGTATGGCTACATGCTTTATCTTGTTGTCGTTCGTTGCAAAGAATAATAGGTCACCTCTGCGTGCTTGTTGTAATGTTTCTATATGTTCTCCTATCTCAACTTGCTGTGATGCATTGCGTGGGAGGGTTATTCCCACTATTGATGCAGCCACTTGTGTCAACCCTGAGCAGTCACAACCTAAAAGTGATTTGCCTCCCCATAGGTATGGTGCTCCTTGTAGCTTCAAGGCTGCTGTTATAAATTGCTCTGCAGTTGACTCTAATGGATATGTAACATCCTCATTAGATATATTATATATATGTCCAGCCACTGCGAGTGTTGAGTTTATTGGGTCGTAGCCTGGGAGATTGGATCCAAGAGTTAGATAAGAGATGCTAGAGTAATCTGGATGAGATGTCTCATGAGGCTTTTTAAGGAGTTTGGATATTGCTATAGGTGCTGCTGTGTATGCCTTTGTTGCTGTGGATAGCCTATAAAACTCCTCTTTAGATATTGAGGTTAGCATCTTTGGGTCTACCCATCCTTCATAGTTGTCATTGAAGTTTGTGATCAGACACCAACGCCCCTCTACTCTATGGAGAGTTACTATCTCGCCAAATAGTAGTTGAGTGTCCTGCTCTGCTGACTCATCTGGTGCTGAACGCAGCGGTAGTATGGGCACTAATACAATAGCATATTGCACTGATTGATTTGTCATATCTCTCGTTAAGTTCTATTTGAATCTTTTTTCTAACTCTTCGGTTGTGATATTTTGGATAATGGTTTTACCGTCTGGAGTGTGATTATGTGTGCTACACTTAAATAGTCTGGATACTATGCTCTGCATCTCTTCTTGTGTTAGCTTCTTTCCGTAAGGTATAGAAGCTGATTCAGCTAGCGAAAGCGATAGTCTACTGTTGACTTCCTCTTGTGCTGCCGTGGTATATCCATCACGAATTGATGTTAATATCTTATTAAGCATATCTTCTACTGATTTGTTTTCAGCCTCAGATGGTATTCCATTGACTGAGAAACTTCCTCCTCCGAGATCAGCTAGATCAAATCCGAGATGGTATAGCTCTTCAAGAATGTCTGATATAAGTATAGCATCTGAGTGAGAAAACTGTATCACCTCAGGGAAAAGCACTCTTTGGGAAGCTCCTCTATGCTCACTAATTCTCTCAATAAACTCCTCGTACAGTATCTGTATGTGAGCTCTATGATGGTCAATAAGCGTTAATCCTCCATTGACAATAGCTACTATGTATTTGCCGGAGCTGTGTAGGAGAATATCTTTCTCTGAGATTATTGGCTCTTGTGCCTCTACGAATAGTTTACTCTCAACAACTGGATGTATCTCAATATGATGTGAAAGATCTAGGCTTTGTGGTTTGTGCTCTATAATAAGATCCTCTTTTGCCGATAGAAAGTCTCTATTTCCTGTGATACCACTCTCTATGGTTTCTGGAGCTATTGCAGACAAAATTGTATCATCAGCCTCCGGAAGTTGGTCTATTCGACTTCTATATGCTGTTGAGGAGAGGTTATCCAAGGATTTTCTACCTGATGATGAGGTTGCTTGGAATGGGGAGTTGGTAATGGGCTTTGAGGCAAATGGGTCATAGCTTTGGTCAAAATTAACCTTGGGCATATTGATGGCCTGCTTTGAAGTGAAAGCGGGAATCTCGAGTGCACCCTCTTGATCGAAGTCAATAGATGGGACAGCACTGAATTTGCCCAAAGCTTCTTTGATTGCAGCTAAAAGCATTTGGTAGATTACTATTTCGTCTTCAAACTTTATCTCAGTCTTTGTAGGGTGTATGTTGACATCAATAGTGGCTGGATCGACATCAAGATAGAGAAAGTAGTTTGGCATCTCTGCCTCTGCAAGAAGTGATTCGTAGCACTGCATGACGGCACGATGAAAGTATGGATGACGCATGTATCTACCATTAACAAAGAAAAATTGTATGGCATTCTTCTTTCTTGCAGCTTCAGGCTTACCAACAAAACCCGATATCTTAACGACGGTGGTGTCTACATCAACAGATAATAGCTGTTGGTTTAATCCTTTCCCAAAGATATTCACAATTCTTTGGCGTGTTCCGGATAGTGGCAAATTGAGTATCTCGCTCTCGTTGTTACGAAGTACGAAGGAGACCTCAGGATGTACTAATGCAATACGCTCAACTTCATGAACAATGTTGCTTAGTTCTACTTGAGGTGATTTTAGGAATTTTCGTCTAGCAGGGACGTTGAAAAATATATTCTTTATAGCAAAGTTAGAGCCCTCGGGGGTTACTATAACATCTTGTTTTTCTATCTGTGATGCAGCAATACACAATAGGGCACCAAGCTCATCATCCTTTCGGCGGGTGCGAAGCTCTATCTGGGAAACTGCCGCTATTGAAGCCAAGGCCTCGCCTCTAAAACCTAGCGTGTGTAGGTTGAAGAGGTCATCGGCTGATTGTATCTTAGATGTTGCGTGTCTCTCGAATGCCATTCGTGCATCTGTTGCAGACATTCCTTTGCCATTATCAATAACTTGAATAAGTGTTCTACCATGATCCTTGAGAACAATATTGACTAGTGTTGCTCCTGCGTCAATGGCATTCTCAACCAACTCCTTCACTACAGAAGCTGGTCGTTGAACCACCTCTCCAGCTGCGATTTGATTGGCTACAGAATCAGGTAAAAGTCGAATAATATCACTCATGTCCAACTACTTTGCGAATTATTTTTCTGTTTGTATTAACCCTTAAAATAAAGGAAATAAGCTAGTATACCTAATATAACTAGTATAATAAATAGTCTAATATTAGTAGAAGAGCTGCCTTTCTCGGGGTTTTCCCTTCTACGACGAACGTGGTTAGTCTGGTCTGCAAAGGCTCCTTTGAGGTCTGGTTTGAACTCGTCGTTTTTAATCTCCTCACCCATCTCACGTTTCACGCGCTGAATTCTCTTCTCTAGCTCCTCTTTTCTTTGGTCATAAAAGATAGGTTTATGATTAAATTGACGAGGCTTGCGCTGATTATAAAAAAAGAATAATCCCATAGTAATTTAATTATTAATGGGTTAGTAAATATTTTTGCTCTATCTCTTCTGCCTACGAACATGCTTGGCAGGGGCATCCTCACTCTTTCTAGTGGCCTTGCGGAAGATGTCTTCTCTATCCTTAGGTCTTAGGTAGTCATACCATCTGAAGTCTGGAAGATATAGTTTGTCTGATGTTAACATCACAACAGGAGTTAATGCTCCCTTTGGTTGTGGCCACATTATTAGTTTGTCTATCTGCTGCTGCTCCTTAAGAAGTAGTCTTAGGTAGGAGCTCTCTGCTGTGTTCTGACCAACAATTGTACTATCGCTCTCTTGGGGATAGAAGATAGTTCTGACATTACCACTCACATCAAGCTTGCGCATCTCTCCATCATAAAAATATGCTTTCATATCTTTTCCTACAAGCTGATTATAGAAATCAACATATGCCGAGTCTACAAGAGCAGCAACAAAGGCGAAGTTCTTCACGTGTGCCCAATCAATAGTGCTATCATTCATATAGCTGAGAATGGTGTCTCCATATACTTGATAATTGGCATTCCATAGTATAGGCTCTTTCTGCATCTTGAGTACAGAGTCTCTGGATGTGAAAGTGAATAATCCTCCTACCGCTTGTGCTTGATTGGAAAACATTCTGACATCGTCTATTGCATGCATTACTCTCCATATTGAGTCTGGAAGTGTCTTTAGTGTGTCAGCACTCATGTATGTTGTGTCTACTCTTGAGAACTCCATCATCCAAGCTGAGTCTGTAACGTATGCCTCTTCGCTCTTCTCGTTGTAATATCCATACTGACCGTAAAGGGTCATCTTACGAATGGTATCTGTCACTTCTACATTACTAAAGCCTTCGCCATAACCGATATTGCGATCATAGAATAGCGTGTCGCCTGTTAGCATCTGTGTGCCACTGACAACTATAGATCGCTCATATAGTCGAGCTAGGTCTAGATTAGTGTCATACCATCCTTTTGAAGTGTATATTGTACTTGTGTCGGATACTATTGTCGATGGGCCCAATATGTCTGCTATACGTGTATTGGTATTGTAGTGTAGTGTATCTGAGTATAGTATGTACCTCTCATTTACTAACTTCACGTCTCTATTAAAACGTGCATCCTTAGTATCTGGTTGATATTGCCCCCATATTGAGGTCAATTCATTTTCAGGATCTGAGAGGACTCCTCCCTCGAAGTAGTATCCAACATTGATCATACGATCATAGTTGAGTGAATCTGTTAGTAGTACTACATCTTTATTCTCCATCTTTACGTTGAACCTTAGCTCTGCTAATCTTTTGGTTCCATCGTAACGCAGGTAGTCAGAGTATACAAAGAGTGTGTCTCCTTGCTCCATACGTACATTACCAAATGCCTCTAGTGAGTTATTCGATTCATAGAAGTAAGCACTATCACAGAACATAAGCATACCCTCCTGTCTGAAGCGCACGTCACCTCTTAGCACTTGAGCGTCTGCATTAATTAGTTTGTCAAATGATAGAGTTCTTGAATACTCAAGTATAACTTTCTGAATCTTTGTTTCCTCTTGTTTCGTATTTTGATCTTTATCATTGCTCTGAGAAGTTAGTACGGTAACTTCATTCGCTGATAAGCAAATAGCGAACAGACTAAACACTCCAACAAGTAGTGTTTGACTGTTCGCTATCTTATTTCTTAGTTGTTTGAACATATATAATGCCTAATATGTCTTTATTACTTAACCCATCCTGGATATTCGAATTCGCAATTGCGATACTCCTCTTTTATCCTAACGTAGGTCTCATTCTGTTTCTTTAAGATCCACTTGTTTAGAATATCTTGGCGACGACTATCCTCTACAATCTCCTTCAACTCTTGATAGTCATCCGAAGGGTTTGCTTTGTGTCCCTCAACTCTATTCATCAGACGCGCAATAACAACAACCTCTTTCTGGCTATTTGTCTTCATCACGAATGGTTTAGATATATCCCCAACACTCATTTGGTTGATCTCTTTTGCCATCTCGGCAGGAAGTTGCTGCATCTCAAAGCGTGAAGTCCCAGTCATAGGGTTAACCATCACACCTTGGCTATTACGAGTTTCTTTATCTTGAGATATGAACTGCACACCCTCTTCGAAAGAGAACTTTTTTTCAATGATGTCTGTGCGAATACTATCCAGTTTTGCAAGAGCTTCCTTTTTACTCTCATCTGAGATCTTAGGGCGAAGGAGTATATGTCTGCAGTTTAGTCTATCGCCTCGTTTCTCTATTAGCTGAATAATATGATAACCAAACTCTGACTCAACAATACGTGACACACGCTTTGGATCTGTTAGGTTGAATGCTACGTTTGCAAACTCCGGCACTAACTGTCCTTTACCCATGAAGCCTAACTCTCCTCCTCGGCGAGCTGACTCAGTATCCTCAGAATAAAGAACAGCAAGAGTAGAGAACTCTGACTCTCCATTGTTCACACGATCGCTATACTCTCTTAAACGACTCTTTATCTCATCCACATCATTTTGTGGCACCTTAGGTTCTAATTGAAGAATCTGTACCTGAACTTGTGTTGGTATAAACGGTATGCTATCTTCTGGTAATTTAGTGAAGAAACGTCTAACCTCTGATGGTGTAACCTTTACAGAACCAACAAGACTCTTCTGCATCTCTTGAACTGTTGACTGATCTCTTACCATAGTTTTCATCTCCTCGCGAATCTGAGAGTATGGCTTACCGAAGTATTCCTCGAGTTTATCTTTTGATCCTATTTGAGAGATAAAGTAATTCATCCTCATCTCAACCTGCATCAATACCTGTGACTCAGGAACGATAATACTATCCAACTTCGCTTGGTGAAGAAAGAGCTTTTGTATAGCCATCTGCTCAGGTATAACGCAGTATGGGTCTCCGTTAATTCGTTCACCCTCATATTGCATACGCATACGCTGCTCTTCAACCTGGGATTTTAAGATTGCCTCATCTCCGACAACCCAAATAACTTCATCAATAACATTGCTTTGAGCATAGCTTCTCTGTGAAAAGAGAGAGAGAAGTAAGATAGAGAGTATGAATGTTTGTTTTAGCATTGATTATATTATTATTCGTTTTTATCTTCTATTGATTGTGAATGAAAGATGATCCTATTCTTCTCCATCGCTCTCTTATAGAGTCTACTCTGCTGCTGCTCGAGATAATTGGTTGCCTTAATCTTCAAAAGGTGTTCACGAATGATTGGAACAGCCACTTCAATAGGCATTACCTCACCCTTTCTCTTGAAGTCAGAGATATTTAGAAAGTAGTAATAGTCGCTATCAGTAAACTCGTACATCTTCTTCTCTTTGATTGCATTCGAAGAAACAGCACTAGGCAAAAGTGATAAGATCTGCTCCAAAGATAGGTATTCATTGTAGAAGTATCGATAGTTTACTCCTTGTTTTAACGAATACTTTTCTATATTCTCTAAAGTTTCGACACTTTGAAGCGAAACCCATTTGCGAACTAAGTTGATATTAGGAGCATTTCTTCTCACTTGAAGGAATAATCCTTTTGCTATTGGCTCATCATTTACTAGCTCATCTTGGTGTGTATCGTAATATTCTTGTATCTCTTGGTCTGTGATCTCTTCTGATAATTTCTCATCAACAAGCTGTTTTTGATACTCAAAGATGACTAAGTCTCTATGATATTGCTCTACTTTCTCTCTTATATTAGGCATATTAGGCACATTCTTTTGAGCAACCTCATAAAGAAGCCTATCGTCTATCCATCGTTTGATATAGCGATCTGCTATAATTTGACTATCAGCCGATGATATACCTACAGGAATTAGCGTTAGTAACTCCTGCTTATATAGGTGATTCTCTCCGATTGATACCACTACATTGTCATCACCTTGCATATTATTTTTGCATGATAGTGATAGAAGCAGTAAGAGTGACAATAACAGATACTTCATAATATCGCTTGTTGGTTGGAGTGTTTACTCCTGATTAATACTCTTTACAACCTTCTTATTGACCTTGATCTTGTACTTCTTACGAAGCGATTCAACCCACTGATTCTCTAACCAGTTTTGATAGTCAGCAATAACTAGACCCTTTACATCTGTATACTCCTCAGGCTCTCTTACTAGTTCTTTCCCTAATAGTGACACATCTTGCAGATTGCCACTCAAATCTAGCTTTGTGGCATTGAAGTGAAGAGCATCAACTATCTTATTATCTCCTTTTGAGAACAATCCTTTTGAAACTCGAGCCACTTGTGATTCTACGTTTATCTCACTTGTGATTCTCGCGTTGATAGAGTCTTGTGGTGTTGTTGATATAATACTTCTAACCCTTTGAGCTGTCTCTTGATCCTTACATTGCAGAATATAACCTTTGAATCTAGGGCTTTCAAAATCATATTTGGATCTATTATCTAGGAAGTATCTATTTAATCCTGCTGTATCCTTTGATGCTTTATCCCACACTTGAGCATTTGAGATCTCAAATAGTAGTATTCCATCCCTATACTCTTGCATAAGATTTCGAAATTCACTATACTTTTCCTCAAGGTGTTCATCTTCATATTTAATAATCATATCATCCTCAAACTGTTGAATGTTTGAGCTAATAAGATCTTTCATATTTTCACTAAGACCCTTATTTACAAGGTAATTAACAAAGTCCCCTTGAGTGTAATTTGTCTCTCTTATTGTAACTAGAGGCTTAATCATTGATGAAGCATTAGCTATCAATAGTGAGTCACTCATATCGGAGGCATTAGTTAACATGTCAGTTAAAGACTCTTTGGAGTTAACAACATCATACTCTTTACGAAGACGTTCGACAAGTGCCATCTTACCTTTAGATGCTCTTTCATCATTTGCAAGTCTACGTACTATTTCGGCTCTCTTATCCTCAAAGCTTGCAAGGCTACGTTTGTCGAGCATCTTTATTATATGCCAGCCATAATCAGTTCTTACAATATCTGAAAGCTCACCTATTTCAAGGGCATAAGCTGCTTCTTCAAAAGGTTTTGGTAATTTGTTAACCCCAAACCAACTAAGCTCTCCTCCTTTTGAAGCAGAGTATTTGTCATCAGAAAACCCTCTCGCTAGTGATGCAAACTCTTCCCCATTAGAAAGTTTTCCTAAGCACTCAACTATAACTTGTCTTGAGGCTTCTACTTGTTCGATTGTTGCATTGCGAGGCACCTCCTTCATGATATGAGCAACAAGAAGCTCACCCATATCAGCTTTTCTATCATCTACCTTAATAATATGATATCCAAACTGAGTCTCAACAATTTGAGAGATATCCCCCACTGGTGTATTGTATGCTGCTGTCTCAAAAGGATAAACAGTCATAAAACCAGTAATAAAACCTAGATCACCCCCCTTAGAAGATGACGGACAGTCAGAACTCTCTTTGGCTAATTCAGCAAAATCAGCACCATTGATAAGATCATTTCTTAAAGATGAGATCTTACTTAATGCACTTTTACGCTCCTTAGCTGTGGCCTCAGGTGAAACCCTAACTAATATATGACGAACAGAAACATACTCTCTCAATCTATCATAAGCCTCTCTTATCAGCTGCTCATCCACAGATCTATCAACAAGATATGGTTGTGAAAGTTGAGTTCTATATCCTTTCAGCTCATCTTTGAATGCTTTCGTTGTGTCCAAACCCAAAGCTTCTGCTTCTGCAACCTTGAGTTTGTAATTTTTAAACAGTTCCAAGTATTCATCAAGACTCTTCTTCTCAATAGCATAGTTACTGTTATTCTTATTGAATATATACTCAAATTCAGATTTGTGGACACTCTTTCCGTTTAGCTTAAGGACCACAGGGTCTACGCTTTTAGCTCCTATAGTGCTTGAAATTGCTGTCAAGCTAAAAGATATAGCTAGTAAATAAGATCTTATAGGGGTCGTTATCATGATCATTTAGAGTTTCTATTTTCAGACAAAATAATAAAAATGTAGTCAAACTTGCAAGTTCAAACGACAAAATAGTGTAGATTTGTCTTATTAGAGAAAACTTGAGCCAATGTCAGAACTAAACGAAGATATAATCATACAGGACCTACAAACAGACAAATATCGCAGAGCGGCATTTGAGAAAGTAGTTTCTATATATAGCGAAAAGCTATATTGGCAGATTAGAAAGATGGTTTTTAATCATGACGATGCAAATGATATTCTACAAAACACCTTTCTTAAAGCTTGGTCTAATATACACAACTTCAGGGGTGAAGCTAAACTTTCGACATGGTTATATCGCATAGCCATAAATGAGAGCATCACTTTTATCAACTCTCTTTCTAAGAAAAATGGAATGGAGATTGGTGATCCAGAGGGTATTTTGTTAGATAGACTAGAGAGCGACACCTTTTTTGATGGTGACTCCATTGCTTTGAAACTTCAAAAAGCAATACTAACTCTACCTGAAAAGCAGAGATTAGTATTCAATATGAGATATTTTGACGAACTAAAATACGACGATATCTCAGAAATACTTGGTACATCAGTCGGTGCTCTAAAAGCATCTTATCACCATGCAGCCAAGAAAATAGAAGAATATATGCTTCGAGAGATTTAAACCTTTTATTATCACAAATGTCTTACTAGTAATTAGTAAGTGTCGAATAAAGCATAATACAATATACATATTATGAAATCCCTAGACGATATAAAACAACAGATAGGAAAGAATGGCGGTTTTAATGTGCCAAACGATTACTTCGAGAACCTATCTCATAATTTGATGGATAAGATTCCTGAGCGTAAAACAATTGCAATCCAATCAAGGACAACCCTATTTGAGAAGATTAAACCTTCTCTTTATATGGCTGCTATGTTTGCTGCCATAATTTTAACTCTGAAGTTATTTATCCCGAGAGAATCAACTTCAGGAACGACACAGAGTGAAGTTTTTGCTTCATATGATATGCTTAATGACTCGGAAGTGGAGATATACCACGATTATTATAACGATTATTCTTTAACAAACTATGAGCTATCCTCAATGGATCAATATAGTCAAGTTGAATCATTTGTTCATTTTGCCGGATTATGAAAAAGATAACATTTATTGTATTTGTAGTTTATTCTTGCTTATTCTCATCTTCTGCGTTTGCTCAAGATAAGGATCTACGCAATGCTGACAAAGAAAGATTTAAACACGAAAAGATGGCCTACCTAATTAAAGAAGTTGGCTTAACGACAGAGGAGTCGGGATTATTCTTCCCAATATACAACGAGATGCAAGATAAAATCTTCAATCTACAACGAGATGTAAGGGAAAGAACTAAAGATTTCAGGAAAAATCAAGATAAGATAACTGACAAAGAGTATCTTGACGCTGTAGATAAACTTATAATGATTGAGTGTAATCAAGCAGAACTTGAGTCAAAATATTACAAACAATTCGGAAAGATATTGTCTCCTAAAAAGCTCTACAAATTAAAGATAGCTGAAAGAATGTACCCACTACACCTTTTTAGAAGACATAATAGCCCTATACCACACCCTCCTATAAGATGAACATATACAAAACTATAATTTGCTCTCTTCTTCTGCTCTTGTCTATTGAGTCAAATGGACAGCAAGCTTCTGCAGCTGCCAGAAAGCTGTCAATGGCAGAGTATGCTATTACCAATTTCTATGTTGACCAAGTTAACGAAGAAAAGTTAGTTGAGGATGCCATTATTGCAATGCTAGAAAAACTAGACCCTCACTCTAGCTACTCAAATGCACAAGAGACAAAAGAGCTGAACGAACCGCTAGCTGGAAACTTCGAAGGCATAGGAATACAATTCCAGATGCTCAACGACACCTTATTCATAGTTCAAACTATAGCTGGTGGACCTTCCGAAAAGGTTGGTGTACAGTCTGGGGATAAGATAGTAACAGTCAATGACACCACTATTGCTGGGGTCAAGATGAAACAGACTGATATTATGAAGAGACTAAGAGGTAAGAAAGGCTCGATTGTAAACATTGGAATTCAAAGAAGAAATAACAGCGAAATCCTCAACTTCAAGATTACTAGGGATAAAATACCTATTCATAGTATAGACACATACTATAAAGTTGATAGCAACATAGGCTATATAAAGATAAATAGATTTGGGGCTACAACCCACCAAGAATTCGTAGATGCACTAAAAGAACTCAAGAAAAGCAAGATTAAAAGCTTGATAGTAGACCTTCAAGGCAATGGAGGGGGATATCTAAAGGCTGCCGTCGATATTGCTGATGAGTTCCTACCTAAGGACAAACTGATAGTATACACCGATGGCTTAAAAGCCAAACGTGAAGAAGCAATATCTAACCAAAGTGGCAACTTCATAGAAGGTAAGCTTGTAATACTTGTCGACGAAAGCTCAGCTTCTGCAAGTGAAATTGTAAGTGGTGCAATACAAGATTGGGATAGAGGTTTGATTATTGGCCGTAGAACCTTTGGCAAGGGACTTGTTCAACGACCAATCCCATTAATAGATGGTTCAATGATTAGACTCACTGTTGCAAGGTACTATACACCCTCTGGTCGATCTATTCAAAGACCATATGAATCGGGAAATAGTGAAAAGTATCACGAAGAGCTTCTTAACAGATACAAAGCCGGCGAACTTATGCATGCAGACAGCATCAACTTTCCTGACTCACTAAAGACTAAAACTCTAGTTAGCAGTAGAACAGTATATGGTGGCGGTGGTATTATGCCAGATATCTTTATCCCTATTGACACAACACGATTCACTAACTATCATAGAGATATTATTAGAAAGGGCGTGATGAACAAGACGATACTAAGTTTTGTGGACCAAAATAGAGAGGAGCTTAAGAAGGAGTACAAGAGTAAAGATGAGTTTATCTCAAAATACAAGGTAACTCAAGATCTAAACTCTCTATTAATCTCAAATGCAAACTCCGATAGTATAACCTTCAATGACCAAGAGTATTCAATCTCTAAACCTCTGATTGAGTTACAACTTAAAGCGCTTGTTGGTAGAGATCTATTCGATACTGGTACATACTACCAGATTATGAATATTGAGAACCACTCACTAACAAAAGCAATTGAGCTTCTAAATAACGACTCTCAATACAAAAAGATACTTCAATAGACTCCATAACTAATGAGAGCTCCACTATGGTGTGGGGCTCTCTTATTTTTTCGCCCATCAATCCACTTCTGGCCATAGTGAGTCAAAAGGGCACTACCTGCTCCAACAAGAAGTCCGGCAGCCACATCCGAAGGATAATGCACACCAAGATACATACGAGAATATCCAACCGAGAGAGCCCACAATGTAGCTGGAGTAATAATATACCATTTCGGATACTCCAAACACAAAGACATTGCAGTGACTGCAGCCATTGATGTATGTCCTGATGGAAAAGAAGGCGAATCTGAATGAGAGCGTGCTACTATATATCCAGGATATCTATCATATGGTCTTTCTCTGTTGATGGAGTACTTCATCACCTGCGTAACTCCCACCATTAAAGCCATAGATATAGTCGATCTTAATCCAGCATCAAGCGTTGCTCTATCTCCAGCAATAAATCCATAAGCTAACTGACCAATAGGAAGAACAAGGGGCACCACATCAGCAGAAGCTGATGCTGTTTTACTAAAGCCATTAAGAAAGCGACTCTCTCTACTATTTATTGAGTGAAGTATACGGGCATCAACCGTTTGAGCATCTACACATAATGAACAAATAATAAATATAGCTATAACAGTTATGCCTCTCATCATATTAACTTTAGAAATTATATAGCATATTTTCGCGAATAGAGTTAAGCTCCGAATCTGTTAGCAATAAAACCTCTTTCAAATAGGTTTCTACTGACCCGAAATTACTATTCACGATCTTAAACATTAGATTAATTGTTGAAGCTTTTGCAGACAATAGATATGTCAAAGCCTCTTGCCCTCCTTGATTCAGCATAGGAGTATACAAAGAATAGCTATCAACAGATCTATATCTATTATTTAGCATATAAGCCTCGATAATACTCTCTTTAGGCACTCCGAGGTAGCTCATCAAAAGAGCAATAACAAACTCACTCTTCTCCTTCAAAGAGGTCGAACAGATCATTATCGGATAATTATCCCTATCGGCAAAGATCTTCACAGCCTTTGACAGCTGAGCAGACTCATTCACGATAAGATTATAAATAGTACTATTAACAAAATCAATAGCATCATCCACAACTGCTTGATTACTCTCCATTCTTCTCACCATATGATCAAAGCCAATGTTCTCAGTCCTGAAGAATACATATTTCTTGAATGGGAGCTTCTCAGAATACTTATCACTCTTGCACCCTTCATCAAGATTCACCAAAGTTTTCAAGCTCAACATATTCATCCGCTCTATGCCTAGACTCTCCACTTCCTTAATATCAGAGGTAGTATACACCATCCCCCACTTTACCTGCTCTCCATTAAGGGTTCTATAACCACCTATATCTCTAGATCTCTTTACACCAGGGAAATACTGAAACCTAGTGGAAACAACATCAACAAAGCCATCCCTAAACTCAAAGCAAAAATAAGAGCGTGATTTTCTATCATTCTGGACTACTAGTCTTCCATCTTTAATAGATAACTTATAGGTAGGAGTTCTAAGACTTGACCTATCGAAGGATGGATTGAAAAATCTAAAGACATTGATTTCCTCATCACCATCTCCCCCTATAGACTCCCATCTTATCACATAGTTATTTACACTATTAATTTCACAATCCATCAGAAAGTCTCCCCGATGAGTTGCGCAACCTATTAGTAAGATGAAAGATATAAATATAGTTGTGTATAAATATTTCATAGGCAAATCCTTTAATATACAAAGAAACATATTATTTATTCCAGCGAAGATTCCATTTGATTTATTTAACTCAAAATCACTACCTTTGTACCAAAATAGAACTTTAATAGAGCTCAACAATGGCAAAACCATTAGCAGAAAGAATGAGACCCACGAATCTAGATGATTATATAGGACAAAAACACCTAATTGGAGAGAATGCCATACTCAGAAAGATGATACTCTCTGGGCATATACCCTCTATGATTCTTTGGGGACCTCCAGGAGTTGGCAAAACAACTCTAGCGCAAATAATATCCCGACATATAGAAGTCCCATTCTACACCCTTAGTGCTATTAATTCTGGAGTAAAGGATGTACGCGAAGTTATAGAGAAGGCACAAAGCAATAGGTTCTTTCAAACACGAAGTCCGATACTATTCATAGATGAGATACACCGATTCAGCAAGTCTCAACAAGACAGCCTACTCGGAGCTGTAGAAAACGGAACAATAACACTCATTGGAGCAACTACAGAGAATCCATCATTCGAAGTCATAAGACCTCTGCTATCTAGATGTCAAGTATACGTATTGAGATCTCTCGATAAGAGCGACCTCTCTGAGCTATTGCACAAAACCATCACCACTGACTCCGAACTAAGAGGTCGAAAAATTAGCGTAAAAGAGGATGATGCTCTATTGAGATTCTCCGGAGGAGATGCACGGAAACTACTAAATATTCTTGATCTTGTAACCTCGGGTGAGGAAAACTCCATAGAAATAACAAATAGGCTAGTCACTGAACGCCTTCAAGAAAACCCTGCTGCATACGACAAAGGTGGTGAGATGCACTACGACATCATCTCAGCCTTCATCAAATCCATCCGAGGATCTGATCCAGATGCCGCTGTTTACTGGCTTGCTCGCATGGTAGAAGGAGGAGAGGATCCTAAATTCATAGCAAGAAGACTTGTAATATCAGCATCTGAGGACATCGGGCTTGCAAATCCTAATGCGCTACTACTAGCAAATAGTTGTTTTGACACCATACAAAAAATTGGATGGCCAGAAGCTAGAATTGTTCTATCGCAAACTACAATCTATCTTGCCTCAAGTCCAAAAAGCAACTCAGCATATTTGGCTATAGACAATGCAATCGAAATGGTACGTCAAACTGGAAATCTCCCCGTACCACTTCACCTTCGTAATGCTCCAACAAAACTTATGAAGGAACTAAATTATGGCACTAACTACAAGTACTCCCACGATTACCCAAATAACTTTGTTAATCAAGAGTTTATGCCAGCGGAGATGAAAGGCAGATCAATATGGGAACCACAGAACAATCCGGCTGAGTCAAAACTTGATGATCATCTCCACAATCTTTGGCAAAGCAGGTTTGGTAAGAGTAGAACTAAGTGATTCAATCCAAAGTAGTGTATATTATTATGTGAAGATCTATAACAATCATAGCCTAACACAAGGAAATCTAACACAATCAATAACAAGAAGATACAATCTATCACTTTACAACTACAGAAACACGTACGTATTTGAGTAAAAATACGTACGTACTTTGGAGTGAATACGTACGTATTCTACAACAAATACGTACGCACTTTGAGAGTTATCTACTTGCTACTAGATAGTACTATATAGCACGTGTATGAGTCTGAAAATGCAATATCAGAGAATGGATTCATAAAGCTCCATATATCTTTTAGCAACTGTAGACTCACCATACTCCGTTACAGCCTTGTTGCGCGACTCATCCGAGAAGTTTGTATAATTATCAGTATCTAGAGTAATGACTATCCCTCTAGCCAAATCTTCGGATGAACAGTAATCAGCCACATACCCACTCCTCATATGGCTTATCATTTCGGGAATACCACCTATTCTGAACCCCACACAAGGAGTTCCACAAGAGATAGCCTCCATTATTGTATTTGGTAGATTCTCTTCAAGCGATGGCGTAACAAAGAGGTCTACAGCATTATAAAGAGCTACTATGTCACTTTCTGAGGATAAATAACCCATAGAATGTATATTAAAAGGGAGTAAAGATCGCAGCTCTTGCTTAACTTGACCAAATACAACCAGCTCAATATCATTTCGCTTTTTAGCAATAATCTTCAAGGCTTCTATAAGATAGGATATACCTTTACGAGGATCTGTAAGGTTTAGTGCCCCGAAGAGTATTAGGCGTTTATCCAATGGCAACCCCAAACGAGCCCTATCCTCATTGCTATCGCTTGGATAGAACTTATTTGTATCAATAGGATTTGGGATAGAGCATACCTGGCACCCTTTAGTTAGTGCACTTTTCTTAGCTAGTCCTTCGAGCCATTCACTACAAGCGACAAAGTGGATATTTGATCCCGAGTAGAGCTTTTGCTTCTTATTGAAGATATAATAAGAGATATCTCGTCCTATACCCAAAAGTTGGGGACACTTGTCACAGTGAGTTTGATTAAGCTTGCAACTTCTAGCATGGTGACAAATCGCTGTTATTGGCCACATATCATGTAGAGTCCATACGATAGGCTTACCAAGGGCTATAAGCTCCCCAATTTCCCTCAAGGACAACATACCCTGATTTATCCAGTGAAGATGAATTATATCAGCCTGAAGGATAGCTGGATGGTTGTGGATTGAGATGCCACTATTAGCAAGTGACACCGAAAAGAGTTTATCTTTTCGAAAGCCATTGTTCAAAAAAATGACTGCTCTCTCGTAGAGGAAAGTGAATTTGTTGCGAAATCTATCCCACGAGCTATTAGTCAGGCTGTGAACATTATGATTCACCCCAGACTTGTCTCTTACTATCATCGAAGCATCCACACCCTCATTGCGCAATGCACCAAATAGGCGGCGTGATGCGATGGCAGCACCACCGACACTCTCTGAACTATTTATTATTACTATCTTTTTCATATAATCTCCCTCAAGTATATAAATTGAGCTATAGTTTAATCTAAACTCTTACCATATAAAAGTATAGTCAACTGAGACAAAAATAGGGTTATTTGCTTAAAAAATAGCAAATAACCCTTATATATAATCAGTAATAATTGACTATTACATATCCTCCCCAGCAAATTCCATCAGGTAGGCCTTGATAAAATTATCAATGTCACCATCCATCACGGCACCCACATTGGAAGTCTGATAGTCTGTTCTGTGGTCCTTAACCCTACGGTCATCAAACACATAAGATCTGATCTGTGAACCCCACTCTATCTTTTTCTTGCCAGCTTCGACCTTCTGCTGTGAAGCTCTACGCTTCTCTAGCTCCAATTCATAAAGCTGTGATTTCAAAAGTCGAAGAGCATTCTCCTTGTTTCCAAGCTGCGAGCGGCTCTCTGTGTTCTCTATCGTTATACCAGTTGGAGCGTGTCGAAGTCGAACACCAGTTTCGACCTTGTTAACGTTCTGCCCACCGGCACCACCCGAACGGAATGTATCCCAAGAGATATCACCTGGATTGATCTCAATCTCTATAGTATCATCAACCAAAGGAACGACAAACACAGAAGAGAAAGAAGTCATACGCTTACCTTGAGCATTGTATGGAGATACACGTACTAAACGGTGAACACCATTCTCACTCTTTAGGTAACCATAAGCATAGTCACCCTCAATCTGAAGAGTAACAGTTTTTATACCAGCTTCATCCCCCTCTTGAAGGTTAGAGATAACAACTTTATAGCCTTGTCTCTCTGCATATCTTATATAGAGTCTCATCAACATCGAAGCCCAGTCCTGACTCTCAGTACCTCCGGCTCCAGCATTGATCTTAAGTACAGCCCCAAGATGGTCTTCCTCAAGACGAAGCATATTCTTCATCTCAAGAGCTTCCACTTTCTCTATTGCTTGAGCATAAATAGCATCAAGATCATCCTCTGTCACTAGCTCCTCCTTAAGAAAGTCAAACGATAGCTTGAGCTCTTCGATAGCAGAGTCAACTTCATTGTATCCGTTGATCCACCCTTTGAGCTCTTTTACTTTAGCCATTTGGATTTGAGCCTCCTTTGCGTTTTCCCAGAACTCTGGCGCATGAGTTCTCAACTCCTCTTCTTCTAATTGAATTTTCTTGCCATCGATGTCAAAGGTACCCCCTCAGCGCGAGCCCGCGCTCCACTACGGCTTGTAGTTGGTCTGTCGTAATCATTATTATTTGTATATGTTTGTTTTACAATATCATTTCTCACTATACATTGCTTCAATCTGTGTTGAATACTTATCGTATATGACACGTCTTTTTATTTTCAATGTATTTGTCAACTCGCCACTATCCATTGTAAATGGAGCATCAAGAATAGTAAATCGCTTAACTTGCTCGAAAGAGGCAAATGCTTTTTGCTTCTCGTCAATACGCGATTTAATAAAGCTGTAAATTGCAGGATTGTTTACCAACTCTGTTCTAGATGAGAAGTCTATGCCCTGCTCCTTAGCATATTTGGTCAATTCGGCAAAGTCAGGCACTATAAGAGCAGAAACGAATTTACGTTTGTCTGCAACTATAGCTACAATCTCTACGAACTTATCCTCTGAGATAGCTGTCTCTAGAGCCTGTGGTGCAATATATTTCCCGTTAGCAGTCTTAAATAAGTCTTTAAGCCTGTCTGTAATAAATAGATCGCCATTCTCAATCTTACCAGCGTCTCCAGTCCTAAAGAATCCATCCTCAGTGAATGCTTTTGCTGTTTCTTGTGGATTTTTATAGTAGCCGTGCATAATAGTCTTGCCCTTAAGTAAGACTTCACCATTTGAGTCTATCTTACACTCTATCTTATCTACTAATTTCCCAACACTCCCGATGTTATATCCAACCTCAAGAGGATAACAAGATACTGTAGCAGTAGACTCTGTAAGTCCATATCCGTAGCAAATATTGATGCCACATGCGTGAAGGAATTCGCTTATATTGTCTGATAGTGGAGCTCCAGATGTTGGAAAGAAGTTACCTTTATCTATTCCAATTACCTTCTTAAGCTTAGCGAAGATAGTCTTTTCGTAGAACTTATACCTTAAACCAAGAATCATTGGAGCCTTTTTCCCTTTGCTAATGTAACTGCCATGATACTCTTTTCCAATCTCTATTGATCTTGAGAAGAGTAATTTTGATAATCCTTTCGCATTAAGGATCTTCTCTTGAACTCCTGCATATACCTTCTCCCAGAATCTAGGCACACTGCACATTAGAGTAGGGCGCACTTCCTTTATGATTGATTGAATCTCAACAGGACGAAGATTGATGTATACCTCAATATGCTTCCATATGCAGAAATATGTCCACGTCATCTCGAAGATATGTGAGAGAGGAAGGAATGCCAATGAGCGATCTTTGTCACTCAAAGTATGCAGGGCTTTATCATTTACTCTGAATGCCTCTTGAAAGTTTGAATGCTTCAAAATAACACCTTTGGGTTCGCCTGTAGTACCTGATGTGTACATAATACAAGCTATATCCTCAATTGAGCGACTTGCTTCTCTTTTTGTGTATTCATTATCTGATAGATTCTCACCTTGAGCTATCATCTCATCAATGTAAATAGAAATGTTGTCTTCTTCATTTCTTTTTATTGAAGGGTCAAACAGAACAAGCTTCTTTAGGTAAGCACTAGACTTAAGCACCTCGTATGCTACGTCATATTGCTGCTGTTCTCCAACAAATAGTAGAGCTATCTCACTATGGTCAACAATATAGTTAACTTGTGAGGGTGTACTCGTTGCATAAAGTGGCACATGAATAGCTCTTGAAGAGTATATAGCCATGTTAGCAACTAGAAGTTCTGGCTTATTTTGAGAGAATACTGCTACCTTGTCATCCACCTCAATACCCATAGTGATCATTGACTTTGCTACTGCTTTTACTTTGCGTGCAAACTCTCCGAAAGTTGTTGGTATCCACTGAGCCGTCGATTCGTCTCGATGACGAAATACTACTCTATCTTGAAGCTCTTTTGCCAGCTCATTGGCCAATTGTGATAGGTGTGTTATTTTCATTTTTGTCAGTTTTGTTCGATTAAATCAGCACAAAGGTAATCAAAAATATACCAATCACTTCTGTATCAAAGTGGATCGACATCATAATATAGAAATATGGACTTGAAGTTATCATCCTCTAGTAGCTCTAAACGTACATTTTGTAGGGCTTCTTTAACTTTAACAACCGAAGCCGAAGACTCAATCTTTAACACAATTTTCTTTATATAAAGAGTTTGAACCCTCGAAACAGGAGGGTAGTCAGGCCCTAAAACCCTATCCCCAAATACCTTTCTCAGCTCCATAGCCATTTTATTAGCAAGCTGATCAAGCATTTTCTCATTCTTATGCTTTAGATATATGGCGATAAGGCGGTAATATGGTGGATAGTTAAAATTATGACGCTCGAGCATTTGAGTATTAAACATACCTTTATAATCATTGTCTATAACCTGCTTTATGAGTAGCGACTTAGGATCTGCAGTCTGAAGGATGACACTTCCTCGCTTCCCCTTACGTCCTGCACGACCACTAACCTGAGCCATAAGCTGATATGCTCTCTCTTGGGCCCTAAAATCTGGGTAACTCATTAGAGTGTCTGCACTAAGAATACCCACTATACTAACATTGTCAAAGTCAAGTCCTTTTGATACCATTTGAGTACCAATAAGTATCTTTGTATCTCCCTTAGTGAATCGCTCTATAATCTCTTGATAGGCTCTTTTGGTGCGCGTAGTATCCATATCCATCCTCTCAACCCCAACACCAGGAAATAGCTCTTTCACCTCATCCTCTATGCGCTCAGTTCCAAAGCCACGGCTCTCCATAGCAGGGTTTCCACAAGCAGGACATACACGAACAACATCTTGTGTATACCCACAATAGTGGCATGTGAGCTGCCGCAATCCTTTATGATAGGTCAAACTCACATCACAATATTTACATTTTGGCACATACGAACAGAGCGTACACTCGAGAAGAGGAGCAAAACCTCTTCGGTTTTGGAAGAGAATAACCTGTTCATTACTCTCTAGTGCACTTTTCATGCTCTCAATAAGTTGTGGCGAGAAGTTTGACTTCATCTGCTTCTTCTTGCGAAGTTCTTTTATATCAACCGCCTTAATAAGAGGCAACTCAATTCCCTCGTGGCGACTAAGAAGTTCAACAAGTCCGAACTTACCATTTACTGCATTATAGTAACTCTCAAGCGAGGGAGTGGCAGTACCGAGAAGCACCTTAGACTTGTGCTGAGCAGCAAGCACTATAGCAGCACTTCGTGCATGGTATCTTGGTGCAGGATCATACTGTTTGTAAGTATTCTCATGCTCTTCATCAATAATAACGAGTCCAAGTTTACGAAAAGGCAGGAAGATAGAAGAACGAACTCCTAAAACTATCTCAATACCGTTGTCATTAAGAAGATTATTCCAAACCTCGATTCTCTCATTGTCTGAGAATCGAGAGTGGTATATGGCTATGCGACTACCAAATACTCTCTGAAGTCGCTGGGTTAATTGTGTTGTTAATGCTATTTCAGGCACAAGATAGAGTACTTGTTTGCCTTTAGATAAGCAATCCTCAATCATGCGAATATATATCTCCGTCTTACCGCTACCAGTCACTCCGAGTAGAAGAGTCACATCTTTCTTCTCGAAACTAGCATTTATCTCATCATATGCTTTGCTCTGAGCTTCATTAAGATCATAAGAGTCTACTACATCCTTCTTGTATCCCGGCAGGCGGCTTACCTCCTTTTGATAGACCTCTAGAATCCCTTTCTCTACAAGATTAGCCAACTGTTTTGTTGTGGCCTCAGCTTTCTCAAGAAGAGCCTTCTTCTGAACATCCTTGGGAGTGTCACCAAGCATAAACTGAGAGAGGGATATGAAATTCATCAGTATGTTTAACTGCTTTGGCGCTCTTGAGAGTTCCTCAAAGGCTTTTTGCAACTTATCTTGATCTGCTCTAGGAAAAGTAAGTCGCACCCAATCCTCTTTTTTTGGTGTATACCCTTCACCATCCTCCTCATTCTTTAAACCTGCAGGCATAGCTGCTTTATAAACATCACCTACAGGACAGAGATAGTAATCTGCTATCCACTCCCAAAACCTTAGCTGCCCATCCCGTAGTATAGGTGATTCGTCACATACTTGTACTATTGGCTTGGCTACATAGCCTTGAGGCGGACGATTGTGTACATCCACAACTATCCCCGTATATAGTTTACTCTTACCAAATGGGACTACCACTCTATATCCTATTTGTGGCATTATCTCCATTTCCGATGGTACGGCATATGTATAGTAACGCTCCATTGGTAGAGGAAGAATGACATCCACAAAGGTATTACTAGAGAAGAGCGACATATATATATTGTTTGTTTGTTATCAATTTTGAGTGGTAAAAGTAGGCAAATAATATGCAATATAAAACCAAATACTCTCTAATAAGAGGCTTTACTAGCCCCTCATTAGAGAGTATCGTATATGATAATAATTAGAAATAGAATGCGGCATTAAGTGTCCACCCCCTATTTCGGAAGCTATAATCGTCGTCATCAAAGAAGAATGTACTTTTTGTTACCCCCCAACTGTAGCTGGCCCCAATCTGAAGTTTACCAAGAAGCTCTATACCACCTCCCGCATTCAAACCCCAGTCAAACTCATCAATCTCAAAATTGTCTCTGAAATCGCGGAATGAATCTCCAGCAGCATAACTCAAATATGGTCCTGCAGCTAAGTAGATACCAACCATATTAGGTATTCCAATCTTCCATTTAAGGTTGATTGGCACGTCAATATATGAGACATCACCTTGGAATGTTCTATCTACAACTGTTATATCGACACCCTTGCGAGCATAAACAACAGAAGCATCAATACCAACTCCCAAGAAGGGTATCATAGCCTCTATACTTGGTCCTACATAGAATCCTGTTCTATTTGATGCCTTGATTAGATTTCCTGGTGAGGATATCGAAACATCCGAAAGGTTCATCCCAGCTTTAACACCGAATGCGATTTGTGCAGATATAGGAAGTGACAACATCATCATTCCTATTAACAACAGAGATAATCTTCTCATAACTAATATTTTTTTGTTTGATTTTAGGCTTCACAAAGTATAATAACAAATTTAGCCACAAAAAAGATGGTAACTCTTTACTATCTTAGCGGACAAACTTCACTTTTTAATATACGATGAAAAAGATTGGTATATTCCCTGGGTCTTTCAATCCCGTTCATATTGGACATTTAGCTCTGGCTAATTACATCTGTGAATATGCTCACCTCGATGAGATATGGATGATGGTTTCGCCACATAACCCTCTTAAAGAGCTTAGCAATCTATCCTCTGCTGAAGATAGATTAGAGATGCTTCGCATTGCTCTAATGGGTGACAAGAAGATTAAAGCTTCAGACTTCGAGCTATCCTTACCACAGCCTAGCTATACAATAACCACACTCGAGAGACTATCTTCTTTACATAAGGATTGTGAGTTCACTCTAATTATTGGGGGTGACAATTGGAGCAGTTTCCACAAGTGGAAATCGTGGCAAAAGATCGTTGACAACTACAATATTATTGTTTATCCTCGAAAAGATGAGGCCATAGTGGAGCAAGAGAACGTAAGGGTTATCAAAGCTCCTTTGATAGAGGTATCATCAACTATGATAAGAGATTCCATAAAAGATGGATTATCCCTAAGATATCTCGTGCCAAATGGCGTGTTTGATTATATAGTTGACAACAAACTCTATGGTATCTAACGCACTATCATTATCTTACATACAGCACCACCACTGCTACCCTCCTTTGAGGCATATACAAGGTAGATACCAGAACCGACTCTTTCTCCTCTGAGATCTCTTTGGTTCCAGACAAACTGACCGCCAATTGATGTCCCTTCACACATTAGGTTATTATTTACATCAGTGATCTTAACTGTTGATTCTGACAATAGTCCAGTCACGGTAACTATCCCATCATATCCAGGACGCACAGGATTAGGAAAAGCATACACATCACTATATGCAGAAGCTCCCTCTGTAGCTTCTGCTCTATATGATACAATACCAGCATCTGTGCCGAAGAAGACTTCTCCACTTGTTGGATGTATTGCTATTGATATCACGTTATTGGATGGTAGGATTGAATTGTCTGTTGTAAAGTGGTGAATAGTCTCTTGTCCATCCTCACTAATAAGATAAGCCCCACTACCTTCTGTACCGAACCACTTGCGGTTACCCCCATCTACGACGATTGTCTTTATAGGCACATACTCTAAAAGGTAGTCTGCTAGATTAGTTCCATCATTTCGTGGCACCTTTATGCGAGTAGCATTGAAACTTGAATCAAAAGCCCTCGAAGGAGAGTTCAACACAATAGGTCCAAGCTCAGTACCTATCCACAGTTTGCCATCATGGTCCTCTGCAATACAATAAAAATAGACAGGATTAAAGAGCTTACCATCTTGATCGTAGAAGCTACTAAAGAAGCGTGTCTTATCATCCGAGGCAACATCAAAAGTCCCATTATCATCAAACACAAATATACCTTTCTGCGAAAGAGGGCGCGGAACCACAACCCACTTAAGTCCTCCTCTAGATATTATTATCTCTCCTACAGTTCCCTTATTAGCAAGCTGACTAAAAGTCAAAGCACTCCACTTCCCATCAGCCTGTAATACCGAAATTGCACTACCCACTTCTGTGTTAGTCATATATAGATTGCCCTTACTGTCAAAAGCAAAACCGTCAATACGATTATAATTCTTGGCTATTGATTGCCCTTGGAATATGGACTGTATAGTAGTATTGTTTAGCTCACTATTGTACAACTCAACAAACTGATCATCTCTAAATTCATACAATCCTTCGCCCCAAGAGGCTACGTAGATATGTGATTTATCCTTTGGGTCTGCAATTACACGTATGAAATCCCTTGGTGTGTATTTAATAGCCTCGTTATAGGGCACATCAATATTGAACCATCTATCATCTTCAAAGTAAAATATAGCAGCAGGTCTATTCTCGTTATTGCCCCATCTACCACCACCAACTACATATATCCTATCCTTAGCAACACTCATTGAAAAGGCGTTGTTGGTGCTTGGCCCGTCAATGGCAATATTCTGAGCCACATAACTCCACTCACCGCTTGATGATCTCTCTAAAGAGTTGATTCCTTGAGCTCCTTGTGCTAAGTATATATCACCTCCTCTGAGGGATGTACAATCACTAACGCCACTAACAGATATATTAAACCTACTGCTGAGGTTCTCAAAAATCACCACAGAGCTACCACCTACAAAAAGCAACTGACCGCCAATGCTCTTCATCTTATTGTAAGAGTGTAGGTCATTTAGAAAGCTCCATGAATCATCCCTGCGAATATATACACCATTCCCTCTGACCTTTGCTAGCAAATTACCTTGAAAACTAACCAAATCTTCTGCTACATAAGAGACATCTTGACTCCAATTTGATATATCAAGCAGGTTATCACTTAGCTTACCCCTAAAAATACCTGATGCTCTAGCCACATATAGATAACCTTGATCAACAACCGAAGCCTTAACCTCATCAGGAAAAAGATAGCTATCCTTAACCTCCCCTTTACGAAGGTTCAACACAACAACGCCAAATGGAAGCGAGAGATAAGCTTCATGCCCATCAATATAGATTTGATTTATCCTCTTGTCTGAGGATATGATCTTATTCTTTATGTCAGGTATATTATATACACCATCTCCCGTAAGAAGATCAACATTACCATTCTGATAGCAAATCACTAACATATCCTCTGACGAGGAGTAAGAAATCTGTATAATATTACTATCTGAAAGCCCATTTATCTTATTAAACGAACCGCTTGATCCATCACTCTTATCATAATAGAAAAGCTCTCCTGAAGAAACTCCAAAGATCTTTGTTGGAGACTCTTCCACAATTGTAACACTATTGTATGAGAAGTGAGTACGCCACTCACCAATAGCTATCTGAGAAGATAGCGATAGAGAAACAAAGAGTATGGTTAGAATGAAAACAATGCGCTTCATTTAATAACGTTTTTATTGGTTTAGAAATTCAATTAATCCTCTTACTGCTCTTGCTCTATGACTCACCTTGTTCTTTTCGCTAAGAGGAATCTCAGCAAAGGTCTTATCAAATCCCTCTGCCTTAAAGATAGGGTCATAACCAAACCCTTCAGCTCCAGAGCGAGAAGTTGTTATCTCTCCATTGACAATCCCTTCAAAAGTGTAATACTCTCCTTCCAAAGCAAGTGTAACCACTGTACGAAAGCGTGCGCTTCTATCACTTTTATCAACAAGCTCACCAAGCAGCTTAGTAATATTATCCTCCGCACTCTTTCCCTCTCCTGCATAACGAGCAGATATCACCCCAGGAGCACCACCCAAAGCAGCAACTTCTAGGCCCGTATCATCGGCAAAACAGTCATAACCATAGCGCTCCTTTACCCATCTTGCTTTTATCATAGAGTTTCCCTCTAACGTATCGGCAGTCTCGGGGATATCTTCATTACACCCTATATCGCTCAGTCCTAAAACACGAAACTTCGGAAGGAGCTGCTGCACCTCCCGAAGTTTGTTCATATTATTTGTGGCAAAAACCAACTCCTTTATCATAAAATAGTCTCCTATCCTTTAATTTGGTCAAAACCTTTACCATAAACGCCTATTACGTTTGATTGCGAGATAAATGCATTATTATCAATCGACTTACATATACGCATTATCGAAACAGCCTCCGAACGTCTAGCCATAACAACAACAACCTTAACAGGCTCTTTAGAGTACCATCCCGTACCATCTAAGATAGTAACGCCACGGTTTACTTCCTTGTTTATAGCCTCTGCAATCTCTTCATACTCTTTCGAGAAGATCATAAACTGAACTGATTGGCGTATACCATTAATTAGCATATCCACAGTATAAGTCATAATAGCCATTGTAACGTAGCCATACATCACCTTCTCTATATCTCTAAATAAAATATATGAACTCGAGATAATCAATATATCACAATACAAAATCATACGACCGAAGGTGATATTACGATACTTATTAACTATTGCAGCAATAATATCAGTTCCTCCAGTTGATCCATTTGAGGTAAAAACAAGTCCTACTCCTGCTCCGCAAAGCATAGCTCCGATAGCTATCGACATGAATGTATCTCCCTTTACAAGAGGTTCTGTTATCCAGTCGCCCATAAATTTAAAGAGAAAAGTCAATATAACAACACCATATATGGTACGAATACTAAACTTAAAGCCTACTAACTTGATTGCAAATAGCAACAATATACCATTTATTGTACCAAAAGAGATATTAATTGGCAAACCAGTTGCGTAGTATATCAAGGCTGAAATACCCCCCATACCACCTGTTACCACCTGATGTGGAACCAAAAACCCAGTAAACCCAACTGCATATAGCATTAACCCAATAAAAATAAATGTGTAATCCTTAAGGGGATACCAGAACTGAAAAATACGATCTTTCATCTTTTAAGATACTAGTTGATATTGTTTGTTTCTATTTTGATTAGTACAACGGGGATTAACCTGTTGTGTTATTGCTTAAAATTTGGGCAAAATTAGGTAATTATTCTCACATAGCTCTCAACATATCCCAAAATAAGTATAGCGAAGAGGGATCCACTTTCAGTAGAAGCCCCTTCGCTATACTCTATATGATAATCATACCCATTAGATAACAATATTGACCAATTTGTTTGGAACAACAATCACCTTCTTCGGTGCCTTGCCATCCATCCATTTTGCAGACTGTTCATGCTCTAAAGCCATCTTCTCAACAGACTCCTTAGAGGTACCAGCCTCTACATCCATCGTGAAACGAGCCTTCCCATTGAACGAAACACCATAAGAGATAACACTCTCTTTTAGATACTCCTCATTGTGTTCTGGGAATGTTGCATCACAAATTGTAGACTCTGCTCCTAATGAAGCATAAAGCTCCTCTGAGATATGCGGTGCAAATGGAGCCAACGTTATTACTAGTTGCTTCAAGATAGCTCTTTTGCTACACTTGAGCGATGAAAGCTCATTAACGCAAATCATGAATGCAGCAACTGAAGTATTGAACGAGAAGTTTTCAATATCAAAGTTAACCTTCTTGATCAATTTATGAAGAGATTTCAACTCATCAGCCGTCGGCTCTTGATCAACAACCAAAAACTCCCCATCTCTACTGTAGAACAAGTTCCACAGCTTACGCAAGAATCGGTGTACTCCATCAATACCATTAGTATCCCAAGGTTTAGATTGCTCCAAAGGCCCTAGGAACATCTCGTATAGACGAAGCGTATCCGCTCCATACTTCTCTACTATAAGATCTGGGTTAACAACGTTAAACATCGACTTAGACATCTTTTCTACTGCCCATCCACAGATATATTTGCCATCCTCAAGGATAAACTCCGCCGTGCGATACTCTGGATTCCAGCTTTTGAACGCATCAAGATCTAATTGATCATTTGATACAATGTTAACATCCACATGAAGAGGAGTCACCTCATACTGATCCTTTAGGTTTAAAGAGACAAAAGTGTTTGTTCCATTAATGCGATACACAAAATTCGAACGTCCCTGTATCATACCTTGGTTTACCAAACGTCTGAAAGGCTCATCCTCACAGATCACACCAAGGTCAAATAAGAATTTATTCCAAAAACGGCTATAGATCAAGTGACCTGTTGCGTGCTCTGTACCACCTATGTATAAGTCAACACTTCTCCAATACTCATTCGACTCTTTAGAGACAAGAGCCTCAGAGTTGCGAGGATCCATATATCTTAGGTAGTAAGCAGACGACCCTGCAAAACCAGGCATCGTACACAACTCCATAGGGAAGCCCTCATCATTAACCCAATTAACAGCATGACCAAGAGGAGGATCACCATCAGCAGTTGGTAAGAAAGAGTCTATCTCTGGCAACTCAAGTGGCAATTTACTCTCATCAAGCATATACGGCATGCCATCCTTATAGTAAACCGGGAATGGCTCACCCCAATATCGCTGACGACTAAAGATAGCATCTCTTAGACGGTAGTTTGTTTTAACCCTTCCTATACCCTTCTGCGCGATAAACTCCTTCGTTCTCTCGATAGCCTCTTTGACCTCAAGTCCGTTCAAGCTAAGCTCTGGTCCTGCAGAGTTGATCATAATACCCTCTTTTGCATCAAAGCTCTCCTGCGAGACATCACACCCTTCGATAAGAGGAATGATAGGCAAGTTAAAGTGCTTAGCGAAAGCGTAATCACGACTATCATGAGCTGGAACGGCCATAATAGCACCAGTACCATAACCTGCCAAAACATAATCACTTATCCAAACCTCAATAGGCTCACCTGTTAAAGGGTTGATTGCATAAGATCCAGTGAAGACTCCAGAAACACGCTTATCAATCTGACGATCACGCTCTGTTTTATGCTTTACACTATCTAGATAAGCATCAACAGCTGCGCGCTGTTCTGCTGTAACAACTTGGTTAACATACTCACTCTCTGGAGCCAAAACCATGAAGGTTACCCCAAAGACAGTGTCTGCACGAGTCGTGAATATAGTAAATACAACATCAGAATCTTTGATTGCGAAGTTCATCTCCGCACCCACTGACTTACCAATCCAGTTGCGCTGAGTCTCTTTCAACGACTCTGACCACTGCAATCCATCAAGGCCCGTAAGGAGCCTATCAGCATATGCACCCACTCTCAAGCACCACTGACGCATTACGCGCTGCTCTACTGGATGTCCTCCACGCTCCGAAACACCATTTACAACCTCATCGTTAGCCAAAACCGTGCCAAGTGCACTACACCAGTTGACCATCGTATCTCCAAGATAGGCAATTCTGTAGTTCATTAAACACTTCTGCTGTTCAAGCTCACTCATCTCTTTCCACTCCTGAGCAGTAAACTCAAGCTCTTCACTGCAAGCAGCCGATACACCCGTAGTGCCATTGCTCTCAAAAGCTGCAATAAGCTCTTCTATCGAGCAAGCCTTTTGCTTTGCTGTGTCGTAGTAACTAGCAAACATCTTTGTGAATGCCCATTGAGTCCATTTGTAATAGTCAGGCTCGCATGTGCGAATCTCCCTATCCCAATCAAAAGAAAACCCAATCTGGTCAAGCTGCTCACGATATCTAGCTATGTTTATCTTTGTTGTTACCGCAGGATGCTGTCCTGTCTGAATTGCATACTGCTCAGCTGGAAGGCCATATGCATCATACCCCATAGGGTGTAATACATTGAAACCCTTTTGGCGCTTGTAGCGCGAATAGATATCTGAAGCTATATAGCCAAGAGGGTGACCAACGTGAAGACCAGCTCCCGATGGATAGGGAAACATATCTAGTACATAGAACTTAGGCTTTGATGGGTCTGCAACAACCTTATAGGTCTGCTGCTCTCTCCATTGAGACTGCCATCTCTTCTCGATCTCTCTGAAATTATACTCCATAGTGATTATATTATTTACACCTCAATTATCAATCT
>JBOFUP010000025.1:0-10797 GCA_051652645.1 Bacteroidales bacterium
CTGTATTGAGTCTATAGTATAGGTGCCATCTTCATAACTGATCGATAGGGTCACCTTTAGGGTGCGTCTGCCCACTACGTATCTCATTGAGTAGTTCCCATTAGGTAGCTCCTCGAACTTAACGCTATTACACCATTGAGAGTCGAAATCAAAATTCTTTATTAGAGGGTCATATCCAGGTGAGCCATCTATGATCCTGTCATTCTCTTCTCTTTTGATCTGCTCAATGGCATTATCTGAAAGGTATTCTTTTTTTAGCGTACTAAGTTTTGACTCAAGCTCTGGAGTAATACTACAATATATTGATAGGTACTCTCTGTAGAACTCTCGGAGGAATTGCAATTCACCGTTTGATTGATCGACATTGCCAATTGAGTCACTAAGATCAACAAGAATATTGTCTCCATACTCTGTTCCAAGCCATATAGGTGTGATATAGCTTATCTTGCATTGGCCATCTGATAGTTTTGATTTGAGAGGAATGGAAACAAGAGAGCTGCTGTCGCTTTTGTTCCATAGGTAGGATACCATATACCAATCGTCTCCTAACTCATCAACCCTTAGAGTCTCTTTTCCATCATCGCTGATATCTTGTGCACGGATTATGGGATCTGAGCCTGTAGCGTAGGATATCCTATCCATGCGTTTGGCTAATCCACTATTGATGTGTTCTCTGAGTAGAAGCTCCCTTGAGATATTATCGCTCCACGAGATATTCATGTATGATAGGTAGAATGCTTTGATCTGCTTGGAGCAAATTGACGAATTGAGTTGACCGTAGCTGCATGCCATGGTTAAAAATACAATTATTACTCTGTGTAGGGTTGATCTCATCGCGAAGAACTCTTTAAGGTTATGTTATAATCAACTAGCATTGATTAGGCGGTAGTTTATCAGAATAGAACAAATGATGTAAGCTTTGTGTTCTTATTTTCAATAAAATTTGTTTTGGTCTATTGGGCCTATTACTAGATATCATCCATTTGTATAGGGTGAGAAAGCATCTATTATTAAGGGGTTAGAACTAGTTATATCTAGTTTTAACCCCTTAGTGTTTAGAATTGGAAATATATGAATGGTTGTACCTCACCTGTTTTTAGTTGCATGATGATCCAGATAACAGATGCTATGACTGCAAACTTACCGTAAAGGGGGAGGTTTGAGCTTATGTTTTTTATCTCAACTTCCCACTTCTGAGGAGCAAGATGAAGAAGGTAGCCTATTGCCATGATGGCTATAACCTTGGGGTAACCCTCGATTAGTTTTAGTGCTATCTCGGGGTGGAAGTGGTTTGTGATCTGCTTTAGCATGGTCACTCCACTTTCGGCTGTGTCAGCCCGAAAGAATATCCAGCCAAGGCATACTATATGGAAGGTTATCACTGTGCCAACTACTCTATGCAGTGGATTCATCTTATCGCCACTACTTTTGAGTGATGGGAATAGGCTCATCAAGGCTTTGTGTATTGCTAGGGTTGTGCCATGTAGAGCTCCCCAGAATAGGAATCTAAGTGAGGCGCCATGCCACAATCCTCCCAGTAGCATGGTGATTAATAGGTTTATATATGTTCGAATCTTACCCTTGCGGCTACCTCCCATGGATATATATAGGTAGTCTCTTAGCCAACCAGAGAGGGAGATGTGCCAACGACGCCAGAATTCGGTGATAGTTGCTGACTTGTAGGGTGAGTTGAAGTTTATATTGAATCTAAATCCTAGTAGTAGTGCAATACCGATAGCCATGTCTGAGTATCCTGAGAAGTCGCAGTAGATTTGTAGAGCGTATCCATATAGTGCGAGTAGGTTTTCAATACCCGTATATAGTTGTGGGGCATCAAATACTCTATCTACAAAGTTTATGCTTATGTAGTCAGATATGAGAGCTTTCTTGAGTAGTCCTGAGCAAATAAGGAATATTGCCTCGCCGAACATTGCTTTAGTAAGTAGTGGTGTTCGGTTTATTTGTGGTAGGAATTCGGAAGCTCTAACTATTGGACCAGCTACGAGTTGGGGGAAGAATGATAAGTAGAATATATATTCAGACCATCTCTTTAGGGGTTCAAGTTCGCGGCGATAAATATCTATTGTATAGCTTAGTGATTGGAATGTGAAGAATGAGATTCCAACTGGTAGTATTATAGATAGTGGAGAGAAGTTACTCTCTGTTATATCTGCTACGATCTCTAGTAGTAGGTTGGTGTATTTGAAGTAGGCTAGTAGCCCAAGGTTGAGTATTAAGCTCCATATCACACCAGCCTTTCTTTGCCAGTTCTTACTCGACGACGCAATCCATCTGCCAACAAAGAAGTCTGAGGTAGCAGTTATCAGTAGAAGAATAAAGAATATTCCACTCGACTTGTAGTAGAAGTATAGTGAGAATGCAGCCACATAGATTATTCTCTTGCGGGGCATATCTCTCATTATATTATAGACCACATAGAAAGCGAAGAAGAGGAAGAAGAAGAATCCGCTACTGAAGAGCATTGGTTCCTTAGGGTCATATATGAATAGTGCGATTAGGTTATCTAGTATATTCGCTAGTCTGGTCATGTCTTTGTCTCTCGTTGATAAGTGCGTTGGTCAGGGCTGTTCCGATGAATTTTCCTCCAGCGTAGTTAATGTGTGTGTAGTCTTTTGCCGCAAGTGGATAGGGTCTCTCTACGAATTGTACCATAGAGTTTACGCCTCCCATTGCCTCGAATGTACTCCAGAAAGCTATCCCAGTCTCTTTGGCTATGCTCTTTTGTGCAGCCACCATTGCTTCTATGCCATCCATCGTTTGCATTCGTCCATCTATCTTTGTGGATCTGTCGCCAACGCTAATAAGAAGGAAGTCAGCTTGAGGAAGTGTTTTCTGAAGGTGTCGTATGGTTTCTGCCATACGTGTGCGGTAGGAGTTGTACTGCTTCTCGCCTGGATATGCTACGTTTAGTCCATATTGTAGTATCACTAGATCCACGGGATAGCGATCTGTTATCTCGGATGATACTCTTTGATCTACCCATGCTTGGCGTAGTCCATTTGCACTACGCAGGGAGTAGTTGTCAACGTATACTCCTGTTGTGTCATTGGCATACATACCGAAGCCTATGAATTGTTCGCTTTTTTCGAAAGATAGCTCTAATTGATTTATATCTGTGTGGCTCTCAATATCTATGATTTGAGTTCTGTTTGATGCCTCTAGATTGTGCAGCTGTTGGTGGGCTGAGTTAGTAGTTGTCTTTATTCGACTATTTCCAGCATTTCTGAAAACCAGAGAAACTCTCTGTACGGAGTCGATGAAGTGCTTAGTGTTGTTGAATTTTATTGAGACTTTAGCCTCAGATGTTGGGAAGTAGTATTGGTTATTAAGCCAAATAAGTGATTTGTCTATTGACTTTGTGAATATGGCATTGTATGTTTGCCAGCCGGAGCTTTTCACCGTAACACTCTTTCGCCACTCATCTATTGGTGCGAATGGTATGAATCCAACGCCACGTCCTCCGTATAGGCTTTGGAGTTGTTCGCGAAGATCGGCTGTAATGATATCTCCTTCGCAGTATGAGTCGCCAAGAAATGCAACTCTTACAGATCTGTCTGATTGAGTTAGTTTTTTTGTAAAGCGACTCAAAGCATCGCTTTCACTCGAGAAGTCTTCAATTGGTGTTAGTTTACTTTTTGAGAGGTACTCCATCTCCTTTATCTCTAAAGCGCCTAGAGTCCTAGGTGCTTCAGAGGCGAAGTTTTCGGATGAATCTAGCTCCTGCTTGAACTCATCATTCCAGACAAAGTTGTCTGAAGGAACGACAATCTCTTCGATGAGCTCCTCTTTGCGCTCTTCGGTAAGATCGGATATAATGTTTGTTTTGCGATGTAATAGTGAGTCGTAATCCTCAGGTACGAGCCATGAGGTGAGCAGTAGTAGTGTGACAAGAGCACTGTATAAAAGTAGTGCTTGATTCATCTGATTCTTCATCAAAAGGGCTTTGTGGTGTTTTAAAAAGTTAAATATTGGGCTTTGTGGAATTTTTTTTGCCGAAATAGTTGCAAGATATTCCAAACACCCCTATATTTGCATCATGTTTTTCATGGTATTAGATTTAAGGTTAATTAGGGTTTAGGTTGTCGTGAGACAACCTTTTCTTTTTTCTATACCTCTCGTCTCTGAATCTCCTCTTTCAATGAGTTGTAGATGATAGAGTATGTTGGAGTTTTAACGCCCAATCTTTCTCCTTCTCTGACGATATATCCAGTTAGAGATTCCAATTCACAAGTTCTACCTGCCATAAAGTCTCGCTGCATAGATGTTGTAGTGTCGTATGGATACTTCTTCATTATGTGTAGGTTCTTGCTCATTATTCCTTCATTCATATTTATACCACGCTTTTTTGCGATAGCTTCAAACTCATTGAATAGTGAGTTTAGCATGCTCATAGCTTCTTCTGATTGAGCAACAGCCCCACAGGTTAGTCTTGTGTAGGTTGTTATAGTGGCTATTGGTGATATGTATGAGAATTTCTCCCAAACGACTCTTACTATCTCTGGCTCATAGATTGCCTCTATGGAGCTTTTGCAAAGAATTGTTTCAAGCTCCTTCATCTGCTCAGGTTCTAGTTGAGAGCTACCAAAGCAGTATCTGTCTAATGCTCCCGTCTCTTTGATTATACCAGGTTCTTTGATGAATGCAACAACGTATACACATCCGTCCATAACGACATGTTTTGGATATAGTGTGCGTAGCTCTTCAGTCCCTTCCACGCCGTTCATCATTGGTATGATAACGCTCTTCTCGTTCATGAACCCTGCTAGAGGTTTCCCTGCATTTTTAATGTCGTAGCTCTTGGTGCAGTAGAATATGTAGTCCATGGCTGGTAACTTGCTTGGGTCAGAGGCAACGCCATCAAGCTTGACGGTGAAGTTGCCTTTAGTGCTCTCGAGTGTTAGTCCATGCTTATTAATTCTCTCAAGAGTAGCTCCTCTTGCAATTGCATATATCTCTATTTGTGGGTCATTTTGATAGCACTTAGCAAGCATAGCTGCTAAATAGCCACCAACGCCTCCTAAGCCAACTATGGCAATTCTTATTATATTACTATTCATAACCTCAGATTATTTTTTAAAAGTTGCACGAATGTATACTATTTTTGAAAAGAAGAAAAGAATTTGTCGTAACAAAATTGTATGTTTGCACTTAATCCAGCCTATTAATAGGTATTGAAGATCTACTGGAGATAACTATATTGATTAAACAGATATAATTTATGTACAACAACAGAGGTGGGGGATTTTGGGATAGTTTCCCTGCGGTGACGAAGAATATTATCATAATTAACCTATTGGTTTGGTTAGGATCGGTAACTCTGCCTTCAATTTTGGCACAGAAATTTGGGATTAGGTTTGACCCTACGGATATGTTGGGATTGCACTATGTGGGATCTGAGAAGTTTAACTTAGCTCAATTCTTTACCTATATGTTTATGCATGACACAAGCAGTATTGGTCATGTATTCTTTAATATGTTCTCGGTCTTTATGTTTGGTAGAACACTGGAATTAGTAATGGGTAGGAAGATCTTTTTACTTTACTACCTTCTGACTGGTGTTGGTGCTGCTATCGTACAGCAGATCGTATGGGCTTATATGGGTGTTGGAGGATCTATGTATGTTGACTATTTTGTTACAGTAGGAGCTTCTGGGTCTGTATTTGGTATTTTGTTGGCTTTCGGGATGTTATTTCCTCAAACACCTCTATATCTTATGTTTATACCAGTGCCAATTAAGGCTAAATACTTTGTTATATTCTATGGTCTTTTCGAGCTCTTTATGGGGGTAAGAGGAACGGGTGATGGTATAGCTCACTGGGCTCACCTTGGTGGTATGATATTTGGGTATTTATTTATTATGCAATGGAAAAAGAGAATCAGAAATAATGGGTCAAATCGTTTCTAATTTACTACAGCGCTTTCGTAGCAGCTCTATATTGCTGAAGTTTATCTATATAAACTCAGCACTATTCGTGTTGACTAATATTGTCATTATCATTCTCTCGCTCTTTAATATTTCGATAGGTGAGTGGCTTAATTGGCTATACTTGCCAGCTAATGTTGGGGGTCTGATCTACAAACCGTGGACGCTTATTACATATATGTTTTTGCATAAGGATATTATGCATCTTCTCTTTAATATGATTTGGTTGTATTGGTTTGGGTCAATATTTACAACATACTTTAGCGAGAGAACTCTAGGGGGCTTATATATCTTAGGAGGGATTTTCGGAGCCATATTATTTATATTAGCATATAATGTATTTCCTCTATTTGCTCCTATTGCAAATAGTAGCATACTTCTTGGTGCATCTGCTTCTGTGTTGGCTGTTGTTGTTGCAACTGCGATGAGAGTGCCTGATATGAGGGTGCAGTTGATTTTTGTAGGCAGTATTAAGCTAAAGTGGATTGCTATTGCTATTTTGTTGCTCGATCTGTTGAGTGTTACTTCTAATAATGCTGGTGGTCATTGGGCTCACCTTGGAGGCGCTTTGGCTGGATACATCTTCTCTATTTATTGGAAGAAAGGTAAGGATATTACTTCTGGAATAAATCGCTTGGTTGATATGTTTGTGAATCTATTTGTTCCTCGTAAGCCTAAGCTTAAAGTGAAGGTTAATAGATCTGCACGTCCTGAGAGTGATATGGAGTATCGTCAGAGGATAGCGAAAAATAGTGAAGAGATCGATAAGATTTTGGACAAAGTAAAAGAGTCTGGCTACGCAAGCTTGACGCCCGAGGAGAAGAAGAGGCTGTTTGACGCAAGTGGTCGTTGAGGCTTCTATTAATCATATGATTTTGTATGCATAGACCAAATATATCTATAGGCCGAATTGTTTCGATAATATTTCACTCAGCTCTTTTGAGTGCGAATTTTATTGTGGCTCTTTTGCTTCTGATGGCATCTTATGCCGATATTGTTCCGCCAGGGAAGGTTCCGTATCTCTCTTATGTTGGAATGGCATTTCCTATATTTGCTTTAGTCAACTTTCTATTTCTTATATATTGGGTGTTGTTGTCAAAGTGGCAGTTTACGCTTCTGCCTCTCTTTGCTATGTTGCTCTCTTGGGGTGCTATGAGGTGTTACTTTCCTATAAATCTCTTTGCGGATGAACCAGTGGAAGGTAGTGTTAAGCTGTTGTCGTATAATGTGAAACAGTTTGATATGGGTAAGCGTGATGCAAACAAGAAGAATGCCACGCTAGAGTATATAGCTGAGCAGAATGCTGATATTGTCTGTTTGCAGGAGTTTGGATACTCAAAGGATAGTAAGATGCTTCGGCTAGCAGAGATTCGTAAGCGATTGAAATCGTTACCATACTACCATGTATATAAGATTACAGATAACCACTGGCATACTTATGGTCTTGCTTGCTTTTCTAAATATCCTATTACGGATGTGAAGGCTATTGATTTTCATTCTCACTATAATGGGGCTGTTGCTTACACTGTGAATGTGAATGGTAAGAAGGTGAGATTGGTAAATTGTCACTTGGAGTCTAATAAGTTCACCTCTGAAGATAGGATGATATTCAAGCAGATGGTTGAGGGTTTCTCTACTGACAGATTGAATGAGGCTAAGGGGGCATTAGTTGGTAAGATGGAGAGTGCCTTTGTGACAAGAGCAAAGCAGGCAAAGCATATAGTGAAGGAGTTGAAGTCTCATGATATGGAGAGTATTGTGTGTGGTGATTTTAATGATACTCCTCTTTCTTATACATATAGAACTATTCGTGGGGATATGAATGATGCATTTGTCTCTACAGCGACAGGCCTTGGTATAACTTATTATGAGAATCATTTCTATTTTCGTATTGATCACATCCTTCATAGTGGGGGTATAGATGCTTACGATTGTAGGGTGGATAGAGTTAAGTATTCTGATCACTATCCAATACATACATACTTAAATATTAAATAGCGAAATACTAATTTACTAATTTATAAAGATCATGAAACAGGTCGTTTTAGGGTTAGTTGCAACCTGCCTAATGGCAAGCTCTTGCACCCAACCAGAAAAGGAGCAGAATCCTTTCTTCACGGAGTGGAATACGCCATTCCAAGTGCCACCGTTTGAGTTAATTAAGAATGGGGATTATCTTCCAGCATTCAAGGCTGCAATAGCCGAGAATCAAAAGGAGATAGAGGCGATAGCTAATTCGCAGGAGGCTCCAACATTTGCAAATACAATTGAGGCGCTAGAGTATGGCGGAAAGCTTCTTAGTAAAGTTTCGTCTGTATTCTACAATATCACAGGAGCAGAGACTAATGATTCACTTCAAGCTGTAGCAAAAGAGATTTCACCTATGATGTCTGAGCATTCGGATAATCTATACTTGAATGCAGCTCTTTTCCAGCGCATCAAAACAATTTTCGAAAACCAAGCTGCGGAGAACTTGTCTCCAGAGCAAGCTCGCGTTCTTGAGAAGTATTATAAGAACTTTGTTCGTGCTGGTGCAAACTTGACAGACGAACAGAAGAGTGAGATGAGAAATGTGAACAAAGAGCTTTCTATGCTCTCTTTGCAGTTTCAAGATAACGTATTGAGCGAGACAAACAATTTCGCTCTAGAGTTGACAAAGGATCAATTGGGTGGTCTACCACAGTGGTTTGTTAGTGCAGCAGCTGAGGCTGCAAAGGCAAAAGGAATTGAGAATGGTTGGGTCGTTACACTTCAAAACCCAAGCTGGATTCCTTTCTTGCAATATTCAGACAACCGTGATCTGCGTGAGAAGGTTTACATGGCTTATATCAATCGTTGTGACAATGGGAATGAGTTTGATAATAATGAGTTGATCACTAAACTATCTTCTTTGCGTCTACGTAGAGCTCAGCTTCTAGGGTATAATAGCTTTGCTGATTTTGTACTTGAGGAGACTATGGCTAAGAAGTCAGAAAACGTAATGGGTCTTCTTGAGAATATTTGGCAGTATGCAGTGCCTAAGGCTAAGTCGGAGATCGTAGATATGCAGAGCATAATGAATAGTGATGCTAAAGGTCAAAAGCTAGAGGCTTGGGACTGGTGGTATTATGCTGATAAAGTTCGTCAACAGAGATATGCTCTTAATGAGGATGAGCTTAAGCCTTACTTCCAAATGGAGAAGGTGCGTGATGGGGCATTCATGGTAGCCAATAATTTGTGGGGTATTAGCTTCACAGAGATCAAAGATATTCCTGTGTACAACGAAGAGGTTAAGGCCTTTGAGGTGAAGGATAAGGATGGGTCTCACTTGGCGGTTCTTTATGTTGACTACTTCCCTCGCCCAGGTAAACGTGGTGGTGCTTGGATGAGTAGCTACAGAGGTCAGTCTATTGAGAATGGTAAGAATATCCGCCCTGTAATTACTAATGTGGGTAACTTTACACGTCCAACTGGAGATATGCCATCACTATTAACTATTGGAGAGGTCGAGACTCTATTCCATGAATTTGGTCATGCTTTGCATGGTATCTTCAGTAACGTAACTTATCCATCTGTTGCTGGTACTGCTGTATCTCGTGACTTCGTAGAGCTTCCATCTCAGATTATGGAGCATTGGGCTATGCAGCCAGAGGTGTTGAAAGCTTATGCACATCACTACCAAACAGGTGAGGTTATTCCAGATGCTTTGATCGAGAAGATTAATAATGCAGGTACATTCAATCAAGGATTCTCAACAACTGAGATTGTAGCTGCTGCTATCCTAGATATGAACTGGCATATGCAATCGTCGGATGTCGAGATGAGCCCAAAAGAGTTTGAGAAGAGCAGAATGAATGCTATTGGCTTAATAAGCGAAATAGCGCCTCGTTATCGCAGTGCATACTTCCGCCACATCTTTGCTGGTGGTTATTCGGCAGGTTACTATAGCTATCTTTGGGCTGAGGTTCTTGATGCTGATGCTTTTAAAGCTTTTGAGGAAAAAGGTATTTATGATGCTAAAACAGCAGCTCTATTCCGCGATAATATCCTTTCGAAAGGTGGTAGTGCAGATCCAATGGAGCTTTACCTCAAGTTTAGAGGTGCTGAGCCTAAGGCAGATGCTCTATTGAAGAATAGAGGTCTTAATTGATAAAAAGTAAGTATATTACAAGACTTTAACCAAAAAAAAGGTCTCATGTTGGAACTTTTAACTCTATTGATGAGGTGAAATGTTTCAACATGAGACCTTTTTCTTTGCGCATTTAATGAGAAAAAGCAGCCAGAAAGATAGTATGTGAATAGGAAAAAAAGTATATTTGCACTCTATACTGAAATAAAACAATTAATTAACAATAAGAACAAATAGTACACGAAATGCAAAACAAAGGATTTGTAAGAATTTTCGCCGTACTTTTGACGCTTGTTTGTATCTTCTACCTATCATTCTCGATGGTTTCGAACCGATACATGAAACAGGCCGAGGAAGCTACTGGTGGAGATCGCGTGAAGATGAGTTATTACTTAGATTCACTGTCGATGGAAAAGGTTTGGATGGGGTACACTCTTAAGCAGGTACGTGAGATGGAGATCAATCTCGGTCTTGACCTAAAGGGTGGTATGAATGTTATCTTGGAACTTAACGTTGCAGACATTCTTAGATCACTTTCAGACAACAACCAAAGTGAGAACTTTAAGAACGCTCTTGCAGCTGCTAATTCTAGAAGCTTGAAAGGTGAGAAAGATTTTATCAACCTTTTTGTGCAGGAGTTCAAAAGAGTAGATCCAAACGCTCGACTGGCTGCTATCTTTAGCACATTTGAGCTGAAAGATAAAATCAATCCTAACAGTACAGATTCTGAAGTTGAGGCTGTTCT
>JBOFUP010000026.1:0-11789 GCA_051652645.1 Bacteroidales bacterium
TTTCAAACTTGAGTTATCGTATTGACGATAACGATCTTAAAACTCTTTTTGCCGAGTACGGAGAAATCTCATCTGCACGCGTAATGACTGACCGTGAGACTGGTCGTAGCCGTGGTTTTGGTTTCGTAGAAATGGTTGACGAGGAAGCAGCTCAGAAAGCCATTGCAGAACTTAACCAAGCAGAATATGATGGTCGCGTAATCAACGTAAACGAAGCAAGACCAAGAGAAGAGCGTCCAGCTCGTGACAACCGTGGTGGAAACCGTGGTGGTTTCGGTGGTGGTCGTAACGAAAGAGGCCCACGTCGCTTCTAATTCGATTCTCTCGGATTGACAATCATAGAAAAAGGCTGAACACAAATAGTGTTCAGCCTTTTTTTCGTTTTATTCTATCTCAACTAGTGGAGTAGTGTCATTTACTCGTTGGTTCTCCTTTACTAATACTCTTTTGACTCTCCCTGAGAAAGTAGATGATATATTATTCTCCATTTTCATGGATTCAAGAATGACTAGGCTGTCTCCAATTTTGATAATGTCGCCAGCTTTTACAACAATCTTAAAAACAGTACCCGGCATAGGAGACACTATTACCTGACCAGTTATAGCTTCATCAGACTTATTTTCATCATTCGAGCTACATTCTAACTCCACTTGCATTTCGGTCTTGTAGGCGGTTTCTCTTTTTTTTGTTAAGAAGCTCTTTGCTATTGATGGAAATAGTTCAAGTAGAAGTATCTCCTTCTCATTCAACGCTAGTTTAACATCCCCATATAATGATAGCGTTGGGTTGGGTTGCATATGGTAATTTGAAGTGTCATATGGGGTTTCTTTTGGCGACCCTGTGATCTTTTCTCTAAATTCTTCTTTTATGGTAATAGGAGTTCTTCCATATTCGCCCTTTACTAAAGATGCAAATTGATTTGAAATGTTAGAGTACATCTGTTTGCCATTCTTTATATCTAATGCACAGTTTACGGCCTGAGCTCCAACTATTTGGCTTGTTGGGGTTACTAAAGGAGGCAACCCAGCATCAAGTCTTACTTTTGGAATTAATTCCATTGCTTTGTTTAGAATCTCCTCTGCGTCCAACTGTTTTAGCTGTGCAACCATATTTGTATACATACCACCTGGGATCTGTGCATTCCTTACTAGTTCATTTGGTTCGGGGAATCCAAAGTGAGATTCTATTTTATGGCAAGCTTCAAGCATTTTCTCAAATTGTCCTTTTCTACACATCTCAATTGCTTCATCAATTGCTTTATCAATCTCTATTGGTAGTGAATCTGTTAGAGGGTTAAATGCTTTAGGCATCTTTTTAATAGCATCATATTCTGATAGCTCTTCTCTGATAGTATAGAGCTCTTTATTTATTTGGGCAACAGTCTCCATATTGACGTCAATTTCAATATCTAGTCTCTTGCAAAATAGGTATACAAGTTCGATTGCTGGTGCAGCAGGTCCACCAGAGAAGTACCATATGTTAGTGTCAACTATATCCACACCCTTTATTATTGAAGCCACAACTGAAGCTAGACCAAAACCAGGAGTGCAGTGGGTGTGAAAGTCAATCGGTACTTTTATATACTTTTTGAACAATGATATGAGTTTGCTAACCTTTTCAGGTGGTATTAGTCCACTCATATCTTTTATTGTGATTATATCTGCACCCAATTGCTCCATCTCCAGTGCCTTGGATAGGAAGTAGCTATCTGTGAAGATGGGTTTTGGAAGTGGCTTACCTTTTATTGTAGCTTTTATTCTTTCCATAGTAGTGTAGCTGGGATCAACTGTATAACACACAGCACAATCAGCTATACCTCCGTACTTTTTTACATACTTGATGGTTGACTTAATATTTTCAACGTCATTTAATGCATCAAATATCCTCATAATACTAAGCCCAGATTCAATAGAGTTTCTGCAGAAACCATCTATAATTTCATCAGTGTAGGGTGTGTATCCAAAAAGATTTCTCCCTCGGGATAAGGCAGTAAGCTTACTGCTATCACCAATACTTTTCTTTATGGATTCAAGCCTGTACCAAGGGTCTTCATCGAGGTATCTCATAACTGAATCAGGAACTGCACCTCCCCAGACCTCCATCGCATAGAATTTGGCATCTTTGTAGAGGGGTAGAACTCTATCAATCTGTGATTGACTCATACGTGTAGCAAATGAAGATTGCTGTCCATCTCGTAGTGTAAGGTCACGAATAAGTAGTTTGCGTATCATAATAGTGTATCTTTATTTTGTGTATTATTACACTTTTGATAATTAGTATGGCGGTAAATGTATATCATTTTTGTATTTAAAATATCTTTTATTACTTCTTTTTGGTCGCCTCTTCTTATGTCCTTAATTTATTAGTTGCTAGATGTTTGTAAATTGTATCCATATGCTTTTAATTTAATAGCCGTGTTCGAACCATATATATTAATACTATGCCATAGTTTTCTATTTTGTGTGTTATTGACATAAGATGTTTGATAACAGTGCTAGAAGTCTATATATTATTGTGTTAATGATAAGGAAAGGAGCCATGCATCAACGTAAGTTATTGATGTGTGGCTCCTTTTAGTCAAATTATTTAATCTTCTATAGTCTCATATTTTTGTTCTAGACCCTTTTCCGTGATAGATATTCCTTCTTTCATCCATCTTGGTTCTGCATCCCCTTTAAGATAAAAATCAAAGAATTGATGCATACGTATTGTCCAATCCATCCTAGCTGGCCTAGTTCTTAGATTATGTGCTTCACGATTGTAGTTCAATAGCCATGCTTTTTTGCCGTTTCTTTTAAGTGCCATGAATAGTTCAACACCTTGTGAGAAAGGTACTGCTTCATCGGCATCACAATGTCTAATTAGCATCGGAGTCTCAACTTTTGGAGCATAAAAGATTGGTGAGTTCTCAATGTATCTCATTGGTGCGTCCCAGAGTGAAGCTCCAATTCTACTTTGTCCATACTCATATTGAAACATTCTTACTAATCCAGAACCTGTTCTAATTCCACTATATGCACTTGTCATATTACTAACAGGTGTGCCTGGACTTGCACATTTGAACATATTTGTACGTGTCACTAGGTATGCTATTTGGTATCCACCCCAGCTCTGCCCCTGCAATCCTATATTGTTAGGATCAGATATCCCGCGATCAATAAGTGCAGTAGTTCCACTTACGACAGCGTTGTAGCAGCTTTCACCAGGATAACCTACTGTATAGCTAATATCTGGCATAAATACAACATAGTCGTTACTTGTAAACATTGATGGGATAATTATTGACCAACTAGGTTGAGGGTGGTGGTGTCTGTATAAGTCTTGGGTGTGTCTTTCATAGAAATAGACTATTGTAGGATATAGTTTTGTTGAGTCATATTCTTCAGGCTTGTAAAGTAATCCTTCGACACTCTTACCATTAAAGTCTCTCCATTTCATTATTTCCACACTTCCCCACTTGTATTGGTTCATCTGAGGGTTAGCATTAGTAATCTTTTTTGGATCATTGAATCTAGAATCACTTAACCATAGATCTCTAAATTCATTATAGTTCTCCCTTTGGAAGAGTATTTTGTCAGCATCTTTTGCTTTTCCCCTTAGTGTATATTTATGGCCCGTTTCAATAAGTTTTTTAGGTTGTCCATCAGGTTCTATTGAGTAAAATCCGTATTCTTTGGTATCCTCATTGAAGCTAGAAAGTAGGTTATATTCTTTTATGTTGAATATATTCTTGTAGTTGTCTTTTTTTAAATCAATATGTCTTAGTACCCTTTTATTTTCTCTTCCCCATCCAGATGTAATGCTTCTTGGATGGCTTTTTCCTTCTAGATCTAACTCCCATATGTCATATTTATCATATATGTACGCTGTTTTAGAGTTTTCTCCATATCCTACAAAACCATACTCCTTCGCAGCACTTGGAACGTCATTATTTTCATCATAAAGAGGGAACTCAAGATGCGCAGAGATGTTTTTTTCCTCTTTTGTCTTAGTGTTGTATGAATGCCATTTAGAGTCCTCTCTATCGAAGAATAATATGTAGTCTCCATTTGGTGTGATACCACTACTGCCAAGGAGTTTTTTCCTAACTATTTCTCGAGTATTATTTTTTGTATTTACAGCATATACGTCTCTAGGGTGGGGATTTTCCCAATTAGCCCCCCATAGATATGGTTTAGCATCTACGCATATAGCTATTGTGGACTTCTCGTCCGTAGCGAATGTTAGAGTTTTGAATTGTGGTGTAGTAGCCACAAACCAATTGTCATATTTTGTATTGTATATGATTGTGAAGTTCTCTTCTTTTAGTTTTTTTGCTTCAAATATCTGTTGAGGCATATTTATAGTGTCACTATAGCTCCATAAGTCAAGAGAGAATTTCTCTTCTGCTAACAACGTGTCCTTTATTTCAGGTTTTGGTGTTATAGCATATGATACGTGCAGTCTCGTGCCCTCCTTAGAAAAAGATATATTTTTGGCAATAGAGTACCCTTCAGGGATACCTTGCTCTTTACTAGGAGTGATAACTTTTATTGGTTTTTTATTGATATCAGAAGTTTTTGAGTAGAATAGTTCGAATGTAGCTGTCTTACTGCTGTCTTTAGTCGCTAGTATAGCTACTTGATCACCCTCTTCGTCAATAATAAATTTCCCTATTTTGCCTGTTTTAGATCGGAATAGTTCCTTGTGTATGCCATTATGAAAACTCCAGATTGATTTCAATGAATCAGCTTCTTTAGAGTATAGTATTAAGCTAGCCTTCTTATCTAACTCATAATCACTTACGCTGTCAATCTTAATAGTGTCACCTTTTACAAGGTTTGCTATGTTTAGGCGGTTAAATCTACTCACTTTACTCTTTTTGTCAGTAGTGTCTTTTGCGATTTTTATTTCTTCAGTATAAAGAATAATAGGAGCTTCTTTTGCTACTTTGTATTTGCTTTTATATGGCAGTTTATTAAGAGAAAGATTCTCATTAAGTGCAATTATTGATAATGAATCTTTAGGAAGATCGTTGCTATTTTTCTTTTTCACCTTTGCTTTTCGTATTGAATCTACAGGTTGTTTTATTTTTACTAAAGCAAACATATCATTTCCAAAGAAGATTGGATTACTACCCCTTGGTATAGTAATTCTTTTTTCAGTGTTAGAGTTATTGAGAATGATTAATTCTCCGTCCCCTTTTTGAGGATTAATCTCTATTCCACTCCATTTCCCATCGTCTGTGATTGTACTTTTATCTATCTGCTTCCAGTTGTCATACACATCATGACCTAGTTGCTTCTTCTGAGATGATAGTGATAGATACATTAATGTAGAGAGAAGAACTACAAAAACACGCTTATTCATTGTTAATCTTTTAATTATGTGATATTGGCAAAGATATACTTTTATTTCTTTATCTATGTTCTACAATATATGTTTTGCAGTGCATGGAGGTTTCATGCTATTTATTTGTTGAGTAGCCATATTTGCATAATTTCCCCAGAAAGGTTTATCAGTAATTCTACTCTATCTGACCTAGCTTTTTCCTTAATACTTGTATTTTATCCTAATCTAGAGTGGGTATTTTTCTATTTTAGATAATTTAACTGAGTTGGTGTCGTTTACAAAATTCTCCTTTTAATGCAGAAATTTGAAAATATATATCGACATAAGCTGTTTTTTTTTGGTTGTTATTTTATATGTACTTTGGTTTTTATTGTTTTAGATTCTTATTTTCCATATCTTTGCTTTTGTAATTGTCAGTTTGATAATTATTTAACGTTGAGGATTTATATTTTTAATAGCAGATACTCACAAATCTATTCTTATTTTTCTTTACTATTAAGAGCCCGCTTCTGTGAAGAAGTGGGCTCTTTCATTTTGAGTACTCTAGTATATGGTAAAACACAAGCAGCATTCTCACAGATATCTTTTTTATACCTTATATAAACGATATAATGTAGCAAATGTGTTCTTTGATTAGACAAAAAAAAAGAGAACCCTATGTTTAGGATTCTCTTTTTTTCTTTTAAAAAGAATTATCTTCTTAAGCCAAGTTCTTTAACGATAGCACGGTAACGAGCAATGTCATTAGCTTGAAGGTAGTTAAGTAAACGGCGACGCTTACCTACCAACATTTTAAGAGCTCTCTCTGTGCTGTAATCTTTGTGATTAGCTTTCAAGTGTTGAGTCAAATGCGAGATACGGAACGAAAACAAGGCGATCTGAGCTTCTGCAGAACCTGTGTCAGTGTTAGACTTCCCGTACTTTGCGAAGATTTCTTCTTTCTTAGCTGAGTCTAAGTACATAATGTATATTTTTAGATATTGTGAATAATTCGGGTGCAAAGATAGCGAATTCAATTTAATTAGCAAGCCGTTTTTGCTTTTTATCAATGATTTATCCGATAAATGTCGTAACTTTGCGCCACATTTTTGAAGATACACTATGCAGAAGATTAGAAACATTGCAATTATTGCACACGTAGACCACGGTAAGACAACGTTGGTTGACAAAATGTTGTTGACTGGGCAATTGTTCCGCGATAACCAAGAGTCGGGAGACCTTATACTAGATAATAACGACTTGGAACGTGAACGTGGTATTACGATTTTGTCGAAGAATGTATCTATTAACTATAACGGTTATAAGATCAATATCATTGATACTCCTGGTCACGCCGACTTCGGAGGTGAGGTTGAGCGTGTCCTGAACATGGCTGATGGATGTCTTCTTTTGGTTGATGCATTTGAAGGACCAATGCCTCAGACGCGCTTTGTTCTTCAGAAAGCCTTAGAGATGGGCCTTAAGCCTATTGTAGTGGTAAATAAGGTAGATAAACCAAACTGTAGACCAGACGAGGTTCATGAGATGGTTTTTGATCTTATGTTTAGCCTTGACGCGACAGAGGACCAGTTGGATTTCCATACTGTTTATGGTTCTGCTAAGAATAATTGGATGGGTTCTGATTGGAATACTCCTACTGAAAATATAAACTATGTTCTGGATTCTATTATAGAGCATATCCCAGCACCAGTTTATAATGAAGGTCCAGCTCAAATGCTAATTACTTCTCTTGATTTTTCTTCTTATGTTGGACGTATCTGTATTGGTCGTGTACATAGAGGAGAGTTGAAAGAGGGAATGGATGTAATGCTTTGCAAAAAAGATGGTTCGATGACTAAGCAGAGAGTTAAAGAACTACATATCTTTGAAGGTCTAGGCCGCAGAAAAGTGTCATCTGTAGGGTCGGGTGATATTTGTGCTCTTGTTGGTATAGATGGTTTTGAAATTGGTGATACTGTAGCTGACGCAGCTGCACCAGAGGCTCTTGTGCCTATCGCAATTGATGAGCCAACTATGTCTATGGTGTTTACTATCAATGACTCTCCTTTCTTTGCGAAAGAGGGTAAAATGGTCACTTCTAGACATATCCATGATAGATTGATCAAGGAGCTTGATAAGAACCTAGCTCTAAGAGTTGAGAAGTCTGAGACATCTGATGTTTGGACAGTTTTCGGAAGGGGAGTACTTCATTTATCTGTATTAATCGAGACAATGCGTCGTGAGGGGTATGAGTTGCAGGTTGGTCAACCTCAAGTTATATTCAGAGAGATCGATGGCAAGAAGTGTGAGCCTATTGAACAATTGACGATAAATTGTCCTGAAGAAGCTTCTAGTAAAATTATCGACGTTGTTACACGTAGAAAAGGGGAGCTGCTTATGATGGATACTAAAAATGACCGTATACATATGGAATTCAATATGCCTTCTCGTGGTATTATTGGTCTTCGTAATTATGTATTGACTGTCTCTGCTGGTGAAGCTATCATGGCGCACCGTTTCAAAGAGTATCAGCCTTATAAAGGAGAGATAGAGAAACGTGTGAATGGTGCTATTATAGCTATGGAGACAGGTACAGCATTTGCGTATGCGCTAGATAAACTTCAGGATAGAGGTAAATTCTTTATTCATCCACAAGACGAGATTTACGCTGGTCAAGTTATTGGAGAGCACTCTAAGGACAATGATTTGGTTGTTAATATTACTAAGTCAAAGAAATTGACCAACATGCGAGCTTCTGGTGCAGATGATAAGGCTAAGCTTGCTCCCCCAATTGTTTTCTCACTTGAGGAGGCATTGGAGTACATTCGTGAGGATGAATATGTAGAGTTAACACCAAAATCAATTCGTCTACGTAAGATTTTACTAGATGAAAATGATCGTAAGCGTTTGGCAAAAAAGTAATTTTATAAGATATCATTATGGTTGTCCCATCTTAACTCTCAATAGTGGGGGCTTAAGTATGGGACAACTTTTTTTATTTTTGTATCATGGTTAATAGGGAGCATAATCGCATAGGAATTATTGTTGCGATGTCAAAGGAGTTTGAACTAGTCAAGATGTTGATCGATAATGTTCAGACTAAAATTATATTAGGATTCGAATTTGCAATAGGCAAAATAGGAGATAAAGAGATATTTTTGCAGAAATGTGGTATAGGTAAGGTTAATTCAGCCATAGCTACTGGAGAGATGATAAGAAACTTCTCGCCTGATTGCATTATTAATACAGGAGTGGCTGGAGGTCTAGATAGATCTATAGATGTTTCGGATATCGTTGTAGGTTTGGAAACTGTATATCACGACTTTTATTGTGGTGAGATAGGTGATCATATTCAAGAGCTAGGTTATCCAGAGTTTATTTCTGCTAATGTGTCACTTGTTGAATCTTTGAGGGCTACCTCGCTTGATAATCCTACTATTAAGTTTGGTCTTATATGTACAGGTGATCAATTTATAACAAATGTCCAAGAGTTGGAGTCAATTAAATCTAAGCACCCTAATGCTCTTGCTGTTGATATGGAGTCAAATAGTATTGCTCATACCTGTTTTATGTACAAAGTGCCTTTTGTAAGTTTTAGAATTATCAGTGATACACCATGGGTTGATAATCATGGAGAACAGTATCTTAATTTTTGGAATGAGGCACCACAAAAGACCTTTGCATTATTAAGTGAATTGCTAACAAAGCTCTAATGAAAAAGATAGAAAGTTTTACTATTGATCATTTGCGTATGAAACGAGGTATATTTGTTTCTCGCAAAGACCTTATTGGGGATAAGGTTCTCACTACATTTGATATCAGAATGAAAGTTCCGAATCAAGAGCCTGTTTTGGGTCAACCAGAGATACACTCTATTGAGCACTTGGCTGCAACTTTCTTGCGAAGTCATTCCGATTGGGGTGACAAAGTCGTTTATTGGGGCCCAATGGGTTGCCTTACAGGTAACTATTTAATCCTTAATGGCGATTATCATTCAAATGATATTCTTCCTTTGATGATTGAGCTATTCACTTTTATATCTTCTTATGAGGGTGAACTACCAGGTGATACACCTGTGGAATGTGGTAATTACTTGATGAATAACTTGCCATTAGCCAAGTATGAGGCAAGTAAATATTTGAATCAAGTTCTATTGAGCTTTAAGGATGAAAACTCTACCTATCCTATCTAAAGTTATAACCTAAGCTAAAAAATAATTCATAGGCTTTGTTTATCAGAAAAGTAGTTGTAACTTTGCGCTTTTAAAAGTGTAACGTTATAAAGTGCAAGATTTTGATCTTGTTGGAAAGGTGGTGTATAGATAGCTTATTAGTAGAATATAAATACTTTTAGTTAGTTGTCTTCCTCGTGATAGGCATCTTTATTATTGAATATGAAAATTGATTAGATATTTATTGTCTAGTGTAAGCATATTCAATGTTCAGTTTAGTATTAAAATGTCCAATAAATAAAATAAAAACAATATTATGATCATCGTACCAGTTAAAGAAGGCGAGAACATTGAGAGAGCGTTGAAGAAATTCAAAAGAAAATTCGAGAAAACAGGTGTAGTGAAAGAACTTCGTCGCCGTCAGGCATTCGAAAAACCATCTGTAGTTAATCGTAAAAACAGAATTCACGCTGCTTACGTTCAGCAACTGCAACGTATTGAGGAGTAATTTTTCATTAGAATTACCTAAGCGTAAAGCTTTTTTTATATCTTCGTCGCTAAACCAGTAATACCTGAAAGTGATGATTGATTGGATCGATTCTTTTGTACACTATATCCGATATGAGAGGGGTTTCTCCTCTCATACGGTTGTGGCGTATCAAAAGGATCTTTTTTTGTTTAAGGAGTTTATCGAATTAAGGGTGGATGGAGATTTTGACCCTCTATCTGTTGATCCTGATTTGATACGTTCTTTTTTGGTGTCTCGGGCTATGAACAAAGCATCAATATCAACTGTTAATAGGGAACTGAGTACCTTAAAGTCTTTTTATAAATTTCTGTCTATTCAAGGTGTGATAAGTGTTAATCCAACATCTTTGGTTAAGGGGTTGAAGCGTCCTGGTAGATTGCCAAAGTTCGTTCGTGAAGAGGATCTTGACTTGCTTCTTGATTATATAAAGTTTGAGGATGATTTTAATGGTATAAGGGATGAGTTGATGTTGAATATGTTTTATGTTACTGGTATGCGTCTCTCTGAATTGATTTCCCTTAAGGATGTGGATGTAGATTCAGATCGAAAGGTGATCAAGGTTTTGGGAAAGCGTAATAAGGAACGGTTCTTGCCTTATGGAGATGAACTTGATTCGCTTATTTGTCGTTATAGAGATGAGAGGGATGTTAGGATAGGTGCAACAGATTGTTTTTTTGTTAAGCTTGACGGATTGCCTCTATATAGGTCTATGGTTTACAATAAAGTGAAGAGTTATCTTTCTAAGGTGACGACGTTGGCTCAAAAAAGTCCCCACGTATTAAGGCATAGTTTTGCAACTGCTATGTTGAATAACGGAGCAGAAATAAATTCTATTAAGGAGATGATGGGGCATAGTTCGTTGGCTTCAACAGAGGTTTACACACACGTAGCCTTTGAGGAGCTTAAAAAAGTATATCAATCTGCCCACCCAAGGGCTATTAAACAAAAAGGAGGTTCACATGAAAGTTAAAGTTAATGCAGTGCATTTTGATATCGCAAAGCATCTTGAGGAGTTTATTGAGAAGAAAATGGCTAAGTTGACTCAGTATAGTGATAGTGTTATATCAGCCGATGTTGTGCTTAAGGTTGTTAAAGCTGAGTCTTTTCTTAATAAAGAAGTATCTATTAGGGTTAAGGTACCTCAAAATGAGTTGTTTTCAGAGAAGGTATGCGATACTTTTGAAGAGGCTGTTGATTTAAATGTCGAGGCTTTGCTTAAACAGTTGACTAAGATTAAAGAAAAAAGTGCACGCTAATAGAAAAAAAAGCGTCAAAAATTTGCTAGAATAAAAGATATGCGTAACTTTGCACTCGCTATCACATCGATAAAGTGATAGCGGTGACCGCCTCTTTAGCTCAGTTGGCCAGAGCACGTGATTTGTAATCTCGGGGTCGTTGGTTCGAATCCGACAAGAGGCTCAATATTTTTTTAGACACTAATTGTGTCTTTCGGGCGAATTCCAGAGCGGCCAAATGGGGCAGACTGTAAATCTGCTGGTTTTTACCTTCGGAGGTTCGAATCCTTCTTCGCCCACCCTCGAGTTTTGCATCGGGTTTATTGCGGGAGTAGCTCAGTTGATAGAGCATCAGCCTTCCAAGCTGAGGGTCGCGGGTTTGAGCCCCGTCTCCCGCTCATAATGTAGGAATTTTCCTTTGTTGCCTATGTAGCTCAGAGGTAGAGCACTTCCTTGGTAAGGAAGAGGTCACGAGTTCAATTCTCGTCATAGGCTCAATTGCTTGATCCGAAGTTAATTATTTAATTAAACATATAACTATGGC
>JBOFUP010000027.1:0-1068 GCA_051652645.1 Bacteroidales bacterium
AAGTTAGGATAAATCCATTTTATTATTTTAGAGAGGTATATAGAGTCCCATTAGAAGACCCTAATCTACCACCAATACACTTCGCTGCTCATATTGGAAACTTATCCTATATGTGGTTGGCGGCACAGAATATAAATACCTACATGGAACAGCCAAGACAAACAGGTAAGTCTCTGGTTGTATTCGGCTATGCAGGATGGATGTGGGGATTTGGTGCAAACTCCGCAACTATGGTTAATATGCACTTCAATAAAGAATTCGCAATGAAGAATAAAAATGAGTACATACTAAGACCGCTTAATAATCTACCTAAGTTTATGAGATTCCACTCTATAAGTAAAGTACAAACTAAAGATGGAATTGTCTACAAAGACGGAAAGGAATACGGAGAGTCACAATCCGCAATGATGATGAATGAGGCATTAGGAAATAATATGCGTACAATCACACCAGGTCTTACAGATACAAAGGCAATGCAAGCTGGACGTTCTCTTACTGCACAAGGTATATTTATAGATGAGTGGAACTTCATAGTTAAGATAGAGAAGGTCCTAACTTCAATAGTATATGCATTTGGTACTGCGGCGGCTCAAGCACAAAAGAGAAAAGATAAGTACTGTCTTAATTATCTGTCAACTCCGGGTGATCTAAACACATCACATGGTGAATACTGCTACGACTTTATATTCAATAAGACTGCCGAGTTCTCACCTAAATTATTTGACCTGACTACACCTGAACTTAGAGAATATCTTAGAAGAAACGCCAAGGTCGAGTTCTTCCGAATAATATCTAAATACCAAGAACTAGGTTTGGATAAAGAATGGCTAAATAAACAGATAGCCCGTAACGGGGTGTCAAAAGGTTTCCGTACTGACGTATTAGTTGAATGGGCTAGAGATTTCAAAGACTCATTATTTACTGAGGGTGAGATAGCTAGACTTCATAGAAAGTTGAAATCAAAATACGTCGAAGAGTATATATTTGAAAAGTACTATAAAATAACTTACTTCCCACAAGACAAAGGTGATAGCTTTGAGAATATGATTCGAAGAACTAGAGCGATGT
>JBOFUP010000028.1:0-1471 GCA_051652645.1 Bacteroidales bacterium
TTATTTGGGGATAGATGACTGTGTAAGGATACTATTAGGAGAGGAGAATAATATAGCTACAACCGAAGGGCTAGAGTTAGGGTTGAAGATAGCTGAGACTATCTATGAACAATGTAATAAGATGAAAGAGGAAACTGGCTTACCTATAAGTACATATTGTTCTCCAGTAGAGGCTGGGATAGGAACGATGTTCAAGAAAGATGAAGCTAGGATAGGGCATCTTATGCCTAAATGGCTTAAAGACAGAGGGTATTATACTAACTCGTTCCACCATAGTTCAGAGTTGCCAATAGAGTCATTTGATAAAATAGAGATAGAATCTAAGTTTATGGAATACTCTAACGGAGGAAACATATCGTATGTAGAGAACTCTGGAAAGATGTACAATACTGACGCAATAATAGAATTGATACAACACGCTTATGAGTGCGGTACTCAGTATTTTGCGGTAAACACTATAACAGACAAATGTTATAAGTGTGGATTTGAAGGGGAAATAAATTACCATGAGGACTCGCATACGTATGAGTGTCCTCATTGTGGAAATAAAGATGGAAGAGAAATGAAAGTGCAAAGAAGAAGTTGTGGCTTAAAATATATAGGTCATTCATTATGGCAACATAGTGTCTAAAGAGGTGTAATTGCTGGAAACCCCTAAAGCCATTCAAACTACAACGTGATTAGAAATAATGAGCGTGAATGTTGCGAAAGCAGAAAAAATTGAATGGATTGTCTATGCTGAAATAAAAGCCAATGTATTATTGCATTGGTGCTAAGGATGAATAAATGGGAAATCAGCAGGGAAATCTACGTGAGTGGAGACCTTCAACGACTACCATACCTCGTGCCTTATGGTACAATGTATAGTCTACTCCGTGTTTAAATATAGCGAAAGCTACGGTATAAAGGATATTTCAAATTACAATATAACAAAAGCTGTAAACGGAAGGATGAAAGAGATTAAAAATAGAGTTAAGCATTTTTAAAAGGAGAATGTTTATGAGGATATTGTCTGAAAACAAAAATGATGCAGTCAACTCAATAACAGGGTTTACTTATTCTATATTCTTTAGTGGTTGTTCTCACAGGTGCGAGGGGTGTTTTTCCCCTCAAACTTGGAACTATGAGAGTGGGGTAGAGGTGACGACTACGGAGTTGATAGAGAGAGTAAAAAATAGCAAACATAAAAACGTTAGCTTTATAGGTGGTGATCCGTTCTTCTGTGACAATAGAGAGAAAGTTATCGAAGTCATAAAGGGGATAAAGAGCAACACTAATAAGAAAGTATATGTTTGGACTGGATATTTAGCAGAAGAAGTAGCTAAATGGGTGGACTTAAAACTTATAGACTATCTAATAGATGGAAAATTTGAGTTAGAGAAGAGGGATATTAGGCTGACTTTGAGAGGAAGTTCCAACCAAAGGGTTTTTAACAATGGGACTGAGATTAATATATAAAGATAAAAGGAGA
>JBOFUP010000029.1:0-62689 GCA_051652645.1 Bacteroidales bacterium
TTTGATGGGTCTGCAACAACCTTATAGGTCTGCTGCTCTCTCCATTGAGACTGCCATCTCTTCTCGATCTCTCTGAAATTATACTCCATAGTGATTATATTATTTACACCTCAATTATCAATCTGTTAGTTCTTTAGTGCTATGCACACATGGCAAAGGTACAACAATATGTGATAAATTTCTCAATTTCATTATATCAAAAGATAGATTACATAGCGCTAGATATACACGCCAAGAGTATATCATATAGCAGATATGCATTATAGCAGTTTAATAGCAATTAAGGCATATCCAGATCAAAGTGTCAACAAGCAATCTCTCCTGAGCAGCCTATATGAATTCTCTGGGGAATATTACTAAAATATCACGTCCTAGGGAGCTTAACGCACAATACGCAACAATCTATTAATGAGCGAAATAAAAAAACCAGTGTCTCTACACACGAAAAACTCAGTGAGATATGAGTCAATACTCAGTGAGATATGTAGCAAAAGCCTCAGGTGTTTTACTCTTTTGACACTGCACTTTTTATAAAATGGCTCACACTTTCGGTCAAAAAAGCAAAACATCCTATTTTAACGCTCACTATTGTGGGTTAAAAATCGATTTTCTATATAAATACTTCTTATTAAAGCTCCAATAACAAACAGATAACACAACTATCATATTTACACCGGAGCAAACGATATTAGCACAATATGTCATTTCTTAAGTATAATAATTTAAGGTCAGAGTAATTAAGGGAATGATTTTTCCATTTAATGCTCGTAGGCTATAGTTGGATAAAATGAGACGAACCCAAAGGGTAATTTTGTAATAATTTTACCATCTTTGCCACTGATACCACTTATTTAGATACTAACCTATGAAAGATAATCCAACAAAAGAGATCAAGTATATTAACCTGCTAATACATGTTTTCGCTTCACTTCACGCTCTAAGTTCTTTACTTGCAAACTTGATGGGATATAACGACGAAGTAATTTTGACGGCCCTAACCATAAGCATGATAGTACTTATAGCAACTAGATACAGCTTTCCCCTTGAGGTAACATTTGCTCTAGCACTTCTAAACTGCTTTGCTGGCTTCTATTTGGGAAACCTTGGCGCAACAATGATAAGCAACTTTGTTGCGCTCGAAGGGGTGCTCTCGAATGTGTTAACTACATTTATTATTACCGAATTCCTCGGATGGATAACCTATCTCATTGTAACCACCAAACGAGTTGATGCATGATACAGATTAAATATAGATCATCTAGACTTTTGACAAATAGTAATCTTAGACAAATACTTCTTCTAGCACTAGCAGTTTTCTCTATACGCTTTTTGATTGTCGATGGACTACAGAGCATACAACAAGCCTACTCCTTTAGCTATAGTGACATTTTTAGTCAGCTCTTCTACTCTTACAATCTGCTTTTCTTTATGATATTCTGTAATATATCCCTCATTAGGCTCATAAATAGGATGTATGACTACGGAACAACACCTCTATTACGCACTCTTCTAGAGATCATTGGGCTGATAACAATCACCTTAAGTGGATCTTGGCTCACAAACATCCGCAGATACTACAATCATGAAATAGAATCTATCTTTGAAAGCAACTCTTTCATACCTCTCTTCATTGGCTTCTTTATGCTGAACTTCTTGACCATTGTCACGACTGACCTTATTATATATATACGCCACAGGCAGAAGGAGAGTCTTGCTATAGAGATAGAAAAGAAGAACAGAGCAAGGGATCAATATGCAAAACTAAAAAGTCAGCTTAATCCTCATTTCCTATTCAATAGCCTAAATGTATTAGACTACCTAGTACATACTGATACAGAAAGAGCTAGTAGCTATCTGAAAAAATTAGCAGGGGTTTACAGATATTTACTGAACAAAGAGGAGGAAGATTGTGTTTATTTGCAAGAAGAAGTTAAATTTGCTAATTCGTACTTCGATTTAATGAAGGAGAGGTTTGACAAAGGACTACTACTTGAAATGAATATCCCAGCTGATTTTAACAAGAAAAAGATAGTTCCGTGCGGTTTGCAAACACTTATTGAGAATGCTACAAAGCATAATATTGTTAGTCCTGAGGCTCCACTGCTTATTGAGGTATTCATTAAGGATAGTTATATTGTTGTTAGAAATAATATACAACCTAAATTCTCAAGCCATAAGGACTCCTGTGGAGTAGGACTAGCTAGCCTAGAGGCTCAATACCTAACTCTTTGCCAAGAGTCTATATCTATTATTAAGAGTGATAGAGCATTCGAAGTGAGACTACCCCTTATCTGAAGAGATAGCAAAAGCTAACTAAATATATTAATGACCTTTTTTCTTTTTATATGAGAGTACTGATTATTGAAGATGAGATGCCGGCAAAGGCTCAATTGGAGCGGTTGATTGCTCAGAATTTTCCTGAACTAAAAGTTATAGGACATGCAAGCTCTATTGTATCAGCTATTGATTGGCTGAACAAAAATACTGTAGAGCTTATTTTTACAGATGTTGAGCTATCAGATGGATTATGCTTCGACATCTTCTCAAGAGTTAAGACTAAGGCTGATATAATCTTTACAACAGCCTACGATAACTATGCCATCAAGGCATTCAAAGTTGACGGAACTGACTACCTTCTAAAACCTATTGAGGAGGAGGAGTTCGTTACATCTGTTGAGAAGAGCATTCGAAACCAACAAAAGAGAGCTATGGACATATCCATATTCAAAGACCTTATTGGTGCTTCAGCAAGAAAAGAGTATAAGAAACGCTTCTCTATAAAGCTTGGTGATAAGATATTTATTATCAACGTAGAGGATATAGCCTACTTCTATTCCGAAGAAAAGGTGACTTTCATTGTATCTAATGATGGTAAAAAATATATCTCAGACTCTTCTCTAGATCAGATTGAGCAACAAGTAAATCCTGAGCAATTCTACAGAATCTCAAGAGGTTGCATCTCAAATATCAACTCTATAAAGAGTGTAAGTAAGCATTTCAATAGCAGACTTAAGGTTACCTTGGCTCCAGACTATTGTAAAGATGTTCTAGTGAGCCGTATAAGAGTACCTGAGTTTATGAATTGGATTGGCGGGACAATATAATTGTTCAATAATTCGTCTACATAATTCTAAAGTTCGTCATCTTTTACTAATACTCATCGTAGGCTTTTTTTAGCTTTGTTTCGTTATAACCATAAAAAACAAAGAGGATAATACCACCTTTATGTTTACAAGAATAAATTAAACAACAATAAGTGTAACCTAAATTCTAAAATGCATGAAACCAAATGCTTTCAGCTTAAGACTCCGATCATGGATACCATTGGTATTTATGATGCTCTTCGCTATATCGGTGAATGCCCAAAACATGATTGTAAAGGGTAAGGTCATCGATGAGAAAAAAGAGGCAATCATCGGCGCTAACGTTATCATTAAAGGAACTACCGATGGTACAATCACAGACTATGATGGTAATTTTCAAATCGAGACAAAGGGTAATGCTACTCTTATTGTCTCTTTTGTGGGATATACTCATCTTGAAGTGCCGGTGAACAACCGCAACTTTATTACTATTCAACTAAATGAAGATGCTGTAGCCCTTAATGAGGTCGTTGCTATTGGTTATGGTACAGTAAGAAAAAATGACGCGACTGGTTCGGTTATTGCCATCAAGGCTGATGAAATAAGCCGCGGTGTAGCAACATCGCCTCAAGACCTTCTTCAAGGTAAAACCCCAGGGGTAGTGGTTACATCAGGCGGTGGTGCTCCAGGTACTGGTGCTACTATCCGCATCCGTGGTGGATCATCACTTACAGCTTCAAACGATCCTCTTATAGTTATTGATGGTGTACCGGTTGACAACTCTGGTATTAGTGGTATGTCTAACCCGTTGTCTACTGTTCACCCAAATGACATAGAGTCATTTACTGTACTAAAAGATGCATCTGCTACAGCGATCTACGGATCTCGCGCATCTAACGGTGTTATCTTGATCACAACAAAACGTGGTGCATCTGGCGTTAGAGGTGGTGATAAAGTGCGTGTACAGTATGATGGTAACATACGTGTCAACACTCCTCTATCAACAGTTGATGTATTGAGCGGAGATCAATTCAGATCTGTATACAGCAACTATTGGGCTGGAAAAGCTGATGCTATATCACTTCTTGGTAGTGCAAATACAAACTGGCAGGACGAGATCTTTAACTCATCTATTTCTACTGACCACAATGTTAGTGTAGCTGGTGCTTTCGGAAATGCTGTACCTTATAGATTCTCTGGGGCTTGGACAAAAGATGATGGTATTCTTGAGACCTCTTCAATGGAGCGTACAACAATCACGGCTGTACTTAACCCAACTCTATTTGATGAGCATCTTCGCATTAATGTTAACCTAAAAGGTATGTACATTAAAAACAGATTTGCGAATCAAGATGCAATTGGTAGTGCTGTAAGCTTCGACCCATCTCAGCCTGTATATAGTGATAACTATGGAACAGGAATTGGCAACGGATACTTCTCATGGGTAAAAGAAAGTGATGGCACTTTCATTGACGTTGCTGCTCTGAACCCTGTAGCTCTTCTTAAGGAGCGCAAAGATGTATCAGAAGCATACAGATCACTTGGTAACTTGCAACTTGACTACAAAATGCACTTCCTTCCAGACCTTAAGGCTAACCTAAACCTTGGTTATGACTTATCAAAATCTGAGGGTTCTGTTTACATTGGAGACAACTCTCCTATGTCTTGGAACGAGAACGACAAGAAAGGTATCGGCCAGCGCGCTAGATACGATCAATACAAGAAGAATCTCCTTTTGGACTTCTTCTTTAACTACAACAAAGAGATCAAGTCGATAAACAGCCGCATCGATGCTGTTGCTGGTTACTCATGGCAGCACTTCTATCGTGAAGAGAATAACTCAACAACGACAAACGAAGGCAAACTATTCATCGACAATGACTATAAAACAGAGTACTACCTTGTTTCCCTTTTCGGTCGTGTTAACTACTCTCTTTATGACAAATATATGTTGACGCTAACTCTTCGTAATGACCACTCTTCTCGTTTCTCTAAGGATAACCGTTCTGGACTATTCCCTTCGGCAGCTTTCGGATGGAGAATGATAGATGAAGGATTTATGAAAGAGCAGTCTGCTATGTCTGACATGAAATTACGCCTTAGTTATGGTGTGACTGGTCAGCAAGATATCACTGGTGACTACCCATACCTTCCTCGATATACATCTGGTACGGGATATGTTGAGTATCCATTTGGCAATGGATATGTGAATACTATCCGCCCAGAAGGTTATGACCCAAATATCAAGTGGGAAGAGACAAGAACATACAACATTGGTATTGACTATGGATTCCTTGATCAACGTATCTCAGGATCTATAGATATTTACCAACGTGACACTAAGGATCTTCTTAACAAGATCCCTGTAGCTGCTGGTTCTAACTTGACAAACGAGATAACTACAAACGTTGGTAGTATGACTAACAAAGGTTTTGAGTTCGCAATCAACACAAAACCTGTTATGAACAACAACTTCACTTGGGATCTTGGCTTCAACTTGACTTACAATAAAAATGAGATAACAAAGCTAAACCGTGGTGATGATCCTAACTACTACGTTCCTACAGGTGGAATACAAGGTGGAACAGGAAACACTGTTCAAGCACACAAAGTTGGTCATCCGGCTTACTCATACCTAGTTTACGAACAAGTTTATGACAACGATGGTACACCTATCGAAGGAATGTACGTAGACCGTAATCGCGATGGTAGAATAGACGAGAAGGACATGTATCTTCACGAGAGTCCAAACCCTAAGGTTTCAATGGGTCTAACATCTAAGATGATATATAAAAACTGGGATCTTAGCTTCTCACTAAGAGCTAACCTAGGAAACTATGTATATGACAACGTTGAGGCAGGTGGTACAATCATTGGTGGTACTTATATCTCGACAGGCTATACAAGCAACCTACTTGCTCGTGGTACATACTTCGAGAATGCACAATATATGTCTGATCACTTTGTAAGAAATGCATCTTTCCTGCGTTGTGATAATATTACTCTAGGTTACAACTTTGATAATATCAAAAAAGCAAACCTTCGTGTGTATGGTACTGTACAGAACCCATTCGTTATAACCAAGTATAGCGGCCTTGACCCTGAGATTTATGGCGGTATTGACAATAATATCTACCCACGCCCATTCTCTGTAATGCTTGGTGCTAGTCTTTCTTTCTAATTTAACCTTAAACAACCAAAAGCATGTATACTAAGAGTTTTAAAAATATGGCTATTGGAGTAGTGGCTTGCTTAAGCCTATCTTCATGCTTTGCCGACCTAGATACGTTACCTCTAGATAAAGATGAGGTAACAGCTGAAGAGATATACAAGAATCCAGATTCTTATAAACAAGTTCTTGCAAAATGTTATGCTGGGCTTGCTGTCTCTGGACAACAAGGACCGTCAGACAATCCTGATATCTCAGGATATGACGAAGGTGCTGCTCAATATATGAGAGCATATTTCAACCTTCAAGAACTTCCAACAGATGAAGCTGTTGTTGGATGGAATGACCCAGGTCTTCCTGAATTAAACACAATGAGCTGGACCTCGGGTAACAGTTTCGTGTATGTTATGTACAGCCGTATATATCTTCAGATTGCTTATGTGAATGAGTATCTAAGACAGACAACAGAGGCTAAACTAAATGAGAGAGGAATTACAGGAGATGTTCGTAATGAGATACCAACTTATCGCGACGAGGCAAGATTCCTTCGTGCACTATCTTACTGGCATGGAATGGACCTATTTGGGAACATACCTTTCGTTACGGAAAATGATGGAGTGGGTTCTTTCCTTCCTCCGCAGAAATCCAGAGCTGAGATATTCGAGTATATAGAGAGTGAACTTAAGTCAATTGAATCTAACGGTAACCTTCCTACTAATGGAGAATATCCAAGAGCAGGCATGACAGCAGTTCAAACACTCCTATCTCGTCTATATCTTAATGCTGAGGCTCATATAGGAACTCCAAGATGGGCAGATGTAAAAACTTATGCTAGCAAAGTAATCCAAGCAAAAAGCTCTGGCGAAACAGGAGGTCTAGCTCTTCAATACAAATACCTATTTGCAGCTGAGAATGATAAGTATGCACGTGGTGGTTCGCAAGGTGAGATAATATTTGCTATTGCTTATGACAAAGATCACAATAGAACATACGGTGGTACGAAGTTCTTCACTTCGGGTGCTTATGGTGGTGATATGTCTGCTAAGAGCTTCGGTATGATTGGTTCTTGGGGTGGTATCAGAACAACTCCTCAACTAGTTGATCTTTTCGATCGTCAAGTAGACCGTCGTGCTGCTTTCTTCGATAGCGGTAACAAAGAGAACACATCCCTTGGTATATTCAAGGATGGTTGGGGTTGTTACAAATATACTAACCTTCTCGAGTCTGATTGGGACAACACAGCTGGTAGAGAAGAAGATTGGCCAGACACAGACTTCCCTGTATTCCGTCTCTCTGATGCTTACCTAATGTATGCTGAGGCAGCAATGAGACTAGGTGAAGTTAGCGATACTCAAGCATTAGGATATTTCAACCTTGTTCGTGCTCGCGCTGGACTAAGCCCAATATCTACTCTAACTGAGGATGATATGCTAAATGAGCGTGGTAGAGAATTCTACTGGGAGTCACAGCGACGTACTGATTTGATACGATTTGGTAAATTCACTGGTGGCGAATACAATTGGTCATGGAAAGGTGGCGTTTTAGCTGGTAAGTCAACAGACTCTAAGTATCGCCTATTCCCTATACCTGCAAAGGATATTGCAGCAAATCCAAATTTAAAACAGAATCCAGGTTATTAATCACAATCAAGTTAGCATTTGGTTCCCCTCTTATTCTATACACAAATGAGGGGAACCTAAAGGCTCTCTAAACCCAATAATAGGTAATACTATGAAGAGAATAACACTGTTATTACACGCAATGCTCATTGCGATAATGATACTACCATCGTGTAGCGATGAAAAAGATCCAATATATGAGCTAAAGACAGCTCCAATAATGAATTCTCCAGCTGGTTACTATGTACTAAATGCTGAGTCAAAAGAGTTTATAATGGAAACCTTCACTTGGAGTAAAGGTGAGTATGGTTTTGATGCAGCTCCTGTATATGGAGTTGAAGCATCTTTAAGTCGTGAGTTTGACAATGAAATTGTAGAGCTAACATCATCTAATGATATGTTCAGCAACGTTACTGTTGCTAGAATGAATGCCGTATTACAAGGTTGGGAAGTAGAACCTGGCGAAGAGACAGATATTTACATTCGTGTAAAAGCTACAATGAACAGTGCAAGCACAATATTTGTATACTCTGACCCCGTACTAATAACTGTTGTTGGCTTCAAAGACGCAGCACCAGTTAAACCAGCTCTTTATATTGTTGGTAGCACAATGAATCCAGATGCTGAGTGGGCAAACGATGCCTCAAAGATTGGTACAGGACTTATTCCTATCTTCACAGACAACAATAGCTCTAAGGACTTCTCTTACACCTATACTGGCTTCTTCCGCAAGGGTGAATTCAAACTAGTTGTTACTCCTGGAGATTGGGCTAAACAGTATGGTATGTCTGGTGGTGTATTCGTAGCTAAGACTCCAGATCTAGAGCCAGGTAATATTACTATTGACGCAGATGGATACTACAAGATGACTCTAAACATAGATGATATGAGCTTCTCTCTAGAACCATTTGATGCATCTTCAACACCTGACTACACCAAGATCGGTCTGATAGGTGGATTCAACGATTGGAGTGGCGACCTCGAGATAAATAGTTTCACTCACGACACAAAGGTATACGGAAGTGAAGTAACATTTGAAGCTGACTCAGAAGTGAAATTCAGAGCAAATGGTGGATGGGACATTAACTGGGGTAGCAATACTTTCCCTTACGGTGTTGGAGTAAAGGATGGTGCAAACATTCCTGCTGAGGCTGGCACTTATTACGTACAGCTCAACACTATCACTGGACACTATCTATTCTTAAAAAAGTAATTCTCGCACGAGAAAACTTTAGCTAGTAGAAAACAGGAGCGCCCTACTCTCATATGTGAGGGTAGGGCGCTTAGCTTTTAATATCAGGATATCAACCATAATATATAGAATAAACTATGAATCTTAGATATACACTCACAACGCTCATTCTACTTTGTCTCTTTTCGATAAGAGCTGAAATAATTACCACAACACCCTCATTTGTCACTGAATCGGGAGTTGTTGAAATAACCTTTGATGCTACAAAGGGAAATATGGGAATGGTTGGAGCAACTGACTGCTATGCGCACATTGGAGTAATAACAAGTAACAGCACGAGTAATTCCGACTGGAAATATGTAAAGGCTGAATGGAACGAGAACATTGATGATTGTAAGCTAGTATCATTAGGTAACAACAAGTGGAAACTAACCATTTCACCAGAGATAAGAAGCTACTTCAAGGTTAGTAATAGCTCAGAAAAGATCTACAAACTAGCCATGGTATTTAGAAATAGTAATGGATCGAAAGAGGGTAAAGATGTTGGGAACGCAGATATATTCGTAGACGTATACGAACCTGGTCTGAATATATCAATCATATCTCCTAAGAACAATGCAATAACAACAGCTGATCAATCCCTAACATTCTCAATACGCACATCACAGAAGGCCGATCTCAAGCTATACCTAAACAGTGTAAACTCAACACCAATAAATAGTGCAACCGACAATAGTGAGATTAGCCACACAAGAAAGTACGACGCCGGAAACTACCTACTTATAGCTGAAGCCAAAAATACTAATGGAACAGTTCGCGACACAGCGTACATATGTTCAAGAAAAGACAACATAAAAGAGTCTCGCCCTCAAGGATTAGAAGAAGGGATAACATTCAACAGTGATGGATCAGTTACATTCTGCTTCTATGGAGGCGACAAGCAAAACGCATTCCTACTTGGTGACTTCAATGACTTTCGTCCAAACAACGACTACTTGATGAAGCAAGAGAATGCTGGAAACATATTCCTACCACAATACTACTATTGGATAACTCTAAATGGACTAGACCCTAACAAAGAGTACGCCTTCCAGTACCTCGTTGATGGATCAATACGCGTGGGTGATGCCTACTGCGAAAAGATTTTGGACCCATGGAATGATAAGTGGATAAACGAAAATAGCCTAGTATACCCCAACTTACGAAGCTACCCATCAGACAAAGCAGAAGAGATATTGTCCGTTTTTAAAATAAACCGCTCTAAATATAATTGGCAGGTAACCGATTTCAAAGCACCAGCTCAAGATCAGCTCATAATATATGAACTACTCTTACGCGACTTTACCGAAGAAGGGTCACTAAAAGCTGCAATAGAGAAACTTGACTATATACAATCTCTTGGAGTAAACGCAATAGAACTAATGCCGATTCAAGAATTCGACGGCAATGACTCTTGGGGATACAATCCAAACTTCTTCTTTGCTCCAGACAAAGCCTATGGCACAAGCGACGACTACAAGATGTTCGTCGATGAGTGTCACAAACGTGGTATAGCTGTAATACTTGACGTTGTATTCAACCATGCTTGGGGACAATCACCAATGGTAAAACTCTGGTGGGATAGTGCAAACAACCGTCCGAGCACTCTCAGCCCATACTGCAACGCAATAGCTCCACACCCATATAGCGTTGGTAGCGACTTCAAGCATAGCGAACCGAGAGTACGCAACCACTTCAAGAGAGTGCTCAAATATTGGCTTGATGAGTATAAAATTGACGGATACCGCTTTGACCTTTCAAAAGGATTCACACAAGTAAATAGCGGAACTGATGTCGCAAAATGGAACAAGAGAGACGACTCCCGAATTGGGTATATAAAAGAGTATGTCGATGCTGTCAAGCAAGCAAACCCAAATGCATACTCTATAATGGAACACTTTGCTGACAACGACGAAGAGGATATACTTGCAAACTACCACCAGACCATGCTATGGAGAAATATGCACGGCAACTTTGGTAACGTTATGAAGGGATCAAATGCTGATCTTTCAGGTATTAGAGGTGTAAACAGAGTCGGATATATGGAGAGTCACGACGAAGAGAGGATGATGTATATGGCACAAGTTGATGGCGCTGAGCATCTAAAGGCATCACTTTCCATTCGTCTTAAACAAAATGCCGCACTAGCAGCTTTGGCATATCTATCCCCAGGTCCTCGTATGCTTTGGCAATTCGGTGAGATAGGCTACGACATAAACATAGACTATAATGGACGTACTGGGCGCAAACCCATACTTTGGAGCTATCTTGATGAACCAGAACGCAAAGCACTACATGACACATACAAAAAGATCCTAACTCTTAAGAGAGACAATCCAGAAGCGTTCAACTCTTCATTGGCAAACTTCAATTGGCAAGTGGGCTCAAGTGATTGGAGTGGTGGAAAAAAGATGGTGTGGAGTCACAACGATCTTTCCGTGGTCATAGCGAGCAACTTTCAGAACAATGCAACAACCGTAACACTCAACTTCCCTAAAACCGGGACATGGTACAATCACCTCACAGGCGAGAGCATTATTATTACAAACAGCTCCACCACACTACCAATAGATGCACACGGAATATTACTTCTCACCACAGAGAAACCAACATCCATTGAGCCCACTACAAAGGAGAAGATACTTATATATCCTAATCCAGCTACAACAACTATATATGTTGATAGTAAACTTACAGTTGACGAGATGACCATTTACACTCTTCAGGGTGGAGAACTCATCAAACAAAAAGAGGGAAATAGGATTGACATCTCAAATATTCCTCCTGGATATTACATACTTGAGATCAAATCAGAGAGTGAGATAGTAAGAACTAAATTCATTAAACAATAATCTAAGAGAGAAGATTTATCATTGCGGCGTAGCATAATCCTTAATATTTAAGGTTGTGCTGCGCCTATTTTTTTGACTAATAATCGAACCACTACAACAAGATGATAATAATATATCACTAATTTTGTAGTATAACGATTAATAGAAACTAAAATAATAAGATATATGAAATCAATACAATATACTAAGAGAGAGCAGATAGATGAGATAATCAACAGATCAACAATATGCTTTGTTGCAATGTCCAAACTATCTGGAGAACCATATGTAATACCGATGAACTTCGTCTATGACAATGGAATACTCTATCTTCACTCAGCCCCTTGCGGTACACACATAGACATACTCTCGGAAAATAACAAAGTATGTGTATGCTTCTGCGAAGCCGGTGATCTAGTCTATCAATCTGAACAAGTAGCCTGCAGCCATTCAATGCGCTCAGATAGTGCCCTCATCTCAGGAGAAGTAACATTCATCGAATCTGACGAAGAGAAAATAGAGATATTCGACATTCTTATGAGCCGCTTTGCTCCGGGGAGAGAGTTCAAATACTCAGCTCCATCTATTGCTCACACCAAGGTATGGAAGATTGTTCCGCAGAAAATTTCAGCCCGAGGTGTAGGCCTTACCTTCGAAGAGTACAAAAAGCTACTCTAATAAGTGCAAACAGTTTCAAGCAACTATGAGTAGATTTAAACATCCCGAACTTGGCACAATAGAGATAAAAAGAGATGTTAGAGCCAAAAAGTTCATATTCAGATATCGCAACGGAGTGATAATAGCAACTGTCCCGTCATTCGTCACACAAAGTGAAATAGAAAATTCTGTTCACCGAATGAAAGAGCAGCTACTAAGTCTCAAGAAAGAGAACCCTCAGCGCTTGATAACTCCACAGAGTGAGATTAAAACTCGCTCCACAAGAGTCACTATAGGATGTGAAGTGCGCAAAGAGTTCTTCTTCTCTCACAAACCAGGAGAGTACAAAGTCTGCTGTCCTCAAGAGACAGACTTCACATCTCCCGAAGTTCAGCTGATACTTCAAAAAGGCATAGAGAGACTTCTAAGGCATGAAGCAAAAAAATACCTGCCGCAGAGAGTCGAAAAACTCTCTGCACAAAGCAATCTACCATACAAACAACTTAAAATAAGCAGCTCTAAAAGCTGTTGGGGTAGCTGCTCATCACTTAAGACTATCAATCTCTCGTTAAACCTAATGCTACTACCAGACCATCTTATTGACTACGTTATTCTCCACGAACTATGCCATACTATAGAGATGAACCACGGCGATAAGTTCTGGAAGAGACTTAACGAGCTCTGCAATGGAAAGTCTGGTGAACTACGAAATGAGCTAAAAAAATATACTACAGACATTTACAAATAAAACATTACTATCTAATAACAATTACTCCTTTTTATAACTATATTTGCAGACGTATGAGTAACATAAGAAGACATAACACAACAATCATCGTTCTGATTGCCCTTTGGCTATCAGGATACGTTGGTGTATCTTTTGCTCATATTTGCACATCACACCTCTGCACAAGCGATTGGACAATCAGCCTGACTCATCACAACCACGACCACCAATTATCAGAGAGCAACCACCAGAGTAGCTGTTCTGTTGATTGCTGTTCAAACGAGGTTGTTGATAATCAAGCATCAGACTCTCACGAGCATCACGACTGCGATTGCGCTTGTTCGGCCAGCAAAAAATTCGACGGCGAAGGCATTCTTCTATCACAATATACCGCCATCGAAATCCCACAAATAGATCTTCTGGCTTGTATTGTAGCTGAAAACGACAAAGACCAAACAAATAAGGAGCACAACACACCTCCACCAACACTCTTCTATGGGCGACAAATCCTCGCCATGAACTCTGTTCTTATAATTTAATCAGACTCTTTACACTCAAATTTAAGCAAGGCTATATAAGCTTTGCTCAATACTTCGTACACTATAATTGAGATAAAGAGATGAAAAAGATAATACTAATGCTAGCCATCATAGTACCAACTATGATGGCATCAGCACAGAACAGCAACAAAAAAGAGATAAAGGGGAAAGTTATAGACACGGTTGGACAACCACTTATGGGCGCCAATGTATATTGGAAAGGAAGCACACAAGGTGCTGTTTCAGACGAAAATGGAGAATTCTCATTATCTAGGATTAAAGAAGGAACAACTATTATTGCAAGCTACGTAGGATTTAATTCAGACACTATTCAAGTAAAGCAAAGTGCAAAGGAGATAGAGATCATACTCTCCGAGAACATTGAACTCTCTGAAATCACAATATCCGAACGCAAACAGGCTACACTTAAAGGTCGATTCGAAGTTATACAGACAGAAAAAATAACATTCGACGAACTTTGTCGTGCGGCATGCTGCAACCTATCCGAAAGCTTCGTTACAAACCCTTCAGTAGATGTATCATACAGCGACGCTGCTACCGGTGCAAAACAGATACGACTACTCGGCCTATCTGGAGCTTACGTACAAATGCTTACAGAGAATGCTCCGAACTTCCGCGGTGCAGCTTCTCTCTATGGACTAGACTATGTTCCTGGCAATTGGATGGAAAGCATACAAGTGTCCAAAGGTACATCCTCCGTGAAAAATGGTTATGAAGCCGTCACTGGACAGATAAACGTTGAATACAAGAAACCACAAACAGCGGACCCTCTATCTCTGAACCTTTTCGCCAGCGATGCCGGACGAATAGAAGCTAACCTTGATGGTGCTTTGATGCTAAATAAATACCTAGGAGTTGGATTACTAACACACTACTCTCGCGACAAAGTAGCACACGACAGGAACAAAGATGGCTTTCTTGACCAACCACAAACGGAACAAGTAAACCTAATGAACAGATGGTACTACAAGCGTGGAAACTACATCGGGCAAGTAGGTGTTAAATACATACGTGAAGAGAGAAACAATGGACAAGACGACCACTCCTCAGATATGGAATCTGAACACAAACCCTACAAGATAGGAATCAAGACAAACCGCGGCGAGTTCTTCTCAAAACATGGATATGTACTAAATGCTGCAAAAGGAGAGAGTGTCGCTCTTATTCTTTCTGGATCAATACATGATCAGAGGTCAACCTTCGGACACACAAGATACAACCTAAAGCAAGACAACATCAACGCCAGCCTACTCTATGAGACTTCCTTCGGCAAAATGCACAAGATAAGCACTGGCGCTAGCTTGAACTGGGACAGACTAACCCAGTCGGGCTCTCTAGAGCAGTTCAATGACCCAACAAACAGTGCATTCAGACCAAAAAGAAGCGAAATAGTACCAGGTGCATTTGCTGAATACACTCTAAATATTAACGACAAGTTTGTAGCACTAGCAGGTATACGTGCCGACCACCACAATGAGTACGGACTATTTGCAACACCTAGACTACATCTTAAATGGAATCTCAGCGACCATTTCGATGTACGAGCATCTGTTGGCAAGGGATATAGATCAGTAAACGTCTTGGCTGAATACAACTACCTTTTCGCATCAAACAGAATAAAGCAACTATACATTGACGATAACCTGCCGATGGAAGATGCTACAAACATGGGACTAACGCTTACAAGCCGAATACATATTGCAGGGAAAGAACTAACACTTACAGGCGAAGTGTTTCATACCAACTTTAATAAGCAGGTAGTAGTCGACATGGATAGTAATCCAAACGCCATACTATTCTACCCTCTCGATGGTAAATCATACGCAACCAACTATCAGATTGAAGCTAACTATCCTGCTTTCCGCGGATTCACCATCACTGCAGCATTCCGTACAACAAACGCCAAAACAACATATCAAGGCACACTCAGAGACAAACCACTAACCAGCCGCTATAAAGGACTCTTAACTACATCTTATCAAACACCACTCAAGAAGTGGCAATTTGATCTTACTGCCCAATTCAACGGCAAAGGACGAATGCCAATGCCTGATGCCGAAAACCCTCTTTGGGATAAGGAGTATAAGCCATTCACAATGCTGAATGCCCAAGTAACAAAGTATTTCAGAACTTGGTCGATATACCTTGGTGCTGAAAACCTTCTTGACTTCAGACAAAAGAACCCTATCATTGCAGCAGACCAACCTTTTGGAGAGAACTTCGACGCCACAATGGTATGGGGACCAATACATGGACGAAAACTATACGTAGGTATGAGATGGGCTATTCCCACTAAAAGCAAATAAACAAATTAATACTTATTCTTATGAAAACAGCGATTCTAGCACTACTAATCCTTATCGGAGCTAGTGCAACTCAAGCTACTGCACAAAACAAAAAAACAAAAAAAGAGAGCGTTACATTCATTACTGATCTACACTGCCAAGATTGTGTAAACAAAATAACAAAGAATATCGCTTTCGAAAAGGGTGTGACAGACATCAGATGTGACCTTAAGAGCGACAAGGTTACGATAGACTACAGAGCAGACCGCACAGACAAACAGAAGCTAGCCGATGCAATGAAGAAAATTGGATACACAACAACTATTGACTCTACTGCTGTAGAGAAGAAGTAATCACTTAAACTACAAGGCTTGTAGTATCAAGAGCATTAAACTTTTGACACTACAAGCCTTGCTCTTTGAAAATATTAACCCTATATTTGTACAATAACATTTGGGGTATTAGCTCATCTGGTAGAGCGCGACACTGGCAGTGTCGAGGCGAGCGGTTCGAGTCCGCTATGCTCCACAAAAGTTACAATAGGTATAGGATCTTTGAAAGATCCTATACCTATTGTTGTTTATCATAGAATTATCCTCAACACCCAATACAATAATCTCACCCATATCTCTGCATCCCAATTCTCTGATTACATTGTAAACTAACATCCATACATAATCAATCTTGTCTTAACATCCCATGTAACTATCCGAATAAAAACGTCCAACTCCAAAAACACGTACGTATTTCACATAAAATACGTACTTATTCTCCAAGAAGTACGTACGTGTTTTGACACAAATACGTACGTACTTACAAAGACACTTACTATCAAATAGATACATATTCACTAGCTTAACGATAGATGGAGTAAATGAACTAAGTAGTCACAGTAAAATAAAAAGAACCTTCCTGTAGAGGCACAACATTAATAAACAAATAGTTAAACCAACAAAACCATCTAGTATCAGACCAATAAATGGAACACTAGTAATGACCTAGAGAGGAGAAGATGAAGTATCAAAAAGAAACAAATAAAAGAATATAAAGAATCGAGAGGCAGTTATTTTGCACTATTTTTGTTACTTTGCACCGTAATTTATAATCAATCTATGTTTGCTAAACAAATACAAAAGATCATTATCTTCGGAAGCCTCATCGCAACTACAGTTTTTATAGAGAGCTGCGGATCCAAGGATGAAGAACCAAGAGGGCCACACACAATAAAAGAGTTTAGAGGAGGTTTCTCAAAAACATTCAATGACCTAAATGACCTTCATATAAAGGCAGCAAAAGCAGTGGGTGGTTCACCATATAAGAGTAGAGAGGATGTTGAAAAACGCCATAGACTCAAAGAACTCAAAACAAACGAGCACTATCAGTTAGATGAATTGACTCACTCACTTCCCCTACTAGAACCTAAGGCAATAGATCTATTAGAGCAAATAGGTAAGAACTTTAGAGACTCCCTTAAGAGTAAGTCAGCTACGGATCATAAAATAATCGTCACTAGTGTACTTCGAACGCAGGAAGATATAAAAGGATTACAGCGTAGAAATAGTAATTCAAGTAGCAATTCAGCACATCTTTATGGCACCACATTCGATATTGCTCATGGACGATTCGAGCGAATAGCCGAGAATGGTGAGGAGATAACACCTTACCTACTTCGAGCAGTACTAGCAGAAGTTATGCGCGATCTTCGCAAACTCAATAGATGCTACGTCAAATACGAAGTAAAACAGAACTGTTTTCACATAACAGTAAGACCATAAACTAGTACAACCCAAATTATAGAATAAACAGATGCTAACATTTAGACCAGTAACACTAAATGACCGAGACATAGTGAAAGGCTATATGCAGCGCTATCCTAGAAGAGGGCTAAACTACTCATTTGAGGTACTCTACCTATGGCAGGAGAGTTGTGAATTTGAGATTGCTGAGTATGAAGGCTTTCTACTTATAAAGACATTCATCAACTGCAACCACAACTTCCTCTTCCCTATTGGAGAAGGAAACTTACGCAAGGTCATAGAGCAGATGGTAGCATATTCAAAAGCACGAAAATGCTCTTTTAATATATATCAAATAAGAGAAGATGAGAGGATAGTCATAGAGGAGCTATTCCCTAATAGATTTGAATTTGAGCAGCAACGAAATGAGATGGAGTATATTTATCTCAGAGATAAACTCTCAACCCTACAAGGCAAAAAACTACAATCAAAAAGAAACCACATTAATGCTTTGTGCAAGGAGCACAACTGGAGCTTCGAGCACATAACACAAGAAAACCTAGTGGAGTGTATTGAGCTTAATGAGAGATGGAAGGAAGAGATTGAAGAGAAGATTGACAGACAGATAATGATGGAGAATGAGGCTCTTGAGATTGGGTTCAGGGATCTTTCGAAACTAAAGCTACAAGGTGGAGCTCTGCGTATAGATGGTAATATAGAAGCATTTGCCATTGGTACTCAACTAACTAGCGACACCTATCTTATTCTTTTCGAAAAGGCTAACGCCGAATTAAGAGGTGCATACCCTCTTATAAACAGGGAGTTTGTAAACAATATCATTGATACTTCGATACAATATGTCAATAGAGCAGAAGATGCTGGAGATGATGGGCTACGCAAAGCTAAGCTCTCATACTATCCAGATCTACTAGATCCATTGTATATGGCATACGAAAAAGTGGTAGTTGATTAATCAACTACCACAAAACCTAACGCATCAAATAGATTAACCAATCTGCTTGGTGCGTTTTTTATATTATATGCACAGAAGTCTCTTCGTAAAGGATAACCGTTGCGCATCCTTAGAAAACTCTCAGGAGATGCTTTAAGATCTATGCTCTCTTTATCAATATCATAGGTAGCTAGAACTGCTTCACAAAGAGTGTCCCCATGCAATTGAGTGCAATCCACCCAAGGGTTAGTAGGCTCTGGTAGCTTAAGAAGAGTAGTGTCAACTTCGATATCAAAGAATCGAGCCATAGATTCTACACTCATCCTTGTTCCATTAAATTTTCCATCTCGCGAAAAACCAGCTATGTGAGGTGTTGCCACCCTCACACTATTAAGAAGATCCCTATTGATATTCGGCTCACCCTCCCAACAGTCTATTACCATATCACTCACCAAACCACGATTATAAGCCCTAATCATAGCTGATTCATCTATAATCCCACCACGTGCTGCATTAATTACAATAGGTGATTTAGCTAATTTTGAGAAAAAATCATCACCTGCTAGATGATAAGTTGGATAATTGCCTTGCCTACTCAATGGGGTATGAAAGGTTATTATATCACACTCTTTTGCAATCTTATCTAGTGAAACAAAGGAATCGCCCCCCTCTTTATCCGCTCGAGGAGGATCATTGAGCAATACTCGCATACCTATTGCTCTGCAAGCTCGCTCTATCTCTCGGCCAATATTACCCACCCCAACAATGCCTATACATAAATCAGTGAGAGCAACACTTCGCTCGATGGCAATTAGCGATAGAGATGCTAGGATATAAGATAATACAGAGCCTTTATTACACCCTGGAGCATTTCTCCACTCTATACCCTGCTCAGCACAATAAGCTCTATCTATATGATCAAACCCTATTGATGCTGTGCCTATATACTTAACACTACTACCCTCAAGAAGCTGACTGTTACACAATACAGGAGTTCGAACAAATAGAACGTTTGCATTTGTTATACTCTCCCGAGAGAAGTCTCCCGTAGCAATAAATCTCACATTTGAGAATGGAGCTAACAATATATCCAATCCAGGAATCTTGTCGTCTGCTACAATATCTATACTATCAAACATAACATTAACTTTTTCATTCTAAAAAGGGCAACACCCTAAATAGGGGTTGCCCTCTATGATATAGAGAAAGATCAGATTAAAACGACTTGAATCCCATGATTTCACGAACCTCGCGAAGAGTTTTTCGTGCACTCTCACGAGCTTTCTCAGCACCCATCTCAGCAACTCTGCGTAGATAGACATCATCAGCTTGGATCTCTAGGATACGCTCACGAATTGGAGAGGTTGTCTTGATTATATCCTCCGCCAATTGCTTCTTCATATCACCATAGCGAATCTCACAGCTATTGTACTTATCCTCGAAGAAGTTTAGAGTATCTTCTGAAGATACAACCCTCATAATTGTGAATAAGTTTTCAATAACCTCAGGCTTCACGCTATTCATCTCCGTAGGACCAGAATCAGTAACTGCTCTCTTTACTTTTTTCAATATAGCATTTGGCTCATCTCCTAGGTAGATACAATTACCTTCAGATTTACCCATCTTACCACTTCCGTCTAACCCAGGTATCTTTATCAACTCCGAACCGAAGTTATAAGCCTGAGGTTGTGGGAAGTACTCAACACCATAGAAGTAATTAAATCGCTGTGCAAAGTTGCGAGTCATCTCCAAGTGTTGTTCTTGATCCTTCCCCACCGGCACTTTTGTTGCATGGTGAAGTAATATATCAGCAGCCATAAGTACTGGATAAGTCAATAGACCAGCATTGACATTGTTTTCCTGCTTACGCACCTTATCCTTGAAGGAGGTAGTTTTCTCAAGCTCTCCCTTGTATGCGTGCATATTTAGTAGCAGATATAGTTCAGTTACCTCAGGCACATCACTTTGCACAAATATTGTTGACGCTTCAGGATCAAGCCCAGCTGCCAAATATTCAGCCAATACATTTCTTACGTTCGTATGCAAAAGCTTTGGATCTGGATGGGTTGTCAATGAATGATAGTCAGCAATAAAGAAGAAGCAGTTCTGCTCGTGCTGCATTTTTATAAAGTTACGTAGAGCACCAAAGTAGTTGCCCAAATGCAAGTTACCCGTCGAACGGATACCACTTACTACAGTTTCCTTCATCATATATGTATGATTATTTAATATCCTATTGTTATTTTAAGTAAGCAAAAATAGATAATGTTGGGCTATAACCATAATAATTCTCTGGTTAATCCTGAGCCGAGACTATGATTCCTCCTCCAACAACCCTATCCCCTATGTAGAAAACAGCCGATTGACCAGGAGCTATAGAGTGTTCAGCTTCATCAAATCTCACACTAGCTCTTCCACCATCGAGTAACTCTACTCTAGCTCTACGCTGTTGCTTACGATAGCGTATTCTACAGATAAGATCCTCTGAATAGAGATTATCCTCTTTATTAAAGCATACATCTTTTAGAAGCATACCCATATGGTACATCTCATTAAGATTTGCCAGAACTACCTCATTTGTGGCCGGGCGCAACTCCTTGACGAAAACCGCTTTCTGAAAGTTTAATCCCAAACCTCTTCGCTGACCAACGGTGTAGAATGGAACGCCTTTATGTCGACCAAGAACCTCTCCGCTGCTAGAGACAAAATTCCCTTCAGTGATAAGTGAGGCCTCTACTCTTGATGATAAAAAAGGTCTATAATCACCTGGACAAAAACATACTCCTAGGCTATCGCGCTTAGTTGCTGCTCGCTCAAAGCCTCTATTAGCTGCAAATTCTCTCACCTCAACCTTGCTCATTGAACCCAATGGAAGTAACATCTTTGAGAGTATATCTTGGTCCAATCCCCAAAGAAAGAATGATTGATCCTTATCTGGGTCTAATCCCTGTCTAACATAATACAGACCGTCGTCATGCTTCTCCACTCTCACATAGTGACCAGTGGATATATAGTCTATAGACTCCTCTTGTGCAATATCTGCTAATAGTCTCCATTTTAGTTCATTGTTGCACAATACGCATGGCACTGGTGTTCTCCCAGACATATACTCCTCTACGAAGTAGCTTAATATCTTAGACTCAAAACGCTCGCGAGCATCAAATACTCTATGTTCTATCCCTAGTCTTAGAGCTAACTCTTGAGCATCTTTGATGTGAACTGCACTATCCTCACTATCATAAAACCTAAAGGTAACACCGACAACCTCATAACCAGCCTCTTGCAATAGCATTGCTGATACTGAGCTATCAGTTCCTCCACTCATCCCCAACAGTACACGCTTAGTCATCAAACTCACTTAACTTTTAGGATGTCTGTGATTAAAGTAACAAGCTCAGCCTTACTCTTAAGCCCCATTACAGCTTGAGGATCTCCCTTAGCAGGAATAAATAGAAGAGTAGGTAGACTCTGAACACCAAGTTCGCCAGCAAGTTTACGTTCAACCTCAGTGTCAACCTTTACTATTCTAACTTTGCCCTTATAATCCTTAGCCAACTCATCCAAGATTGGAGCTATGCGCTTGCATGGTCCACACCAATCAGCATAAAAGTCAATGATCATAGGTGTTGATCCCTTATATTCCCACTTAGCATCAGGTTTTGTATGGTCAAAAACCTGGCTAATAAACTCTGTTCTATTCATCTTTGTTACCGTACCAGTAGATACTTTACTCAAAGACTGAGCACTGACCATAGTGGTGAATGCCACCAACAGTATCAATAAAATTCTTGATCTCATAAACATATAGATTAATTGTTTATTATGATGAAACAATTAAGCCTCATCAAAGTTCCTGCTAAAATAGGGAATCTCTTTTAATTAGAGACTATTTAGACGATTTTTCAATTAACTTTGCAATACTATTTTGTTCAATTTACGACACAATCGCAAAGCTATGATAGAGAACCTAGATTCAAATCTGCCTGCCATCGAGATGCTGCTAGCAGAGAATATTCGGATAAGAGAGAGTATCTCTCCACTATCGAAAAGCACAAAACCTCTACGAATAGTGCTCTTAAACCTCATGCCCATAAAGCAGACGACAGAGCGTGACTTCATTCGAATACTATCAAACTCACCGCTTCCTATAGAGCTGACACTGCTCAACATAAAGGAGCATGTCTCAAAGAATACACCCTTAGATCACATTGAGAGATTCTATAAGTCGTTCAATGAAATAGAAAACGAGATATTTGATGGACTAATAGTAACAGGTGCTCCGCTTGAACACCTGCCTTTCGAAGAGGTTACATATTGGCCGCAAATAGTTGATATATTCAATTGGGCTAGAACAAACGTCAACTCGACACTATACGTCTGTTGGGCAGCCCAAGCTGCTCTTTATCATTTCTACGGCGTAGAGAAAAGAGTTTTAACTAGCAAATTGTTTGGTATATTCGACCATACGGTTAATATACCTAATCACCCTATTGTTACTGGCTTTGATGACAAGTTCTTCGCTCCTCACAGCAGATATACAGAGGTTCGCCATAAGGATATTGAATCTATTAAAGAGCTTAAGATTGTAGCTGAATCTCACAAGGCTGGTGTATACATCATCGAGGGTAGCAAACGCAAAGAGATCTTCGTAACTGGACACTCTGAGTATTCTGCTCTAACACTCCATGATGAGTACCAAAGGGATCTAGCAAAGTTTATAGATATAGATATCCCTTATAACTACTATCCCAATAACGACACATCAAAATCCCCTATTGTCACTTGGCGTTCTCATGCCAATCTTCTCTATGGGAATTGGATAAACTACTATGTAAATAAATAAAATAATATATGAATACAATGAGAGATAGCATACAGGAAATACTTCGTCGAGAAGCGGATGCAATACTTAACCTCCCTATTACGGACCAATTTGAAAAGGCTATTGATCTTATCGTTGAGGCAGTACATACAAACCGTGGGAAACTGGTTACCAGTGGTATGGGTAAAGCTGGTCAAATAGCTCACAATATATCTACTACATTTGCTTCTACTGGCACACCAGCTATTTTTCTTCACCCATCTGAGGCCCAACATGGCGACCTAGGTGTGGTACAAGAGAACGATATTATGCTATTAATCTCAAACTCTGGCAAGACACGTGAGATACTCGAACTAATTCTTCTTGCTCGCCGTTTGAGACCAAACATTAAGTTTATAGTAATTACAGCAAATAATGAAAGTCAATTAGCAAAAGAGGCTGATGCTTGCCTCCTCACTGGAGCACCTGCAGAAGTTTGTCCACTTGGACTTACTCCAACTACATCTACAACTATGATGACTGTAATTGGTGATATACTTGTTGTTGGAACAATGAAGAAGACCAACTTTTCAAACGAAGAGTATGCTAAGCGACACCACGGAGGATATCTCGGGGAACAGTCACGTAAGCAGACTCAAGAGGAGAGATAAGAAAATAGAAAGCACTATACTTAAATAAGTATGGTGCTTTCTATTTTCTTATCTCAATGCATAATAGAAAGTTAACATTTTTATTATTGATTTGTTATACGTAAGTAACTAAAACTTTACGATTATATGATTACCAGAATAGTACTATCGGTCACACTCGCTACGGCCTCTATAGTGGCCGAGGCAAAAGATGAAGCCTTACGCTTCGATCCCAATAATTATAGTATAAAGACACTAGTCATGCCAGATGGAGAAGAGATAACATATAGAGCATATGAGGAGATCTTCTATGTTAGAAATATTGAAGACTCGACCTATCAGACTCTAAACTTCTACACTCCTGAGAAAATGAAGAACAGTGATGGCGCTCCTATCCTTCTTCGGACTTATGTTGGCGGATACATGGCTGCTACAGCCAAAGAGCCATCAGCAACAGATGCTACTGGTAGAGCGCTAAAAGAGGGGTATGCAGTATGTATACCTGGATCTAGAGGGGCAAACTCAACAGTCAAAAAAGATGGAAAAGTAATACATACAGGTATTGCACCAAATGGAATTCTTGATTTAAAAGCAGCTGTAAAGTATCTCCACTTCAATGATGATCTGATGCCTGGGAGTGCAAAGAGGATATTCACCGATGGCACTAGTGCAGGAGGAGCTATGTCTGCACTTATGGGTTCAACCGGAGATAATAGTGAATACTCTCAACTTCTAAATAAAATGGGAGCAGCAGATGCTAGCGATGCTGTATTCGCATCAATATGCTACTGTCCAATCACAGATCTTGAACACGCGGATATGGCCTATGAATGGTTGTATGGCTCTACAAATAATACTACAAGAGCTCTCGATGAGAAACAGAAAAGAGTATCTGAAGAGCTATCTAAAGGGTTTGCTGAGTATATTAACTCCCTACAACTATTAACTCCATCAGGCAAACCACTTAGAGAAGATAATTACAGAGATTACATCAAGAGTTTTCTTGTTAAATCTGCACAGAGAGCTCTTCAAGAGGGTGTTGAGATTCCTGACTCAATAGGTGTACTCCTTTACAAGGAGAAAAACAATTTAGCCAGAGGAAGGGCAATAGATGATGGAAGGGCAGCTCCCTCTTTTGGACCTGGGGGTATGGCTCCTCGTTTCGAGAAGAGATCGGATTTTGTCTCAGATATTGATCTTGACAAATACCTCAACTATCTTGCTTATAAGACAAAACTAAAAAACCCTCCTGCGTTCGACCAGTGGGGTGTTCTGGATGAAAACTCATCGCCCGAGAATAGAGTATTTGGAAATGAGAAAGGAGAACCAAGCAACTTTACCAACTATTCACTGCATCAACGTACATCAAACAGTAGTGCCGACCTTTCAAAAGAGTTAGTACAACGTGTTAGACTAATGAATCCTATGAACTTCATAGGGGATAAAGGCAAAAGTAAGTGTGCTAATTATTGGTATATAAGACATGGCGCAAGCGATAGAGACATATCTTTCGTTATGCCAATAAATCTAGCCACTAAACTAGAGAATAGTGGTATGATGGTAAACTTTGCTCTTCCATGGAATCGTCCTCACTCAGGTGATTACAATCTAGACGATCTATTTAGGTGGATAAATATGGTATTAGATAGTCACGAAGAATAGTTCAATAGGCAATAAAAAGAAGCCACTAGAACTGCTCTATCCATGAGCAACCTAGTGGCTTCTTGATTTTCAATAAGTGTAACTTGAAAAATCTATAGTATAATATTACTTAAGTTCAAACGATACAGATCCTCTTATATCACTAGCTGAAGAACCTATTATAGCCTCAAACTTACCTGGTTCAGACACCCATTGAGCAGCTTTGTCATCATAGAAACTCAAAGCATCTTTCTCAATAGTGAATGTTACGATCTTCTCCTGACCAGGCTCTAAGGATACCTTACGGAAGCCTTTGAGCTCCTTTATTGGTCTTGGAAGAGATGATTTCTTATCGCTTATATAAAGCTGAACAACCTCCTGGCCTTTAATCTTGCCACTATTACGCACTACAACACTAACCTCAATCTTACCATCCACAGACATCACATTCTTGCTAATAGATGGTTTAGCATATTCGAAGGTAGTGTATGAAAGCCCATGACCAAAAGCGAAAAGAGGCTTTACCTTCTTCTGCATATCGGCCCATCTATAACCAACGAATATACCCTCATTGTACTTCATATCAACTATGCTCTTACTCTGAGTTCCAAAATACTCACCCATAGAGTGTGCAGAGTTATCCTCTAGCCTAATTGGAAAAGTGAACGGGAGTTTACCCGAAGGATTAACATCCCCAACAAGTATTGATGCAATCGAGTTTCCTGCCTCAGAGCCAAGGTACCAAGCCTGTACGATTGCTGGCACCTCTTTAACCCATGGCATAGCAACAGCATTGCCAGAGATATTAACCACTACAAAGTTGTTATTAACCTTAGCCAATGCCGCAATAACAGCATCTTGATTGTATGGCAACTCCAGACCTATGCGATCACTATCCTCACAATCCTGTTGTGCACTCTTATTAAGACCACCAACAAAGATTACATAGTCCGCTTCACGGGCAACCTTTACAGCCTCCGCTAATAGCTCTTCAGCTGAGCGACTCTCACTGAGATCCTGACCAGTTACAACACCATTGTATTCACCAGTCACATCACCCACATAACCTCGAGCATAAATAACCTCAGCACTAGATCCAACACGATGGCGAATACCATCAAGAGGAGAAAGTTCACGCTGAACTTTCAATGATGATGATCCTCCACCGACAGTCATCATCTTAATAGCATTCTCTCCAATAACTGCAATCTTTTTCACCTTTGCCAAGTCTATAGGAAGAACATTATTATTGTTCTGAAGAAGTACTATACCCTCTTCGCCAATCTTGCGAGCAGCCTCGTAGTGTTCAGGTGAAAGCATAGATCCAAAAGGACGGTTACGATCCATTGTTGTGCGGAAAGCCAAGCGAAGAATGCGGCGCACCTTATCATCTAGTTCTGTTGTACCAACCTTCCCAGATTTGATAAGCTCTAGATATGGATGAGCCATATAGTAGTTATCATAAGCATTACTTCTACCATTTGCCAATCCATCAGTCCAACTTCCAAACTCCATATCCAATCCGTTTGTAATAGACTGTTCAGTGTTGTGAACACCACCCCAATCAGATACAACTACACCATCGAATCCCCAATCGCGCTTCAATATATCATTTAGAAGATATTGGTTGTGACAAGCATACTGACCTTTATAGAGATTATAAGCCCCCATAATAGACCATGCTTTACCCTCTTGAACAGACGCTTTAAATGCAGGTAAGTAGATCTCATGAAGCGCACGATCGTCTACAATAACATTTGTGGTGTGGCGATTAACCTCTTGGTTGTTTAAAGCATAATGCTTAACACAAGCCGCCACACCATTCTGCTGAACACCCTTGATATATGGCACTACCATCTTAGATGCTAGATATGGATCTTCTCCCATATACTCAAAGTTGCGACCATTGAGAGGCGTACGATAGATATTGACACCAGGACCCAGAAGAACAGCCTTGTTTCTATAACGAGCCTCCTCACCTATGCTCACACCATAAAGCAAAGAAGCATCTTCACTCCATGTTGCAGCCAAACAAGTAAGAGCTGGAAAAGCTACACAAGAGTCATTGCTCCAAGCTGCCTGATCCCACTCATCCCAAAGAACCTCAGGACGAATACCGTGAGGTCCATCCGTCATCCAGAAGTCGGGAATACCCAACCTCTGAACACCAGGACTACTAAATTTTGACTGTGCATGAATCATCGCCACTTTCTCTTCGAGCGTCATTCGCCCAAGAGCATCCTCCACTCTATCCTCCATCTTCTGAGTATCATCAAGATAAACAGCCTTTCTTTGAGCTGTCAATGGTAGGATTGTCATCAATGCTACTGCACCTATAATTTTCTTATACATCATACAATAAAAGATTAATTCTTACTTAACACCTTGGTCAATAACAGAAAGTACCGCACTACTATTACCTGCACTCACATCAATGGTGAACTTATACGTGTGACCCTCGATCAATGATTGTCCCTCTTTAATATAAAGGTTACCATTGTCACCAATTACACCATCACCTACACCAACGATATCACTAGTAGAAGTAAGAGTCGTTCCCGAGAACTCACCTCCCCATCCCTGTTGATGGAAGAACTTGAAGTTGATATTATCAGCCTTAACAGATGAACCAGCAACAAGAGTTATTTGGAACTTCTTAGACTCGAGTTGTGCCATACACAACCCCTTCTCTGTAGTCCAACCCACTTCGTTAGTTGCAACAGTTGGTTTACCTACGCCATCCCCAATAACCCAAATAGCACCTGTTCCATTTGACTGAAGAGTGGCAGGAGCACCATTATTTAGAGTCAATACAATGATACTCTGAAGTCTGTTATTTGCTAATATACGATATGAACCTGCAATAGGAGCAAACGATATCTCCCCACTCTGACTAACATTAAAGAAATCAGGATCTAAAGACCAGTTCTCAAATCCAGCTATCCCTTCAAACACAACACTCTCTCCTTGAGATAGTGATAAATCAGCGAAGATATAGTCAGCATCTAACTCCTGAAACTTCACACCATTAACCATCACCTGTACAAAAGGTGCAGCTTCATAGCTAAGTGTATTGAACTCTATCGCATAATTACCTGCTGAGATACTAGAGAAAGTTATCAAAGATGAGGAACCCTGCTCTATCTTTCCACCTCTCCACCCGAAACTAATTTGCTTGCCAAACTCAGTTGATTCAGGTGTTTTAATATAACCTTTAATCTCTTGAGGGAAGTTTTGAGTAATACTATACTGATAAAGCGACTCTCTCTCCATTGGCAACTCATCACCCGCTTCAGTAACCAAAGTGAGGTAAGGATAATCAGGACGAGAAACCTCAATCTGAGTCTCTTTCTCTGAAGTTGTGAAATTGATATTCTGTAGAGTATACTTTAAAGTAGCTTTTCCATTAGGTATATTCTGAAGATAAGGAACATAGATCTTACCCGAATAATTATCCCCACTAACCTTTGTTCTGATAACAGTCTGAGAAACCTTCTCCTCACCTAGAAACAGTTCTGCTTTAAGAGTAGATAAAGCGACCTGATCATCTGAAGCATTGACCGTGAACTGCAAGCTATCACCCATATAGGCTGCTGTGATCTCTGATCTAATGTCGATGAGTGGATTACCCACCTTGAGATCATCTTCGTTGCAAGAGCTTAGTCCAACTAGACCAGCAATTGCCAAATAGATATATTTATTCATACAATCTCTTCTAGTTTTGATTAATTACTTGTTCCAACGATAAGATACAACCGATCTGCCCGGTACTTCATAGTAGAAGTGGTTTACACCATCACTTATTGTGATACCCTTCACCTGCTCATTGCTGTTACTAAGAACAAGAGCCAAACTACCATCAGGGTTTTGGAATGCAGAATAGTCTACATTACTATCTGTATAACCTCCAGAACCAATACGAACTGCACCTGGCTTAACAACAGCCGAAAGGTGAGATACGATATAGTAGTGAGAGTTGCGTATTATTGTTTTGAAATCCTGATTGTTGATATCCACAGCCCCATAACAAGTCTGACAACCACCATCACGATTAGGTCCAAGATCTGAATCAAGCATCAAGTTCCACACAATAACACCACGACACCAGTTGTTTACAGTACCGATGGCCACTTCACGCATATCGTCATTTAGCCTTCTCTTTAGGTCACGACCATTGTTCCATGTTCCAATAGAGGTCTCTGTGAATAGTAACTCCTTGTCACTATTAGCTTGGTGAACCTTGTTCAACTCTTCACGATTACCTCCATAGTTATGAAAAGCAGAACCAGCAATATATTGAGCAGCATCTGCATCTTTGAAGATCTGAGTAGGATAACCCATTTGATCCGCCATATCATCATAGTTGTAGTTATGATCAAAAGAGTAGATCTTAGTAGTAATACCAGCGGACCTGAACTTAGGACCTAGAGCCTGCTTAATGAAATCTCTCTGCTCCTCCCATCCCATAAATAGGGATGCTGAATTACCTCTGTTCAATGGCTCATTCTGCGGAGTCACTGCATAGATATTGATACCCTCATTCTGGAAAGCCTCAATCCACTTGACAAAATAAGTAGCATAATCACCATAGTAATCCGGGTTAAGATGTCCACTAGTCCAAGAGTCAAAAGGTTGCTTATCTGTAAGGTTATTTACCTTCATCCATTTTGGAGAGGTCCAAGGAGCAGCCATAATCTTAATGTTAGGATTAATAGCCAAAATCTCCTTTAAGACAGGTATTACATACTTAGTCTCCTCACTCTGAAGAGCAAAATTCTCTATCCCTTTAACATCACAACAAGTGTACTCACTAAGGGAGAAATCTGAACAACCAATGGCGATACGGATATAGCTCATTCCATACCCTTCACTTTCAGAGAAAGTCTCTTTCAAGAACTTAGTACGATTCTCTGGAGTCATCATCATCAAATTGAAGCAGCTAGAACCAGTTATTGCTGCACCAAATCCATCCATCTCTTGATATCTAACATTAGCATCTACCTTAATTTGAGTTGGAGCCATGTTATCTTTTGAACTAAAGTTCACAGCCTCTCTCGTAAGATCCTTCGTAAGATAAGCCGTCGTTACAAGCATATCTACGTCTCCAATAGGAGTCGTAGGTTTCTGCTGCGTCACATCATCACTATTGCTGCACGCTGCAAGCATAACAAAACAACCAATAAAGGTATAAGCTATATTTTTTATTTCTGAAATCATCATATCTAATTTATTAAGGTTAATAACCAGGATTTTGAACTATCTTATCATTTGTGTCGATAACCGACTGAGGAATAGGCATACGGTATGAGTTCTTATTGAATGTATACGCCAAAGGCTTTCTTCCTAAATCCTTAGCAAATACTGCATTCATTACCTCTTCTACCTTATCAAGTCTAACTAAGTCAAACCAACGCTGGCCCTCAAAAGCAAGCTCAAGCCTTCTCTCCTTAAGCATAGCCTCAATCATCAACTCACGATTCTGTTTAACTGTCGAAGAAAGAGCTCTCAGGCCAGCACGTTTGCGCACTCTATCTATAATCTCAGCAGCCTCTGTCAAGTTTGGTGAATCCTTCATTATCAAAGCCTCAGCTTTCAACAATAGTACATCTGCATATCTGTACTTGATTATACTATTGTATGCCGAACGACATTTGTACATAAACGGATAGTTGTTAGATGGATAGTAGTTACTCCAAGAACACTCGTAGTAAACTACTGATTCGCTGAAACGAACATTGTCACCCTCCTCCTCATAAGCACTTATTAGATCGCGAGATGGGGTAACCCATTTAGCCCAAGTAAAGCTATTGTTCCAGTTCGATAAATCACGCCCAAACATCCAAGTGACCCAGTTACCATTAGCAGTAGAGAATTGAGCCTCAAGAATAGACTCCTTAGTGTTGCGCATCTTAACATCTGTACCAGCGGAATTCATACCAAAAAGATCACTAAAATCATCCACTAGGTCAAATCCATCAGCAGCTAGCTCATCACAATATCGAATTACCTTAGCGTAGTCTCTTATAGGCTTTTCAGCATATATCTTAGCCAAAAGAGTTCTAGCCACAGACTTAGTGAATAGTGTCTTATTACCACTATCATTATTAGGTGCCCCCTGAAGAGCATCAAGAAGATCACTCTCTATCTGTTTGTACACATCCACCTCTGCTGTCTGCTCTGGGAAATACTGATCATATACATCCTCTATATTCTCCGCTGTAATATCTTCTGCCATTGTTGTTATTACAGGTATATCACCCCATAGACGAACCATATCAAAAAGTATCATCGCACGAAGTATCTTAGCCTCCGCTGTATATTGTATTCTTTCAGTTGGAGACAATGATTGATCCTTTACTGAGTCAATATTACAAATCAACAAGTTTGCCTTCGACATATCCTGAAGATAATTATTCCAGTCACGAGCAATAACAGGATTAGAACCCTCCACGGCATTGTTTTCGAAAGGGACTACCTCAGCTCCAGTTGTACCACCATAAGCATTATCAGAGTGAGCATCAGCCACAAGAAGAAGATCAAGATACCAATGCTCCTGACGATCTCTCATTATCTTATACAAACTCTGCACATGACTCTCGACAGCCGCCTTATCCTTAAATACCACTTTCTTACCACTCTCTGTCTCTCCTTGCGTTACATCAGAATAGCTATCAAGAGGATCTCTATCCAATGAACAAGAAGTAACTATCAATGATAGTGATGAGGCTAGTAAACCTCCTACAATATATTTGAGTTTCATAATGTAATTAGATTTCTATGTTAATACCAAAAGTATAATTTCTACAGTGTGGATAAGTACCCCAGTCAATACCCTGAACCATACCTGAGTTACCCCACTGGTTAACCTCCGGATCCATACCTGAATATTTAGTCAAGGTGAAAAGGTTACTAGCCGAGAAGTAAGGTTGAAGTCTTGAAACACCCCACTTTCTTAATAATCTTCCAGAGATATTATAAGAGAGAGATACGTTTTTCAATCTCAAGTAACTACCATCTTCAACAAAGTAACTAGAGTTCTTGATGTCAAATCCAGCTTTTGGCACATCTGTTATCTGGCCGGGTATTCTCCAACGATCCAACACCTTAGTCGATTGGTTCTTCCCATCATACATACCCTCTGTCTCAATACGAGAAGCGTTATAAATATCATTCCCATAAGAACCTTGGAATAATACACTTAGATTAAACCCTTTGTAAGAGAATGAGTTAGTCATACCAAATATAAAGTCTGGGTTTGGATCACCAATATAAGTACGGTCAGATGTAGATATCTTACCATCACCATTGATATCTCTATACATCAGCTCCCCTGTCTCGGGATCTACTCCATCACTAATATATCCAAAGAAACCACCTAGAGGACGACCAGGAACATTTCGAACAACATCCTCTTTGATGAAATCACTTGTTTGACCAGCTGTATAGACCTTTTGAAGCGATAGACTTGTGAGTTTATTACGGTTAAGAGATATATTGAAGTCTGTATTCCACTGGAATTTACCCTCTATATTACGGGTGCTAATATTAAATTCAAACCCTTTATTCTCCATTTCCCCCTCATTACGTTGGATAGAGTTGGCTATAGTTCCCCCTCCTGCAGGAAGAGTAACATACATAAGCATATCCTTAGTCTTCTTGAAATAGTAGTCAGCATTAACAACTACACGACTATTCCAAAGGCTTAAGTCAATACCAACGTTAGTTTGAGTCGTTGTCTCCCATGTCAAGTCTCTAGTACGTAGGTTCGACGGTGTGATAGTAGGTACTGCATTCTCTTGCCCCTCTTGAGTCCAATCAACACGATTGATGCTATACATCTGAAGATAAGCATAGTCACCTATACCAGACTGATTACCCGTCTGCCCAAAACCAGCACGGATCTTAAAGTCATCTATCCAAGTTGCATCCTCCATAAACTCCTCTGAGGATATCCTCCAAGCACCAGAGAAAGAGGGGAATACTCCCCAACGAAACTCTGGGTGCAGTTTTGATGATCCATCGGTACGAATGTTTCCTGTAATGAGATATTTACTATCGTAGTTGTAAGAAAGACGAGCAAAATAGGAGAGGATACTCCACTGCGAACCACCCGAACCGGTTCCAGTCCAAGAGATCTTATTTGCCGCATTAAGTGTAGGAATTGAGCCATCGCGATAGTGAGAACCACTAATCCAGCTATTTGTGTAGTTAGAGTCTGTCCACGAAGCACCAGCCATAGCATCGAAGTTACTCTTACCAACAGATTTGTTGTAAGTCAATACATTATCGAACGACAATACAGTATTCATACTTCTATTGTCCGAGCCCTCACCATACTGATTTCTACCCCAAGATGTTTTAATAGGATCTAGGAATGTAGTAGAGATAGAGTTTCTTCTATCAATAGTAAATGAAGTCTTAAATTTTAGGTCTGGAAGGAAGGTAAAGAGAGCATTACCTGTTGCAACAAGGCGATTCTCTTTGCTCTTGTTATTTTCAGAACGAGCCATATTCTCTAGTGGACTCGTGATGTTTACTCCATAGAAGTCCGTGTGGTATTGACCTGGATTTAGCGCATCCCAGATTGGTGCATAAGTAGGTGTATTGATAACAGAAAGTACAACCCCGCCACGATTAGCGCCTGTACCCATAGCTCCGGCTCCATTACTTATATTGTCTGAGTATGAGATATTAGCACCTATATTAAGCCATTTGCGAATCTCTCCCTCAACATTTGAACGGAAGCTATAGCGCTTAAAATAAGAGACATCCAAAATACCCTTCTCATCTTGGTAACCTGCAGATAAGTAGTACTTCATCTTGTCATTACCATTCGATACAGATAGCTGATAATTCTGCGTATTACCAGCTTGGTAAGTCTCATCAAACCAATTAGTAACATCCGTTAACCCTTCTGGAAGAGCTACTAACCCAATCTCATCCTGCAACTCCTTGTATTGTGCTGCATTAAGAGACTCCATACGATTTGATACATTTGTTATACCATACTGCATAGTAAGTGACACCTTGGCTTTACCCTCAGCCCCAGATTTTGTTGTGATTAGTACAACACCATTAGCAGCACGCGAACCATAGATTGATGCTGATGATGCATCTTTAAGTATCTGAATATCGGCGATATCCGTTGGCGACAGGAAGTTAATATTGTCAACTGCCACTCCATCTACAACATATAAAGGATCATTACTACCATTCATGGATGTAGTACCACGAACGCGTATAGACATCTCCCCTCCTGGTTGTCCACTAGGTTGGATCACAGAGACACCAGCCGCTCTACCCTGAATAGCTTGAGCAGCAGTCACGATTGGACGTTGATCAATATCTTTAGTCGAGACTGAGGATATTGCAGTTGTCACATCCTTACGTTTAACTGATCCATAACCAATTACAACGACCTCATCCAACACCTCTACATCCTCTAGAAGGGTGATAGCCATAGATGCTGTAGCCTTTATTTGTTGGGTTTTATAACCAACATAAGAGATAGTTAGAGTGGCATTAGGCTCAACAGTCAGAGTAAAGTTACCATCTAGATCACTTATTACTCCATTAGTCGTCCCACTCTCCGACACACTTACACCAATAAGCGGTATACGTTGATTGTCTATTACCTGCCCAGATACTTTATGCTTTTGTGCATAAAGTGGAAGTGATAACAGAATAGATAACATTACGAAAAGAATCTTCCGATTCAAGAATACAATTTCTCTCCCCTGCTTTTTCATTACATAGATTATTAAGATAATATTACGGTATTATTTGCTAACGAAACAAAAGTAACACTATTGAAACCTTAATAATTACGCACATAGATAAATAGTGGATTGGCTAAACAAATAAAACACTATTAAACAGCACATTAAAACAAACAAAACAGAGTAAAAAGTGGATAATATATCCTTTATCATAGAGTATATTTCGGAGATATTAACGTATTCTCTTGACGTATAACTCAAAATCATCTCGCTCCACTACGGCCTTATTTTTAACCTTTGAGCGGTAGTTATAGATTGTATTTACGGAGTATCTCAAGAACTCTGCTATCTGTGAGCTATCCTCTATTCCAAGACGAATAAGAGCAAAAATACGCAACTCTGTGTTGAGTAGTTCAGCACGTTTGAGCACAATCTGCTCCTGAGATGAGAGTAGTTTGTTGAACTCTTGAACAAAATTTGGGAATATCTGTAGGAATGCTTCATCAAAGTTAGCTAGTAGTTCGGCCTGCTCACTATCGAACGACTCTTGTGAACTCACACTCTTAAGCAACTCCTTACTTTTCCCTGCAACAATTGACTTGTGCACCATACGACGATACCCCTCCAATTTATCGAGATATGTAGATGACAATTTAATAAAACGAGCAATATACTCCTCTTTAACATGATTTGATTCCGAGAGCTCTAGGTTGACTGAATGAAGCGATTTATTCATATACTTAAGTTCCTCATTCAAGTGATAGAGTTTATCATTACTCAGCTCCAAGTTCTGATGAGTTAGGGATAGCTTTCTCATCTGTCTGTATATATATATGAGTGCGGCAACCAGGAGTATGAGTAGCAGTGTAGTTAAAATATTATATATACCCAACTTGCTATTCTGACTCTCTATCATCGACTGATATGTCTGATCAATTAATGACAATACATCAGCACTCTGCCAACTCCTTAATCTAGCATTATAGAGCTTTGTCTCACTCCATGAGAATGTAATATATCTATATGCTCTCTCAAAATCCCCTTCGTCATTAAGTATCTCTGCCAACATCCAAAGTGAAGCATGGTCGCGTGTAGCACTCTCTATATCTGATATTGCGGAAATGGCAAGATAATACTTCTGATGATTAATATCACCCAAATCCTTATATATCTGAGATCGACAATAAGCCACTAAAGCATATCTAGGATCACTAATGTCTATACTCTTTACTCTTTGATCATTAATCCCAAGAGCCTTCTCAAAATCTTTATCATCTCTCAACTTTGTCTCCAACCAATTTAGACCTTCATCAGACTCTCTATCTGCCAAGATCAAAATTGAGTCCTTATAGCAGTTAGAAATTGACCAATAAGCTCCACTATTCACCTTATCCTGAGTATAAAATGAAATCTCCCCATATATCCTCTCATAGCATGAATAGTATCTTACTAGTTGTTCTTTAGCTAAATTAGATCTATCAATAGTAGAGAGCATATCCGAAGCCTCCTTATACATACTAGCAGAAGCTAACTGATAAACCAGATCAAGCTTAGATTCATTAACCCAATCCTTATTTCCATTACGCTCGGCTTGCTCAATAGTGTTATTCAAAATAGCGATGGCTGAATCACAAACAAATGCTCTATACTCCCTATAGAGTGATCTATTTAGCTGGTGATATCTCTCAGAAAGAGGATCAAGCCCTCGTCTTTGACTATTCAACTGCTCTATTCTCTCCTGTTTTTTTGAGGTATATATATTAGATTCCGATATTGTCCTATCTAGTGTGGTCAATATTGAGTCTAAATCAACGGCAAAGAGAGAGCCACAGTTTATCAATGTGGCTAATAGGATAAATAGTGATCTATCTTTCATTATTAAGTTAAAGGTTTTTTCAACGTTTAAGGTATATATTCAAGCAACAATAGTATATGAGGCAAATATATTCAATTAATCCCAAACAACAAGAGTATAGTATAGCTAGCTCAACTTCATGTAGTGCAATAGGTAAGTATAGGTAGACTACCTTAGTCCCCCTATACTTACCTATTATACTCTATTTATGCTTAACACTTCCTCTAATACATATACTCCGTGAGCTCCTTAATATCAGACTCAACCTCATCAACTCTCTCATTGTATCTGGTGTATTTAGTGTGATTCGCAATGCCTCCCTACCTTTTGGCATAACAACTGATGGACACCCCAATATAGCAACTACAATATGGCGAACAGTCTCAGATCATAAGACCCTCAAATACTACTATGAGTCAACACTATCTCCGAACGTATTCTGGGTGGATCTAAAAGGCATTGATTTCTCTGCCAAAGCAGGAACACGTAAACTACATCTTGCTAATGGTGAGATATACTCTTGCAATTGTGCAGATAAGTTTGTAAAAGCTCCTGGCTTCACATTTCTGATTCAAAAATAGAGTCAGTACACTTTTAAAAGCTATACGTTTTAGGCAGACCCTCTTATTAGGATGTCTGCCTAACTTATTTAATCAAGAAATCTAAAAAAAAACTCACTAAACAAAGGAGTGTTAATATAAACTTGTGTGTTTTACATATATTTGCAGACCTCTAACAGTTAAATTGCTGTTATGAGAATCCAATAATTAGTTCTAACTATCTTTTACAATTTAAAATAAACAAATACCCCTATCATGAACTACTTCAAAAGATCAGCTCTTATTCTTTGTGCTGCCATCGGATTGGCAGCCTGCGGCAATAGTTCCTCTACAAAATCTGTTACTCCAGACGAATCAATACGTGATTTTGCCAAAGGGGCAGATATAGGATGGGTAACGGAATATGAATCCAAGGGTTACAACTTTTATAATGCTCAAGGTGAAAAGCGTGAGTGTACTGCCCTGATGAAGGAGCTTGGAATGGATGCAATACGTATTCGTGTATGGGTGGATCCTAGTGCTCATGGGAACTGGTGTAATACTCCTGATGTAGTTGAAAAAGCTAAGCGTGCCAAAGAGCTTGGTATGGATGTAATGATTGATTTTCACTACAGCGACTATTGGGCTGACCCAGCTCAACAATATAAACCTGCTGCTTGGGCGGGCAAGAGTATCGAAGAGCTTAAAAAGGCTATAAGTGACCACACTTCAAGTGTGCTTCTTGCTCTGAAAACCGAAGGTATTTCTCCAAAGTGGGTACAAATAGGCAATGAGATCAGACCTGGGCTGCTATGGGATGAGAATGTAGAATTGAGCGGAGCTGCATATGATGTTCGCGAGTGTGATCTTAAAAATGCTCCTGCTGATGCTTCTACAAAGGTTAAGTATCCTGCCAATTGGAAGAATATTGGTGAGTTTATTAATAGTGGTTATGATGCCGTAAAGTCTCTGTTTGGTGATGCAATAGTTATTGTGCACCTTGACAATGGATGGGACAAGGAGCTATTCAACTGGTTCTTCGATGAGTTGAAGAGCAATGGTGGTAAATGGGATATGATTGGTATGTCTATCTATCCTTACTGGACTCAGTTAGAGCATAAGGAGTATAGGGCTGACGATATAATCACGGATTGCATTGAAAACATTAACGAGTTAAGCAATAAATACGACTGTGACGTGATGATAGTAGAGGCTGGTGTTGAGTGTGGTGATGACTATGGAAAATTGGTCTCAAAGGAGCTTCTTCAAGAGGGTAAACGTCAGCTTGATAGAATAATCAAGGAGAGCAGAGAGAATACTAATGGTAGATGCAAGGGGGTATTCTATTGGGAGCCGGAGTGCAAACCTAGCCAATATCGTTTGGGTGCTTTCACGGAAGAGGGCAGCCCTACAGTAATAATGGATTCATTTAAGGAATAGAGGAGAATCATCTCATACGATTTGTACTCAAGATATAAATAGAGCTATCCAAATAGCATCTTCACTTACCTTCTCAACGCGATGTCTTACATGGGGTCTTATAATAAGATGATCGCCCGCAACCATACATATAGCGGAACCATCTTCATAGCGTAATGTGGCGCTTCCAGAGAGGAGTGCCACCCATTCACTCTCCTCTTGGTCATACCACTCCCCCTCTGGTGTGGGATGACCAAAGGAGACAATATGTTCTAACTTTACCCTACTTACAGATAGTTCAAAGATGGTCTCAGTCATCTCTGAAACATCTGAAAAAGCTTTTATGTCAAATAGATTACTCATAGCTGTTGAATTATTTCACCGTTATAACAAACTAAAGAGGATCAAAGATTATATCCCCCTCTCCTACTGAGAGACTCCATCAACGATAAATAATACCCTAAAAAGAAATAGACAACTTGATAATGCTAATGATTGACTCCACATGGCTTTTGGCAAAGTGGTTTCTACTCCAGAATATAATACTGTTTTTTACGCCTTGGGTATAATTGGGGTTTATCTGTATTGATAGGGACATACACTATCTTGTTTGGATACTACTTACTTCTTATTAAAAATAGAATTGGTATAAATGGTTATATATACCATTTGTAACTTATGCAATAGTGGGGCTACTATCTAATCAATTGTATGGCAATTCGTTCCCTTCAATACTATTCAGCCTACTACTACCTCTTTATGGAGCTACCTGCATTATTCTTGTAAATAGTATTAGAAAGAGATGCCAAACAAAACTAAAACTAGCATTTGCCATCTCAGCATGCCTTACTGCGTTGCTACTGTTGAAGGGCGCTAACACTCAATGGTGGTGTAGGGGACATGGAACAACTGATGGTGAACAGAGGGAGATAATAGAGAGACGAAATTATCTGATTAGTAAAACTATAACTACACCAAAAAGTTTGCTAGATAAAATGCCTTCTAGTATAGGCGAGCAGTTTCAAGGAGAGTGGGCATTATACTCTTGCTCTATGTTGTCTGCAGCATTAACAAATATATCTTCTATATATCTAGATACTAAAAAGGAGAATATACAGAATATTGATAGTCTGATACAGATAGTACTATCACCTGAACTACGTAAATATGATAAGGATAGATAGGGAGAGGACCCTTTAACGAGCCTCGATGGCAATCTTAGCCACGTATCCTATAGTAAGTCATCTCTCTTGGATGATATCAGGATTCAAGTCTATTGGAGGAGGAAATAAGTATGATAAACTGAACTCTTCTCTATGCAAAACTATGAATCGTAGAATAATAAATAGTGGTTGCTTAAACATACCAACATATACTAATGAGCCAATATATATCCCTGATATGCTTGTTGCAATCATAGCGTTATCGGAATATTCCAATATGAATGGTGGTATATAATCTTCGACCGTCAAGCGTTGGATAAAAAGAGCTAAAAAAGAGTGGATAGATAAAGAGAGTGGGGTGAATTACTATCCTAATAATTGCATTGCCGTAATAGCTTTATAAGAGTGCTTAGAAAAGGGGGATAAATATTCAAAAAACTCTCAGACTTTTGGGTGGTTTGCCTTAGGCTTTTAGGTAGTTTGCCTTAGGCTTTTGGGGCATTTGCCTTAGGCTTTTGGGTAGTTAGAGAGTGACTAACTGGTAAATTCGCTGTGAGTAACTGGAGAATAGGTGTTGCCGGAATTGACAATGTGTTTGTGAATCTACTTTTGTATCCTTACTAGGCACATGATTAACACTCTGTCTTATGTTTAACAAGCTCATCTTAAAAAAGCACCAAAATCTCCTCACAGAGTCTTAGTTTTGACAGTTTTTATTGCAACATTGCAACACTCTCTTATAATCAATGACTTAAGCGTTGCAATAGGGTGTGGCAATAGGTGGCGATAGTTCCCTATCTACACCCATAACATTTAGCTTAAAACTATATTCTATTTATGAGATTTGGACAATTATATTGTGGTTAAGAGAAATAAAGAAGAGATTAATGCGAAAATAAGGGGCTAGAAATGTTAATTACAAGAGGTGTAGATAGATTAAACTTTATTTCAAACTCTCAGAGTTGCCCAACAAGATTCTACAACTCAATTTTACAAAACGATAATATATTGACAGTAAATACCTAATTTGATATATTTTACTTCATTACTCTGAGAGTGTATTATATGCATACTTACATTAAAGAATATAAGGTATAACTATTATGAACTATTCTAATAACAAGAGAACGAACGCCTACTCAGAATCATTGAACGCCAAAAGAGAGAGCTTCTAGGGCTGACTTTGCATGTGTAAGAGAGAAACAATGTTCACTTTATCTAGTGTTTATCAATATACACATAGTCCATATAAGCATTTAACAATCACAGAAGTTTTGACTTGACACAAAAAATGGAAGATTCACACTATTGGTATGAACCTTCCATTATATATCTACTTCTCACTCTTAAGACTATCCTTATCTTGAGAGGAGTCCTTCGGAGTCACTCTAGCCGCAAGCGTCTTCACTGCCGTCTTAGGCAACCCATATTTTTTCTCTCTCCCATGCAGCCCGACGAGCTTCATAATCCTGATATTGCTTCTCTAAATAGTTGTCTGCCATAAAAGAATATTATTTGCCAATACAGGAAGTGTAATTAGTTAATAATAAATGTGTTGAGATTTGTTAGTGACTAAAATTAGGCATTTATCATTAAATGCGATGTTTTTATCTGGTTTTTCTTGGTTTCCAGATGGCTATTGGATTTTTGTTTCTATTATTACTCAAAAGTAGAAATAAAAATCCACTAATGAGTAATAATATAAACATATCTATTTATCAAGTTTATGGCTGTTTTGAGATAGAGAATCATAAATAAAGATGAAACTGCTGAAATAATATACCTATTATTCTAATGATGCAGTAGATAATTATCATGAATCATTGTTGTTTGATTTATCATAATTACTGATTCCTGATAAAAGATAGCCTGCTATTCCCCCAAGTAAAGTACCTACTACTTCTCCCTTAATTAAGCCTTCTATAGAAAGTATTATTATAGTTGGAACTAGCATTGAAATACCCACAAATTGAACAACTCTAGCTCCAATCGATTTTTAAAAAAATGTTGCTCTTATGAGGATACCTATTACTACTAGCACCATTATTGATGCCATTATTATCTCTATTATTTCATTTGTATTCATTGTTTTAATTAATTAGTCTTTTTTCTCATAATATTTATCATCTCGTTTTCTAAATGCTGGCATTGCTCCTTCTAACACATCGACTATATGTTTGTTGATAATAGGATTTTCAATTGAACCAGATTCATGAAAAAATTTGTTTTTGTTTTTCTTGTCAATATTCACATATATTATTTGATCTGCATCCGAGACAACTGCAAGGTTGGGATTGTGAGTAACAATAATAATCTGTCTATTACTCTTTGCTCTCTTGATAAATTTTACCAATGTATTTGCTACACTTGCATTATCAAGGTTATCCTCTGGTTGATCTAATACAAGAGGTTTATTGTCCATGTCTAAAAGTAGATAGAAAACCAATAGTAATGCCCCTTTCTCACCAGGTGATAAATGTTCCAAGATTTTGCCATCCTGTTTTAAATTATAAGAGCTTTCAAGATAATCAGTAAAGAATAAGTATTCATAAAATGATTTTAGGTCTTTAACCTGTTCCTCAATATATCTTTTATCACTATTAGAAGTCCTCTTATCTTCTTTAAGATTATCTCGAATCTCTGTAATCAATAATTTAACCTCGTTAAAGTTGTTAAAATCTACTGATTCAACGATACTTGATAATCTCTGTTGACTATCTACTGTTCCATAAAAAGAGCCTCTAACACTTTTATCAATAAATTGCAGTAGTTTATTTTCAAAAGAGAAATTCTTATTGAGTAAAGCATTTATTTCGATATTTATACCTTCAAGAATATCGCTATTATGATTGATTTTTTCATCTATCTTTTGTTTTACCAGTTCATAAATTGATATAACCTCTTTTTTTAATTGGTAAATAATACTGATTTTAGATATGACATTATTGAAACATAATGAGATTTTATTTTTTAATTCTTTATCAATGAAGTCTAATTCCTGTTTTAGCCCATATATGTTTTCAAGAGAGGATGTCGTTATGTCTCCATTAATTTCAAATATGCGCTTATTGAATAATTCTTGTTTTGATAAATAATCTTGATACAGCTTTTGTGGACCTGTTAATTCAGACTGTTTTTGCTCTAACAATGCTTGCTTTTCTTTAAGTAAAGCAGTTAGAGGGATTGTTTCAGACTCGATATTTCCTAATAATTTATCTATTGTCTTAATCTTTAGTAGTCTATCATTAATTTGATTCTCTATGATCTGTTCATTAAATGTGATATTAACTAATTCGTTCCAATTTATGTTGTATTTTGTAAGGTTGGTCTTATTCTTGATTTGGTCAAAATCTAGCATCGTTTGTTTAATTGATGCTCTAATATCTTGTAAATCTTGAATCTCGATATTAATATTTGCTTTATCTGTTTTATTATTCTCTATTTCTTTTATTAGCGTCTCTATTTCTTTAGTTAGAGAAGTTATATATTCTGTTATTTCTTTGTTTGTTTTAGCAAATAATGCATCCTTATTTGGATCCTCAACGGGCACAGGAGAATCAAGAGCACTAATTTCTTTATTCAAAGAATCTATTTTGTCTAATAGACTCTGTTTGTATTTTATATTTTCTTTCTTTTCTAATCTAATAAGCTCTTCAATAAGAATACTTATTTCTCTTTTATTGTGCTCAATAACTGTCTCAATTCTTGATGTTTTGATGTTTATTAAATCCTCGAAATCTAGTGCCCCAAGTCTATCTTCAAAGTCAATATATTGGAATACTACACTTTCAATTTCTTTTTGAAATTGCTCTACTTTGGTTATTTCATTACAAATACGTTCAAAATATCCTTGAGGTAAATATTTAATTAACTTATTACTATCAACTACCAATGAATCATTCAGATTTTTCTCAAATGTTACCCCATCCATAAAGGATAGTTTTGAGTTAAAATATTGTGCAGGTTTATTTTTTCCTCTGAATTTATCTCCACGTAAAAAGGAAAAGTCATCTTGGTTATCTATGTTACTGCATAGAGCAATAATGTCCGCAATGGCACTTTTTCCAGAGCCTTTATTTCCTATAATTGCTACTAAACCAGGATTGAAGTTCATCTCAAAATCAAACCATTCTCCATGAATACCATTATAATTATCAATAGGATTAACTCTTAATTTGTTAATGTATTTGGTTTTATTATAATCGATCTTTTCAAATAAGGGAGGCTTATGACCTATAAAAACACGATCAAAAGGCTCATTTAAAACTTGTTTTAGTCCCTCAAACGAAGGGTCTGCTTTTATCCATGTTGTTCTATTGTCTGTAAAGATATTTATTTTATCAAACGAGTGTGCATCAGAACCTGTAATGCATGGCATTAATGATTTGAATTTGTTTTTTATGCTTTCTTCGCTATCAGCACTCTTTCCAAGAAAATATGAAATATCTTTAGGATTACCTGAAAAAATAATATGGGACATTCTATAGATTTCTTCTCTTGTGGCAGCAAGGGAAGAATGTTGAATCCCACTATTCCCATCTTTATTGCTATTGGAAACAGCTATGATAACATTATCCTTTAAACAATCTTTCTCTATAAGATTTTTAAGTTCATCATAAGAGATTATATATTGACCAACTCCTTCATAATAAGCTGTTGTTTTATCTAGGCTATTATTATTCTTATAAGCTCTGCCAAGAGCTATTAAATCTTGCTTGATGCATTGGTAATTCCGCTCTTTGTAACGGTAGGATAATGCTCTAAAAAACTCTCTTTCTATAAAATCATCCGTCAGTTTAGGATTAAAAATTACATGTATATTAATTGGAGTATCGGTTTTGGTCACAGGAGTTATTCTTAACTCAACGTTAGGAAGTATTGTTTTTCCAACTAATCTCCCTCCTTTTTGAAAATCCCTAGTTGTTTTGTAATTATCTATTGAAAAGTAATCAGTAATGCCTAAAACAGCAATGTCTGTATTATTTTCAAGTGCCACAATGTATTTTTCCCAAACATCGGCATTATTCCCAAAATTATTATTTTTAGCTGTTTCTGGAGTGTGTATATGCAAATCCCATTTTCTCCATTCGGAACCTCTATTATAATTCATATCGTATTTTTTATTTTACATTATTAATCTTCTCTTTCAGTGTTTCAATTATCGGCTGTATCTAACTTAATACCTGTATCAATGGCATTATAGTTCCTCTTTTCGCAAGCAATTTTTTTGCGTTCAGTATCCTTTATTGCAGCTTCAAATAGTCCTCCTTTGGGTTCTACTATAAAGTAGGGTTTCTGCTCATTGTCATCTTCCTATACTATCACTCATCTTGATTATATGCGTCTAGCGGTGCGTCAATCTTAAACCATGATGGCAGTTTTGTATATAGTTTGATGTTGCCAGAGCTTTCATTGGCAATTACAGTGAGTGTGTTTACTTCAAAGTATTTTATCCGTTCTCACTGCTAGTTGACGCATAGACGCACTCCATATCCTATCTCTTGTTGTTGCTTGTAAATGACATATGCCGGATATTATTGTCACATCAAATATCTTCTATAATATGTTCTTTATGTTGATTTCGGAAATATTCAATAAGAATAATCGGAAAGTATATTTGATTGAAGAATGAATTTATGCTTGATAAAACCTTTGCTTTACTCTTAGAATGTGATAAAACGTTAACCAATACCATATTATTAAAATGATCTTTGAATATTATTCATATTTATCTAGATTTTCTCCAGTAGATGTTATTCTTAGTGTGCCAGACTCAAATGTCGCTTCAAAATCGTGAAAGAATAATATTGAGTTGATTTTATCTACACATAACTTTATAGTTTGTTGATATATTTCCTTAATTTCTTTTATATCAGTCGAAGAAATTCTAGATTTAAATTGCTGTTTGGAAAAAATGAATTGAAATACTTTGTCAAGAGTATTAGAATCAATTGCTCTGGCAAGTGTTCCTAGCATTGAAGCCCAACGACTGCAAGGTGTAAGGTATTGAGTTTTATCACCTACTATTGATTCATTTATCCAATCTATATCTTTCCCTGATAAGTATGGCATTTTTAAGACTATTCCATTTACAGTACCTACAGATATATCCCCAATTAAGATATCAGATAAATCACGATTATTGATAATTGTTTTAAGATTTTCTTTAGTCGTCATTTTGTATGTTTTTATAGTTGTGATTATTATGAATTTATGATAGGAAATAGTTTATACTATTCTTTAATCGAGTCTATAAATTTTTGTTTTTGTTTGTCCCAGTCGGCGGTATTGTGTATTGTTAGGCCGTAGGCTTCAAGCATCTCGTCGTGTAGCGTTCCTAATGCTGTTACATCATTTATTCGAGAAGTCTTACTAATTTCATATAACCACTCTAAATCATTGTAATCCAGGCTTGGGAGTAGAAATGGTTTTACTTTTTTGTTTAAGGCCCAGGCAGCACCCATTTCATTGAGACATATTCCACTCGCCTTGTAATTCTCTGATATCATAAAAAATACATATTCGCACGATTCAAGAGTTTGTTTTAAATAGTTTCTCATATCGGCTCCTGTCTTGATACCTGTGCTTTCAATCGAAGTGAACACAATGTCGCTTATACTAAATCCGCAGCCAAGTCGAAGTATATTCTCTACAAATGAATCTACCAGCTTCTTATCTTTCGAGGTGTGGCTTATGAATATTTTTTTCTGTTACTGTTTTGTAGTTTAGCGTTGAGGATATTGACAATTGCCATAATTTTGCCAAAATCAAAGGGATTCAAAGGGCGTTGAGGCTCAATTCTATTTGCTACTTCTCTAAGTTGTGTCGCTTCAATCGGATTCGACTCTTTAGTGGCATTACAAAGTGCTACCAATGAACCCACGAGACTCTTTGCAAATAGGGTTTTGGAATTGACACGTATTGCACTTCCCTGAGTTTATGCACTCACGGATATGTTCAATCTGATTGTTGCAATCGTTTAGTATCGTTTTGATATTTGTCATAATACCTCTAAAATTTGGTTTAGTTTTTCGACTATTCGTTTCTGCTCGGCAAGAGGAGGTAATGGTAACAATAATTGTTTCAATGCTTCCCCATTAACGTTAGGTTGTCCCGTACCCATAGATTGTTGGGTTATTTGAAACCAATACAATGGGGTCTCTAAAAATAACTTAGCAAAGTTTGGGAAAACTAATACATTTGGTATTGCCCTTATTAAATATGATGCAAAAACACTCTTTACGTCTATTCCTTGCACAATATAAGTTTTACCTATTGTTCCGCCTGTACGAGCTATGAGTATATCGTTCTCACATAATCCGTAAGTACTTAAATCTCTATCTGTAACTGTGCAATAAGGTACATTATGCCAATTAACAGTATTGTTTTGAATATCAGTAATACGCAATAAACGTGCGTTACCAGTTATCCCAGCTGATGCAGTATATCCATAGTGAATATTATTACAAATATCAATTAGTCTGCACCATTGCCAAGAGGATGGAATCTCAAAAGGTATAGCTTCGTCAATGCAAGTCACTTCTTTGCCTTTGCGTTCATACCAAGAACCATCCTCGCCACGATAGATGATAGAGTCATTTTTATCTCGCTTTATCTTTTTCTCTTTGATTAGTTGCTCCTTCTCGGTGCGAATACGCTCTAATAAAATAGCGGCAGGTTCGTCAGTTGGGTCTTGCTCTACTAACTTTCCTTGAATAGCATACTGCAAAACAGACTTTTTAAGCTCTTCGGGCATCTTGCTGTTAATCTCGCTCAACTCCTTCTCCTTACCATCATATTCTGCCAACAAGGGCTCTAATTCAGCTAACTTCGCAACTATTCTCTTCTGCTCAGCAAGGGGTGGTAAGGCAATAAGAAATCTAACTATTTTTTCTCTTGATATGTTTGGTTGTGCTCCACCTTCTCCTTGCTTGATAAGTCTTTGTTTATTTGCGAATAGTAAATGAAATAAAAACTTATTGTCAATACCCGTAAACGGAGTACAAGCACAACACGCTTGATTTGTAGTTAATTCACATCCTGCAATAGCTAATTTACCAATAGTTGCACCATACATAGCAATAAGAATATCACCAACTTTATTAAGTCTTAATGAACATTCTTTTAGAGCTAAAGGAGTAATCTTTTCGACAGTGTCATATACAATAGAATTATTTAATTCACCTGTTTTAAGCCAAGGTATTGTCCCATTGTTATAATATGCAGATTTGCCTCTTAATGGTGTTGCACCAGCACCCCAGTCACCTATATTTCCAAGCCTACACCACTCCCAACTATCAGGTATCTCAAAAGGTACAGCTTCGTCAATACAAGTGACTTCTTTACCTACTCGCTCATACCAGGAACCATCTTCGCCACGATAGATAACAGATTCGTTCTTATCCTTTTTTATTTTCTTATCTTTGATAAGCTGTGCTTTCTCGGCTCTTATCTTATCGAGCAACACAGAGGCTGGTTCATCATCATCGCATTGTGCCACCAACTTACCCTGTATGGCAAGTTGTAATATAGATTTTCTTAACTCTTCAGCCTTCATTACTTTTCGTTAATTAATTGTAGAATTTGGTCTAGAGTTGTTTTGATACTTGCATCTAACTCTGCTTTACGCTCAATATAGTTATTTATCAACACATCAGGGTCGAGTATCTCTTCTACCTTATGAGGAAATCCACATAAATCTAAATTATAGTTTCCTGCGGCGATCTCATCACGGCTAAAACGTTTTGCCTTTGCAAATCCCTCAGCGTCGATAATCTCTGTACGATTTGCCCACCACTCTCTGATAGGTTCAAGGTGATTCAATTGCATTGGCTTAGTCTTAGAGAATGCCTTAAAACCTTCTGGCATATCCATTCGATAAAACCAAGTATCTTGTGTTCCATCTGCATTCTCGTCAAAGAATAATACATTTGTTGCAATAGATGTATATGGAGCAAAAACACTCTTAGGAAGTCGGATAACCGTATGAAGATTAAACTCTGTAAGAAGTTTCTCTTTAAGATTACGTTTTGCCCCCTCGGTTCCAAACAAAAAGCCATCAGGTAGTACAACCCCAACACGACCATTTGTTCGCAAACGATACATAATCAAAGCCATAAAAAGATCAGCAGTCTCCGATGCTCTATACTCTTGAGGAAAATTCATTTGAACAATAGCATCCTCAACTCCTCCATAAGGTGGATTCATTAGAATAACATCAAACAAATCACTCTCGCTATAGTTACGTACATTGTATTTCAATGAGTTATCATAGAACATTCTTGGCTCATCGACATCATGCAAGATCAAGTTAGTCAAACCTAAGGAGTAGGGAAAAGATTTCTTTTCAATACCATAAATAGAACTGCGGCATATTTTTAAATCCTCATTAGTCTCTACTTTTTTTTCAATATGCTTCAATGCACTAACCAAGAAACCGCCAGTACCGCAAGCAAAGTCTGCTATCTGTTCACCCAAACGGGGATCAACCATCTCAACGATAAAATCGGTCAAAGCACGAGGGGTATAGAACTCACCGCCATCACGCTTAGACTCCTGCAAATCCTTAAGCATAGACTCATAAAGATCACCAAATTCGTGTGCCTGCGTGTAGTTAGTAAAATCAATCTCATTTAGAGCATTAACCATTTGGCGTAACTTAACACCATCTTTCATAAAGTTAGATGCCTCCTCGAATATGTTCTTAACGATGATATGGCGTTTAGGCGTATTTTCATCTACTACAAGTTTCTTCAACGTATCTATTACCTCGTCGTTTACAAACTTGACCAAATCTTCACCCGTAAGAGCTTTACCATCATTTAGGTCTTCTGCCCAATTTCTCCACTTAAGATGCTCTGGAATGATAGATACATAGTTATCATCATCAAGTTCCCATTCTTGCTCTTTAGCATCATATACCTTCAGAAAAACCATCCATATCATCTGCTTTAGATACTGCACTGTTCCTGAAAGATCATCGCCTCTCATTATATTTTGTAATCTCTTGATTAATGTTCCAATTGACATATCTATTCGTAAATTTTAGTTATTATTTCGTTCAATAAATTCATATACTTTGGTTTGCCTCCAAGCTTCTTAACTGTGGGTACATATCCTCCAAAAGGAGAAAAATCCTTCAATTTAAATATCTCTATGTTATTCTCTATCTCGGTAATATCTTTGTTAATGTAGAAATCCAACACTTCATTGATGATTGACTGCTGTTCTTCATTTAACGCTATGTAGGTGTCCGAGTCTTTTAAATTATTTGCTCTCTCAAACTTTAACTTAGCATCCAAACCAAAGCCAATCATATTGATAATATCATACACATCAACATCAGAACCCACCTGTTTCTTAAGTCTACTAAAATCGACCCCTCGTTCCTCAAAATAGGCAATAATATCTTTTTTCTCACACTTCATCCATTCAGAATGGAATGATTCATGGTTTGCGTATTTTTCTATAATAGCAAGTTTAAAATTCTCTGAATGATTAGCAATCAACTTACCATCATCACCATACAAAAGTTCCAACTCACTTATTATTTGGGTGTCAACATCGTTAATACGATATTTTTTATACACTTCCTGAGGTTCCTCCACGATTGAAGGGTCATCTTCTTCACCCTCAGGTGTAGGTATAGGATCTTTTCCTCCTACATATACAGATGTTGAAGGACCATCAAATTCAGGATCGCTAAACTTTAAAGTAGCCTTTCTGAAATCAAGAATGGTAAAATAACGTTTATCTCTATTCCAAACTAATCGTGTGCCACGACCTACAATCTGCTTAAAAATAGTCTGAGAGTTTATCACCTTATCAAGTACTATTACTTTACACATCTTACAGTCAACGCCAGTAGAAAGTAGTTCAGATGTTGTTACAATTGTTGGGTATTTAGAGTTATTATCAATGAAGTTTTCAAGTTGAGCTTTGCCAAGAGCATCGCTACCTGTGATACGCATTACGTATTTGTCATTAATAGACATTAAGTCACTATTTTCATTTACAAGTGCCTGACGCATTCGTAGAGCGTGGTCTTCATCAACGCAAAATACGATAGTCTTAGCATATCTATCTCCACTGCTCTTCAAGAATTCGGTAACACGTTTTGCTACTGTTTTGGTGCGATCGTCAATTATTAAAGTGCGATCAAAATCCTTTTCAGTATATGTCTTTTGCTCAATTTCCTGACCATACATATCAATTTTACCATCCTCCGGGATATATCCTTCAAGATCTTTATCGATGCCTATTCTAAGCACTCTATACGGAGCTAAAAAACCATCGTCTATACCTTGTTTAAGAGAGTATGTATAGACTGGTTCTCCAAAATATTCACTGTTTGATACATCTTCTGTCTCTTTAGGAGTCGCAGTTAAACCTATTTTAACTGCACTATTAAAGTATTCAAGGATCTTTCTCCACCTTGAATTTTCCCTCGCACTACCTCTATGACACTCATCAACAATTACCAGATCGAAGAAATCAGGAGAGAATTGGCGAAAAACCTCCAAATCATCATCTCCACTTAGTTGGTGATACAATGACATGAATATATCATAAGCACTATCCAACTTCTTTTTCTCAACCTTTGTTAAAATGTTCTTATCTTTAAAAGGAGCAAAATCATTGAGTATAGTCTGATCTATTAAAATATTTCTATCAGCAAGATAAAGAACCTTCTTCACTTTCTTTGCTGAATAGAGCCGGTGAATAATTTGAAAAGCAGTAAATGTCTTACCTGTGCCTGTTGCCATCACCAAAAGAATCTTCTTTTGATCTTTAGCAACAGCTTCTACTGTCCGATTAATCGCAATACGTTGATAATACCTAGGTTTATTAGCTCCCTCCTTGAAATAGTAGGGTTCTTTTACAACTTTAGCAACCTTTTCCGTAATTTCAAAGCTATTACAGTATCGAGCCCATAGTTCGTCAGCCTTAGGAAACTTATCAAGAGCAATTTCACGTTCCTTTCCACATTTCATATCATATTCAATAAACCCTGTACCATTACTTGAATATGCAAACGGAACATCTAACAGTCTGGCGTAATCAATAGCCTGCTGAATCCCTTCAGCAACATCACAATTCATACCTTTAGCTTCTACTATTGCAATAGGGAAGTTGTTGTGGTGATGAAGTAAATAATCAGCTTTTTTTATCTTACCTCGTGATGCTTTTCTTCCTTTAATAATTATTTTGCCATCTGTGAACGGCTCATTAAAACGAATAGAATATTCCATTCGCATTTGTTCTTTAAACCAACCTGATGCCTCAATAGCTGGTGTGATATATCTATTTTTAATGTCTTCTTCTGATAAAAATGCTTGTGTATTCATGTATTGTATAATTTGGGTTCATCTTTGTTTGCTTTCAATCAATTCTTTTACATCCACCTGAAGAATCTCGGCAATCTCAAACAGTCCTTCCAAACTAGGTTATCTTCTATTGCATACATAAGCATTGACAATGCTAAAGCTCTTTCCAAGCTTCTCTGCAAGCCATGTTTGTTTAATTCCTTTTTCTTCAAGCACCTCTTTTATGCGGTTCATATTATTAAAATTCACCTTTGTTGGGTATATATGCAAATGTATGAAATAATTTGCGCTATAAATATGAACACGATAATTATTAGAAACTACATTGTGCATATTATGAAGAATTTTCTCTATCTCTGCATTAGAATAAAATAATCGGAGTAATCCGAGAAGAGATATTAACCTTGCGTTCACAACGCATCTTGCAGCTATAGAAATGGTAATTTAATAGACAAAGCGAGATGGAATTGTGCAACGCCTGTACTGTATTATAGGTACGGGTTTGCTTATTTCGTTTGTCGGTGTATATCACTCCTATTTAGTTCTAAAAAGGAACACTGTCTACCTTATATCAAAAGTCTAAGATACAAATAGGACACAATAAAAAAAGGAGAAGTAATTGCCTTTAGGGCAATTACTTCTCCTTTTTTTATTGTGTCTCTTTCTTTTCTTCAGTTGGGACTTTAGCCGCAGGCTTCTTCACTGCCGTCTTAGGCAACCCATATTTCTTCTCTCTCTCCCATGCAGCCCGACGAGCTTCATAATCCTGATATTGCTTCTCTAAATAGTTGTCTGCCATAAAAGAATATTATTTGCCAATGCAGAAGTTCATAAATATGTTACCTAAGATATCGTCCGTGGATATATTGCCTGTAATCTCTCCTAGGAAGTGCATGCACTCACGTATATCTTGGGATAGGAAGTCGCCTGAGATGTGGCTATCTAATCCTTGGATTACTCTTTGGATTGCTGAACGTGCGTTAATCAGAGCTTCGTAGTGTCGAAGATTGGTAACGATGACATCATTCTGTCCGATTTCAGGAATCTGAGAGGCTTTCAGCAGCTTATCTTCTAGAAGTGAGATGTTTTGGTTCTCTCGTGCGGAGATGAATATCGGGTTTATATCCTTGGATAGTTTATCCGATAATTTTTGAGCTTTGATCTCCAATTCATGAGGAGCTATTAGGTCAGCTTTGTTGAAGATTGTTATTAGCCTCTTCTGGTCTATAGTCTCCAAGATGCGTTGTCCTAGCTGAGCAAGAGACTCGAGGTCAGTTGTTGAGTCAATCATCCAAAGTATGATAGATGCTTGTTGCATCTTGTCGAATGATCTTTGAATACCGATGCTCTCTATTTTATCAGAAGTCTCGCGAATACCAGCTGTATCGATAAAACGGAAGGTTATCCCGTGTATGTTGATAGTGTCTTCTATCACATCTCTAGTGGTTCCGTGTATATCGGACACGATGGCTTTCTCTTCATTTAAAAGAGCATTCAGGAGGGTTGATTTACCAGCATTTGTCTCACCAATAATAGCCACAGGAACACCATTCTTAATTGCATTACCTACGCTGAAAGAGTCGGCTAGTTTACCGATAATATTTTCTATCGATGAGGCTAGGTTGTGAAGTTGAGTTCTGTCTGCAAACTCTACCTCCTCTTCGCTGAAATCAAGCTCCAACTCAATTAGTGACACAAAATTTAGGAGCTCCATTCTTAGTTTCAGGAGCTCGTTGCTGAATCCTCCTCTCATCTGAGAGACAGCAAGCCTATGTGTTGCAGCAGATGTTGATGCAATGAGATCAGCAACAGCTTCAGCCTGCGATAGATCCATCTTTCCATTTAGGAATGAGCGCTGAGTGAACTCACCTGGCAGTGCTGTTCGTGCACCATTCTCTATAAGTAGCTGTAGTATCTGTTGTTGTATATATATCGATCCGTGGCATGATATCTCTATTGTATCCTCACCAGTGAATGAGTTTGGACCTTTGAATAGAGAAACAACTACGTCATCAATAAGCTCATCGCCTTTTTTTATGGAGCCATAGCTCAGAGTGTAGGGTTTCTGAGTCAATAGTTCTCTCTTTGGGTTCATCGGTTTGAAGATCTTATTGCAGATCTCAATAGCTTCTCCACCAGAGACTCTTATTATAGCCACTCCGCCAACACCCGGAGCTGTTGATACGGCGCATATAGTTTCTGTTGTGTACATATAGGAGGGTTACAAGGGATAGTCGATTACTCGACTATCTCCATTAGTTCAATTTCGAATATAAGAGTTGAGTATGGAGGGATTGTACCACTACCAGTATTGCCATAGCCTAGATCCCAAGGGATGATAACCTCCCATTTGTCACCTACGTGCATAAGTTGTAGTACCTCAGTCCATCCTACGATAACACCATTAACAGCAAACGATGCTGGGTCATTATAAAGGTATAGCTCCTCTTCGGTAAGTTCAACCCCATTCACGGATGTTATTGTAAATGACGTATCGAATTGGCTATCAGTATATAGTTTGCCAGTATAGTGAGTCTTTACTTGGTCTGTGTATATAGGAGATACTGTACCTTCGCCACTCTTTATTACACGACGAAGAAGAGTACCACCACCATGATTGGTTGGTATCTCTATCTCCTCATATCCATTTCCAAAATCTATACTATCTTTTTTGTTGTTGAAGAAGGTCTCATTGAGCTCTTTCCACTCGTAATAAGGAGCGTTTGGATCTTCAGAATCAAGACAAGAAGTAAGGGTTGATGATGTTATTGCAATAATCAATAGTAATATGCTATATATCTTTCTCATTATATCAATTTAGACTGTTATTAAAACTCTACTTTAGGTGCTGTTTTTGATGACTCTTCAGCTTGGAAATATGCTTTTGATTCGAAGCCGAACAACCCAGCAAGTATACTTTTAGGGAATTGTCTTATCATAGTGTTGAATGCTTTAGCAGTGTCATTGAATCGCATTCTCTCAGTTGATATTCTATTCTCTGTTCCTTCAAGTTGAGATTGTAGCTCTAGGAAGTTTTGGTTTGCTTTGAGTTCTGGATAGTTCTCAGTAACCATAAGTAGTCTGCCAAGAGCTTGTGATAGTTGTCCTTGAGCCTCTTGGTATTTCTGCATTGATGCAGCATCAAGTTTGTTTGGATCAACAGTTATTTGAGTAGCTTTTGCTCTTGCACTAACTACCGCCTCGAGTGTTGAACTCTCGTGAGAGGCATAACCTTTAACAGTGTTTACAAGGTTTGGAATAAGATCAGCACGTCGTTGGTACTGATTTTCAACGTTTGACCATTGTGCACTTACACCCTCTTCGGATGTAACCATGCCATTATAGGCAGATGCACCCCAACTAGCAATTGCTATTGCAGCAATTAGGAGTACTCCTATAATTACGGCTCCGATAATACAACCTTTAGATTTCATAGTAGATAAAGTTTGATTTAAGCACGGAACGAGTAACAAGGTGGACGTTATGTATCCACCTTACCACTCGTTTCGTATATTGTTATTTATTATTCAGCGATCTTTTTGAAAAGATTCTTCATGCTCACCTTGTCTCCAATAATTCTAGAGAGTTCAGCAATAGCAACACGCTCCTGCTCCATAGTGTCGCGGTGGCGGATGGTTACTGTATTATCCTCTAGTGTTTGGTGATCAACAGTGATACAGAATGGAGTACCGATAGCATCTTGACGACGGTAGCGTTTTCCGATAGAGTCTTTCTCATCATATTGACACTTGAAGTCGAACTTCAAATCGTCAATAATAGCACGTGCCTTCTCTGGTAGTCCATCTTTCTTAGTAAGAGGCATAACGGCTACTTTTACTGGTGCAAGAGCAGCAGGTATACGCAATACAGTACGAGTGTCACCACCCTCTAGTTGCTCCTCATTGTAAGAAGCAGCAAGAACAGAAAGGAACATACGGTCAACACCAATTGATGTCTCTACAACGTAAGGGACATATGATTTGTTTAGCTCTGGATCGAAATATTGTAGTTTCTTACCAGAGTGTTGTTCGTGGCTACTAAGGTCGAAATCAGTACGCGAGTGAATACCCTCAACCTCTTTGAATCCGAAAGGCATCTGGAACTCAATATCTGTAGCTGCATTAGCGTAGTGAGCAAGCTTCTCGTGGTCGTGGTAGCGATATTTGCTTTGGTCGAAGCCAAGAGCTTTGTGCCACTTAAGACGGATCTGCTTCCACTTTTCGAACCACTCAAGCTCTTCGCCAGGTCTAACAAAGAATTGAAGTTCCATCTGTTCGAACTCACGCATACGGAATATGAACTGACGAGCTACAATCTCATTACGGAAAGCTTTACCAATTTGAGCAATACCGAAAGGAATCTTCATACGTCCTGTCTTCTGAACGTTAAGGAAGTTAACAAAGATACCTTGAGCTGTCTCTGGACGAAGGTAAACCTTCATTGCACCATCGGCAGTAGAACCCATATCAGTAGAGAACATCAAGTTGAATTGACGTACTTCAGTCCAGTTTTTTGAGCCACTAATTGGACAAACAATCTCGTAGTCAAGAATAATATTTCTCAGTTCCTCGAGGTTGCTATCATTTAGGGCTTGAGCAAATCTTTCTTGAAGTTCGCTTTGCTTAGCTTTATTCTCTTGAATACGAGGATTAGTCTCTCTAAACATAGCCTCATCAAAGCTAGCACCGAATTTCTTCGCAGCTTTCTCTACCTCTTTGTTGATCTTCTCGTCGTACTTCTGTATTTGGTCCTCAATAAGGACATCAGCACGATATCTCTTTTTTGAGTCTTTATTGTCAATCAATGGATCATTGAATGCGTCAACGTGTCCAGAAGCTTTCCAGATAGTTGGGTGCATAAATATTGCCGAGTCGATACCAACAACGTTGTCGTTGAGTAGTACCATACTATCCCACCAGTACTTTTTGATATTGTTTTTTAATTCAACCCCCATTTGACCATAGTCATAAACCGCAGCTAGTCCATCATAGATTTCGCTTGAAGGGAATACAAAACCGTACTCTTTTGCGTGAGATACTATTTTCTTGAAAACATCTTCTTGTTGTGCCATATAGTTGAGATCTGTTACAGGTTACACATTGGGAGAACCAAATTGTTAACTCATTGGTTCTGTCCTAAAGCAAATAGTTCGGACAAGATGCAAAGTAAATATTTTTTTTTCAGATAACATATCCTTTTGTAGAGTAACTAAATTAGGGCAACGGAAATTATAATAAGATGAAACATTATATCTATATTTGCCCAAAACGAAAGAGAAGGTTACATCATTTAACTATAAAATAGCAGATTGAAGACTAAACTATGCAATGCTAAATAACTCATACTAGGTGTGGGGTATTGATAATGCCAATCACAATTAGTGAACCTCAGCTCAAAACAGTTGTTTATAAAATCATAGATAATTACGAAACGAGTTGTAGAGGTGTTGCTCTACTAGATAAAATCTATAATAACATATTTGAGTAGGTAGGCGATTCGATAAATAGCCTACTGTACAACAATAAAACTAATATTAATTCAGAAGTTCGATTATGACTAAAAGTGTAAAAGGAACAAAGACAGAACAGAATCTGTTAAAAGCTTTCGCAGGCGAGTCGCAAGCGCGTAACAGATACACCTTCTTCGCGAAGAAAGCAAAAGAGGAGGGGTATGAATACATCGCTGCACTATTCCTTGAGACAGCAGAACAAGAGCATGAGCATGCTAAACGCTTCTTCTCATTCTTAGAGGGTGGAATGGTAGAGATTACAGCTACTTACCCTGCGGGTATTGTTGGGACTACAGCAGAGAACCTTAAGGCAGCAGCAGAGGGTGAACACGAAGAGTGGGATCTTCTATACCCAGCATTTGCTGAAACAGCAAAAGAGGAGGGCTTTCCAGCAATAGCTACTTGCTTTAAGATGATATCTAAAGTAGAAGCTGAGCACGAAGAGCGCTACCGTGCAATTCTTGATCAAATAGAGGCTGGAACAATCTTTGAACGTGAAGAGGAGATACTATGGCAATGTCGTAAGTGTGGTTATGTTCACGAAGGTGAGAAACCTTTGAAGAATTGCCCTGCTTGTCTTCACCCTCAATCGTACTTTGAACCTAAGCGTAGTTGGTATTGAGAAAGTATATGGGAGGTAATTCACACTTTGATTAATCTGTGAATTGCCTCCCATTTTCTCTTTTTTACTTAACTTCGTCTTCAAACAATATATTTCAAAATGGAAAAAAGACCTACTATCCTTATAACCAATGATGATGGTTATACTTCTAAGGGGATAAATGCTTTGATTGATGCAGTTAGTCATCTTGGAGACATTATAGTGGTTGCTCCCGATGGACCTCGATCTGGTATGTCTAGCGCAATTACGATAACCAACCCTCTACGTGTCACGAAGGTTAAAGATAGTGATGGTGTGAAGATTTATAAATCTACAGGTACACCTGTTGATTGTATTAAACTTGCACTAAATAGAATGGCACCCAATAAACCTGACATGATACTCTCGGGCATAAACCATGGATCTAACGCCTCGGTTAATGTTCTTTACTCTGGCACAATGGGAGCAGTTCTAGAGGGTTGTATTCATAGCATACCTTCAATAGGATACTCGATTGAGTCTCACGATAGTGAAGCTGACTTTGACTATTGCATTGAATCAATAAGATCTATCACTAATAACATTCTAAATAGTGGCCTACCTGAGGGTGTTTGTTTAAATGTCAACTACCCGAGCATTGACAAAATCAAAGGACATAAAGTATGCCGACAAGCTGAGACTTATTGGATTGAGGAGTTTGAGGCCTGCAAAGACCCAAGAGGGAAGAATTATTATTGGCTAACAGGAATGCCTGTAAATAGCAAACCTCACCTGACGAATACTGATGATCATTGGCTATCTAAAGGATATGCAACCATAGTACCAACGAAGATAGACCTTACCGCAGACGAGGCAATGAAACAGATTAGCGAATCTCTTAAGATAGATTGATGAAATATTTCCTTATAGCAGGTGAGGCCTCCGGAGATCTTCATGCATCACATCTAATGAGGGCTATTAAAGAGCGTGATCCAGAGGCTGAATTCAGATACTTTGGTGGTGATGAGATGGCTTCTGTTGGAGGAGAACTCCTGCTTCACTATCGCAAGATGGCATATATGGGGTTCATCACCGTAATCCGTAACATAAGGCCTATACTCAACAATATGAAACTCTGCAAGAGTGAGATTAAGAGATTTGATCCAGATGTTGTAATACCGGTTGACTATCCGGGTTTTAACCTCAAAATTGCGGAATTTGTAAAGAGAGAACTAAATAAGCCAGTATATTACTATATCTCACCAAAGATATGGGCGTGGAAAGAGAGTAGAATAAAAAGAATAAAGAAAGATGTGGATAAAATATTCTCTATCCTTCCTTTTGAGGTTGAATATTTTAAGAAGCATGACTACTCTGTTGACTATGTTGGCAATCCTTCTCTTGATGAAGTCAACCACTTCCTATCAAAAGAGAATGAAAGCGAACAAAAAATAGTTAGAGATAAACCTATTATTGCAATATTATGCGGCAGTCGAATACAAGAGATAAGAGACAACCTCCCTCAAATGCTTGAAGCTGCATCTGCATATCCAAACTATCATCCAATAATTGCAGCTGCTCCTTCTATTGAAAAGAAAGTATATGAGAATATTATTGGAAATAGATCAGTTGAAATACTTTTCAACAAAACATACGCCATACTTAACTCCTCACATGCTGCCTTAGTAACTTCTGGAACGGCGACACTTGAATGTGCTCTTTTTGGCACACCTCAAGCGGTTGTATACTATGTGCCTGGAGGTAAGATTGTGTATAAAGCATACCGATCTCTTCTAAAGGTCTATTGGGTATCTTTAGTAAATCTAATAGCGGACAAAGAGGTTGTTAAAGAGCTACTTGGATATAAAGCATCTAATGAAAATATCAAAAATGAACTAGGTCGACTTCTTGAGGATGAAAGCTATCGAAATAATATAAGAGATGGTTATGCTTTGATGCGTAGAAGGCTTGGCGAAAATAGAGCTCCTTATAAAGCTGCCGAGATGATTACATCATTAATTAGAAAATAACGACACTACATAGTTTCATAAAAAAGATAGAGAGCTAGACATTACGTCTAGCTCTCTATCTTTTTTATATATTCTTGTGGATAACACCTATTAATAGCCTCGGCTGTAGTTAGGCGCTTCACTTGTAATCGACACATCATGTGGGTGACTCTCTGCCATACCAGCATTTGTGATACGTGTGAATTTAGCTTGGTGAAGTTGATCTATGTTTTGAGATCCACAGTAACCCATTCCTGCACGAAGCCCTCCTGCTAATTGATAAATAACCTCATAGAGAAGACCTTTGAATGGCACCCTCGCAGCAATACCTTCTGGCACTAATTTCTTAGCATCCATCTCATCACCTTGGAAATAACGATCTTTAGATCCTTTTTCCATTGCTTCTAATGATCCCATTCCGCGATATGCCTTGAACTTTCGACCATTGTATATGATAGTCTCACCTGGAGACTCCTCAACACCTGCCAAAAGACCACCTACCATAACACAATTACCACCAGCAGCTAAAGCCTTTACTATATCACCTGAATAACGAAGACCACCATCAGCGATAACAGGCACGCCTGAACCTTCAATAGCTTTTGAAACTTCATAAACAGCTGATAATTGAGGTACTCCTACTCCTGCAATAACACGAGTTGTACAGATAGAACCTGGACCAATACCTACTTTAACGGCATCTGCTCCAGCTTCAACAAGCATACGAGCAGCTGCTCCAGTTGCAATATTTCCAACAACACACTCAAGTGTTGGGTATTTAGACTTGACTTGCTTAAGCATCTCAACAACACCACGAGAGTGCCCATGAGCCGTATCAATAACTATAGCATCTACTCCAGCCTCAACCAAAGCATCTACGCGCTCCATTGAGTCTCCAGTGATACCAACACCTGCAGCAACACGAAGTCTACCCTTCTCATCTTTGCATGCAAATGGTTTGTCTTTTGCTTTTGTTATATCTTTATAGGTAACAAGCCCCACAATGAAACCATCTTTGTCAACAACTGGAAGTTTCTCTATCTTGTGATTCTGAAGAATCTCTGCAGCACCTTCCAAATCTGTTGATTGACAAGTCGTGATTAATCTATCCGCTCCAGTCATTACAGACTCGATGCTCTTGTTCATATCTTTTTCGAAACGTAGATCTCTGTTGGTTACAATACCAACTAGTTTACGCTCACTATTAACAACAGGAATACCACCAATCTTATACTCCGACATTAATTTAAGAGCATCTATCACTGTAGCATCACTGAGAATAGTTATTGGATCATAGATCATACCATTCTCTGCACGTTTAACCATTTTAACTTGACGTGCTTGCTCGGCTATTGACATATTCTTGTGAATAACACCTATCCCCCCTTCACGAGCCATTGAGATAGCAAGTTTTGCCTCTGTCACGGTATCCATGGCAGCGGAAACAAAAGGCATATTCATTCGGATGTTTCTAGTGAAGTTTGTAGAAAGGTCCACATTGCGTGGCAAAACTTCAGAATAAGATGGGATCAATAGGACATCATCAAAAGTGAGACCGTCCATAACTACTTTATCTGCAACAAATGACATACTGGTAGATTATATGTTTAGAATTTATTGCGTGCAAA
>JBOFUP010000030.1:0-1213 GCA_051652645.1 Bacteroidales bacterium
TAGGAGGCAATTTCAAATGGCTAAGGAAAAATTTGAAAGAAGTAAACCACACGTTAACGTTGGAACAATAGGACACGTTGACCACGGAAAAACAACAACAACAGCAGCAATCTCAAAAGTATTATCAGATATGGGATTAGCTAAAAAAGTAGATTTCGCAAACATTGATGCGGCTCCAGAAGAAAGAGAAAGAGGAATCACAATCAATACAGCTCATATAGAGTATGAAACATTAGAGAGACACTACGCACACGTTGACTGTCCAGGCCATGCTGACTACGTAAAGAACATGATAACAGGAGCAGCACAAATGGATGGAGCTATCTTAGTTGTATCAGCAGCAGATGGACCAATGCCTCAAACAAGAGAGCATATCCTATTATCAAGACAAGTAGGAGTACCATACATCGTAGTATACTTAAACAAAGCTGACATGGTAGATGACGAAGAGTTATTAGAGTTAGTAGAGATGGAAGTAAGAGAGTTATTAACAGAGTACGGATTCCCAGGAGACGATTTACCAGTAATAATGGGATCATCTTTAGGAGCAATGAACGGAGAAGAGAAATGGGTAAACCAAATTAAACTTCTAATGGACGCTGTAGATTCTTACATTCCAACACCAGCAAGAGCAGTAGACCAACCATTCTTAATGCCAATCGAGGACGTGTTCACGATAACAGGAAGAGGAACAGTAGTAACAGGAAGAATCGAAAGAGGAATCGTAAAAGTAGGAGAAGAGATTGAGATAGTTGGAATAAAAGAAACTACATCAAAAACAACTTGTACTGGAGTAGAAATGTTCAGAAAGTTATTAGACCAAGGACAAGCTGGAGATAACGTAGGAGCATTATTAAGAGGAATCAAGAAAGAAGACGTTGAAAGAGGACAAGTATTATGTAAGCCTGGATCAATATTACCACATACAAACTTCACATCAGAAGTATATGTATTAACAAAAGAAGAGGGTGGAAGACATACTCCATTCTTCTCAGGATACAGACCACAATTCTACTTCAGAACAACAGATATAACTGGATCAATAGCTTTACCTGAAGGAGTAGAAATGGTAATGCCAGGAGATAACATAGAAATGACAGTAGAGTTAATTCATGCAATCGCAATGGAACCAGGATTAAGATTCGCAATAAGAGAAGGAGGAAGAACAGTAGCTTCTGGAGTTGTTGCAGAAATTACTAAGTAATCTTACTTA
>JBOFUP010000031.1:0-35658 GCA_051652645.1 Bacteroidales bacterium
TTGGTTGTAGCGGCGCGATATAGTAAGCTTGCCCGCTTGCCTCTTTAGCTCAGTTGGCCAGAGCACGTGATTTGTAATCTCGGGGTCGTTGGTTCGAATCCGACAAGAGGCTCAACAATCAGAAAGCACTGTTTCGTAAATCGAAACAGTGCTTTTTTCTTTTTTATTACATCTTAATATTTCCGAGTGTTATTATATTGCTTATTGTTTTTGACATTTTGAAACTTAACCAGTCTGATAATGAACCATAAAGCATTAAATTACCCCCCTTTTTTATTTGGTTGAGCCCTTTTTTCTTATACATTTGTAATCTAAAGCTTATTATTATTATTGACAATATACTATGACATCACAAATGAAAGTGAAGGAGCTGGAGCGAGTTGTTATTCGCTTCTCTGGCGATTCTGGTGACGGAATGCAGCTCGTAGGTACCATCTTTTCAAATCTTTCGGCGATATTAGGAAATGAAATATCAACATTTCCAGACTTTCCAGCAGAGATTAGAGCACCTCAAGGATCTCTTAGTGGAGTTTCAGGCTTTCAAGTTCACCTAGGATCTAATAGGGTTTTAACGCCTGGGGATACAGCAGACGTTCTTGTTGCTATGAATCCAGCTGCTCTAAAGGTCAATAAGGCATTCATCAAACAACAAGGAGTTGTTATTATTGATCAAGACAGCTTTGCTGAAGCAGATCTAAAAAAAGCATTATTTGAAACTAACGATCCATTTTCTGAGTTAGGAATGACTAATGTACAAGTCATATCAGCACCAATAACTTCTATGACAAGAGATGGCTTACAAGGATTTGGACTAGACAATAAGTCTATTCTTCGTTGTAAGAACATGTTTGCGCTTGGTCTTATATGTTGGCTATTCAATCGTGAAGTAGACCAAGCAGTACCATTCCTGAAGAAAAAATTCTCTAAGAAAGAAGCTATTATGCAGGCTAATATTAAAGCTCTGACAGATGGTTTCAATTTTGGAAACAATACTCATGCTACGGTTTCTACATTTACAGTAGAAGCAACTTCATCGCCTGTTAAAGGTCTATACACTGATGTGAATGGAAACACAGCTACTGCGTATGGATTGATAGCAGCATCTGAAAATTCTGGTCTTCCATTATTCCTTGGTAGTTATCCAATAACACCAGCTACAGATATTCTTCAAGAACTTGCAAAACGCAAAGACATGGGAGTTAAAACAGTTCAGTGTGAAGATGAAATTGCGGGAATATGTACAGCTATAGGGGCAAGCTTTGCTGGAAATTTAGCCGCGACTAATACATCTGGGCCAGGTCTCGCACTTAAGGGTGAGGCTATAGGGTTAGCTGTTATGGCAGAACTTCCATTAGTTATAGTTGATGTGCAACGTGGTGGACCATCTACAGGTCTTCCAACCAAGACTGAACAGTCGGATCTTATGCAAGCTCTATATGGTCGTAATGGTGAGAGTCCTCTTGTTGTTGTTGCAGCTAAGAGCCCTACACACTGCTTTGATTCGGCTTATTGGGCTGCAAAGTTGGCTCTTGAGCATATGACTCCTGTTATATGTCTTACTGATGGATTCATAGCGAATGGAACATCTGCGTGGATGATACCTGATATGGATAAACTACCAACTATCACTCCTAGAACTGTTACACCCGATATGGTAAATGGTTTTAGTCCTTACGGCCGAGATGTTGATACACTCGTTCGTCAGTGGGCACACCCTGGTACTGAAGGATTCATGCACAGAATAGGTGGACTAGAGAAGGATTATAACACTGGAGTTATCTCTACGGATGCAGATAACCACCAAAAGATGACAGACACGCGAGAGGCTAAGATTGAGAAGATCGCAGACCACATACCATCGCTTCAAGTCGAAGGTGATCCTCAAGCAGATCTACTTGTCGTAGGGTGGGGTGGTACATATGGTCATTTATCAACAGCTGTAGCGGAGATGAATGAGAATGGAAAGCCAACAGCTTTAGCTCATTTTGAGTTTATTAATCCTATGCCAGCAAATGCACGTGAAATTCTAAAGAGATATAAGAAGGTAGTTGTTTGTGAACTAAACCTAGGACAATTTGCAAGTTATATCAGAATGAAGGTGCCAACAATAGAGCTTACACAATACAATAAAGTTCAAGGACAACCATTTGCGGTTTCTGAGCTAGTAGAATGTTTCACCAACTTAATTGAGAAGTAACAAACAATGGACTGTCAACAATATACTGCCAAAGAGTTCAAGAACGAACAACAGGTAAAATGGTGCCCAGGATGCGGAGACTTCGCTATACTTAATAGTTTACATAAAGCTATGGCTCAAGTGGGAGTAGCGCCACACAATACAGCTGTAATTTCAGGTATTGGATGCTCATCTAGGCTACCGTATTATATGAACACATATGGATTCCACACTATTCATGGCCGTGGATCTGCAATAGCAACTGGTGTTAAAGTAGCCAACCCTAAATTAAGTGTTTGGCAGATTACAGGAGATGGTGATTGTATGGCTATCGGTGGTAACCACTTTATTCATGTTGTTAGACGTAATGTAGACATAAACATTATCCTGCATAACAACCAGATATACGGTTTAACAAAAGGTCAATACTCACCAACTACAGAAAGAGGCTTTGTTACTAAAACCTCACCATTTGGAACAATTGAAGATCCTTTTGTTCCTGCTGAGTTAACCTTTGGTGCACGAGGTAAGTTTTTTGCACGTTCAATTGATGTTGACTTAGCATTAACCTCAGAGTGTATGGTATTTGCAGCTAAGCACAAAGGTACATCTGTTGTAGAGGTACTACAAAACTGTGTGATATTCTCAGATGGTATTCACAAATACTACACAGATAAAGAGAATAGAGCAGATCGTACTATACACCTTCGTCATGGTGAAAAGATGATCTTTGGAAAGGATATGAACAAAGGCCTTATTCTAGATGGGTTCAAGCTTAAAGTAGTTACTATAGGTGAGAATAATATTACCATAGATGATATCTTGACACACGATGCCGAGTGTGAAGATAATACAGTTCACTATATGCTTGCTTTGATGAAAGGGGAGAGTCACCCACTAGCATTAGGAGTTATCAGAGATGTTAAAGCCCCAACTTACGATTCGGAAGTAGAGCGCCAAATATCTGAGGCTCAAGCAAAAAAGAAGCAAACGCTCAGAGAGTTTCTGCTAAGTGGAGATGTTCGTGAAGTAAAATAATAAGATAAAGATGGACCCATATTATGAACCACAAAAGTGTTTTTGTAATATGGGTTCTTTTTATTTAACAACTAAATAGTTGCATAATCAAATTAAAGCGCATATCTTTGCACCACGTTTGATAACAAAACGTACTTGATGATTCGCTAGCTCAGCTGGTAGAGCACAACACTTTTAATGTTGGGGTCCTGGGTTCGAACCCCAGGCGGATCACGAAAAAAGGTCTTACTACATACGTAGTAAGACCTTTTTTGTTTTTAATATCAAAGTACTAGCATCATAATATGGGATCACCCTATAAACCATGGGTGTTAAGCATATAGCTTAGTGAGTCTAAAAACGAAGAGCCTTATATTTCCGACCACTATCTTTAATTAAACATAAGACGCAAGAGGCATTGATTATATTCAATTAATCAAATACAGTTTACTTACTCATTTTACCATATCAGCATAGCATTCACCAAGATGTATACTATTGCCACTGTCCTAATTGCATATGTAGTTATGCGGTAAGTATAAATATTAAATTAAGTATACTATGACATATCGGGAGAGTAGTTTCATTGGAAAGTCGAACTACTTTTTATATTACTGATTAATCACTACTTTTGCAATATTAGAAAAACAGAAGATGAAGCTAATTATATCAACATCAGAGGAGTATTCTCAACTATTTTTGTCTTCAACTATAGTATTTAATACACCTTCATTTGCTCAAATAAATCAATCTAAGTGCCAAAGGCTTCACTATTTATTATTCAAGGATAGTAAGCTTCGATTAGGTTTAATCCTAGGCGAGAAGCAAGAATCTCTCTATTGTCCCTTTTCATCCCCCTTTGGTTGTTTCGAGCAAGCAGATAAGGGTTTCATCAATCTTGAAATAGTTGACCAAGCATTATCACTATTAAAGGAGTATGCTTCAAATCAAGGAAAGAGATTAACAATTACTCTACCCCCCGTTAATTATGATAGGGATCTGATATCAAAGATGGTGTCATCTTTTTCTAGACTAGGATTTATACAAGAGAGTGTTGACCTTAGTTATTATATACCAACCTGCGATCCGCAATCATATAGAGAACGGTTAAAACGCAATGCACGAAAGAATCTAAGTAGGTCTGAGAGCTCTGATCTGAGTTTTATTGTTGCACAGAGTGACTCTGAAAAAGTTTTAGCATACGACGTAATTAAGCATAATAGACAATCAAAGGGATATCCTCTTAGAATGAGTTATGAAGATATCATCATGACATCAAGTGTAGTGAGAATAAACTTCTTTCTTATTATGAGAGCATCTGAGGCTATAGCTTCAGCGATTGTATTTGATGTTACAGACAGGATATCACAAGTTGTTTATTGGGGTAATATTGAATCATATTCAGATATGCGACCAATGAATTTTTTGGCTATTAAGCTAGTTGAACACTATCATTATCGTGGTGTTGATATATTAGACATTGGACCCTCTACAGAGGATGGATTACCAAATTATGGGCTTTGTGAATTCAAGAGTTCTATTGGATGTGAGAGTGATTTGAAATTTAAATTTACTTTCAATCCACTCAATTGATTACTTTTGTAACTATGGAAACATTCGATCTTCACATATTAGGCTGTGGTTCAGCACAGCCAACAACTCAAAGAAATCCATCATCCCAGGTGGTTAATCTTCGCGACAAACTATTTATGATAGATTGTGGTGAGGGAGCTCAGCTTGAGATGAAGAGAAATAAATTGAGCTACGCAAGGCTGAATCACATATTTCTTTCTCATCTTCATGGTGATCACTGTCTTGGGTTAATAGGTTTAATATCTACCTTAGGGCTTAATGATCGCACTGCTGAGTTGGTTATTCATGCCCACCCAGACGCTGAACGTATTTTCAGACCAATGCTGAACTATTTTTGTAGTGATATACCCTTCAACGTGCGCTTCAACTCAATAGCCCCTCAAAAGAGTGAGTTGATATTCGAGGATAGAAGTCTTCAGGTTTTCTCTATACCATTGCGCCACCGTGTTCCGACTTCTGGCTTTCTTTTTTCAGAGAGAGCAACCCAACCACATATTATCCCTGAGATGACCAAGTTTCACGAGGTTCCATTATCGTTCTACAATAGGCTCAAGGCTGGAGAGGATTATAGACGAGAGGATGGAGTTATAGTACCAAATAATGTGTTGACAAGACCATCATCGCCACCACGCAAATATGCTTACTGTTCAGATACAGCATATAGCGAGCGAATAGTGCCTATTATACAAGGTGTAGATCTTCTATATCATGAATCTACTTTTATGGATGACCAAAAGGCTAGAGCAAAACAAACAATGCACTCCACCGCAAAACAAGCTGCAACTATTGCCAAGATGGCTGGGGTTAAGAAGCTCGTTTTGGGGCACTATTCTGCAAGATATAAAGATCTGAAGCCACTTTTAGCCGAGGCAAGAACTATCTTTGAGAATAGTCACTTATCTCAAGATGGATTCAAATTTAGAATTTAGAATTACTCAAACAGTCTTAACCCTAATACTTAAGTCGCAATAACCATATAGATGAGCAGCCCACGAGAGAGAATGTATCGTTCTGTAATTAAGAGCACAGCCCTTTTTGGAAGTGTTCAGTTTATTAGTGCTATAATATCTCTTCTTAGGAATAAGTTTGTAGCACTATTCTTGGGTATTGAGGGTGTGGGGATTATATCTCTACTAATTACATCACTTCAATTATTACAATCAATAACATCATTTGGGGTAGATAAAAGCGGAGTTCGAGAGATTGCTGCCCAAACCACCAAAGAAGCAGAGGGTAGGGTAGTCTCTACACTTAAGTGGTTAACATTAGTGTTAGCTCTATTTGGTGCTTTAGTGCTTTTAATCCTTGCTCCCTATATGAGTAAACTAATGTTTGGCTCAGATGATTACACAATCCCATTTAGGATACTTTCTCTTGCACTTTTGTTTGATACACTTTCGAAAGGAAATCTAGCTATCTTCCAAGGAAGAAGGATGTTGAACCAATTAGCTAAAGCATCACTTATTGGATCTTTTGTAGGGTTAATCGTATCTGTTCCTCTATATTATCTATATGGTATTGAATCTATTGCCACATCAATGGTAGTTACCTCACTCATGTTTTGGTTGACAACATTACCATTCAGCGTGAGGTCTGAATCCAATCAAATAACACTTTCAGAAAAGATAAATAATAGCAAACCGCTTATAAGATTAGGGATAGCATTTACAATTTCCAGTACATCTGTATTACTCTCTTCATATATCTTTTCTATCTACATGACACGTCAATCAAGTATAGAGGAATTTGGGCTATATCAAGGAGGATATAACATTGTAATGCGATATGTAGGTATGCTTTTTGCGGCTATGGCAACCGACTATTATCCCCAATTAACTACTATTTCAACAAACATAGAGTCTGTTAATAAACTTCTCAATAGGCAGAGTGAGATAGCTTTACTTATACTTCTACCAATAGCCGTTATCTTCATTCTTCTTATTGAACCTATTATATTGATACTACTATCGTCCGATTTCCTACCTATTGTTCCATTTGCGGTTTGGTCACTCCTAGGCGTTGTTGTGAAGGTATTGTCATGGTCGATTGGATTTGTTATGCTTGCCAAGGGACTATCTAAACTTTTTTGGATTTCAGAGCTTTTCTCCGCCATGCTATTCTTGGGTGGTAATATACTTGGTTACTCAATATTAGGATTAGAGGGTATAGCCATATCATATGTCGTGGTATATATTCTATACCTTATTTTCTTGCTAATCTATATGGGTAGTAATTACGGAGTGAGAGTAAATCGTGATACAACATCAATATTTTTTATAGTTTCCATTTTCGTATCCGCAATGATTGGCTTGACTCTTAATCTTCAAGGTACAGTAAGATATATTGCCTCACTCCCGATTGTGATAGCTGCATTAGTATACAGTTGGAGAGAGCTTGATAGAAGAGTTGCTATTACAGAATTGATTAAGCAAAAACTTATAAGATGACCACACAAGAACCCATAATATCTGTACTAATTATAACATATAATCAAGAGAATTATATTGCACAAGCTATAGAGTCTGCACTTAATCAAAATCTTGATCATCCCTACGAGATAGTAATCGGTGAGGATTGCTCTACTGATTCCACAAGAGAGATATGTCAAAGTTATGTAGATAGATATCCAGAAATAGTACGCCTTATGCCCAAAGCGCCAAACAAAGGACTTCTAAATAACTATTATGACACACTCTTAGCTTGTCGTGGGGAGTTTATTGCTGATTGTGCAGGCGATGACTATTGGTGCGATCCACATAAATTGCAGCGGCAGTTAGAGATCTTGAGACGAGAACCAGGGGTGGTAATGGTACATTCTAATGTTGAGCTTTTGTATGAGAATGAAGATAGTTTAGGACATAAGCTATTTAATTCTCCAGATAATGTTCGTCTTAATTGGTTTAATGATAGATGTAGATTGATAAATCAGCAAGGAGAACCTCTTGTATTTGTTGGTAGCTCACTGTTTAGAAGAGATGCTTTTAATGAGTTCTATAACGCCAATGAGTCGCTATTCAGAAATCCCAAATATACATGTGAGGACTTCCAACTTATATTTGCTCTTCTTCATCAGGGTGATATCCTATATGAGGACAAGATTACAACTGTTTATCGCATAATCAATGGCTCTATTAGTCATACAAGAAGCTTAAGCAAACAGCTTCGTTTTGCAATTGGAGTATTGAATTTGAAGCTTGATATTATTAAGATGTTTGAGATTCCAATCCAAAAGGCTGATGATGTTGTAAGGTATAGATTGCGCGAGATACTATCTCTATCGATTAAACAAGGGGATGTAAACGAGGCTTTAACTCTTTTGAACTATGCTATTAATATTGGTTTTGAGTTGGACTTCAGATTGAGAACATACTCTTTTGTTGCAAAGAATAATCTTGCCTTGAAGATTATTTCGTCGTTCTACCCAAAAAGATGAATCACAAGTTTGGCAACCCTCCAAGCCGCTCTTCCGCCATGTAATGTATAGCGGTTGAGGGTATAAAATATCAGATCAAATATAGGAAACTCCTTTGATAGCTCTTTAGCCATACTTATTGTCTCTGATGACATATTTAAATTACCCTCCCTTTCAATTAGGGCGGCTAATAGATATAGTCTATAAATTATACCCAATTTAAGTCTATTATCGTAACCTTTGCTATTCTTATATAGTGATTCATGTGTAAGAAGTACTGCTTTAAGAAGAGGATTACCATCTACTCCAAAGTGTAACCCAGTAATACTATCCTCATGAGCATAGATGACGTCCAAAGGTATATTCTTTATCCACTTTACCTTATAACCCTTTTGAAGAAGTCTCACACCCAGATTCCAATCCTGCCATCTATCTAATCTCTCATCCCAACCACCAACTCCCCTTAGTATTGATGACCTAATAGTCATTGATGAAGTCGATAGTTGTCCACGAGTTATTTGTGTAATAGGGTCACTGCTATAGCATCTCATTTTAATATAACTGCCCCCCCTTGTCTCATCAGTTACTCTAGATATTGACCCAATAATATCAGGATAAAAGTTATCAACAATTGTCTTGTTGATAAGCTCCATCCTTCTTGGTAGCATTTCATCGTCTGAATCAAAGAATGATATATATTCAGAAGTAGCGATCTCTAAGCCCCTATTCCTAGCTGCATTAGCTCCACGTTTCGTCTCATTAGCTAATATGATAATGAAATCCTTTGTCTCATGTTTAGACTTAAATTCATGGCATAATTTCTCACTATTATCCGTTGAGTTATTGTTAACAAGAATAACCTCAAGAGGTCTATGACTTTGTGCTACTACAGATAAAAGAGTCTTTTCTATTCTCTTCTCCCTATTATGATATGGAATAACAATTGATATCTGCATATAATTAACTATCAACCTTACACATTAAAACTAATCTTTTTTAGCTCCTTCTTTACTACCTCTTCCCAGTTATTAATCTCTTTCTTAGCATCTGTAATCTCTTTTGATAATAATACCTCTTTGCAACACCTTGCAAAACTATCAATAATCTCAGTCTCTTCTCTATTTCCTACTAAAATCAAGTTTCTACTTGGAAGAAACTCAGATATCCCCCCCACATTACAAGCCACAACTGCAAGCTTATGCGCTAGAGCTTCGAGCATAACCATTGGTAATCCCTCGTTTCTACTAGGTATTATCAACAAGTCAATTGAATCATAAAAGGACCCCATCATACTAGTATCAAGTTTTCCTTCAACATTAATGGGTAGTCTATCGCTTTCTATCTTATATAGTATTTCTTTCAACAATGGACCCTCACCAGCAATTATCAACCTAATCTTTAAACCATTCTTTAAAATCTCAGAGACAATAGGTGCCAATCTATCAGCACCTTTTACTGTTGTTAATGAGCCAGCAAAACCAATTGTTAGTTCTTGAGACTTTACCTCTTTATTATGTTTGATTACACTATTTACGCCATTATATGAAACAAAAGGATTGTTTATTGTTTCGAACATAACTACAGCTCTATTGAGCAGTGATTCGCTCACAAAGAAGTTATGATCAGACTCACTTAATACCATCTTTAGTACCCTTCTCCAGCATCGTGGAGTGTAGTTTATGTCAGAACCATGATATGTAGTTACACAAGGTATTGATTTAAGCCTCGAATATAGTAATCCCCAGAGCCCAGGTTCTAGACCCCAATGCGACATAACTAATGAAGCATCATTAGCAACTACAGTATTCAACGATTGTTTTATTGTGTATTCAGGATAGCCCAACTTCTCCAAAACATAACCAATCACCCCCTGTTTATACCATATATACTTATACTCAATAGAGTCATAAATAAAACACTCATCACCTTTTTCCTTTCTCCTTTTACCAAATAACATCCTTATACCATTTAGAATAGGAGAGCTATATGACCTTACAGAGTATACAGACACAGAGATACCCATCCGATGTATCTCTCTGATTCTATTGTGTGCAGCATAGAATAGGCCATACCGCTTGCTCAATGAGCTATCTACAAAAAATATAATGTGCTCCTTATCCACCTTCTTCTAATCTAATTTAAGCCCCTCAAGGAGTTTTATGTATATCTCTATTCCCTCCCTAATTTCACTCTTGGAGATAAACTCGTCTGCGGTATGAGATCTAGCAGAGTCTCCTGGTCCTATTTTTACTGATGGAAAGTTCATTCTAGACTGGTCAGATAGGGTAGGTGAGCCATATAGTCTCATGCCTAGAGTTTTAGCTCGCTGCACTATAGGGTGTGAAGTCTCTATTTGAGAAGAGTTTAATCTAAGAGATCTGGCCTTGACCTCACATCCCAAAGCCTCAGATATTATATCTAGAGCCTCCTGATTAGAGTATAGTTCATTGGTGCGTATGTCAATAGTGAAGTTACAACTATCAGGTACAACATTATGTTGAGTGCCAGCCTGCATCATTGTTACACTGCATTTTACCTCACCAAGAAACTCAGAAACTCTAGAGAATCTAAAGTTTTTTACTTTCTCAATTAGTGGTAGTGCTAAGTAAATAGCATTAACACCCTCATCTCTTGCTGCATGTCCTGATTTTCCAACAACACAACAATCCACTACTAGAAGCCCCTTCTCTGCAATAGCAGCGTGCATTTGAGTTGGTTCGCCCACTATTGCAAGATCTATATTAGGTAGTTTTCTTAGTAAAGCCTCCACGCCGTTACCACCAGAGTTCTCCTCTTCAGCAGTTGCGCTGATAATAAGATTGAAAGACAACTCTTTACTTCGTAGATATTTGAATGCAGCAATAAGAGAGACAACAGAAGCACCAGCATCATTACTTCCTAGTCCATATATCGAATCACCCACTTCAGTAGGAGAGAATGGGTCGTAACTCCACCCCTTGACCGGTTTGATAGTATCAATATGAGAGTTAAGAAGAACTGTTTTCATTGCTGGATCATACTCATTTGCGTATGCCCAAATATTATTCATCTCTCTATTACACTCAATTCCATCAGCCCTTAAACACTCTTCAATGATCTTCGAAACCTCATACTCATCACCACTAATAGAAGGCTTAGAGATCATAGAGCAAAGTAGCTCTATTGCTTCGTAGAAAAGTTCATCCTTGCATATGATTCCATTCATTGTTTGTTCTCCTCTTTTGGTCCATATATAACTTTCTAACATCAGGTGATAGCTTCTCTATAGAGTATCTAAGCATAGTGCGAGGCATTATGCCAGCATATTCGTCTAAGAAGCTCAAGAGCTTAGGTTCTTCTCTTTTGCCCATCTCGCGAAGCATCCATCCAGAAGCTTTATGAATAAGGTCATGTTTGTGATCTATTACTCTTTTGCATAGTTCTATTGTGTCATCAAACTCACCATTCCTTATTAGGTGAAGAGTGGCAACTAAAGCCACTCTCTGCTTCCACAAGCAGTTACTATCTATCAATTTATATAGAATAGACCTATCTTTATTAATAATATAACCCCCAACTATTTGTGGTGCAGACTGATCTACTAAGTCCCAATTATTTACTCTAGCGAGGTTTTCAATGTATGCATTGTATATATCCTCAGCCATCATAGCCTTTTTAGATTGATACACCCAGATCAACAATGCACATAGTCTAAACTCATGTTCAGGAGAGTTGAGCAGTTTAATAGACTCCTCTAAACTCATGGATGAATATTCCTTTGTTATTGCTCTTATTTCAGGAACATTTACTCCAAGAAAGATGTCTCCCTCGCCATACTCCCCTTTACCACATTTAAAGAAACGCATTAATATCGATGCCTTATTCTCGGATGAAAGAAAACGTATTGCCTCCTTAGCATTGGCTGATGTTGCTTTTGTTGTCACGCTCTATAAGTGTTAATTAACTACGTCGGATAAACATATCTATAAAAACTAATGTTCTTATTTCATACCTAAACATTAACTATTATGCCTAAAATTGTTTCAACTATAATCCTAACTACGATGTTAGTTATCTCTCCAATAGTTACAGCTAAGGATTATGTACAGCTCCTAGATAAGTTTGACCTTCAAAGGTACCTCGGCAAATGGTACGAAATAGCCCGATATGATCACTCTTTTGAGCGTGGTCTCGTTGGCGTAACTGCTACATATAGTATGAATGATAATGGAACAATAAGAGTCGAAAATAGAGGATACAAGGACAATCTCCTAGGCAAGCAGAAGTTAGCAGTTGGAAAAGCTAAATTAGCAGACTCTAAGTTGCCTGGAATGCTTAAAGTATCATTCTTCCTTTGGTTCTATTCGGATTACAATATCCTATATCTAGATCCAGAGTATGAGTATGCTCTAATTGGTAGTTCCTCACCCAAATATTTTTGGATTCTATCTAGAACTCCAACAATAGACAATGATACAAAGGAGGATTTACTACGCAAAACCAAGGCATTAGGATATGCTACAGAACCATTGATATGGGTGCCACAATAAACTAAATGCGTCTTCCCTTTCTATTTTATCATCTCTTCAATAATAGGTCTCATTGATTTAGCCCACTTGTCATAACCTTTGTTTGAGAGGTGAATCAGGTCACGACTATAGAGATCGAGAAGAAGGTTACCCTCTTCATTTACAAACCAACTCTCTGGATTTAAATATCTCACCATAGAGCCCCACTCTTTATGAGATAGTAGTCTATGAACATCATCGATATCCCCTCTTAGCTTATCCTCACGAGCTAAAGCAGGGAGAGGGCCAAGTAGTAAAACTTTGCTATTTGGCATCTTCTCTTTTATCTTGTCAACCACAGCTGCTATACCTTCGAAACAACCTTGAGGTGTTTCATTGCTACTTAAGTTATTAACACCTATTGTTAACACTATAAGTTTAGGACTGCTCATTTCATATTTCCCATGATCTAATCTGTGAATAAGCTGTTGAGTTTTGTCGCCAGCGATACCTGCATTTTGCCAGTTTAATCCGGCAAACTCACTTTCTGCTGCTGTTCGACCAGGTTTATAGCTAATTAGAGAGCGCTCACCACCCAATCCTTGAGTTATTGAGTTTCCTAAAAATAGTATATCACACTTTTTTGTTTGAGCAATTGATGATATCTCATTGCTCACATCAAACCAATCAGCACCCTCTTTCCATCCAACAGTTGATCTATATTCAGCTCCCGGAATAGCCATTGAAGCTGGATTAATCACCAATGAATCTTGCTTTAGTTGATCCTTTTTTAGATCAATAAATATATCCCATGCTACAAGGTTGATGCCAAGCGAAGTTGGCTGATGTTCCTTTGTGCGAAATGCATCTCGATTAGGGTAGAGTTGCTTGATACTCTTGACGTTGATGCCTACTTCTTGAGCTTTACGACAATTGAGCTTAACCATAGAGTCGTAATCACTGAAAGGTTCGATAGTATCAGTGGGTACTATCATTGTAATCCTTGTTGAAGGGAATCTTAGGAGTAGACTATTTTGAAACTCCAAGAGAGACTTTTGCATCTGTTTCGGCTTGAGCTTTGACTCTCTAACTCTATTTTGGCTTCCAACCTCAAAATATATATGCGTGGGATCAGACTCACTAATTGACTCAATGAGCTTAGAGTCTGGCACTATTGTTTCGATATTTGGTGTAACAACTCCCACACTAGCATCATCTCCAAGTAGAGCTTTTAGTTGTGCAGGGAGAGAGTTCCTCTCGGGGTTTACAACACCTTCACCTTGAGAGAGGGAGCTTCCTATAAATAATACTTTTTGCTCTTGTGCAATTGCAACAGATGATAGAAGAATTGATAGTAGGGTAGTCGTGTAGCGTTTCATTGTAGTTAGTATCTTTTAAAGCACTCAAAAGTAACAAAATTTCAGCTATAACTCTCAGCACCATTGAAAATCTGTTACCTTTGTTGTTGAAACTAAACAGAAGTTCGGTTATGGTAGAAATAGGAAAATACAACACTCTTCGAGTGGTTAAAGAGCTCGATTTTGGACTCTATTTGGATGGTGGTAAGATGGGGGAGATACTTTTGCCTCGTCGTTATGTGCCAATGAACGTACAGATCGACGACCTACTAGAAGTATTTATATACCTCGATTCAGAGGATCGCATCATTGCAACCACAGAGATGGCTTATGCACAAGTAGGTGATTTTGCCTTCTTGCGCTGTACGTCAACAAATCGCATAGGAGCTTTCATGGACTGGGGTTTGGCGAAGGATCTACTTGTTCCTTTTAGAGAGCAGAAGATAAAGATGAGTGAGGAGCGTAGTTATGTAGTATATGTATATCTAGACCTTGAGTCGCAACGAATTGTCGCCTCGGCAAAGATAGAGAAGTACCTAGACAATACTATACCTAGCTATGAATCAAATCAGCAAGTTGAACTTCTTATTTATCAAAGAAGTGAACTAGGCTATAAGGTTATCATCAATAATGAGCATACAGGATTGCTTTATTTTAATGAGATCTTCCAAGAGGTAAATGTTGGTGATCGTATACCTGGATATATCAAGTATGTGCGTGAAGATGAGAAAATAGATGTTTCTCTTCAGCCTGTTGGTTATGAGCGTATTGATCCATTAGCTCAACATATTCTAAATCTTTTAGAGGAGAATGAAGGCTTTATTGCTCTTTCTGATAAATCACCTGCTATAGATATTGAATACACCTTCTCTTGTAGTAAGAAGGCTTTCAAAAAAGCAATAGGGTTGCTATATAAACAGCGTCTTATTCTTATCTCTGAGAAGGGGATCTCTAAGGTTTCTATGGGCTAGAATTTACCTTATCACCAAATTTGATCTAACATTCTGACTTTGTCGAACATCTTTCACTCTTCTTTGTTATTATAGGTGAGCTAATTTAATAATGACCAGCTCATCTTGATGCTTAATTTATCTATTTAATTCATTCAGAGTTATGAGTAAGAGTTTGTATTTGATTTTGTTTGTATCTGGTGTGCTTGTGTCATGTCAGTCAGCAAAAAAACAGGCAGAGAACGTTAGTGACCAAATCGAAAATGTAGGAGATAAGATTTCTACTGTTGGAGATAAGATTGGTGATGTAGAAGAACTAGTTAAAGACAAGATTGCATCATTCAGTCTTGACAAATTGAACAAATCAATGATGATTACTTCCTTGAATGGCAAGGATGTTTCTGGTGGTGATAATAAGCCATATATTGAGCTTAATATTAAGGAGTTCAAATTGACTGGTAGTACAGGATGCAATACTATCATGGGAGGTATTGTTTTAGACAAAGAGAATGGATTGTCTGTTAAATTTGACAATGTTGCAACAACTAAGATGGCTTGTCCACCAGCGCAAGCTCAATTTGAGAAAGATCTTCTTTTAGCTCTCTCTTCTGTAAGGGGTGTAAATCCTCTTGGGGATGGTAGCTACGAGTTTAAAGATTCAAATGGAGTCGTTCTATTTGTTGGTAAAATGGTAGATTAAGAGTTTCTTTTATACATTATATTCTAAAAGAGAGTGTACCTAAGTTAGGTGCACTCTCTTATTTTTTATAATACTACTAGTCTACAGTATGACTCAATCTTATTTAGTCTCTTTATGCAACTATATGTTTTGTAGTATCTAACTCCAAAAATACGTACGTGTTTATTGTAAAATACGTACATACTTTCCTTCAAATACGTACGTATTTATATTAGAATACGTACGTATTCTAGAAGTAGTCTTTTTACTTATGTTTAGTTGTTGTCTATCAGTTTGTTAGATTTGATCTTTTTGCTTAGTATTTTAAACTCTCTTTCTTCTTTATCTATGAGGATAGTCTGATGATATGAATATATGGTTACAATTAATCAGAGTTGATTGGGTATTCATATATTGAGCTTATATTTGAGGATAACTTAGAACTAATTTTATTCATTAAAACCAAATAGAGATGAGAAAGTACCTGTTTTGTCTGTTATTACTGCTTATTGTAACTCCATTTACTTTTTTGAAAGCTAGTGATTTACGCTTCAGTGAGAGCGGTGTATTTAAGATTGTTCAATTTACAGATGTTCACTATAAGGTTAATAGTCCACAGAATTCATCTATATCGATTGAGGCAATAGAGGGTACATTGGAGAGTGAGTCTCCTGATCTTGTTATTCTCACTGGTGACATAGTGACAGATAAGCCTGTACTTCAAGGGTGGGATGAAGTTATTGCTCCCATCGTAAAGAGGGGTATACCTTTTGCTGTTACTTTTGGAAATCATGATGATGAATCAGGTAGTTCAAGAGAAGAGATAATGAGACATCTAAGAGGTGTAAATGGATGTTTGAATAGCCATATAGGTGGAGAAAATGATTTTGATGGAGTTATAACTGTTAGATCATCCAAAGCAGATTCAGTAGCTGCTGCGCTTTACATATTTGACTCTAATTCTTATAGTACTATTCCTTCTTTACCTGGCTATGGATGGTTGCTTCCGTCTCAAATAGCTGCTTATAATGAGTTGAGTGCTAAGTTGACAAGAGAGAATGGGGGAGAGGCTTTACCATCTTTGGCTTTTCTTCATATCCCTATACCAGAGTATAAGACTGCTTTTGAGAGAAATTCTTTGTCAAAACCTGTTGGAGTGAGATTAGAGAATGAGTGTCCTGCAGCTCTTAATACAGGTCTTTATGCATCTATGAAGATAAACGGAGATGTGATGGGCATCTTTTGTGGTCATGATCATGATAATGATTACTTAGCTGATATGGATGGTATAGCTATGGTTTATGGTAGATTCACGGGGAGTAGAAATACTTATACTAACATGGAGAATGGTGCTCGTGTGATTGTCATGAAGGAGGGCTTAAGGAACTTTGATAGTTATATTAGATTGAGAAGTGGGGATATAATTAATTCTACGACTTATCCATCTAAAGATGTAAGAGCTATGAGTTTTAATATTAGAATGGCGACTACAAATGATGGTGATAATCAATGGAATAATCGCCGAGGATCGGTTGTAAATATTGTGAAGAGTCAGTATATTGATATTTTAGGTACACAGGAGGCTCTTCAAGAGCAGGTAGAGTATCTAAAAAGTGAGCTTAAGGCTTACAATCTTATCGGTGTTGGTAGAGAGGATGGTGATAAGAAGGGGGAGTATTGTGCCATTATGTATAGACATGATAGATTTAAGGAGGAGAAGTCTGGTAACTTTTGGCTATCTAAAGATCCTTCTGCTGTTGGTATAAAGGGTTGGGATGCAGCTTGTGAGCGTATTGCTACTTGGGCAGTACTACGAGATATAAGAACAGGTTCTTCTATCTTTGTTCTTAATACTCATTTTGACCACGTTGGTCGTAAGGCTCAAGCTGAGGGAGCTAAACTAATTAAGCGTCAGATAGCTCTTCTTAAGGGTGGGGTTGATAATGTTATAGTGATGGGTGACTTGAATGTAACTCCAGATAACCCCGCTATTGCTGAGATGCTAAAAGCAACAAAGTCAATCAAGCTTGTTGATAGTCGATCTGTGGCTGATACTATTGTTGGTCCTTCGTGGAGTTTCCATGGTTTTGAGTCTGTTGATATGAGTAAAAGACCTTTAATTGATTATATTTTCGTTTCTGAGGGGGCAAGTGTTAAGTCACAAAGTATTATTTATGACCCTAAGGCTAAACGGTCATTATCAGATCATAATCCTATAGTTTCTATCATCTCTTTTTAGCCTAGTTGTTACTATTGGAGCAATTTAAAAGAGCGGTAACTACATCTATGTGTGTAGTTACCGCTCTTTCATTTTATTTAGTGAGCTTCAAGCCAGTTGTCGCCAAAGCTGGAGTCTGCTTTTAGTGGTACCATCATTGGGTATGCACTCTCCATCTCTTCAATAACAATCTGTTTTACTCTATCTTTTTCACTTTCAACGACATTGAAATTTAATTCATCATGCACTTGAAGTATCATTTTAGATTTTAATCCCTCTTTTTCAAAGCGGTTAAATATTCTAATCATCGCAACTTTTATAATATCAGCAGCAGATCCTTGTATAGGAGCATTTATGGCATTTCGCTCAGCATACCCGCGAACAACACTATTGGCTGAGTTAATGTCAGCAAGAGTACGTTTTCGCTTGAGAACTGTTTCGACATAACCCATGCTTTTGGCTTTTTCTATTGAGTCATCCATATAGGCTTTAACGCCAGGGTATGTAGCAAAATAGCCATCAATCAGTTCTTTAGCTTCGCCACGAGGTATGTTAAGTCTTTCAGAAAGACCAAAAGCGCTAATTCCATATATTATACCAAAGTTGGCAGTCTTTGCTTTGCGGCGCATATCCTTTGTTACTTCATCCATCTCTACTTTGTATATCTTAGCAGATGTGGCTGTGTGTATGTCTTCATCCTTGATGAATGCTTCCATCATATTAGGATCCTTACTCAAATGGGCCATTATTCTTAGCTCAATTTGCGAGTAGTCGGCAGAGAAGAACGTGCAACCTGGATCTGGTATAAACGCTCGTCGTATCTCCTTACCTTCTTCATCCCTAATTGGTATGTTTTGAAGGTTTGGATTTGTAGAACTTAATCGTCCTGTAGATGTTACCGTCTGGTTATAAGATGTGTGTATCTTACCCGTTAGTGGATTTATCATCTCAGGAAGAGCATTGATGTATGTGCTTAATAGCTTTTTAAGCCCACGATAGTCTAGTATTTTACCTACTATATCGTGTTTGCCTCTTAGTTGTTCAAGTACCTCTTCGGAAGTAGAGTATTGTCCTGTCTTGGTCTTCTTAGCTTTTTCGGATATTTTTAGTCTATCAAATAGTATCTCGCCCACTTGTTTAGCAGATGAAATGTTGAATTCCATTCCTGCCATTTCGAAGACTTCACTCTCAATGTCTCGAAGCATTTGAGTAATCTTCTCTGATGATTGTCCAAGAGCATTACGGTCTACTCTAACGCCTGTTAGTTCCATATCAGCTAATACCAGCATGAGAGGCATTTCAACGTCTCTAAATAGGGTTGAAAGTCCCTCTTTTTCTAGCTCTGGCGTAAGTATCTCTTCGAGTTGAAGAGTAATATCAGCATCTTCACATGCATAGTCTTTCACATCAGTTGGATCAAGATCTCTCATTGATTTCTGATTTTTACCCTTTGGTCCGATTAATTCATCAATGTGGATTGTCTTGTGATTGAGGTAAACCTCGGCAAGATAATCCATATTGTGTCTTTGCTCTGGTTGAAGAAGGTAGTGGGCGATCATAGTATCTGTTACCTTACCTTTGACCTTAACTCCATACTTGTCTAATACTAGTATGTCATACTTCATATTCTGTCCAACCTTCTCAATGGATTCATCTTCGAGAAGTGTAGCATATCTTTGAACAGTCTCTGAGGCTTCGATAAAATTAGCAGTAATAGGAATGTACCATGCTTCATTGGGGGTGAAACTGATGCTCATACCCACTAGTTCCGCAACTATAGGGTCAAGTCCTGTGGTTTCGGTGTCGAAACAGAGTTTTTTCTTATTTTTTGCGGCATCCCAAAATTTTGCCTCAACCTCCTTGTTGTCAACTAGATAGTACGCTTTTTCAGCATCTTTAAGGCTCTGAGAAGGGGCTTCAAATTGTTCGACTGCATTATCCCCCTCAAATATTGCAAATAGAGAGCCTTGAGCGGAGTCAATTTTTCTCTTTTTAGGTGATGGTGCTACACTGTTTTGATTTGAAGAACTAAGAACTCTTTCTTTCATATTACGGAACTCTAACTCATCGAAGAGTTCGGCAAGTCGCTCATCATTGACAGTACCAAGAAGAAGCTCCTCTTCATTCAGCTCACATGGGACATCAATCTTTATCGTAGCAAGAAGCTTAGAGAGTTTAATCTTCTCAATATTCTCGGCTACCTTTTTTTGGAGTGCCCCTTTAATCTGAGGAATATTTTCAAGCATATTCTCTATTGAGCCGAATTGAGCAATCAGTTTTTGAGCACTCTTCTCTCCAACACCAGGGCATCCAGGTATGTTGTCTGAAGTATCTCCCATCAGTCCTAATAGATCAATAACTTGTTCGGGGTGGGAGAGTGAGTACTTATCTAATACTGCTTGAGTATCTAATATCTCTATCTCTCTTCCAGAGCTCTTGGGTCTATATATATAGATATTATCCTCTACTAATTGTGCATAGTCTTTATCAGGAGTCATCATATAGACTATGTATCCATCTTGTTTTGCTCGCTTGGCAAGAGTACCAATAACGTCATCAGCTTCGAAACCGGGCACCTCAATTACAGGAATATTATATGCTTTTATAATCTCCTTGATGTATGGAATTGCTGTCTTTATACCTTCAGGAGTCTCCTCCCTCTGAGCTTTGTATTCTGGATAGATCTCATTGCGGAATGTACCGCCCTTAGGATCGAACACTACAGCAAGGTGAGTTGGGTTCTCTCGCTTTAGCAGATCCTCTAGGGTATTTACAAATCCGAATATAGCGGATGTGTTTTGCCCTTTTGAATTTATGCGCTGAGCACGAATAAAAGCGTAGTAAGCCCTATATATGAGGGCATACGCGTCGAGTAAGAAGAGTCTTTTATCTTGATTCATAGCTTCTAGTTTAGTGTAAAGATAGAACTTTTTTATACATTTGTCCTATAATTAAATCAGGATGGATAATCTCAACGAAATAAAGCAGTGTGTCTCTGAAGAGTTGCTCAAATTTGAGCAGCAGTTAGTAGACTCTTTACGCGTAGATAGTGATCTGTTAAATAGTGCAGTATCTTATTTTCTCAAGCGTAAAGGGAAGAATCTGCGACCATTATTGGTTCTATTAGCTGCAAAATGTGTATCAGGAATAGTAAAGAAACAGACTATCTGTGGTGCTATTTCCCTTGAATTACTGCATAGTGCTAGCATAATTCATGATGATGTAGTGGATGAAACGCTTCAAAGAAGGGGTGTTTCGTCTATGAATGCTACCTTTACAAATAAGATAGCAGTACTTGTGGGAGACTTCTTTTTGTCTACCTCTTTGACAAATGCAACGGAGACTTCTAATCTAGAGATTATGAAGGTCATTGCACGCATTGGCAGAGAGTTGGCAGCAGGAGAGATCGAACAGCTTAGTCTTGCAAGCTCCACTGAGATATCTGAAGATAGGTATATGAGTGTTATAATGCAGAAAACAGCTTCTCTCTTTGTGGCTTGTATGCAGGTTGGTGCACTATCTGTAGCAGCTACTCCAGAGCAATTAGAAAAACTCTCAAGTTTTGGTCATAACCTAGGTCTTTGTTTCCAGATTAAGGATGATATCTTTGACTATTTCGATGATCCCGCCATTGGTAAGCCAACAGGAAATGACATACGTGAGGGTAAGATTACTTTGCCTCTTATTTATGCAATCCAGAATAGCTCTAACGAGGCTGAGGTTGAAGAGGTACGTGAGATGATCAGAGTGGGGGAGTACTCACCCGAGACTGTCGCTTACTTGATTGAATTTGCAAAGAGATCAGGAGGCATAGAGTATGCAGAAAAGGTCATGGAGGGCTATAAAGCTGATGCGATAGCAGCACTTGATACGTTTGCTTCATCTCCCGCTAAGAGTGCTCTGCTTAAGTTATTAGAGTTTGTGATCAATAGGAATCACTAATTTAGTTTTATATAAACAACAAGCGGGTATCCAATTAGATTGGATACCCGCTTGTTGTTTATATATCTTTAGGCTTCTACATTAGAAGAACTTAACTTCTTTCTCGTAGATGTCGCTAAGAAGATTGTTTGCCAAACGGCTTGCACCTAAACGGAATAGTTCAGGATTCAACCACTCCTGACCAAGGACCTCCTTAACGATACAGTAGTAACCTAGAGCATCTTCAGTAGTAACAATACCACCAGCAGGCTTAAATCCAATCATCTTGCCCTCTTTCTCGTAGTATTCCTTGATTGATTGACACATAACGTATGCAGCTTCAAGAGTAGCAGCAGGCTCCATTTTTCCTGTAGATGTCTTGATGAAGTCACCGCCAGCATACATAGAAAGGATTGATGCTTTCTTGATCGTTGAAGCACTTTTTAGAGCCCCAGTTTCAAGTATCACTTTTAGGTGAGCTTCTCCACATGCAGCTTTTTGTTCTTCAATCTCTTCACACATCTCCTCGTATTCTTCAGCAATCATGTTACCAACATTGATTACAATATCTATCTCATCAGCTCCATCTTTAACTGCTAAAGCACACTCCGCAACTTTGATTTCAGTGAAAGTCTGAGAAGAAGGGAATCCTCCTGCTACAGCAGCTATGTTCACGTTGCTTACCTCTAGGTTTGAACGTACAACTCCTGCAAAATTAGGATATACACATATCGCAGCAACACTAGGCATCTCAGGGAACTCTGTTTCGAATGCATTCACTCGTTGTGTAAACTTTGTTACATGCTCAAGGTGATCAGTAGTATTTAGAGTGGTCAAATCGATCAAACTGAATAGAAGCTTGTACACTTCACTATTTTTAGCTTGTGCCATATTCTTTTCCAACAACTCAATAACAGCACTCTTTACTGCTTCATCTGATAGCTCGCAGTTGTAGCTCTTCAGAATTTCTCTGTATTTACTCATTACTTTTCAATTTGTGATTGTTGATATGTCTATCTTTATCTCTATTAATCTTCTTCTGTATGTTCTTCTCAAAAGCTTCATTTAGGTCTATACCCATCTGGTTAGCCATGCATATTAGCACAAAAAGTACGTCACCCATCTCATCTTCGATGTCATATGCTTTGTCGCTCTCCTTGAAGTTCTGTTCGCCGTATACACGGGCAACTATTTTAGCTAGTTCGCCAACTTCCTCTTGAAGAAGTACCATATTAGTTAACTCATTGAAGTAGCGAACACCATACTTTTTGATCCACTGATCAACTTGCTCCTGTGCCTCTTTTATTTCCATAGTATCACTCTTTATTCTTTGTGTCAATTACTATTGTTACAGGACCATCGTTGATTAAAGCAACCTTCATATCAGCACCAAAAATTCCTGTTTTCACACTTTTGCCAATTGCTTTTGTAAGTTTAGTGCAGAAACGTTCATACACTGGAATTGATATCTCAGGCTTAGCTGCCTTAATATAGGAAGGTCTATTACCTTTTTTTGTGGATGCAAGTAGGGTGAATTGACTAACTAGCAGTATTTCTCCATCACTATCTTTAATAGATAGATTCATTACACCTTCTGAATCATCAAAGATACGAAGATTGACAATCTTATTGATGAGCCAATCTTCCTCTTCTTCACTATCCGAGGCCTCAATCCCAAGTAATATTAGTGCTCCACTGCCGATAGATGACTCAATTATTGAGTCTATCGTTACAGAAGCTTCGCACACTCTCTGTATAACAACTCTCATAAACCTACAGTTTTATTCTATTGGCAAAGTTACCTATAAATTTGGGTTTAGACCAATCCCAAACCCTTTTTAAGTTTATCTGCTTTTGAATCTCCAATTAGATCAATAACCTCATTCCAGTCTGCTTCTTTGATTTTCTTTATACTCTTATATTTCGAAAGAAGTATCTCTTTGGTCTTAGGTCCTATGCCATCTATTGTATCTAATTCAGAAGTAGTCTGACCTTTACTCCTCTTTTGTCTATGAAATGTTATTCCAAATCTATGAGCTTCATCTCTGAGGTGTTGAATGATCTTTAGTGTCTCAGAGCTTTTATCTAGATATAGAGGTATAGGATCATCAGGGTAGAATATCTCTTCTAATCTTTTAGCTAGACCAACCACAGTTATCTTACCTTCTAGTTCTAGAGACCTTAATGAGTTAAGAGCAGCATTCAGTTGTCCTTTCCCCCCATCTATTATTATTAGATTGGGAAGAGGTTCACCCTCTTCTGATAGTCTCTTGTATCTGCGATATACAATCTCTTCCATAGATGCAAAGTCATTTGCACCAATGACGGTTTTTATATTGAAGTGTCTATAGTCCTTTTTAGATGGTTTGCCGTTTTTGAATACCACACAAGCTGCTACTGGGTTTGTGCCTTGAATATTTGAGTTGTCAAAGCATTCAATGTGTCTAGGAGGTTCATGAAGTTGAAGATCCTTTTGCATTGTTGACATAAGTCTCATTACTCTTTGTTCTGGGTTCAATTTTTCAGCTTGCTTATACCTATCTACCTTGTATTGCCTTGCATTCTGTTGTGAAAGATCTTGTAGCTTCTTTTTATCGCCACTCTTAGGTATAGTAATAATAACTCTATCTATGTCTACTTCTGGATGGAAGGGTACTACAATTTCTCTTGAAAGATGCTTGAATCTACTTCTTATCTCAGAGATGCCAAGTGCTAATATATCCTCTTTACTCTCATCGAGTTGTTTTTTATATTCAATAGTTAGGGCTTGCGTTATACTGCCATTTACTATGTGTAGAAAGTTTACAAAAGCACTCTTATCGTCTTCTTCATATCCAAAAACATCTATATTGCTAAGAGTAGGATGTACTATAACTGATTTTGATTGGTAGTTATCAATCAAAGCAAGCTTCTCTTTTATCTCTTGTGCTTCTTCAAACTTTAGTTCAGTGGCTAGCTTCATCATACTATCTTTGAGATAACTGCTGATCTTCTGGCCATTCCCACGTAGTATCTCCTGTACACCTTTTATGTACTCATAGTATTCATCTTCACTTTGTAGTGCTTCGCATGGACCTTTGCATTTCTTTATGTGGTATTGCAAGCATACTTTATAGTTTTTATTTTTTATACTGTATGCATCTAGTGCTAACCGGCAGTTGCGTAGAGGAAACAGGTCGTGTAGGAGTTCTAGGATTGCACGAACCATATGAACATTGCTGTATGGGCCAAAGTATCTAGAGCCATCCTTAACAACTCTTCTTGTTTGGTATATACGTGGAAATGACTCCTTAGATATGCATATCCAAGGGTAAGTTTTGTCATCTTTAAGCAGTATGTTGTATCTTGGTTTGTGCTCCTTAATAAGGCTATTTTCGAGGTGTAGGGCATCTTCAGCTGTGTCGACAACTATATATTTTATGTCCCGTATCTTTCGGACAAGTATATTTGTCTTGGGGTGATCGTGCACTCTATTGAAATAGGAGCGTACGCGGTTGCGTAGGTTTTTGGCTTTTCCTATATATATAATGGCACCAGTCTCGTCAAAATATTGATATACTCCCGGCTTCTCTGGGAGAGCCGAGAGTATATTTTGGATATGTTCAGTAGGTCTGTTGTGATTCTGATTCACGTAGTTTAATACTTGATCAAAGTTGTTACCTCAGTTTCTGCGTCCATTAGTTTGCGAGCTTCAAGAAATTCTAGCTCAACAATGCAGCTAATGATTATTTTCTTTGGGTTGAAGCGCTCAACTAGTTTCTGAGCTGCTATCATAGTTCCACCAGTTGCTAGTAGGTCATCGTGTATTAGAACTACATCATCTGGATTGATTGCATCTTGGTGTATCTCGATAGTGTCCGTTCCATACTCCTTGTCATAACTCTCCTTAAAAGTGTCTGCAGGTAGTTTTCCAGGTTTACGTAGAGTGACAAACCCAGCTCCAAGTTTAGTAGCTAAGATAGGACCCATAATGAAGCCTCTAGATTCAATGCCAACAACCTTAGTGATTCCTTTCCCTTTGAACTGTTCGTATAGGTGTTCGCTTAGTCCATTTAGAGCTGCAGCATCTTTAAAAACAGTTGTTAGGTCCTTGAATTGTATCCCTGGAAGAGGAAAGTCAGGAATGTTTCTTATAAGTCCTTTTATCTCTTGAATATCCATCTTTTCAATGTTTAGTTTCACGTGAAACAGGGTTAGTTAATAAGTAGATTATTAGTTAGTTATTACCTTCCTAAAAGTATCAGCAGTATGTTGATGTCACTTGGTGAAATCCCTGGTATACGACTTGCTTGAGCTATTGTCTCAGGGTCAATAGTTGTTAGCTTTTGACGAGCTTCTGTTGAGAGAGAGTTGATAGATAGGTAGTCGAACTTGCCTTTAATCTGAATACTCTCAAGCCTATTGATTTTATCAGCGATCATTTTTTCACGCATAATGTAGCCATCATACTTCATTAATATCTCTGAGGCTTCAAGTATCTCTTCTTTTCTGTCTGAAATCTTGTCGACCTCTCTTTGTAAGGCGGGTACTAATGGAGCAAGAGTCTCAATGTTGAGTTGTGGGCGCAGTATAAGATCGAATAGCTTAACACCTTGTTTAAGCGGTGATGTACCTAATGCCTCTAGTTGAGAATTGATATATTCAGGCTTTATAGAGTAGTTGCGGCAGAAATCGATAAACTCATCTCTAGTACGGCGTTTGTCTATTAGTAGTTGATATCTATCACTTTTGGCTAGCCCAAGCTTATAAGCTTTTTCTGTTAGTCTCATATCTGCGTCATCTTGTCTGAGCAGTATTCTATACTCAGCTCTAGATGTAAACATGCGGTAAGGCTCATCTACTCCTTTTGTAACAAGGTCGTCAATGAGGACCCCAATATAAGCTTCGTTGCGACCAAGGATGAAAGGTTCTCCTCCGTGACATTTTTGGTGAGCATTGATTCCGGCCATGAGTCCTTGCCCTGCAGCCTCCTCATAACCTGTTGTTCCATTTACTTGTCCAGCAAAGAAAAGGTTCTCAAGGTTTTTTGTTTCAAGCGTGTGCTTTAGTTGAGTAGGGTTGAAATAGTCGTACTCTATAGCATATCCCGGTCTAAATATCTTGATGTTCTTAAATGCAGGGACAGCCTTAAGAGCTCTAAGTTGGATATCTAGAGGGAGAGACGAGGAGAAGCCGTTGAGATAGTACTCCGTGGTTGTTTCTCCTTCTGGTTCAAGGAATAGTTGGTGTTGTGTTTTCTCTGCGAATGTGACTATTTTAGTCTCAATACTAGGGCAGTATCTAGGTCCAATACTCTGTATCTGTCCGTTAAATAGGGGGGAGTCGGCAAGGCCCTCACGAAGTATTTCATGTACTTTTTCGTTAGTCCATACCATATGGCAATCAAGTTGCTTTAGTGGACGCGGAGTGAAGTCTAGGTATGAGAATTTATGAAAGTCATTTTCTCCACCATGAGGTTCGGCAAGTGAGAAATCAACACTTCTAGCATCAATTCTTACAGGAGTCCCTGTTTTCATACGACCTACTTCTATACCAGCCGATCTTAGTTGATCGGATAATCCATAAGAAGCAGGTTCAGAAATGCGTCCACCAGCAAATTGTACGCTGCCTATGTGCATAAGTCCATTCATGAAAGTGCCAGAGGTAATGATGACGCATTTAGCGTGCATTTCTACGCCCATATTTGTGACAACCCCCTCTACAACGCCATCCTTAATGATAAGTCGCTGCACAGTGTCCTGCCACATCTCTAAATTTTCCTGCTGCTCTATTATTTCGCGCCATAAGTTACTGAATTTTTGGCGATCACTTTGAGCTCTAGGGCTCCACATTGCGGGTCCTTTTGAGCGGTTTAGCATACGGTATTGTATGGATGTCATATCGGTAACATAACCCATATACCCTCCTAATGCATCAATTTCACGAACAATTTGCCCTTTTGCGATGCCACCTACAGCAGGGTTGCAGCTCATCTGTGCAATCTTGTTCATATCCATTGTAATAAGTAGTGTCTTAGATCCTAGATTGGCAGCCGCACAAGCAGCTTCACATCCAGCATGTCCAGCACCGACTACAATTACATCATACTTAAAATCCATTGTTTCTCCTCCTTAGTCTCTAGTAAGAGTGTTACGCATTTTGGGCAACACAAAAAACACGCAAAGATAATAGAATTAGGACTTCTATTGTTTTTGTGTCGGTTAAGATATGTTTGCTTGTGCTACCTTAGAGCTAGAGCTTCGTTTTCTTTGCTTATCATATCAGCTCTTTGCTCTTCGCTTTCGTCAGCAATGCCGCAAAGGTGTAGAACTCCATGTATAATGACTCTATCGAGTTCTTCATTGAAATCAACCCCAAATTGTTCTGCGTTTGTGCGTACAGTGTCAAGGCTTATAAATAGATCGCCAGATATTTTATTCCCCTCTGTATAATCAAATGTTATAATGTCGGTGTAGTAATCGTGTTGTAGGTATTGGTTGTTGACCTCTAGGATCTTTTCGTCGTTACAGAATATGTAACTTATCTCACCTAGTTTTTTACCATACATCTCTGTTACTCTCTTTATCCACTCTTTTTTTATGTTTTTGTTTATAGAGGGCATATCAATACCTTCGTTGTAGTAGCTTATCATAATCTGTTATATATTAATTTATTAGTCTTTAGTCTAGGAATATAAATTTTGTAGTATTCTTATGTGTTGTTAATGGAAGAAGAAGTATGAAATTACTATAGCAGCAATAATGCCAACAGCATCAGCAAAAAGGCCAGCCCCAAGGGCATAGCGGCTGTTTTTAATACCCACACTACCAAAGTATACAGCTAGAATATAAAATGTCGTGTCTGTTGATCCTTGAATCACAGAAACCACTCTTCCAATAAATGAATCTGCACCATGTTGAGTTATTGTGTCAACCATTAGCCCTCTAGCACCACTTCCGCTAAGTGGCTTCATGAGTGCTGTGGGTAGAGCTTCAACAAACTCGGAGTTTACCCCTGCTGAGTCAAAGATGTATTTTACTGCATTAATAACACTATCCATAGCACCAGAGGCTCTGAATACAGCAATACCAACAAGTATGGCTATGAGATAAGGTATTATTGTTATTGCAGTTTGGAATCCATCTTTAGCTCCTTCTATGAATGCATCGTAGACGTTTATCTTCTTTCTTGCACCAGAGAAAATAAACCCTGCTATGATAGTAAATAACAAAAAGTTAGCAATGAATGTTGAGTAGGTTGACATTTGAATGTCACTCATTTGTGAGAAAAGGAGTATTATGCCTCCAATAAGTGTGAGGAAGCTTGCTAGAAAGATGACAATTGATCTTTGTAGTATATTTATACCTTGCTTGAAGCAAACCAGTATTGTTCCAGCCAGAGTAGAACAGAGTGTGGCTAATAGTATTGGTAGGAATATATCAGAAGGGTGTTCTGCTCCTAGTTGCGTACGATAAACCATTATGCTTATTGGCACTAGGGTTAGTCCAGATGTGTTAAGAACTAAAAACATTATCATTGGATTTGAAGCAACATCTTTGTTTATGTTTACCTCCTGCATCTCTTTCATAGCTTTTAGTCCAAGTGGGGTGGCTGCGTTGTCTAGTCCAAGCATATTTGCTGAGAGATTCATGAATATTGATCCACATGCTGGGTGGTTCTTAGGTAGATCAGGGAATAGCTTAGTGAATAGGGGTGATATGAGTCTTGAGAATAGTTCTATCACGCCACCACGTTCTCCAATCTTCATTATTCCCAACCACATTGCCAACACACCAGTCAGTCCTAGTGATATCTCAAATCCATTTTTGGCAGCAGAGAAAGCGCCCTCGATCATCTTTGAGTATATATCAAGTTCTCCAAAGAGTAAGCTCTTCAGTGCAGCAACAATAAAAGCGATTAGAAAGAATGCAATCCATATGTAATTTAGTACCATGATAGCTATGTTTTGTTCTGATACAAATATATATAGGAAATTCGAATCGCACTTAATATATTCACTATGAGTTGAGATAATAGAGTTTATTGCTATTGATTATGAGTATAGGGTATAAAAAAAGGAATAGCCTTGTCTTATATGACAAGGCTATTCCTTAGTGATCCGCCTGGGGTTCGAACCCAGGACCCCAACATTAAAAGTGTTGTGCTCTACCAGCTGAGCTAGCGAATCGTTAAAGTCTTCTATCTAAAAGCTATTTAAGCTCTGTTGTTTAGTGATCCGCCTGGGGTTCGAACCCAGGACCCCAACATTAAAAGTGTTGTGCTCTACCAGCTGAGCTAGCGAATCATTGTGTGCATTTGTTTCTCAATTGCGAGTGCAAAGATACGGAACTATTTTAAACTACCAAACTTTTGCAGCTTTAAAAAGAGTCTTTATAGCGTTTTTTTATTCTTTGATTACAGTGGCTTATCTAGTTTTTTTTCTTTGTGCCTTATTATGTGGCAGTTATCATATGTCTGTAATAAAAAGGAGTCAACATCTTTTTTATTGTAGAAGTTGACTCCTTTTCCTTTATTAGGATCAATTATTTGATAGGTTGCTTATTCTTTTTATCAATAGACGTTATAGGTTTATTCTCTTCAAGAACGAACCTGTCGTAGTATGAAATTATAAGTGTTGTCATCGGTAGGGCTATAATCATTCCTAGCATTCCAAGGAGGCTACCCCATATTGATAGGGCGAGGAGTATAATAGCAGGGTTTAGTCCTGTTATTTTCCCCATAATCCTAGGTACTATTATTGCATCTTGTATGAGTTGAACAACAGCAAATACGCCAAGAGCTAATCCAAATAATGCCCAAAAGCTTTGACCACTTTCGGCAGATTTGATAAAGCATACCAGAGCTGTTGGTATAATACCAATTGTTTGTAAATATGGAACCATATTTAGTAGTCCAATGAACAAACCAAGAAGTATAGCGAGAGGAAGTCCTAATATAGAGAATCCGATAGCAAATAGCACCCCAACAATTGAAGCCACTGCTGCTTGACCTCTGAAATAGCTGTTCATGTTTCTCTCTAGATCACTTACAAGAACAGATACTCTTTCTTTGTATGCAGGCGGTATAATCTTTATGAAGCCGGTTCCAATCTTATCGTAGTCAACCAATATAAAGAAGATGTATAGTATAGTTATAGAGGAAGCAAAGAGTCCGAATAGCCAACTGAGTGAATTTGAAAAAATACCCCAAACTCTTGGGAATATCTCTTGGAAAAGGTCCTCCCAATCCTCCTTGTTAAGATACTTTCCTAACTCTTTTAGGTTGACCTTTTCAAAAATAAATTCTTGAAGCTCCACTGGTATAAACGGAAGATATCCTGATGGAGATGCATTATACTGCTGTAGTAGTTGTGACATCTTCTGTATCTCTCCAATAATCGGAGGTACCAAGATCGCTATGAGTCCAAATATGGTTCCAAGTACAGTTAATATAGCCAGCAGAATTGATGGTACTCTTCTTTTAAGCCTCATCTTATATTGGAAGAATCCAACTAGAGGATTAAGCATATATGCAATTAGCCACCCTATCATAAAGTAGATTAATACACCGCTTAGACGATTTATTAGCAGGTAAAGCCCTATTAGCACTCCTGAACCGAGTATCATTCGGATAACACGATCAAGTGTGTAAGGACGGTCAAAATTATTCATTATTGTTTTGGTTTAGTTTGTATTTGAAGGGGGGCGGTTTATGCTACTTAATGCCTATCATTGATGATTTGCTTGTTGGTAGCAGTTGCGGCATAGTGGTTCATATTCGCTTGTTTCACCAAGGAGGACCTGTTTTTCATCTTCGACTAATCGATATGAATAGCTAGCGAGATTTCCACATCTTGTGCATATAGCATGAACTTTAGTAACATCATCGGCAATTGCCAAGAGTGCAGGTATTGGACCAAATGGTTTCCTGCGAAAATCCATATCTAACCCAGCCACTATAACTCTAACTCCGTTGTCTGCAAGTTGAGAACATACCTCTACTAGCCCGTGATCAAAGAACTGTGCTTCGTCTATTCCAACAACGTCTACATCAGAGGAGAGAAGTAATATGCTTTGGGAGTTTTCAACTGGAGTTGAGTGTATAGCGTTCTTATTGTGTGAAACGACTTGGTCCTCAGAGTAGCGAGTGTCTATCGTAGGTTTGAAGATCTCTACGTTCTGCCTAGCTATTTTAGCTCGTTTCATTCTTCTGATAAGCTCCTCGGTTTTACCTGAGAACATAGATCCACAAATAACCTCTATTCTACCTCTTGAAGTTCTCTCGAAATACTTGCCTTCGTTGTATATCATAGTCGTGTTGCTATTACGAATATTTTAATTAGTTTTGCTTTTGCAAACTTATCGCTTTTTGATATGAAAACAAAACGGATTATCCTTATCTTTCTAGCCTTTTGTTATTTTCACTTTTGGGCTTTAGGTAGCGGTTTTTCTCTCCCTTTCAATAAGGCGGGTGGAAGTTATGCTTTTAAGATTGTAGATGTGGTATCCTCAAAGGTTATTGCAGACTATAATTCCGAGATGCTGCTTATTCCTGCCTCCGTGACTAAGTTATTTACTACAGCTACAGCTCTTGATCTTCATGGTTCGGATTATCGATTCAAGACTTCACTCTATATTAGAGGGGAGGTCCTCAACGGTGTTCTTCGAGGTGACTTAATTGTTCGTGGAAATGGTGATCCAACATTTGGATCTGTACATTTCCCTAATACAACTCCAGAGAAACTATTTTCAGAATGGGCTAATGTTTTGCTGGCAATGGGAATAAAATCAATAACAGGAGGTGTTGTAATTGATAACTCATTATATGGTAGCGAGGTTATTCCAACGAAGTGGTTATGGGAGGATATGGGCAACTATTATGCTGCTGGTGTGTGGTGTGTGAATATCTTTGATAACAAGTATACGTTGGAGTTAGAATCTGGAAATATTGGATCACGTCCATTAATTAAGAGTGTTACCCCTAATATTGAATCGCTTGTTTTTGATAATTCATTAGTAGCAGCCTCAAATAGTAAGGATTCAGCATACATCTATGGGGTTCCAATGGATAATCATCGTAAAATTTATGGAACCATACCAGCTAATCGTAAGAATTTCAAGATATCTGGAGATATTCCTAATCCTGCTAAATTATTTGGTGATATCCTTTCGTCTACTTTGATTAATCATGGTATTAAGGTTGATCAAGATGTAGAGGTTGTTTACGATACGGCAACTTTAAGAGGAGTCAATTTAGACATTTTACATACTCACTACTCTCCAAAATTGTCTGAGATATGTAGGGTTGTGAATGTGGTGTCTAACAACTTATTTGCAGATGCCCTTTTGAGGCTTATTGCCCAAAAGGGAAATACTGTGGCTATTTATCAGTCAGGGATTGCCAATTTAAAGAGGTATTGGTTTGATCGGGGAGTAGATCTAAGTAGGGTAGTGTTGTATGATGGAAGTGGCCTTTCGCCTTGTAATAGGTTCTCTCCTGAAAGTCTAGTGGAGTTGTTGAGGTATATGTACAATCAATCCACCAGTAGCTCTAGCTTTATGTCATCACTGCCTATTGGTGGGACTCAACGTTTAGAATTTAAAGGTACTCCTCTTGAGGGTAGAGTCTATTTGAAGAGTGGTACTATGGGTGGTGTTAGGTGTTATGGGGGATATGTCAAGGGGAATAATGGAAAGAGCTATGCTTTTGTCTTTATGGCAAATGATCCTCTAGTTTCAACCATTGAGATGCGTCGACGTTTTGAGGCTATTCTATCTCAACAGTTGATAAACCTTTAGATTCAAACTCAAAGTATACAAGTTTGATATAAACTAGTACTAGTAATTAAATTACTTCAAGAGACTAGTAGTTCTGATGGTGTCTTCATCTGGTACATTCTAATCCAGGTTCAGCCTTAATATCTATATTGAGATAAAAATTATTTGTGCCTTGTAAAAATATATCTTAGCATCAAATATGTACCTACAAAAACTAACTGTTTAATTACCCATCTTATAATAAGTGAGTCATTATATTTAACTTCTACACTATATTATAGATAGCTTAATAGAACTCGATAAAAAACCTCTAAGGGTTTACCACATTTCTCACTGCAAAAATAGTGTTATGGCTGAGTGTCTTGGTTGGTTTGTCAGAGTCTAGCGATTCATTAGCCTTAGGGTATCATCCAATGGCTTTGAATATTTTTATTTAGGCAGTGTAGAGTATATGCATAGCCTATCCAAATATTTAACATTCCCACTAGTTTTGAACTTAAACCCTCTTTTGTTGGTGAGTTTATAGGTAACAAAAAAGGAGTACACATTGTGTACTCCTTTTTTGTTGTTTCGTCGGGGCGAAGAGATTCGAACTCCCGACCCCCTGGTCCCAAACCAGGTGCGCTAACCGGACTGCGCTACGCCCCGAAACAATTTGCTATAGGTCGTTTCCCCTATTGCGTTGCAAAGGTAGTGTTTTTTTCTTATTAGCAAAATTGTTTTGCTGTTTTTTTTCTTCAGGCCCCTTTTTTAAATTCTATAACTTATCAAGAAACTCTAATATAGAGAGCTTCATCTCGTGATGATATTCAAATTTATCGTTGAATCCCCATCCGTGACCACCTGATTTATAGTTGATAATATTGCTGTTTGATCCTAGTGAGGTTAGTGTGCGATGTAAAAGCTTTGAATTTTCTGGATTTACGACATTATCATCCTCACTATATATGATTATAGAGTTGCTAGGTCTATTTTTTAAATTAGAGATAGGTGAGTATTCACGTCTAAGCTCGGCAGTAGCATCTTTTCCTAGTAATTTCTCAAGTGAGCCTTTATGGGCAAGAGGTTCCTCAAGAGAAACAAGAGGGTATAGGTGTATTGCAAAGTTAGGAGTGTGAATTGATTCCGGTCTCTGAATAGCTGTAAGTGATAGGTGAGCCCCTGCAGATGATCCCATATAGCCTATTTTGTTAGTCTCAATATTATTTTTTAGGCACTCTTGCCAAAACAGATCAAATCCTGCTAGCCAATCTTTGTAGCTTTGCTGAGTGTTTCCTTCGGGCATTCTGTATTTTAAAAGAGCAACCATATATCCAAAACTAACCAACCACTCAGCAAACTTATTTCCTTCAATATCTATTGCAGAGAATGCGTATCCGCCTCCTGGTACAATCATAATTGCTTTGCCATTGCATTGTTCGGGTTTGTATACTGTTATTGAGGGCTTGTTTATAAAATATAGTAATCCCATCCTTTTTCTTTCAGTTGAGATCACCCCTTCTAAATCGGAGTGGTGTATGTTCAGTTCGCGTGTTGTATAGTTCATAATGGTTTTAGGGTATAAAAAAAAGGTTGAGAATATTATTCTCAACCTTTTGATATTTCGTCGGGGCGAAGAGATTCGAACTCCCGACCCCCTGGTCCCAAACCAGGTGCGCTAACCGGACTGCGCTACGCCCCGAAACGTTTTTGCTATAGGTTGTTCCCCTATTGCGATGCAAAGTAAATGCATTTAATTGGATTGTGCAAATATTATGGTCTCTTTTTTTTGCATCTATTCTAGATGTTTTATTCAAGTGCCACATATATAGAGTGATCCCTTCAAAAAAAAGTTTTTTTTATTTTCTACTTAGTATTATTGCTCGGTCATCTTATGATCCCTTATTTGATGGGGGTTTTAGTGCTTTTATAGGTGTTTTTTGGATCTGTTCAAAAGTGGTAATAATAAAGCGAATAGAATAAAAAATCGCTTTTCGCTTTTTTATTCTAGGAATATATATATCTTCGTGGCGAAAAGTATCCGAAGGCAGTAAGTTTGTATTAGAAATAGTAACAGCTGATGAGCTCTCTGGAATTTTTTTAAAGTAATTC
>JBOFUP010000032.1:0-14378 GCA_051652645.1 Bacteroidales bacterium
GTGTGAATATCTCTTTTTTGATCTGGTATTCCTTGATATCTAGCGCTTTAGCTAGTTTTCTCTGTGTTATGACAACTTCACCAACTTCCAACTCAAAAATCTCGCCCATGAAAGGTGCTCGACACATCTTGTGTGTGGCTTTACTAAGAAGATGAATGAAGAATATCTTCGTGTCACTATTCAATTCAAACATCCACAACTGACTACTTAGTAGCTCTTTTGGCAAACGTATATATTCCATTTTTTAGAGGGTTAGAGGTGTGTAATTAAGCACCCCTACATCCTAGAATAATGGGGAAGAAAAACTCTGAGGCTTTTACCCCAAAACTCTGAGGCTTTTGGGGTAAAAGCCTTAGAGTTTAGACCCAAAATCCTTAGCGTTTTTGAGTGAGTAATAGTGAGGAACTCGAGTAGGCTATTTAGCCAGTAGCCACAGCGCTTGATGCTAAGCGGATCAGTAGTTTTCATTGTCAGTTTCATCATGTATACATTATCGGTTAATACTCATTCGATGGTCTCTACTCGGTTTATTATAATGGAGTAGCCTTCACAGAGTCAAACCTGCAAATATAGTAAAGCGACAATCTTAAGCCTAATTATTTTGAACTCTGAAATTCATTTTTGGAATTTTATAAAAATGAATATATAGTTCTCAATCTCCTTTGATAATAATAAAATAATTACTATGAGGGGGAGTTGTATGTAGCAAATTAGCTGCTTGGGATGTCGTTCTATTGACTTTTTGAAAGCGAATACCAGGATAATATATTTGTTCTGACTGTTATCAAATTAATGCAAAGGGAGAGTGGGTGAGTAGACTGTCTACGCATATATTCACTGTGTAATACTTGTGCATCAAATCTATAGGTTAATGAAATCAATGAGTCTTAATAAAGCTGACGAATCTCTATCTATTGCATTGCAATATCTTTCTACTTGTATCCCTTGTTTAATAACACACTGATTGTGTATCTTTGCTTCGAAGTTAAAATGACGCATAATTTGCTGTTTAAGATCTGGTGTTTTAATTGCAATGAAAGGGCCGTAAGCTTTATTAGAGGGTAAAATCGAAATTTATTTCTGGTTTTGTCCTTTCTTTTTACCTACCTAACTACAATTAAATAAACATCCTTTATTTAATTGTAGTTATGAGTTGAATTTAAGTTTATTACATTTGTCTACACGATAAAAGCAATTAAGATGAGAAACGATATAGATATAAAAATGGAGTTAGACTCTCTAGCTCAGCAACATAATACTCCTGAGCTCTTCGAGAGAGACCCTATTGCTCTACCCAAACGATATACTGATCTTCAAGATATAGAGATTTCAGCGTTAATAACAAGTGTTGTCTCTTGGGGAAAGCGAGAGATGATATTCAAAAATGCAAATAAGATAGACTTAATGATGGGATCGGCTCCCTTTAGTTATATTATGAGTCGTAAGTGGGAGACATTGAATGGCTCAAGAGTCAATCTTCATCGTACATTCTTTGAGAGTGATCTGTATACCATCTGCGCATCACTTTACGATTACTATTTGCATAATGAAACCTTAGAGGATCTTTTCTTAGACGGTATTACAAATGGTATTGACAGATTGTCGGATATGATAGGGTCGAAGCATATATCATCAACTAAAAGAGGGGGGCCTGCAAAGCGTACCAATATGATGCTAAGATGGCTCGTTCGTAATGATGGGATTGTAGATATGGGAGTATGGAAAAGAGTATCCCCTTCTGAGCTGATTATTCCTCTTGATACTCATGTTTCACAAAGAGCACGACAATATTGGCATGATCTACCTAAAACAGATCGTTTGGCCACTGCGCTTCGTATCACGGAGAAGTTGAGAGATCTATCGCCAGAGGATCCTTGTATCTATGATTTTGCTCTCTTTGGGGAAGGGTTTCAGAATGGTTCGAGTAAATAGTTTATATGGTTTAAAACAAATCATATTAGATCTACGTTTAATTCTTATATATAATTAAACTGTAATACAATTAAGCTATGACTCCACATGAGATTCCAACCCACAACATTAAAGAGGGTAAAACAGAGCATCTTGATTATACACTTGAGATAGCGTGCCCTGTATGTGCTCATCGTTTGGTATATGTTGCTTTTCCGAGCCATAACTTCGAATTCGAAAACGAAGAGCCCATTGAGACTATTGAAGCTTGTCCTCATACGATTTATCTTTTTGATAATATGCCATGGTCATGGATCAAATATGCTCCAGAGAAGAAGCGTTCACTGATTGATCATCTTATAGCACTTAAGCCAGAGTTTAAGCTTGAGTTAGAGAAGAAATATTCCTCGCCCATTGACTATTCAAAGGTGGATATAGACTCATTCATACAATTTAGACCTCGAAGTGCTAGGATGCTTGCTAAAAGCTTATCTCAAGAGGATTCTGAAAAGAGAGTTTGGTTTGCAGATATTCATCGTCCAGCTGGTTCCGTTGGATGTTGTAGCGTAGATATGCACTACTCAATAGTTATTCAAGAGTAGTAAAAGGAGCTTAACAAGTCAATTAATATTCGGATATTCCAAAGCTTGCACTATCTTTGTGAATCAATCATACATAAACTTTAGAGATGATAAACGAAGAGTTAGAGAAGGTATTTACTGAAGGTATAGTTTTTCGTGGAGCAAAGAACCCACGAGTTGAAACAAAAAGTGTTAAGTCGAAGGCTAAAAAGTCGACATACGTTAAGGGACTTCATGGTTCTGGCTCAGCTAAACAAAAAGCTAAGTATAAGGCGCGTAGACAGGCTAAGAGTGCGCGATAAATGAACTATTCCTCATCTTTGCGTTAGTTTAAAAAGATTAAATATGTGGCGTCCCGCTTGTGCTATACGAATAATATAGTACTTTTGTATCACAAACATCGCGGGATGGAGCAGTGGTAGCTCGTTGGGCTCATAACCCAAAGGTCATCGGTTCGAGTCCGGTTCCCGCAACTAAAGTACCTCAAAGCGCAAGGAGTCTCTTCTTGCGCTTTTTTTCTGTAACCTTTTAACCCTACAGATTGTTCTAGTAAGAGGTGAAATATATTGATAAACAAAAGACAACAATATAGCTATGGAAATTCGCTTAAATAAGCTAATCAGTGATTCGGGGCTCTGTTCTCGACGCGAAGCTGACAAATGGATTGAGCTTGGGCGTGTATTCGTCAATGGTAAGCGTCCTGAGGTTGGTTGTAAAGTAGGACCAAAGGATAAGGTTCGTGTAGATGGACAGTTACTCCCAGAGAGAGAGGAGTCTGTATATATAGTATTGAATAAACCGGCTGGGATAACATGTACTACAGATACAACAGAGAGGGATAATGTGATTGATTTTGTCAATTACCCATCTCGTATTTTTAATGTTGGACGTTTGGATAAGCCATCAGAGGGTTTGCTCATTCTTACAAATGAGGGAGGTATAGTAAATAAGATCCTTCGTGCAGCAAACGATCACGAGAAAGAGTATGAGGTGATGGTTGATAAGCCTATAACAAAGGAATTTCTTACAAAAATGGCAACCGGTGTCCCTATTCTAGGTACGGTGACCAAAAAATGTAAGATAGAGCAGCTTACAGATAATCGCTTTAGACTAATTTTGACGCAAGGATTAAATCGTCAGATCCGTCGTATGACAGAGGCTTTGGGCTATAATGTGTTAGCTCTTAAGCGTACGCGCGTTATGAATATCACGCTTGATAAACTCCCTGTTGGTCAGTGGAGATTTCTTACTGAGCGAGAAGCAGAGGTTATGCTCGGAATGTTGGAGGAGTCAGATGGGACAGCTAAGGCTTCCAAGGGTGCTGGAGCAGGAAAGATGAGGGTTAAGCCAGGAGCTAGAAACTTCTCAAGAGGTGGAGACTCGGCTGGGGGCGCTCATTCACAGGAGTCACGCTCAGCTAGAGGTTATAAAGCCTCAAAAGCATCTACTGATGAGTCACAAAGTAGTAATTCAACACTAAACTTTAAAGGTGACAAAGGGAACTATCACAAAGGACGAGCTGCAGGTTCGAGAGCTTTGGGTAGTAAACCTCATACTCGTTCGGGTGTGAACCCACTTGGCCGTTCAGCGGATGGGCCATCTTCTGCAGCAGGAAGAGCTGCTGCTAGCAATAATCCTAAGGCTGCTGCTCTTAGGGGTAAAGATAAAGGACGTAGTAGTGATAGATCGAGCAATAAGGGTAGTAGAGGTGCTGCTAGATCGAAAGGAAGACGATAATTTTATAATTAGCTAACTTATGGAGGCTAATTGGTTTGTTTAGATAATATAAGAGGTCACATATATTTTTTTTAAATATATGTGACCTCTTTTTACATAGTTACTGCTATATTTGCAGCTGTTTTCAATTGTTTTGTCTCTTTGTTTGATAATTTTATTGACAGAGAGGGGGGTAACTCTTATAGATCAATTAAAGTATTACCAATGTGATAGATTCTTTTGTTTGATAGGATTAAACTATCAAGATTGATTTGAGTCTTATTATCAAAATGATCAATTATTAATAGATAAAGAAGAATTATATTATGCTTAAAAGAAGTTTGCTCCTGTCTCTGCTAGTTGCTTTGGCAACACTAGTTCAAGCAGGTAGTATCAAGGGGAAGGTTGTGGATGGTACAACAAGAGGACCATTGGATTTTGTTAATATTGCTCTATATCAGGATGATAGTAATAAACTTCAGCAAGGTGTTGTAACAGACTCTGATGGCCAATTTAGTTTTGAAGGACTCGTAGTTGGTAATTATAGAATAGAGATCTCTTTCATTGGTTACAGTTCCATCAATTTACCAGTGATTCTAACTCAGAAGAAACCAGATGCAGATCTAGGGAATCTTATACTTAAGGAGGAGTCAAAGACTTTGGGTGAGGTTCAAGTTACCGGTCAGAAGGCTCAGATGAAGCTTGAAATTGACAAACGTGTTTTTAATGTTGATCAGAGTATATCCACCGCAGGTGCAGGGGCTTCAGATGTTCTACGTAATATTCCATCTGTTAATGTGGATGCCGAAGGGAATGTTGCCCTTAGGAATAATTCAAGTGTTGAGATTTGGATTAATGGACGTCCTTCTGGACTGGACGAGGATAATAGGGCTCAGGTTCTTGCGCAAATGCCCGCTGAGAGCATAGACAGAATAGAGGTAATTACCAATCCATCTTCACGATATAGCCCTGAAGGATCTGCGGGTATAATCAATATTATACTAAAGAAAGATAGAAAGGCGGGATATTATGGAAGTGTCGCTGTAGGAGGGGATACTTTTGGAGGATATAATGTTAGTGGTAATATAAACTATAGTTCTAAGAAGTGGGATGCTAATGCTATGCTAGGATTCCGTAGCATGAAGTTTATCTCTAAAGGAGAGAGTGAGCGTGAAACGACAGTAGGCGAGGATACTCAAATCTTGAATAGTGATAGTAAATCCGAGATGGCACCACTAGGACTATTCTTTAGAGGGGGAGCTACCTACCATATTACAGATAAGGACCATCTTGGTATGACCTTAATGGTTATGAATGGAGATCATAGCAATGACTCAGAGTATAGTTATACTGGTACTAGAGAGTTTAATCGTAATAATACATCAGATGGTTATCGAAGAATGATGGATATTGGGATAAACTATCAAAGAGAGATTGGAAAGGATCATGAATTGATGGCTTCTGTTTCTGTAAATGGAGGACGTTCAGGAGAAGATGTTATTTATGATCAATTTACCGCTTTGACAGAATCGCATTTTTATCAAAAACAGAATTCCGAGACAGAGAGAGCCAATCTACAGTTTCAAGTGGATTACTCAAAGAAGTTCTCAGACTTTGTAAAGATAGAGACAGGTCTTAAAGGTGAGCATAAAGTGCGTAATAGCCTTTCGGAGGGTTTTGACGGTAGTGATAAAAATAATATCAGTAATTACGTAAACTCGCTATATAACGACTATGACAATACTGAGGGTATAGATGCTATATATCTTAACGTAGCAGGTAGATACAAGAGTTTCGGATATCAAGCTGGTTTGAGAGGAGAGTATACGATGATGGATGCAACTAATCTATTTAAGGATGAGAGTGGTGTTGTGTCTGATCCATTTAAGAGAAATTACTTCGATCTTTTTCCAACGCTGTTTCTATCGTATGAATTGCCAAAAGGGAATGAGATGCAGTTTAATATAACTCGTCGTATAAATAGGCCAAGAGGGCGTATGTTAAGTAGCTACAGAAACGTTTCGGATTCAACTAATATATCAATTGGTAATCCAAATCTTCAACCTGAGTATACTACAGCTTTTGAACTAAATTACCTAAAGAATTGGGATAACCATACATTGACTTCATCATTGTACTATAGAACCACAAATGATGGTAGGCAGAATATTACTTATGTTGAAGATGGAACTATGTACTCAACATGGGATAATATATCCAATATGCGTAATTATGGTCTTGAATTAGTAGCAAAGAATAGACTCTTTAAAATGTTGGATTTGACAACAAGTTTGAATCTTTTCTACAACCAGACGGATGGATTTACTTACAAAGGGACAACATACAAGTCTACAGAGGATTTTTCTTGGAATGCACAGATGATTGCAAACTTGATGTTGCCTGCTGGGTTTATGTTCCAAGTGACAGGAAGATATGACTCAGAGCGTAGAGCACCTCAAAGTGTTACCGATGCCATGTATTCAGTAGACCTTGGGTTGCGTAAATCATTCCTAAATAGAAAATTAAATGTCTCTTTGGCAGCCAGAGATATCTTTGAGTCAAGAACAATGAAAACAACTACTTGGGGTAATAACTTTAATGAGCGTTCAGAAAGGCTATTTGGCGGACGTATGCTGTCGTTAACACTAACTTACAATTTTGGCAATACAGGCGCACAGCGTAAGAAGAGACAAAATGGTGACAACGATATGGATATGATGAACGGTGATTTCTAACCAATCCTATATGATTACAATAAAAGCAATATCTAGCAATCGAGAGTTAAAGCAGTTTGTGCAGTTCAAGATTGATCTATATGATGGTAACCCTTATGCGGTTCCTCCACTTTTTACGGACGAGCTAAATACTCTTACACCATCCAAGAATCCAGCATCAGAGTTTTGCCAATCACAATGCTTTTTAGCTTATCGTGATGGGATTATTGTTGGTCGTGTGTGTGCAATTATTAATGAGCGTTCAAATCAAGCTATGAAAAAGAATCAAGTGAGATTTGGATTTATTGATTTTGTTGATGACTTTCAGGTTGCTAGTTCACTAATTAGTGCCGTTGAGAAGTGGGGACAAGAGCGTGGTATGGATACTATACATGGTCCTCTTGGATTTACAGATATGGATCCTGAGGGTATGCTAGTAGAAGGTTTTGATCAGTTGGCCACTATGGCAACGCTATACAACCATCCATATTATCCTCAATACATAGAGAGATTAGGTTTTCAAAAGGATGTGGATTGGAAAGAGTTCAAGATTTTTATTCCAGAGAATGTTCCTGAAAAGTATCTACGAGTAGCTGATATTGTAAAACGTAAATACAACCTTAGAGTACTCAAGTTCAATAGTGCATCGCAGGTAGTTAATCAGGGATGGGGTAAGAAGCTTTTCGAATTAGTGAACGACTCCTATAAAGATCTTTATGGATTCACATCACTGACTCAAAAACAGATTGATCACTACATAAAGATGTATGTTCCTATATTGAGAATGGATATGCTCACTCTTATAGTTAATGAGCATGATGAATTGATCTGTTTTGGTGTAGCGCTCCCTTCGCTATCTAAGGCTTTACAAAGGTCAAAAGGTAAATTGTTCCCATTTGGATTCTTTCATTTCCTTAAAGCTCTAAAGGGCAAACCAGAGGTGGTAGATCTTATGCTCTTAGCAGCACGACCAGATTATCAAAGTAAGGGAGTTACAGCCCTTCTATTTGCTGACTTGATTGAGTCGTTTAAGGCCGCAGGGACTATCTACGCTGAAAGTAATCCTGAACTAGAGAGCAATGAAAAGGTTCAGGCGCAGTGGGATGCTTTCAAAACCGAGCATCATAAACTTCGACGAGCTTATGTAAAACCAATCAAATAGACTTATTATGGCCTTAGAGATAGAACGTAAATTTCTAGTTGATGGTGAATTTAAAGAGTTCGCACTATCTTCTCATAAGATAATCCAAGGTTATATATCATCTAATCCAGCACGCTCGGTGAGAGTACGCATAAAAGGTGATTCAGCTTTTCTAACCATAAAAGGTGTTACTAATAGCAGTGGTATGAGCCGCTATGAGTGGGAAAAGCCGATCTCTATTCAAGAAGCAGAGGAGTTGCTCTTGCTTTGCGAACCAGGAGTGATTGATAAGGTTAGGTATATTGTGCCATTTAATGGCCTAACTTTTGAGGTTGATGAGTTCAGCGGTGAAAATCTAGGTCTGCTTATAGCAGAAGTCGAATTATCCAGTGAGTTGCAAATAGTAGAACTTCCTTCGTGGATAGGTGTTGAGGTGACTGGAGATACTAGATACTATAACTCATCGTTGGTGAAAAATCCATACAAGAGTTGGGAATAGAGTCAGAAATGCTGACACTTTGTCGCAATGCCGTGACAAAATAGACATACAAAAAAGGGCGTGCCAAAATATATTTGTTTTTGGCACGCCCTTTGTTTTATCATCTAGTGAAGGCATAAAGCCTAAAAATATTTTGATAAACAAAGAATAAAACAACAGATAAACATATTACAATTATGGGAAAAATTATTGGAATCGATTTGGGTACAACCAACTCTTGTGTTGCAGTACTAGAAGGAAATGAGCCTATCGTAATCTCAAACAGCGAAGGCCGTCGTACAACTCCATCAATTGTTGGATTTATAGATGGTGGTGAGCGTAAAGTTGGTGATCCAGCAAAACGTCAAGCTATCACAAACCCTAAAAATACAGTAGCTTCTATCAAAAGATTCATGGGTGAGTCATTTGATCGTGTGCAAAAAGAGATCTCTCGCGTACCATTCGACGTAGTTCGTGGTGATAATAATACTCCTCGTGTTGACATCAATGGTCGTTTATATACTCCACAAGAGATATCAGCTATGGTTCTTCAAAAGATGAAGAAAACTGCTGAGGATTATCTTGGACAAGAGGTGACAGACGCAGTTATTACTGTACCTGCATACTTCAATGATGCTCAAAGACAAGCTACTAAAGAGGCTGGTGAGATCGCAGGTCTTAAAGTTCAGCGTATCGTAAATGAGCCTACTGCTGCTGCTCTAGCTTATGGTCTAGATAAAGCACACAAAGATATGAAGATCGCAGTGTTTGACCTCGGTGGTGGTACTTTCGATATCTCTATCCTTGAACTAGGTGATGGTGTTTTTGAAGTTCGTTCAACAAATGGTGATACTCACCTTGGTGGTGATGATTTTGACCAAGTTATCATTGATTGGTTGGCAGATAGCTTTAAGGCAGAAGAGGGTATAGATCTTCGTCAAGATCCTATGGCTCTTCAGCGTCTTAAAGAGGCAGCGGAGAAAGCTAAAATTGAACTTTCTAGTTCAACAACAACTGAAATCAACTTGCCTTACATCATGCCGGTTAATGGGATTCCAAAACACTTGGTTAAGAACTTGACACGTGCACAATTTGAGCAGTTGGCAGATAAATTGATACAAGCTACTCTTGCTCCATGTCAGCAGGCTATGAAAGATGCTGGTCTTACTCAGTCAGATATTGATGAGGTGATACTTGTAGGTGGATCTACTCGTATGCCTGCTATTCAAGAGATTGTACAGAAATTCTTCGGTAAAGCTCCATCAAAAGGTGTAAACCCTGATGAGGTAGTAGCTGTAGGTGCTGCAATCCAAGGTGGTGTATTGACAGGTGAGGTTAAAGATATTCTTCTTCTTGATGTAACTCCTCTTTCATTAGGTATTGAGACTATGGGTGGTGTTATGACTAAACTTATAGATGCTAACACTACTATTCCTACTAAGAAATCAGAGGTGTTCTCAACAGCTTCAGACAACCAGCCATCTGTAGAGATCCACATCCTACAGGGTGAACGTCCAATGGCTACACAGAACAAATCAATCGGTCGTTTCCACCTTGATGGTATTCCAGCAGCACAACGCGGTGTACCTCAAATTGAAGTGACTTTCGACATCGATGCTAACGGTATCCTTAGCGTAACAGCTAAAGATAAAGGAACAGGTAAGATGCAAAATATTCGTATCGAGGCATCATCTGGTCTTTCTGATGCAGATATCCAGCGTATGAAAGAAGAGGCTGCAGCAAATGCTGAGGCTGACTCAAAAGAGAAAGAACGCATCGAGACTATCAACAAAGCAGACTCAATGATCTTCCAAGTTGAGAAACAACTTAAAGATCTTGGAGAGCAGATCCCAGCTGACAAGAAGGCTCCAGTAGAGGCAGCACTAGCTACTCTTCGTGAAGCTCACAAATCTCAAGATGTTGCACGTATCGAACCAGCTATGAAGGAACTTGAGACAGCACTTCACGCTATCTCTGAAGAGCTTTACAAAGCTCAACAGGCTCAAGGTGGTGCAGAGCAGGCTCAGCAACCTCAAGGTGGATCATCTGCAAACCAAGGTGATGTTACTGATGTTGATTTTGAAGAGGTTAAGTAATAGCTTAGTAAGTTAAATAGATAGATTAAAATCAATGAGGGGTGAATGAGTATACGCAGTGAGAACTCCGTGACCCATTCACTCCTTACTTTTTTCAATACCAAATAAACTAAAATAGATATGTCACAACAGAAAGGACACATTGGAGTTACCTCCGACAATATATTTCCAATCATCAAGAAGTTTCTATACAGCGACCACGAGATATTCCTACGCGAACTTGTCTCAAATGCTGTTGATGCTAGCAATAAACTTAAGACTCTATCCTCGGTAGGTGAATTCAAGGGTGAGCTTGGAGAACTAAAAGTTAGTGTATCTATCGATAAAGAGGCTAAAACAGTTACAATATCTGACAACGGTATTGGTATGACAGCCGAGGAGATTGAGAAGTACATCAACCAGATAGCATTCTCTGGGGCAGAGGAGTTTGTTAAGAAGTACGACAGCGATGCAGGTTCTATCATCGGACACTTTGGTCTTGGGTTCTACTCAGCATTCATGGTGTCTAAAAAAGTAGAGATCATAACTCTATCTCATAATGAAGGAGCGCAAGCTGTCAAATGGTCATGTACTGGTGATCCAGAATATACGATTGAAGACTCAAACAAAACAACTCGCGGTACAGATATCGTATTGCATATAGATGATGACAACCAAGAGTTTCTTGAGGAGTCGCGTCTTGAGACCCTACTCAATAAGTATTGTAAGTTCCTAACTATTCCTGTTATCTTTGGTAAGGTAAAAGAGTGGAAAGATAATGCACAGGTTGATACAGATCAAGATCGTCAGATCAATGAGACACACCCTGCGTGGACAAAGAAGCCTAGTGAGTTGACAGAAGAGGATTATAAAAACTTCTATCGTGACCTTTACCCTGGTAGCGAAGAACCTCTATTCTGGATACACCTCAATGTTGACTATCCATTTAACCTAACAGGTATACTATACTTCCCTAAGGTTAAGAGCAATATGGAGCTTCAGCGCAACAAAATTCAACTCTATTCAAATCAAGTATTTGTAACAGACTCAGTTGAAGGTATTGTGCCAGAGTTCTTGACACTTCTACATGGTGTTATCGACTCACCAGACATCCCTCTAAACGTATCTCGCTCATACCTTCAGGCAGATGGCAACGTTAAGAAGATATCTAACCATATCACTAAGAAAGTAGCAGATCGTCTTCAGGAAATATTTAACCAAGAGCGTCAGCAGTACGAAGAGAAGTGGGATAGTTTGAAAGTATTCATTCAGTATGGAATACTAACTGATGAGAAGTTTGAGGAGCGTGCTAAGAAGTTCCTTCTTCTTCAGACAGAAGATAGCAAGCTATTCACTCTTGAAGAGTACAAAACTCTAGTTGAGGCTGACCAGAAAGATAAAGAAGGTAAGGTAGTATACCTATATACAACTGACCGTGACGCTCAATACAGCTACATTGAGGCAGCTAAATCAAAAGGATATAGCGTACTTCTAATGGATGGCCAACTTGACACTCACCTTGCAGCTAGTTTAGAGCAGAAGCTTGAGAACACTCACTTCGTTCGTGTGGATAGTGACTTGATAGATAATATCATCCAAAAAGAGGATAGAGCTAAGTCACACCTTACAGCTGATCAGACAACAGATATGCGTGAGCTTTTCAACTCTCAGATACCAACTATTGAGAAGACCAACTTCAATGTAGTATTTGAAGCAATGGGCGAGAGTGCACAACCTGTTGTGATCACTCAAATGGAGCAGATGAGACGTATGAAAGAGATGGCGGCAGTAAATCCAATGTATGCATTCATGGGAGAGATGCCAGATAGTTACAATCTTATTGTTAATAGTGATCATGAGGTATGTAAAAGAATTCTATCTCAAGAAGAGCAGGCTTGTGGTGATACTCTCAAGCCAATCATTGAGAAGATCAACTCTCTTAAGCAGTATGCTTCAGACCTATCCACTGCTCATGGCAAGTTGAAGTCAGAAGAGATTCCAACTATTGAGAAGGAAGATCTTGACAAGACAAACAAAGAGATTGACCAATTGACAGCTCAGAGATCTAAACTATTGGCAGAATATGGCAACCAAAACAAGCTTGTTCGCCAACTAATAGACATAGCTCTTCTTTCAAGCGGTAAGCTTAAGGGAGAGGCTCTAAGCAACTTCATAAAAAGAAGCGTAGATCTATTGTAATAATAGGACAACTCACCAAGAGGTGGAGTTAATTATAAGAGAGAGCGTAGAGTTTCCTGTATTGGCAAACTCTACGCTCTCTTTATATATGTTGTTTTATTGATGGACTATTTGTACTCAAATTGAGATAAAAAGACAAACGGCATAATTCAATATACTCTCTACCTAGTTTCACATCTAGTTATATGTATTGCCACACTTCAATACCTGAAAATAGAATAAAGAGTGGCAGTAGTTCATGAAAAAGATGCTTGACTCTCGTTCCTGTTTTTATATATCGTTCATAATGGCTAATTTCGCGGCTTAATTTTTTAACTAGGGGATATTTTTATGTTTGAGAAGTTATTTAAATTGAGTGAACACAAGACCAATGTTCGCAGGGAAGTTGTTGCAGGTTTTACAACCTTTATGGCAATGGCATACATCCTAGCCGTTAATCCAGACATCTTATCTGCAGCTGGAATGGATAAAGGTTCACTCTTCACCGCTACAGCTTTAGCATCTGTAGTTGGATGTTTACTTATGGGATTTTTTGCCAATTTACCGATAGGATTGGCACCAGGAATGGGGTTAAATGCATTCTTTGCATTCACTGTCGTATTAACAATGGGATACTCTTATCAATTCGCACTCGCTGGTGTGTTCATTGAGGGTATCCTTTTTATTTTGATGTCATTCTTTAATATTCGAGAGTCCATCATTAAGGCAATACCAGCCAATGTTAAGATTAGTATTTCGATTGGTATTGGTCTGTTTATTTCACTAATTGGATTGAAAGGAGCTGGAATAATTGTAGATAATCCAGCTACACTTGTCGCTCTGGGTGATATGACTAGCCCATCAGTTATTTTGGGGATGCTTGGTATTGGATTGGCATCGGTTCTTTTGATTCTTAATGTAAAAGGAGCTCTTCTGATAAGTATTCTACTTACTACACTTCTGGGTATACCGATGGGAGTTACTATCATTCCTGATAACTTCTCTCCAATTTCAATGGCTCCATCTATCCACAACAATTTCGTTGCTTTTGACTGGTCACAGATTCTATCTATAGACATGGTGATTATTGTTTTCACATTCATGTTTATCGATATTTTTGATACAGTTGGTACACTTATTGGTGTTTGCACAAGTGCTAAATTACTAGATAAAGACGGAAATGTACCCAACGTAAAGAAAGCACTTCTTGCAGATGCAATAGCAACCACCGTAGGTGCTGTAATCGGTACAAGTACTGTTACCTCTTATGTTGAAAGTGCATCGGGTGTAGCAACAGGTGGACGCACAGGTCTTACAGCAATAGTTGTCGGAGCATTGTTCTTCCTTTCTCTATTCTTTGCACCATTATTTCTTATCATTCCAGCAGCAGCAACTTGTTCTGCTTTAGTTATGGTAGGTCTGTTTATGATACGCGTAGTAGGAAACGTGAATTTTGATGATTTCTCAGAAGCAATTCCAGCTTTCCTTACTATTATCTTCATACCGTTCTCATATAGTATTGCTGATGGTATTATGTTAGGTGTTGTGACTTATGTAGCGTTTAATGCCGTATGTATGAAGTTT
>JBOFUP010000033.1:0-2309 GCA_051652645.1 Bacteroidales bacterium
ATATATGGAAGATTGAGGATTTGAGAAATCGAATCCTCACTACCATCTTGCTTGTTGCAATCTATAGATTAGGTTCCTATATTGTACTTCCTGGAATTGACCCCGAAGGGTTGACTCGATTGGCTGAACAAACCAATAGCGGTCTTTTGTCTCTTCTTGATATGTTTTCGGGAGGTGCTTTTTCTAACGCTTCGATTTTTGCCTTGGGTATAATGCCGTATATTTCGGCTTCAATTGTTATACAACTTCTCTCAATTGCAGTTCCTTATTTTCAGAAACTACAAAGAGAGGGCGAAAGTGGTCGCAGGAAGATGAACCAATATACACGTTATCTAACCATTTTGATCCTTCTTTTCCAAGCTCCATCTTACCTGATTAACCTTGGTGTACAGATGAGAGCAGCAGGATCTATGATACCTTCTGGTTGGTTTTTCTTTGTTTCATCAACGATAATTCTAACTGCTGGTAGCATGTTTATCATGTGGCTAGGTGAGCGTATAACTGACAAGGGTATAGGTAATGGTATCTCATTCATTATTCTTGTTGGTATTATTGCTAGATTACCACACTCTATTCTTCAAGAAGCTATTTCAAGAGTGAATGAAAGAGCAGGTGGTCTTGTGATGTTATTGGTGGAAATTGTGGTCCTACTATTTATTATAGCAGGTGCAATCCTACTGGTACAAGGTGCTAGAAAGGTGCCAGTTCAGTATGCGAAGAGAATTATTGGTAATAAGCAATATGGTGGTGCTAGACAGTATATTCCTTTAAAGGTTAATGCTGCGAATGTAATGCCAATCATTTTTGCGCAAGCAATTATGTTTATTCCAGTTACTCTTATCGGATTCTCTGAACTTGATTCTGTAGGTCCTTTCTTGTCATCATTTGTTCATCAAGGGGGAATTGGTTACAACGTAACGTTTGCTCTATTGATCATTGCATTTACTTACTTTTATACTGCAATTACTATTCAGCCAACTCAAATGGCTGATGAGCTTAAAAGAAACAATGGATTTATACCTGGTATTAAACCAGGGAAGAAGACTGCTGAGTATATCGATGGCATAATGTCTAGAATTACTCTTCCAGGTTCAATCTTCTTGGCACTTGTTGCTATTCTTCCTGCTTTTGCTCGTGTTGCAGGTGTAAGTGCTGAGTTCTCTCAATTTTTTGGAGGTACTTCTCTTCTTATCCTTGTAGGTGTTGTTCTTGATACCTTGCAGCAAGTAGAGAGTCATCTATTAATGAGACACTATGATGGATTATTAAAATCCGGTAAAATTAAAGGAAGAACCAGTTCTGTTGCTGCTTATTAAGAATGATAATTCTCAAAACTAAGGAAGAAATAGAGCTTATTAGAGAGAGTGCACGCTTGGTTGGAAAGACTCTAGCAGAAGTTGCTAAGTTAATCCAACCAGGTGTTAATACTCTAACTTTAGATAAGCGAGCAGAGGAGTTTATTAGAGACAATCATGCAGTACCCGGATTTCTAGGGTATAGTGGATTTCCAAACACACTTTGCATATCGATAAACTCACATGTTGTACACGGTTTACCTTCTAAGTACGAACTGAAAGATGGAGATATTGTCTCTGTTGATTGTGGTGTTCTTTTGAACGGTTTCTTTGGAGATTCAGCATATACATTTGCTGTAGGAAATATCTCTGAGGAGCATCAAAGATTACTCCAAGTAACTAAAGAGTCTCTTTATAAAGGTATCGAGCAAGCTAAAGAAGGAAACAGAATCGGTGATATTGGTTTTGCTGTACAATCTTATTGTGAAGCAAACAAATATTCAATTGTTCGCGAACTTGTTGGGCATGGTATCGGAAGAAATCTACATGAATCCCCCGAAGTGCCTAATTATGGTCGTAGAGGATCAGGACCTAAAATCCAGAAGGGAATGGTTATTGCCATTGAACCGATGGTAAACCTTGGTACTCGCTCAATTGTTTTTGAAAGAGATGGTTGGACTACTCGAACTCGAGATAATAAATATTCAGCTCATTTCGAACATACTATTGCAGTTGGAGATAATGGTCCGGATATTCTATCTACATTTGAGTATATCGATGAGGTCTTAGCCGAGAAACAAATTTAAGGTTTTATTATGTCAAAACAATCAGCAATTGAACAAGATGGAGTTATCGTAGAGGCATTGTCTAATGCGATGTTCCGTGTAGAGTTGGAGAATGGACACATGATCACAGCTCATATCTCTGGAAAGATGCGTATGCACTATATAAAAATTCTTCCAGGTGATAAAGTGAAAGTAGAGATGTCTCCATACGATCTGACCAAAGGTAGAA
>JBOFUP010000034.1:0-12985 GCA_051652645.1 Bacteroidales bacterium
AGAGCGCAAAGATTTTTCAACTCTCTCTTGGTAGTCAGCCTTTTCAACCTGAATCTTTACGATTGCATTTACGCTGTCAATGTTCTGTTGTAAAACGTTCATTATGACGGTATATTAAATTATAACAATTAATTTGTTCTTAGCTATTAGAGTACAAAAATAGCTCTATTCTTTTAATTCTCAAACTCTTTTTTTTCTTTTTGTCAGATATAGGGGCTTAATAAAGCTCAATAGTAGCTATATTTCAGTTTGTCGACCAGTCCCAATCCTTTAGATTAAAACTCCCTTCTAGTCTATCTTCTAAGTTGTCAGGCATAGCTTCCATGAAGTTTAAACCGGTAAGTCTCTCAACGCTATCAACCGTAACTGCAAATGAGCGAAGTGATTTCTTTGACGCTTTGTTTGGTATTACAAATGCGATAGCTTTACGAACAGGAGGGACCGGGTCTACAACAACTTTGTAGAAATATTCTGGAATGATTATATCTGTCTTTCCCATCGTTGGTAGGCCGGAAGTTAGTACTGGTCCAGTCATTATAAGAAGTAGAGAGTCTGATTTTGCCCATTTCCTAGTTTGTTCCTCTAACCTTTTCCATACGCCTCGATTGAAATTTGGGTCTTGTGGTGAGATGTTAGTCATATAGAACGATTCGTTCATAGCCTTCTTACTCCATGCCATGTCGGCTGCAGGAGCTAGATGTCCTCTGTCAAACCCCGATCGAGTAAAGTCAGAGGTTGTTGTGTGTTTATACTTGAGTTTTGGGTCTGGCGTAAAATTATCATCCCTCTTGTGTTGGGGTCCTTTTAGTCTATTTCCCACAAGTTTATATGCCACCCAATTAGCATTTTTGTAATCTTTGTTGTATGAAACGTTATACTCAGAGTGTTTGAGAAGAGTCTCCTCTCTGTCGAAGCACTCCTCTGGCATTAGCCAACTATTGTAATCCTCCTTGTTGTAGGAATGTTGTTCTGTTTTTGTAGTTCTCTTTACTTTGTTTAGGTTCTCTTTAACCCTTGGTCTGAGTATAAATAATCCAATAAGAGCCACAAGGAGTAGGAAGATTATAGCAATTACCCCCCATGAGAGTGATTCTTCTCCCTTACTCTTTTTTGTTGTTCTTCTTTTGGGTTTTGATGTAGCTCTGCGTGTAGTTACACTTTTCTTTGCCATTTATTATCTAATCTTATTATTCTTATTTTTCCTTCACTCATGCTCGTTATAGGTAGAATGCTAGTCCGAGTTTGAATCCAAATCTTCGGTATGTATCTGCTAAGCTATATTTCCAATAAACACCAGGTTCAATAGCGAATCTTCGGCTAACGAATATGCTTATTCCAGTCTCAGCACTTAAAGGTACAAAGTCTGGTCTTTTTTCAGAGCCAATATTATTTGCAAGATTCTTTTGATATCCAATCATACCTTGGGCATACCAATGCTTAATAAGGTACAATCTTAGTCCACCCTCAACCTGAAAGCTATTGTTACGTTGCTCATTCTGGTTGTTTATTTGCATACCGAAGTTTCCGATGACTGCCATCCTTTCTGTAAGAAGCACACCCATTCCAATAGCAAACGAGGTATTAATACCTGTTTTGTAGTTCTCTTGTTTAACTTGACTTATATCAAGCCCTGTTATCTGAGGGTTGATGAATAGTCTTCCATGTTCTGTAACCTGCCCCATCATTGATGAGTAGATAGTGCATAGTATTGATAAAGATAAGGTTAAGAGTATTCTCATATTACCATGTTTTGCGGTGTCCAGCATTGCGTTTGTCTCTTTTATATCTCTGCTTTTTCTCTCTAACTCTAAGAACGTAGTGAAGTGCTGCTATTATCATTATAGTTGCTGATATAGTGCCCCAATACTCCAAATGGTTTTGCTTTTCAAGATATTCAGGGAGAGTAAAATAGGAAAGCACTGCCAAATATATAAGCAATAGTATAGGTAGAAGTAGGGATTTTTTTAGTTTACGCATTACTGTTTGTTTTGTGGAAATAGGTGCAACTTATCTAATATTAAAATAGAGAGTCTCGATTTTATTGGAGCAAATGTAATCAATTTTTATTTTTTTCTACCTTTGTCCAATAAGGAACTTAATGAAAGATAAATTCAACTCAATGAATAAAATGGAGTGGAGCTGCTTATTGTCGGCTCAACGTTTTGGCCTCGAGGGCTGGAGTGGTGATCAGAAGCATGATAGAACAGAGTTTCAGAGGGACTATGATAGATTGATATTCTCAGCGCCATTTCGAAGATTGCAGAATAAAACACAAGTATTCCCTCTACCAGGCAGTGTGTTTGTCCATAATAGGTTGACACATAGTCTTGAGGTAGCCTGTGTTGGTCGCTCCTTGGGGGATATTGTAGCACGTGGGATAAAAGATAAGTATGATAAGAATGCTCCATGGTATAAGCTCTTCTATGAGTGTGGCAATATTGTTTCTGCGGCTTGTCTTGCTCATGATTTGGGTAATCCGCCCTTTGGTCACTCAGGAGAGAAGGCAATCAATGCTTTTTTTGTAGAGGGCAAAGGTAGTGAGTTGAAATCACAAATGACTCAGAGTGAGTGGCAGGACCTTATCAACTTTGAGGGAAATGCAAATGCTTTCAGACTTCTTACTCATCAGTTTCAAGGAAGACGTAAGGGCGGTTTTGCTCTTACTTATTCAACATTAGCCTCCATAGTTAAGTACCCGTATGAATCTTCTCTTGCAGGAGGGAAAGGAAAGTTCGGATTTCTACAGTCAGAAGTTGCCGATTTTTGTTATATTGCTGAGCGCTTGGGTATGATTCGTTTAGGGGATTCGCCTATAAGATATGCTCGTCACCCTCTTGTTTATTTGGTTGAGGCTGCCGATGATATATGCTATCAAATAATGGATATTGAGGATTCTCATAAATTGAAGATATTGACAACAGAGGAGACAAAGGAGATCCTTCTATCATATTTTGATTCTCCAAGATTAGACTCTATCACTAGGGCTCTAAGCTATTTAGATGATGTTAATGAGCAGATTTCTTATCTCAGATCATCTGTTATTGGAAAGCTCATAGAGCAGTGTGCTAGGGTGTTTATTAAAAATGAGGAAAAGCTCTTGTGTGGTCAGTTTTCTGGTCCATTGATTAAATATATTGATGAGAAACCTCGTGAAGCATATGAGCTTTGTACCAAGATAGCTTACAAAAAAATCTATGCATCGAAGGAGGTGCTTGATGTTGAAGTGGCAGGTTATCAAATCATAGTCACACTATTGGAGAGGCTTATAGAGGCTGTGCTAAACCCAGAGAAGGCTTATTCAAAGCTTCTACTTAATAGGGTGCCATCACAGTATGAAGTTAATGCTCCTACTGTATATGGTAGGGTCGTTGCTGTTCTTGATTATATCTCTGGAATGACAGATGTATATGCTTTAGATCTCTATCGTAAGATTAATGGGATGAGTCTTCCAGCATTATAAACGCAAACTAAAATTACTTATATATGAAAAAGTTGTTATTAGCAACTCTTCTGATGTTCATCATTCAGCTTCTTCCAGCTGAGGTTTATCGTATTGAGACGATACCAAATATTCAATTAAAGGATTCTACGCAGTTCGTTTCTAATCCTGATAATATTATCTCTAACGCTGCTGTTTCTACAATCAATAAGGAGTTGCAGAGGGTTAGACAAGTTACAACGGCGGAGGTAGCTGTTGTGCTTGTAGGATCAATAGGGCAGAGTGATATTAAGCAATTTGCTACTGAGCTTTTTGCTCATTGGGGTATTGGAAAGCGAGATCGTGATAATGGTCTATTAATCCTTTTTGTCTCAGATCAAAAGAAGATCACTTTCGAAACAGGTTATGGTATAGAGGGTGTGCTTCCAGATGCTATATGTAAGAGGATTCAGACGGTTGATATGATACCTCACTTCCGTAGGGGTGATATTGATCAAGGGATGATATCAGGAGTTAATAAGACAGCAAGCTATCTTCTTGATGAGGATGTGAGAGAGGAGATTAAATCTAGTATGGGAACCCTCGTTGTGGATAAAGCAAAGAGTGCTTTCCCTTGGTATATGCTTCTCTCTGTGGGAGTGGCTATATTCTTTGCTTTTTCTATCTTCTTTAGTCTAAATTCAAAGAGTGATAGATATGATAAGTATAGAAATATAATCGGGTATAAGGTGCCAATTATTATATTCACTGTTATATTTCCAGCATTGATGCTCTTTGTTGTTCTTTTCTTCTTCTGGAAAAAGAAGAATCTGCGTGATGGTAAGCATGAATGTGACAAGTGTGGTAGTAAAATGAGTAAATTGAGTGAAGAGGATGATGATTTCCACCTTACTGAAGCTGAAAGGATAGAGGAGAGAATTCGCTCAGTTGATTATGATGTGTGGGTATGTGGTAGTTGTTCAAACAAGAAAATATATAAGTTTGATGCGGAGTATAGTAACTATCGCAAGTGTCCTCAGTGTAAAGCTAAGACATTCGCCTTAAGTAGTGATAGGGTTCTTCGTACACCAACTCCTCTTTATGAAGGATCAGGGCAAAGAGAGTATTTCTGTCAACACTGTAAACATAAATTAATAGAACCTTATACATTGCCTCGTATTATAGTCGTTCCTCCTCCTGGAGGTAGACGCGGAGGCGGTGGCTTCGGTGGTGGAATGGGAGGCTTTGGTGGCGGCGGTTTTGGCGGCGGTCGCTCTGGTGGTGGTGGTGCCACAAGTGGTTGGTAACCGTCTTTGTGGATGTAAATAAAAAGAGATGAAACAAAAGTTGACAATAATAAAAGTAGGGGGTAAGATTGTTGAGCAGAAAGAGTCTTTGCAGGCTCTTCTCTCTCAATTTTCCCTGATTGATGGTTTGAAAATGCTGGTTCATGGTGGTGGTCGTTCTGCCACTAAGGTAGCATCTCAGATGGGTATAGATAGCAAGATGGTTGACGGAAGGCGTATCACCGATGGTGATATGCTTGATGTTGTAACTATGGTATATGGTGGATTAGTCAATAAGGGTATAGTCTCCGCTCTTCAAGCAAAGGGTATAAACTCTCTTGGATTGACGGGCGCAGACCTTAATATAGTACAGTCACAGAGGCGTAAGGCATCTGCCGTGGATTATGGGTTTGTTGGTGATGTGACAAGGGTTAATAGTGAAATATTAGCTTCTTTAATCAGGCAAGGTATAGTTCCCGTTATTGCTCCTATCACTCACGATGGACAAGGGCAGATCTTAAACACTAATGCTGATACAATAGCAGGGGCGATGGCAAAGTCTCTTGCAGAGGAGTTTGACGTAACACTTGTATACTGCTTTGAAAGGGCAGGAGTGCTACGTGATGAAAGCGATGACAGTAGTGTTATTTGTAGTATTAAGCCAATAGACTTTGAGTCTTTGAAGGCAGATGGAGTCATACAGGGTGGTATGATTCCAAAGCTTGAGAATGCATTTCAAGCAATCTCTTCTGGTGTTTCTAAGGTGGTAATAACAAGTTCCTCTGATTTACTTGCTAAAAGGGGTACAACTATTGAGCCATAGAGCATTTGCCGCTGAACTTAGCATTGGGTTCTACTGCCAATTGGGGTGTTGTAATATCTCCGTCGATAACTCCAGAGGATCTGATTGTTAGGGTCTCTTTAATTGATATATTACCAACTATTCTACCCATAATATCGGCGGTGGAAGATTCGATATTTCCATTCACGGTAGCCTGCGGACCAATAACAACTTTTCCGCTACAAATTATGTTACCATTTAAGGTGCCGTCAATACGTATATCCTCGTCAGCACATATATTTCCATCTATGGTTGTGCCCACAGCGAAGGCATTGTGAGGCATTCCTACGGTTTTCTCTTCTCTCTTAAACATAAAAATCAGTGTTATAATAGGCAAATATACTCCTTTTGTAGATAAATGTTTTAAGTTTATACCTAATTTTGGAACCTATAACGCTAATAGTATACTAAATGAGAAGTTGGATAGAACTAGATGAGATGGAGTTTTTTGCCTACCATGGAGTATTCGAACAAGAGGCTCTTGTTGGTAATCGTTTTCGTGTTTGGCTTAAGCTCTATGTAAATATTGATAAGGCTATAGAGACAGATGATATAGATACAACTGTTAGTTATGCCGATATATATGAAGTTGTTAAGCAACAGCTAGCTATTAGGGCTAATCTATTAGAACATTTAGCAGGAAGAGTTGTTAATCAACTGTATAAAGAGTTTGGAACAATCCAGGAGATAGAGATAAAATTAGCAAAACTTAATCCTCCAGGGTGTGGGGATATAAAGAGTGCTGCCGTATGCGTGTTGAGCACAAGAGATGATTTTGCTAGTAAGTAATTAACGAACAACTCCTTTAATTAATGATGAAAAAAATAGCTACTGCTCTAACACTTTTAGTCTCTCTCTCAGCTTCGGCTCAGACGATTGATCTAATAAAGATGTCTGCTGCTAAGAATAGTGATATGGGTTTGAGTTACTACCTACCTAAAACTGCTATATATGTGGATGTCGAATTGACAAAGACCACAACAAAGGCTGCTCCATACTCTAAGTATGCTGAGCGTTTCCTTGGTATTACTGATGTTGCAAATCAAGATCAGACTATATACTCATTGGATAATGTCTCTCTCTCTTCTTATCCTGAAGTAGATAAGAGTGAGGGTTATATGATGCAGTTCAAGTCTGCTACTGCTCCTTTTATTTATCTCACCCCAGACGGGGTTATTTGTTCAGTAAATGAAACACCAAAATCTGAGGAGTTTGCCCAAGCTCAGCCAAAACCAGTATCACAATCTTTGGTGATTATCCCTTTTGCTTCGAGCAATAGCAATATTTTGTCCGAGGAGTTTCATCTATCAGGCTCTACAGCTAAGATGGCAGAGATAGTTGCAAAGCAGATTTATCGTTTGCGCGAGTCACGACAAGATTTCCTCACGGGTCAAGCCGATAATATGCCAACAGACGGTGAGGCACTTAAATTTCTTCTATCTCAGCTTGAGGAGCAGGAGAGAGTGCTACTATCTCAGTTTGTGGGTAATCAACAAGTTGAGAAGGTGTATCAACGTATAAAGATTGATCCTTCAGAGATGCTTAACACACAGATTGTCTTCAGATTCTCAAAATATTTTGGTGTAGTTGATAAGGATGACTTGAGCGGTGCTCCTATTTATCTTGATATGAATGTAACGGATCAGAAAAGCCTTGAGCCTGTTGATCCAAAAGAGAAGAAGAAAGAGCAGCCTGCTATATATTATAATATACCTGGTAAAGCAACCATCTCATTGAGACTTGCTGACAAGCCTCTTGTTTCTGGTGAATTTCTTATGACTCAATTTGGGGTAAAGGGTATGCTGCCTTCTATTCTGTTTGAGAACAAGAAATCAACAACAAGGGTTATCTTTGATGCTCAATCAGGGGCAATACGACAACTTCTTCAATAATTACCAATCTTATTAAAAAACAACTATTATGTCTAAGAGACTTTATAGATCAAAAGATCGAATGTTTGCAGGCGTGTTGAGTGGTTTAGCTGAGTACATGGATGCTGACCCTACTGTTATTCGCCTTTTGTATGTGTTTCTAACGCTCTTTACAGGTGGCTTTCCTGGCTTAATTGCCTATGTAATAGCAGTGATGATTGTTCCAGTGAAACCATAAAAAATGGATTTCAAACTCGTATCAGACTATAAGCCCACCGGAGATCAGCCTGAGGCTATTAATCAGTTAGTAGACGGAATAAATAGTGGTGTAGATTTTCAAACACTACTTGGTGTTACAGGATCCGGGAAGACTTTTACTGTTGCTAATCTTATTGAGAGAATACAGCGACCAACCTTGGTGCTTAGTCACAATAAGACCCTAGCAGCTCAGCTCTATGGAGAGTTTAAGAAGTTCTTTCCCGATAATGCAGTAGAGTACTTCGTCTCTTACTATGATTACTATCAACCGGAAGCTTATCTTCCAACTACAGATACATACATTGAGAAGGACCTAGCTATCAATAAAGAGATTGAGAAGCTCAGACTATCCACCACTGCATCACTCCTTTCGGGACGTCGTGATGTGTTGGTGGTTTCCTCTGTGTCTTGTCTTTATGGTATTGGTAATCCTGAGGACTTTCAAGCTACCGCAGTTGAGATAAAGGTAGGGCAGGAGATTGGTCGTAATGTTTTCCTAAGAGCTCTAGTTACGGGGTTATACTCTCGCAATGATATTGATTTGACTAACGGTCAGTTTCGCGTCAAAGGAGATACGGTTGATATCTATCTTGCTTATGCCGAGCTTATTCTTCGTATTATATTCTGGGGAGATGAGATTGAGTCCATACAGACTGTAGACCCAATAAGTGGGGTCTCTATCGAAAAGTTCTCAAACTATAGGATCTTCGCCGCAAACATATTTGTTACCACGCAAGAGAGGATTAATAGCGCTGTTTCACAGATAGATGTAGATCTTGGATTACAGGTTGAAAAGTTCAAGTCTGAGGGTAAGCCCTACGAGGCTAAGCGTCTCTATGAAAGGGTTAGCTACGATCTAGAGATGATCCGTGAGGTTGGATACTGTTCGGGGATAGAAAACTACTCTAGATATTTTGATGGTCGTGCGCCTGGTACTCGTCCTTTCTGTCTGTTGGACTACTTCCCAAAAGATTTTCTTACTGTCATTGATGAGAGTCACGTGACCATACCTCAGATTAGAGCTATGTATGGTGGGGATGCTTCAAGAAAGAGTAATCTAGTTGAATATGGATTTAGACTTACTTCAGCCATAGACAATAGACCTCTAAAATTTGAAGAGTTTGAGTCATTAACTCCTAGTGTGCTATATGTAAGTGCTACTCCAGCTGATTATGAGCTAATAAAATCAGAAGGGGTTGTTGTTGAGCAGGTTATTCGCCCAACAGGGCTTCTTGATCCTATTATTGAGGTTCGCCCTAGTTTGAATCAGATAGATGATCTGATGGAGGAGATAAGAGTGACAGTAGAGAGGGGTGAGCGTATCTTGGTTACTACTCTCACCAAAAGGATGGCTGAAGAGTTGAATCAATACTTGAATAGATTTGATTTTAAGTGTAACTATATCCACTCCGACGTAGATACTCTAGATAGGATAAGGATTATGGAGGAGCTACGTAATGGTACTTACGATGTGCTTATTGGTGTAAACCTTCTTCGTGAGGGGCTTGACTTACCAGAGGTCTCTCTTGTGGCAATAATTGATGCAGACAAAGAGGGATTCCTTAGGTCGCATCGTTCACTTACTCAGACAGCCGGCCGTGCTGCTCGTAACCTAAACGGTAGGGTTATCATGTATGCAGATAAAATAACCGATAGTATGCAGAAGACCATAGATGAGACTCTTCGTCGTCGTGAGAAGCAGCTTGCCTATAATGAGGCGAATGGGATAACTCCTCAAGCTATTAATAAATCTCATGGATCAATATTCGGATCTCAATCCAAGGATTCTCCTATATCAAATGCCTATATTGAGAATGAAGACATTTCTCTTGTAGCAGATCCTGTGGTTAGTTATATGTCCATACCTGATCTTGAGAAATCTGTTGAGGCTACTCGACGTAAGATGTTGGATGCATCTAAAAAATTGGAATTTATCGAGGCGGCTCAATATCGCAATGAGTTGATAAGGCTAGAGGAGCTTCTTAATTCGAAAAAAAAACAACTCTAACTGATCTCCTCATTTAAAGGGGATTACTTTATTATATACCCTTTATCTAGATGGTCGGTTGTAAAAAAGCAAGCGTAAAGTTTGCATATAACAAAATAAGTCGTACCTTTGTAATGCATTTGAGGGGAATAACTCACAGATGCGACAGTAATCGACTGGAGAGATGGCAGAGTGGTCGAATGCGGCGGTCTTGAAAACCGTTGTACTGCAAGGTACCGGGGGTTCGAATCCCTCTCTCTCCGCAAAGAGCGTTGAAAACGAAAGTTTTCAACGCTCTTTTTTTGTTTAGCTGGTGCTATTACTTAGCAATCTCAAGGGATTTCGTATCAAGTCCAAAACTTGTGTAAATGTTAAATGTTTGGTTGGACTATGCATATATTTTACATAATCTAAAAAGGAATAACCTCACCTCCCTAACACCCACTAAAGTCACTACTAAAAGCTTTGTCAGTATTTCGATATTAGTTAAGCCTATCTTCAATTATCTTTATTGCCGCATTGAGTCCACTCTCGCGTTTTAGCAATTGCGAAAACCTCTTCGAGTTTTTATAATACTCTTGATTGTTTATAAGGTCAGAGAGGCTAAGTTCTAGTTTAGAGCTATCTATTCTCTTGTATGGGATTGGTTTAGGCGATACACCCTTTGAGTGAGCCAGCTTACCCCAAAACATTTGATCTCCGACAGGGTACATTATAGGCAAGACAAGCATTGGAATACCAGCAATTAAGCATGCTGCTGTCGTTCCAATCCCACCATGATGTATGACTGCTTTAGCTCTTGGGAAAAGGGTGTCATAAGGAATGTTTTTTATATTAAGTAGATCAGATGATTCATAAGCAATATCTACCTTACTCCACCCAGACACAACAATAACTCTTTGTCCCATTTTTAGTAATTTATCTATTATCAACTCTAACTTAGACTCCATTTTCTTATCAGTCATACTTCCAAAAGTTACAATAATGGGAGGAGTGGGGTGATTAAGAAACTCTAAAACATCTCCAGGTAATGGATCCTCGGAAATGCTATTCCAGAATCCAGTGAAGTGACTAGAGGTTGGATAATCAGCAGGTTTTTTTAGTATTTGCTCCGAGATTGGATATAAGAAAGGTAACTCTACGTACTTGTTGTTTTTGCTTATTGAATTTCTCTTTAAAAAGCAATTTATGGGTTTACTCATCATGATTGAGCCTAACTTAAGTACAAAATAGGAGAGACTAGGTATAAAGCTAAATAATTTGAATCCGCTTAATGCTGGGGATGCAAATTCATGAGTACGCTCGACGGCTGGTATGGGCATTGACCTAATCATCTTATTGGGGAATTGATGAGCAAAACAATCACAAAGCGTTTTGGGGTGATAAATCACTATATCATTAAGTCGTGTTAATGATAGATAGAGCTCTAAAGAGCTTTCAATGTAGGGGTATATGAAACTTTTGAGTAGCTTGAATATGGTGAATGGATTGCCCTTAAGAAGTTCTTTTCCATCGTTCGAGTTTAATAGTTCTTGAACGTCTATCTCAATAGGTGAAAATTTTAATCCCGATTGATTGATTAACTGATCAAAGTTGCGTGGAGCAGATATAGTTACGATATGGCCTCTTTGGACTAGGGCTTTCCCTAATACTATGAAAGGTTCGATATCTCCTCTTGTTCCTTGTGTTAGAAATGCTATATTCATCTTATTTGTGGTTGCCCGATCTAATGTTGTGTTATTCAAAGATCAATCATTCTATCTTATTAAGAATTAACTACTAAGGTATAAGAGTTAATCAGGAGGGTGTATTTAATGAATTACTCTTAAATATGCGGCAAGATAATCTCACAGAGTCTTTGTTTTGATGATTTTTATCTACTTCCCCTCTTATTTAGGTTAAAACTATATGCTATTTAATGGATTTGGGCTGTTTTGAATCTAAAAACAACTGTTGAAGATAGATTTGGTGTGAAAAATAGGCTCTTCTATTGTTAATTATACATGACATGTGGATGGAATGAGAAATATTTTAGTCACTGAGTTGCTAACTAACATTATACAAATCAACTTTACATTATGGTGATATGCTGAACACAGATTGCCATAATGTTGTACCCAATAACATATCTATCTATTTACCCTTGCATCTACATCCCACTAGATGGTCATTGATAAAGCCAGAGGCTTGAAGGTGGGCATAACATATTGTGGAGCCAAAGAATTTGAATCCTCGCCTCTTCATATCCTTACTCATAGCATCAGACACGGTGGATGTTACCTGTATCTCACTGAGCGTACGAGGGTGATTGATTATCGGGGATCTATTGGGGAAGAAGGAGAGGGTGTATTCATAAAAGCTTCCAAACTCCTTTTGTATTGCCATGAATAGTTGTGCGTTCGTGATTGTGGACTTAATCTTTAGCCTATTTTTGACTATCCCATCAAATAGCATTAGTCGTTCTACATCCTCTTGAGTTAGCTTAGAGACCTTCTCTACATCGAAATCACAGAATGCTGCTCTATAACCTTCTCGCTTTCTTAAAATGGTTATCCAGCTAAGTCCTGCTTGTGCAGTCTCTAACAGTAGATATTCGAATAGTCTCTTCTCGTCTTTGATCAATTTACCCCACTCATTGTCGTGATAACTAACATAAAGTGGGTCTATTCCGCACCAACCACAACGCCCATCAATAATATCTTCCATATTTTTACTTTTTTGATTTTATTGCCTAACCAATTTATATTTAAGTCATTATTTGACTATATTCTTTGATCGTGGCTAAAAGTAGATTTTTTCTTTTACATAAAAGTGAGATTTGTTATTGAAGTTCCAAGAAAAGTTGTATCTTTGTAAAACAATTGAGGGAAACAATATCTCATGATTGTAAGACCAATTTACTGGAGAGATGGCAGAGTGGTCGAATGCGGCGGTCTTGAAAACCGTTGTACTGCAAGGTACCGGGGGTTCGAATCCCTCTCTCTCCGCAAAGAGCGTTGAAAATGAAAGTTTTCAACGCTCTTTTTTTGTTTAGCTGGTTCTAATCTTTATTAATCTTAAGAATATAGTAACCCATTTACTTCCCCGCAAAAAGAAAATAAACTTCACTGATCCCTAATAAGAATCTTTCCGAAAGCAGATGTAGCGAAATAATAAATAGTCGTCACAGTATTAATTTATTACACCCTGAATTCAACTAGTAAATGCAATTAATGGTAGATCTGTTATCAGCAAAGAGATACGTATAAAAATAGGGCAAAAACAGAAATAGCTTCCGAATTTGCCCTATAATAAAACTAAAGGAACTTTCTTTGCAATCAAAAC
>JBOFUP010000035.1:0-33696 GCA_051652645.1 Bacteroidales bacterium
AGATAGCGGGAGTTAGTTCCCGAAAAGACTTTAAAAGGAGGTGTGTGTCCCATGATGTATGGTAAAATGTTTGGGTTTCCAATATCACCGCAAAAGTATATAAATTCGGAACTCTGACCAAATGTTTGAATTAGTTTGACCCTAGAATTTACAATATTATTACAAGATTCCCTTATCTTGTAGTGTGTAATATATCTTCTATAATCTAATAATAGCCTAATTTGAGGGCTTTAAGGGTGATATTTATTACTATTTGCAACTCAATTTCGTGGGAATATTGTTAAGTTTGCCAAAGCATTTAATATTTACAGAGATTTCAATATGGCACAATATAGGCTTGAGGCACCTCAAAGCATTAGTGGCGAGTTTAAGTTACCCGCTTCAAAGAGTATAAGTAATCGTGTTTTGACTATTCACACGCTAAGTAACAGTGTTTGTGAGATTCTAAATCTAAGTGATTGCGACGACACAAAAGCTATTACTAATGCTTTTGATTCAGATAGTAACCGATTTGATATTGGAGCAGCAGGAACGGCAATGCGCTTTATGACTGCACTACTCTCTAAGTATGCTGGTGTTTGGTACTTAACAGGAAGCGAAAGAATGAAGCAAAGACCCATAGGAGTGTTGGTTGATGCTTTGAATTCAATTGGTGCTAAAATTGAGTATGAGGGAGTTAATGGTTACCCCCCGCTGAAGATTACAGGTCGTGCTTTGGCTGGTGGTGCTATTGAGGTTTCGGGCGGTGTAAGTTCTCAATTTATTTCCGCTTTGTTGATGCTTGCTCCAACTATGCGTGATGGTCTTAAGCTCACTTTAACTGGGAAAATAGTTTCAAAACCATACATTGCAATGACTCTAGATTTGATGAGACGTTTCGGTGTAGATTCTTTGTGGTATGAGAATGAGATAATTGTTAGGCCTCAAGAGTATAAGTTTGAAGATGATTTCTTTGTTGAGAGTGATTGGTCGGCAGCATCATATTGGTATCAGATAGTTGCACTTGCTCCTAAGGGTGGAAGGGTGGTATTGCCATACCTGAGAAAAGAGAGTCTGCAGGGTGATAGAAAGGTTGCAGACCTTTTCCTAAAGTTAGGCGTCAAGAGCAAATGGAGTAGCGAAAGCGTTGAACTTTCTAGAATACAAACAAGCTGTAAGAGGATGGTTTATAATTTTTCTGATGAACCAGATTTGGTACAAACCTTTGTAGTTACTTGCTGTTTGATGAATATTCCTTTCCATTTCTCTGGCCTTCAAACATTGAGAATCAAGGAGACTGATAGGGTTCAGGCTTTACAGAATGAAATGAGAAAGCTTGGATTCATCTTGTCTATCCCTAAGGAATCTGTCCTTGAGTGGGATGGTCAAAGATGTCAAGCTACTATGGAGCCTATTCATACGTATGAAGATCATAGAATGGCTATGGCTTTTGCACCAGCCTCATTGGCCATAGAGGGTTTGACTATATCTGAACCTGGTGTAGTTACAAAGTCTTATCCAACTTATTGGGATGATTTGAAACGTGCAGGGTTTAAGGTTGATCATGAATGATAGTATATTTAGTACTTTAATTTATATTTGTTACATATGCAGATACTATTAATAGCTTTACTGCTTTTGGGGGTTGTCGCTGCTGTGGCAGGGTTCTTTTATCATAGATCTATAGCAAGAAAGATAGCCACAGGGGAGATTTCAGAGGCTCCTGCTATCGGAGAGGTCGAAGAGGAGTGTTGTGGAGCTCACTCTACTTGTGAGAAGGATAGTTTGCTTACTGCTGTAAGTAAAGAGATAGTTTACTATGACGACGAGGAGCTTGACCGCTTTATTGGCAAAGACCCCCAGGAATATTCTTCTGATGCTGTTGAAGAGTTTCGTGAAATACTTTATACCCTTCTCGAGGAGGAGGTTGCTGGATGGTGTAGAAGCTTACAATTGAGAGGTGTTGAATTGCCAACAGTTATTAAAGATGAGGTTTTACTAATTGTAGGGGAGAGACGTTTTCATGCTTGAACTCTTTGATTATCTCTTTTTTAGAAATGCTCTTATGGGGGCTCTTCTTGTTAGTCTTCTATGTGGATTAGTTGGTAGCTACATTGTAGTTCGTAGACTAGTCTTCATAAGTGGCGGAATTACTCATGCTTCTTTTGGAGGATTGGGATTAGGCTTCTATCTTGGAGTTAACCCCATTGTTACGGCTGCACTCTTTGCAGTCGTTTCTGCCTTTGGCGTACAGTGGCTTTCTGGAAAAAGGGAGGTTAGAGAGGATTCTGCAATTGCTGTATTTTGGTCATTAGGTATGGCCTTGGGGATACTATTTATATTTATGACTCCGGGTTATGTTCCAGGGATGACGGAGTTTCTCTTTGGAAATATATTGACGATTACCCAAAGTGACTTGTGGCAGTTTGCAATATTAACATTGTTGATGGTATCCTTCTTCTGGTATTTCTATCATACAATATTGTATATAGCCTTTGATAAAGAGTTTTCTAGGTCACAAAAATTGCCAGTTATACTCATTGAATATATAATGATGCTATTCATAGCTCTTACTATTGTTTTTAGTATTAGACTTATAGGTATAGTTTTGCTGGTTTCTATGCTAACTATTCCACAGATGACAGCGTCACTTTTCACTACTTCGTTCAAAGGGCTTATAATATTATCTGTCATAATAGGTATAGCTTCATCGATAACAGGCTTAATGTTATCTTATTTACTTAATGTACCTTCGGGTGCTTTCATTATTATTGTATCTATCGTATTCTATGGCATTGCCAAGTTGTACAAATCGATAAGATCATGAGGTTTTATTCTTCTATGAACATACTACTTATGGTTGTAGTACTACTCTTCTCATCATGTTCTGTTAAGAAGAATAGTTCTGCTAGTAGAGCGTATCATAATCTTACGACTAGATATAATGTCTTTTTTAATGCAAATGAGGAGTTTAAGAAGGGCTTAAAGAGTATGGAGAGCTCATTTGTAGATGATTATACTGAGTTTCTTCCAGCTCACCCAGTATATTCTTTAGCAGGAGAGGGTAAATCTCCTGTTGGAGGATTTGATGTAACTATAGAGAAGTGCCAAAAGGCTATACAACTGCACTCTATTAGACGGGCACCACAGAGGGGTAAATATAGTTCTCGTACAGCAAGGGAAAGGGATAAAATTGAGGAGTTTAATCCCTTTCTGCACAGAGCGTGGATGTTGATGGGTCAGGCTCAGTTCTACAAGTGTGACTTTCTTGGTGCAGTTTCTACTTTTGGATATGTAATAAAGCATTTTAGAAATCTTCCGCAGACTATTATTGAGTCTCGATTGTGGACGGTAAGAGCATATCTAGCTATGGGTTGGGATTTTGATGCACAAAGTGCTCTCTCTCATCTTAATGGAGTTAAAATACCAGAGTCACTAAATTACTTGAATAACTTAGTCAATGCAGAGTATGCACTTGCTAAAGGGGATAGAAAGGGAGCCGTAGATCTTTTGGAGAAGATTCAGATAGAGGAGAAAAGCAAGACACAGCGCTATAGAATTGCTTTTTTGCGTGCACAGATATACTCAGAATTAGGAGATAATTATAAAGCTCAAAAAGCATATGATAAGGTTGTTAAGAGTTCTCCTCCTTACTTAGTCTCCTTTAATGCTAAGTTGCAACATAGTGTTGTTAATGGATCAGTAGCTGTAGATAAGAAGATAAGGAGATTAAATAAGATGTCGCGCAATCCAAAGAATAAGGATATGTTGGACAGACTATACTTAGCAATAGGTAATATTCATTTATCAAGTGGCGATACTATTGCTGCTGTAAAATCTTTCGCTAAGGGAGTTGAACTTAGCACCTCTGGCGGGGTGAATAAAGCTTTAGTAGCCCTAAGGCTTGCAGATATTCAATATGAAAGAAGAGAGTATGCAAAGTCTCAACCATATTATATGGAGGCTCATTCACAACTTCCACGCACACACTCAGAGTTCAATAGAGTGGAACAGCGTGCCGAAGTGCTCAGTGAACTCATCGTTCCTTTTAACAGTGTTCAGCTACAAGATAGCTTACAGTATCTAGCATCGTTAACACCAGATGAAAGGGTTACGATAATTGAGCGTATCATTGATGAGGTCAAAAAGAAGGAGCGCGAAGAGGCAGAGATGCAACAAAAGGAGGAGTATGAGTCTAAAAAGGAGGAGTTTGATGATGGCTTTGGTTCACCTTCTTCCTCAACCACTGTAACTCCGCCCGTAGTATCAGGAGATAAGTCATGGTATTTCTATAACTCACAGCTTATAGCTTCAGGAAAAAGTGAGTTTCAAAAGAGATGGGGTAATAGGAAGTTAGAAGATGATTGGAGAAGACGTAATAAGAGCAACTTCATTTTTGAAACTACAGAGGAATCATTGGATGATCAAGAATATGCAAATGAGTCTATAGATATAGATGAGGATATTTCTCAACAGAGCCAATTAGTACAATCTAGTGACCCTAAGGATGTAAATTTCTATCTTCAAGACATCCCTCTAACTAGTGAGGCAATGGCTGAGTCCGACACTATTTTAATGAATTCACTATATCAACTAGGTGGTATTTATAAAAATAGAATTGAAGATTATCCTTTGGCAAGAGAGACATTTGAGCGTATAGAGAAACGTTGGCCTATGAACGTACACTCTTTAGGTATATGGTATGAGATGTTTCTAATGTCTCAAAGAGAGGGTGATGGTTCGAGGGCTGATCTCTATAAGGGTTTGATACTTTCAAATTATCCAACCAGCAAACTAGCAAGAGCAATCTCAGATCCAAATTTCGTTCAAAACTTCATCGCTTCTCAGGAAGAGGTGAATGTACTTTATAGCGAAACTTTTGAGGCTTATTCAAAAGGATCGATGGATATAGTTATAGCAAATAGTCAAAGAGCACTAGAGGAGTTCTCTCTATCGAAATTAACTCCAAACTTTAGATTCCTTTCTGCTATGGCTTCGCTTTCATTAGGCAGGAAGGAAGAGTTTAAAAACACTCTTAGAGCTTTAGTTGATGAGAATCCTGAGGCGGAGTTGACTCAAATAGCAGGAGCTATGCTTAAGGGATTGTCCGAGGGAAGAGAATTAAATAGTTCAGGATCGCTTAGAGCAGCTAATATTTGGAATAGAGCGCTATTCATCGATGGTGGCCAAATAGAGCTTGAGTCAGATTCGTTGTACTTCACTGTAGATCCTCTAGCTAAACACAGAGTTGTGTTACTTTTCAATGAGACTGAAGTAAATAAGAATCTTCTTTTATATGAGGTGGCTCGATTCAACTTTAGAAACTTCGTTGTTCGCGACTATGATATAGATCACCTAACTATTGACAGTGAACTAGGGCTTCTATATGTTTCACCATTCTCTACCATTGATGAAGCAATAAGGTATGAGAAGTTGTTCCTTGTGGATGGAGGATTGGATAAGACTATTCCATTCGGAATTAAGGTGTTAGTGATTTCTGATGATAACTATCAAACATTGATGCGAGGAAAAAGTATCAATGAGTATGAACAGTTCTTCCGCGAAAACTTCGCTATTGAACCTAATTAATAGATACATATGCGTAAAGTGCGTCTACTATGGGCTGATGATGAGATAGATCTACTTAAGCCCCACATATATTTCCTAGAGGAGAAGGGTTACGAGGTCGTAGCTGTAAATAATGGATATGATGCTTGTGATCTTTGTCGTGAGGAGAACTTTGATGTGGTTTTTTTGGATGAAAATATGCCTGGACTTAGTGGTCTTGAAGCTTTATCTCAGATAAAAGAGGAGAATCCAATTTTCCCAGTGGTTATGATTACAAAGAGTGAGGAGGAGGATATAATGAATCAAGCTATTGGTAGTAAAATAGCTGATTATTTAATCAAACCTGTAAACCCTAAACAGATACTTCTTTGCTTAAAGAAGATTCTTCATAAGAGGGAGATTATAACAGAAACCACCACGACGGGCTATAGACAGCAATTTAGTTCTATAGGAATGCAAATTAATGACTCTTTCACTTTCGATGATTGGAGGGAGTTATATAAGAAACTTGTCTATTGGGAGCTAGAACTTCAGGAGAGTGATAGCTCTATGATGGAGCTTTTGAGGATGCAGAAGAGTGAGGCTAATATTTCTTTTGCTAAGTTTGTAAAGAAAAATTATGTTGATTGGATACAAAGTCCTGAGCATAGACCTCTCATGAGCCATGAGTTGATGAACAAAAGAGTGTTTCCCTTGCTTGATAATGGTGAGAAAATATTCTTTATACTCATTGATAACTTTAGACTAGATCAGTGGAAATCTATCCAGCCTATACTATCGGATTATTTTATGTGTGATGAGGAGCTGTATTGCAGTATCCTTCCAACGGCAACTCAATATGCTCGCAATGCTATTTTCTCAGGGTTAATGCCAAATCAGATAGAGAAAATATTTCCAGACCTTTGGGTGGACGAGGATAAGGAAGAGGGAAAGAATCTCAATGAAGAACCTCTTATTAAGACTCTTATTGATAGATACCGCAAGAAGTTTAGCTTTAGTTATAATAAGATAAACGAAGCTCAGGCTGCCGAGAAGTTAACGCATAGTATAACAGATCTGGATAACTATAATCTTAACGTTGTTGTACTTAACTTTATTGATATGTTATCTCATGCAAGAACTGAGTCGAAGATGATAAGAGAGCTAGCTTCTTCGGAGGCTGCATATAGATCTCTTACTCTCTCGTGGTTCAAACACTCTGGGATACTTGATCTATTTAAAGCTATTGCAGATAGGGGTTACAAGATTGTTTTAACAACAGATCATGGAACAATAAGAGTTAATAGTGCTGTGAAGGTAATTGGAGATAGAAACACAAACACAAATCTAAGATATAAAGTAGGGAGAAATCTAAACTATAATAGTAAAGAGGTGTTTGAAATAAGAAAACCTTCAGAGGTTGGACTACCATCGCCAAATATTAGTTCAACCTACATCTTCGCTCTTAACCAAGACTTTCTTGCATACCCTAATAATCATAACTACTATGTGGGTTATTATAAAGATACATTTCAGCATGGTGGTGTATCTTTAGAGGAGATGCTTATACCATGTGTTACATTATCACCTAAATAGAATATATCAGACACATACATTATGGAATTACAGATTAAATCACTTGAGACAATACACGAGACTGCTCGAGAGTTTATTAATATGATGCAAGAGGCTTCGGTATTTGCCTTCTACGGCGATATGGGGGCTGGGAAAACGACATTTATTAAAGCTATATGCGAAGTATTAGGGGTAGAAGATGTGATAAATAGTCCTACCTTTGCAATCGTTAATGAATATAGGTCCGCTACGAATGGTGAACTGATCTATCATTTTGATTTTTATAGAATTAATAAGATAGAAGAAGCCTATGATTTTGGATATGAAGATTACTTCTTTAGCGGATCTTTATGCCTTATTGAGTGGCCAGAGAAAGTTGATGAACTTCTTCCAGGTGACTGTGTAGCTGTAACAATCAAGGAGAATGAGGATGGTACTCGTACGATATCATTCTAATTAGGGATTCTCTTACAAATCAGCTTCGTACATTGTTTATGTAGCTGAAATATAACAACCAATACTTTTTTATGAGATTTGACGAATTAGATTTAGAGTCATCTATACTTGATGGTCTTGACTCCATGAACTTTGTGGAGACAACACCAGTTCAAGAACAAACTATACCTGTAATATTGACAGGGAAAGATATAATAGCCTGTGCACAAACAGGAACGGGTAAGACAGCTTCTTTTGTTCTACCTCTGCTAAATCAGCTAACTAAAAGTGATGATAATAGTAATAAAATTAGAGCTATTATTATGGCTCCTACTCGCGAACTAGCTCAGCAGATAGATATTCAAATTCAAGGCTTCTCTTACTTTTGCTCTATCTCTTCGCTTCTTGTATGTGGAGGTGGTGATGGTAAAGAATGGGAACAGCAAAAGAGAGGTATGAAGATGGGGGCAGATATTGTAATAGCTACTCCTGGAAGACTTATCTCTCACCTAGAACATAGCAAGATAGACTTCTCTCATGTGACTCATTTCATACTTGATGAGGCAGACAGAATGTTAGATATGGGTTTCTACGATGATATTATGAAGTTGGTAAAGCAGATACCAGAGTCTAGACAGACTATTCTTTTCTCTGCGACTATGCCTCCAAAGATCAGAAACCTCATAAAGAGTGCTCTTAGAAATCCGGTTGAAGTTAGCGTTGCTATTTCTAAACCTAGTGAATCTATTGATCAGTCTGTTTGTATCTGCTATGATGACCAGAAATTAGCTATATTGAAACATATATTTTCAGAGGATGGTTTAGGGAAAAGTATCATATTTTGCTCTTCTAAGCTTAAGGTAAAGGACCTAGCTTATCAGCTTCGTCGAAATAAGATGAGAGTGGCAGCAATGCATTCCGATCTTGAACAAGATGAGAGACAAAAAGTGATGTTAGATTTTTCTAATGGAAAACTGGATCTATTGGTAGCTACGGATATTATTGCAAGGGGTATAGATATTGATGATATTGCTCTTGTAATTAACTATGATGTGCCTCGTGACGCAGAGGATTACATACATAGGATTGGTAGAACAGGTCGTGCAGATGCCAAAGGCCGTGCAATAACCTTGGTAAATATAGATGATCAATTTAAGTTATCTCGTATTGAGAAGCTTATTGAGAGAGAGGTGCCTCGTTATCAACTTCCTGAAGGAATAGGTGATGCGCCTGAGTATGAACCAAGCAAGAAGAGAAGTAATACTAATCGTCGAGCTGGAGCAAATAAAGCTTCGGACTCTAAGGGAAGAGAGAAGTCTAATCACACTCCAAATAAGGACAAGACAAGACCTACTCTTACGCTTAATAAACGTACTTCTGTTGAGGTTAAATCTTCTAATAATGATTGATAGAAAGACCAATCATTAGATTTTTATATTAAAAGCCAAATGGCCTAGATCTCGATAAAAAGAGTGTTAGGCCATTTGGCTTTTAATATATGTTCCTTATATATCGACATTATATAATATGTATATAGTAAGCTCTTCTTATTTTTACTATATTTGCTTATTGACAGATAATTAATCAGTTTTCCTTAAATAGCCAGAAAGATGAGATTGCGAACAATTTTACCTATGTGTGTACTATTCTGTGGCACACTTCTATCAAACTGTAGTAAAGAGAGTAGTGAAAAACCAGAACCTCCAGTTTATGACATGAGCGGTTTTGCAAGAGGTGCAGACCTGAGCTGGCTTACCGAGATGGAGAGCAATGGGCGTAAATTTTACTCATCCAACGGGGTAGAGAGTGAATGCATGAATCTACTTCGTGAGATTGGATTGAACTCTATTAGACTAAGAGTGTGGGTTGATCCTTTGGATGGATGGTGTAATAAGGAGGATATGTTAGAGAAAGCAAAGAGAGCTCACCTTCTAGGTATGCGTCTTATGATTGATTTTCACTATAGTGACTCCTGGGCTGATCCAGGTAAACAAACTAAACCAGCTCAATGGGAGGGGGAGGATCTTCAAGGCTTGAAAAGTCAGCTTGCAAACCACACTATTGAGGTATTGAATCTTCTAAAGAGCAATGGGATAACTCCTGAGTGGGTTCAAGTAGGAAATGAGACAGGAAACGGGATGCTTTGGGAAGAAGGGAAGGCATCTGTTAATATGAGTAATTATGCAGAACTTAATAATGCAGGTTACGAGGCGGTCAAGAGTGTTTTTCCTAGTGCTAAAGTGATAGTTCACCTTCAGAATGGACAAGATAACTCTCTATTTAGATGGTTGTTTGATGGTCTTAAGAGTAATGGAGGGAAGTGGGATGTTATTGGAATGTCACTATATCCAACAGCTACTACTTGGCAATCAATGAATAATCAGTGTCTTTCTAACATACAAGATATGATTGAACGCTACAATACAGAGGTTATGATCTGTGAAGTAGGTATGCCTTGGGAGCAATCTACGGCATCATATAACTTCTTAAAAGATCTTCGTTCGAAATGTGAATCTGTAGATGATGGAAGATGTTTGGGAGTTTTTTATTGGGAGCCTCAAGCCTATGATGGATGGAAGGGTTACTCCTTAGGAGCATTTACAAACAATGGTCGTGCAACAAAAGCACTAGATGCATTTAAGAAAGATTAATCAGTAATATAATACTATAGAAATGAATTGGAAAAGAGAGAGCTGTCTTGCGTTAGCAATGGTTGCAGCATTTGCACTACAGGCTGAGCGAAAAGAGTGGATGCTTGAGAATAATTGGAAGTTTTCTTTAGGGGAGCAAGACAAGGGAGAGTCAGTGGATTTTGATGATAAGAAGTGGGAAAGTATTACAGTGCCTCACGATTGGGCTATATATGGGCCTTTTGATAGATCTCACGATCTTCAAGAGGTTGCTGTCTATCAGAATGGTGAATTAACACCAAGTGTAAAGACTGGTCGCACTGGCGGATTGCCTTACGTTGGTGTAGGATGGTATCGGACTAGATTCGAATCACCCAAAGGAAAGCAGGTTACTCTAAAGGTAGATGGTGCCATGAGTGAAGCTCGTGTATACGTAAATGGTAAAGAGGCATATTTTTGGCCATTGGGATATAATACATTCCACTGCGATATCACACCGTTTATTAATAGTGATGGTAAAGACAATGTTCTAGCAATGCGTTTGGAAAATAAACCACAATCATCCCGATGGTATTCAGGGGCAGGTTTATATCGCAATGTTCACATAATAACGACTGATAGTATCCACGTGCCAGTATGGGGTACATACATTACGACGCCGAAAGTGACAGAGGAATTTGCATCAGTAAAGTTGCAGACGAAGATAGCTAATAGTGGCGGAGATGAGGTGACAGTGAGAACTCAAATTATTGATCCATCTGGGAAAGTGGTTACGCAGAGTGAGAACAGACGTAAGATCAATCATTCTCAACCATTCGAACAGAACTTCATCGTTGAGCACCCCAAGTTGTGGTCGCCCGAAACACCACATCTATATAAATCAGTATCCACTATCATACATAATGGGAAAGAAGTTGATAGCTACACTACTAGATTTGGTATAAGGAGCATTGAGGTTGTTGCTGAGAAGGGTTTCTATTTGAATGGGAAACACCGCAAGTTTCAAGGTGTATGTAATCATCATGACTTAGGTCCTCTTGGAGCAGCGGTTAATGTATCAGCTCTTCGTCATCAACTAACTCTTCTTAAGGATATGGGATGTGATGCTATACGTACTGCACATAATATGCCAACTCCTGAACTTGTTGAACTTTGTGATGAGATTGGCTTGATGATGATGATTGAGCCTTTCGATGAGTGGGACATAGCTAAGTGTATGAATGGTTATCATCGTTATTTCCAAGAGTGGGCTGAAAAGGACATGATAAATATGTTACACCACTATCGCAACAATGCCTCTGTTGTTATGTGGAGCATAGGAAATGAAGTGCCTACACAGTGTAGTGATCAAGGTTATAAAGTTGCATCTTTCTTGCAGGAGATATGCCATCGCGAAGATCCAACAAGACCAGTTACCTGTGGTATGGATCAAGTTAGCTGCATTCTAAATAATGGATTTGCAGCAATGATTCAAGTGCCTGGACTCAACTACAGAGCACATCGCTACGAGGAAGCCTACTCCAAATTACCTCAAGGTTTGGTGCTAGGCTCGGAGACTGCATCTACGGTTAGTTCAAGAGGGGTATATAAGTTTCCTGTCGTAAAGGGAGCTGATCGCCTTTATTCAGACAACCAATCCTCGTCATACGACCTAGAGTATTGTTCTTGGTCAAACACACCGGATGATGACTTTGCCTTAGCTGATGATCACCAATGGACAATGGGCCAGTTTGTTTGGACAGGATTTGATTATCTTGGAGAACCATCGCCATATGACACCGATGCTTGGCCTAGTCATAGCTCTCTATTTGGAATAATTGATCTAGCATCAATACCAAAAGACCGCTATTGGTTGTATAGAAGTATATGGAATAAGAGTGAGAATACACTTCACTTACTTCCTCATTGGAATTGGGAGGGGAGAGAAGGAGAGATAACACCAGTATTTGCATACACAAACTACCCAGAGGCAGAACTTTTCGTCAATGGGAAGAGTCAAGGAAGGCAACGTAAGAGTAATCTTACACCACAGCATAGATATAGGCTGATGTGGATGGATGTTGTGTACGAACCTGGCGAAATAAAAGTTGTAGCTTATGACAATGATGGTAAAGTGGCTGATGAGAGAGTTGTTCGCACGGCAGGCAAACCTCATAGTATAGAGCTTATCCCAAGTCGTAATGTTATTGACGCTGATGGGAAGGATCTATGTTACATAACCGTAAGGGTTGTGGATAAGAATGGTAATCTTTGTCCTAATGACAAACGAATGGTAAATTTCTCTGTAACAGGAGATGGACAATACAGAGCTGCTGCCAATGGTGATGCTACATCTCTTGATCTCTTTCATTTACCTAAGATGCCTGCATTCAGTGGCCAGTTAACAGCTATTGTGCAATCCACACAAAAGAGTGGGAAAATGCTATTCAAGGCTTCTGCTAAAGGGTTGAAAACAGCTTCTCTTGAGATACAGACAAAGTAATAGAGTCACTATATAATACATAAAGCCCCGAATGGAGTCAATCCATTCGGGGCTTTATGTATTATTTTATCTATCAGGGATTATCAATCCTCCAAAAGGATATCTAGAATCTGAACAGCAGCTTTTGCAACTGATGTTCCAGGGCCGAAGATTGCAGCAACACCTGCATCATACAGATAGCCATAATCTTGAGCAGGAATAACACCCCCTGCAATTACGATTATGTCCTCACGTCCTAAACTCTTAAGCTCAGCAATAACTTGAGGAACTAAGGTCTTGTGACCAGCAGCCAATGACGAAACACCAAGTACGTGAACGTCATTCTCTACAGCCTGACGTGCAGCTTCAGCAGGAGTTTGGAATAGTGGTCCCATGTCTACGTCGAACCCACAGTCTGCATAACCTGTTGCAACAACTTTAGCTCCACGGTCGTGACCATCCTGACCCATTTTAGCGATCATGATACGTGGTTGACGACCCTCTTTTTTAGAGAATGTCTCTGCCAACTCACATGCTTTGATGAAGTCAGCATCTTTTTTAGTCTCTGATGAGTACACTCCAGATATTGTTCTAATAATAGCTTTGTAACGTCCTTTAATACATTCGCAAGCATATGAGATCTCTCCCAATGTAGCACGAACTTTAGCTGCCTCAACCGCTAGAGCCAATAAGTTGCCTTCGCCACTCTCAACTGCCGCAGTAATAGCATCCAAAGCAACCTTCACTGCAGCCTCATCTCTGTTAGCTTTAAGTGTCTCTAGGCGCTCTATCTGCTGTTTACGTACTAGTGTGTTGTCAACCTCTAGGATGTCAATAGGATCCTCCTTTTCAAGACGATACTTGTTTACCCCAACAATTGTCTGTGTGCCAGAGTCAATACGAGCTTGAGTTCTTGCAGCCGCCTCTTCAATACGAAGTTTTGGAAGACCAGTCTCGATAGCTTTAGCCATACCACCTAAGCTCTCGATCTCTTGGATATGAGCCCAAGCTTTTTCAACAAGCTCTTGAGTCAATGACTCTACGTAGTATGATCCAGCCCAAGGGTCAACCTCTTTACAGATGTAAGTCTCCTCTTGTATGTAGATCTGAGTGTTACGTGCAATACGTGCAGAGAAGTCCGTTGGTAGAGCGATAGCCTCATCAAGGGCATTAGTGTGGAGTGACTGAGTGTGACCTAATGCTGCACCCATCGCCTCGATACAAGTACGACCAACGTTATTGAATGGATCTTGCTCAGTAAGAGACCAACCCGATGTTTGCGAGTGAGTACGCAAAGCCAATGATTTTGGGTTTTTAGGATTGAATTGCTTAACAATCTTAGCCCAAAGCATACGAGCAGCACGCATCTTAGCTATCTCCATAAAGTGATTCATGCCAATAGCCCAGAAGAAAGACAAGCGTGGAGCGAATGAATCAATATCCATACCAGCATTAACACCAGCACGTAGATATTCTAGTCCATCTGCTAGGGTGTATGCTAGCTCAATATCTGCTGTTGCACCTGCTTCTTGCATGTGATATCCAGAGATAGATATTGAGTTAAACTTAGGCATGTTCTTTGATGTGTACTCAAAGATGTCCGCGATAATACGCATTGAGAATTCAGGTGGGTAGATGTAAGTGTTACGAACCATGAACTCCTTAAGGATATCATTTTGGATTGTTCCTGCCATCTCCTCTAGTTTAGCACCCTGCTCAAGACCAGCATTGATATAGAAAGCTAAGATAGGAAGTACAGCACCATTCATTGTCATCGAAACAGACATCTTATTTAATGGAATACCATCGAAAAGAACCTTCATGTCCTCGAGTGAACAGATAGAAACACCAGCTTTACCTACGTCACCAACCACACGTTCGTGGTCTGCATCGTATCCGCGGTGTGTTGCCAAGTCAAATGCTACAGATAGCCCTTTCTGACCAGCTGCAAGGTTACGACGATAGAAGGCGTTCGACTCCTCTGCTGTTGAGAATCCTGCATATTGGCGAATAGTCCAAGGACGCATAGCGTACATCCCCGTGTAAGGGCCACGCAAGAAAGGTGCCACACCAGATACATACTCTAGGTGTTCCATGCCCTGAAGGTCCTCTTTCGTGTAGGCGCTCTTGACAGCTATTTGTTCTGGCGTAAGCCAATTAGCCTCTATGCCATTGGACTTTGCCCAAGCTGCTGCATCTTGAGTACAGTCAGCATTTTGTATATCGATATTTTTAAAATTTGGTCTCATTGTTTCTTCAGATCGTTATGATTAGATACCCAACTTAGCATTGAAGGCCTTTAATGTCTCCAACACGTTTGTGCGAACGTTGATAAACTCTGTAATGCCTTCAGCTTTTAGTGCATCCATACAAGCCGGAGCACCTGCCACTACAAGGTGAGCACGATTAGCCAATGCTGCTTTCGCCGCAGGAGCCAATGTTTCATACTCTTCATCGCTTGAGCAAAGAACAACGATCTCTGCACCTTGAGCAAGAGCTGCTTGAACACCAGCCTCAATAGTATCAAAGCCTAGGTTGTCAACAACTTCGTAGCCAGCACAAGCGAAGAAATTGCAAGAGAATTGAGCGCGTGCCAGTCTCATAGCCAAGCTTCCTATAGTTAGCATGAATGCTTTAGGGCGTTTAGCTGCTGCTTCTGTAGAGAGACGAAGAGCCTCAAAGTCGCTTGCTCCTCTATTGAAGCAAAGTGTTGCAACCTCTTTATCTGTTGAACAACCACATCCACAACAGCACTCTTGATCAATCTTTGAAGCAGCTTGCTCGTTGAAGTTTGGATATTGGTTTGTCCCTAGAAGGACTTCGCGACGAGCCGAAATAGCTGCTCTACGAGCTTGACCTGTCTTGTTGATCTCTGCTTGAACTGAACCATTAGCAACTAAAGCAGCAAATCCGCCCTTCTCCTCAACTTCCAAGAATAGCTTCCAAGCTTGCTCAGCTATTGATTTTGTTAGGTTCTCTATGTAGTAAGATCCAGCAGATACATCAACCACCTTGTCGAAGTGTGACTCCTCTTTAAGAAGTAACTGTTGGTTGCGAGCAATACGCTCAGAGATCTCATCAGACTCTTTGTATGCTGCATCAAATGGGTTTACTGTTAGTGAGTCAACACCAGCTATTGCTGCTGACATAGCCTCAGTTTGTGTACGCAATAGGTTTACGTGAGCATCAAAGATAGTAGTGTTCCACATTGAAGTCTCAGCGTGAGCTCGCATTTTCATTGCTGAAGGACAGATTGATTCACCAGTACCGCAGTTGCATGAAGGTGTATACTCCTTAACAATCTTAGCCCAAAGCATACGAGCTGCTCGGAATTTAGCTATCTCCATGAAGTAGTTTGAACCAACACCAAAGTTGAACTTGATGCGTTTTGCAACTTCGTCAACTGGAGTGCCAGCTGTATTAAGTTGAGCTAATAGCTCGTTACCCCATGCAAGGGCATAGCCTAATTCTTGGAAAATATATGAACCAGCATTGTTGAAGCTGATTGCGTTAACCGCTAGTACACGATAGTTTGGGAGTGCAGCTGCAGCAGCTATCATTGCTTGTGCATCCTCAACAAGCGTAGTTTGGGCTTCTCCCTTAATAAGTGACTTCTTGAATGAGTCGAAGTTTACTGAACCGTAAACTTTTGTAAGGTCTACACCTTGAGCTGTAAATAACTCAGTTAGTAGATTAAGAAGGGTTACTGTTTTGCGACTACAACAACGGAAGTTAAGCTCCGCTGCTACAGGGTCAATGCCCTTAAGTAGAGTAGCTAGGTCATTTGCTGTAACCAAATCACGGCAGATATCAAATCCCAGAGAGTTAGCACCGCGGTTTAAAGCATCCAATGCTTTTGCATTAGCCTTAGCAACATCTTCGCATACCTCAATTTCTTGGCGAACCAACCAGTTGTTGTCGCACTTAGTTCCGCGAACATAAGGGTACTCTCCCGGTAGTGATGCTGTTGTTGCCAGCCCGTCGATATCCTCGGCACGGTACATTGGCTTCACAGAGAATCCTTCGTTGGTTTTCCAAACCAATTTCTTTTCAAAGTCAGCTCCCTTCAAATCGGCTGTTACCTTATCCATCCACTCCTGCGTTGATACTGGAGGGAATTCGGTAAAGAGCTTTTCTTTACTATTTGCCATTGTTAGATATGAATTTAGTTATAATAAATATTTCTTAGTTTAACCTCATTACTACTCTACAAATGTAAACTATTTTATAGTAATGAGGAAAAAAGAGTGCAATAATTCACTTATTGTAGTTCGGTAATTGCCCTAATATTGACTATTTTGATAGACATATTGCTTTAATATGTCAAAGATGTATAAACTATTAAAGGGTGAAACTACCTAAAATAGATTAAAATGTTCACTCTAATTAAGTTATAAGTTGCAATTAGTTTTTTTGATTTAATGATATGGTGTCTTTCTGTTTTTTGTTTGACGTCATTAATTTCTCACTCTATGATTGAGAGTACAAAGCTAGGTTAATTGATTAAAGAGTGCTTGTAATGTTAAAGAATGTAGTCTTTAGTTTGTGAATTATTCTTTTGAAGCTAATGTTTTAGGGTTTGTGTAATGTGCATTTTGTTGGAGATTAGATCATTCTTCTGTCTTTTTGTTATTCTAAAGTGGGGCGATTATCGGACGTTTATCTCTGCTAGATTACCTTATTTATTGCTGTGGATTGTCTTGTTTTGGGTTCTTTTGTGAGGTTTGGCCCAAAAGGCTCAGCCGATTGACCTTAACGACACAGAGTTTAACCTAAAATGTCTGAGGGTTTTCACTCAAATCACACAGGTTTTTCTTGTAATATGCTCATATTATTCTATTAATCTTTAAGAATTATAGTTCAAAACTTGCTCGTGGGCAGATTGTGTTGCTGATTTATTTTATTTGCTGTAGTTAATGATTTGATTATTAATTGTTTGTTGTTTGTGTCCTTTAACTTCCCTAGAATGCGATATTTGAGAGCAATTCTATTTGTAATTGTAAATAGCCTATTCTGGAGAGTTAGAGGGTTGACGTTTTGATTCATGCGGGCTCTTTCTTCTTTCTTTTTGTTATTAAGGTTGCTCTGGTTTAAGTCAGTAATGTTGTTTTTAATGATTAAAAATGCGTTACTTTGTGATTGCGTGTTAAACTTAGGGTGATGATTGCGGTCTTACTCTTTGTATAACTTTTAATATAATTGTAATCAGAGATAAATATATAGAAATAGTTATGAATAGAGCTGTGCGCTTGAGTGCGTTGTTTGCGTCGATAGTATTGGTTGCTGGTGGAGTGTTGTATACCAAGTATAATAATAAAGTAGAAGATAATTCTAGTTCTTCTTCTGTAATACCAAGGTCAAGACAGCCGCTAATTGTAAGAGGAGAGGTAGCTGAACCTATGGTGTTGAGAGACAAGCTTAATGCTACTGCTACGTTGCTGCCAGACGAAGAGGTTGATTTGGCTTTCGAGGTGAGTGGTAAAGTGGTTGATATCTCTTTTCAAGAGGGTAGTCGAGTGCGTAAGGGGGATCTCTTGGCTAAGGTCAATGATAGAGCACTTCAAGCTCAGCTACATAAGCTTGAGGCTCAATTGCCATTGGCTAAAGAGAGAGTTTATAGACAGAAGTCTCTTCTTGATAAGGATGCTGTTAGTCAAGAGGCTTATGAACTTGTTTCAACTGAGTTGTCTAAGTTGGAAGCTGATATTGAGTTAGTACAAGCTAACATAGATATGACAGAGCTTAGGGCTCCATTTGATGGTGTGGTAGGGTTGAGAGGTATTAGTGAGGGTGCATTTGCATCAACTACGACTATCGTGACTAAGTTGACAAAGATATCGCCTCTAAAGGTTGAGTTCTCTTTTCCTGAGAGATACTCGCAGGCTATAACCAAAGGTACATTGATAGGCTTTAGGGTTGATGGGGAGAGTGTTTTGCATGATGCTAGGGTGTATGCTGTCGAATCTATGGTTGATTCGAGAAGCCGATCTCTTAAAGCGCGTGCTATATATAGTAATACTGATGAGCGTATTCTTCCGGGTAGGTATGCGGGAGTTGAAATAGAGCTTAAGGAGATCAGTGATGCATTAACTGTTCCTTCTGAGGCTTTGATTCCAGAGATGGGAAAGGAGATAATCTATCTCTATAAAGGAGGTAAGGCTCTTCCGGTGAATGTGAAGGTTGGTTTGCGCACAGAGAGTAGACTTCAGATCATAGAGGGTATCTCTCTTGGTGATACGGTTTTGACAACTGGAGTGATGCAGTTAAGAAAGGGTATGGAGGTTAGTCTTGATAAAGTGGAGCGTGTAGGTTATTTAAATTAATTATAGGGGGAAAGATGATATGAATATATCTGAATTGAGTATACGTAGGCCTGTATTGGCTACGGTGATGATGTTGATTGTTCTTCTCTTTGGTTTGATAGGGTACAGCTATCTTGGGGTTCGAGAGTTTCCTAGTGTGGACAAACCAGTTATTACAGTTAGTGTGAGCTATCCTGGAGCGAATGCTGATATTATTATGAGTCAGATAACTGAGCCTTTGGAGCAGAATATAAATGGTATACCCGGTATCCGTTCGTTGTCCAGTACGAGTAGTCAGGGTGTAAGTAATATTACTGTTGAGTTTGAATTGGATGTGGATATGGAGCGTGCAGCTAATGATGTTAGGGATAAGGTTTCTCTCTCTCAGAGGTTGCTGCCTCGAGATTGTGATCCGCCTACTGTCTCTAAGGCTGATGCTGATTCTGATCCTATAATGAGGATATCCGTGGGTAGTGAGAGGCGTTCGCTGTTAGAGATAACCGAGATAGCTGAGGTTACTGTCAAGGAGAGATTGCAGACTATTCCAGAGGTAAGTGCTGTTGATATTTGGGGAGCAAAGCGCTACTCTATGCGTCTTTGGCTTGATCCTGTGAAGATGGCTGCATATGGGGTTACTCCGATAGATGTGAAGCTGGCTTTGGATAGTGAGAATGTTGAGTTGCCATCTGGAAGTATTGAGGGTAATACGATGGAGCTTACTATTCGTACCTTAGGTTTGATGTCAACTCCAAAGCAGTTTAATGACATGGTTTTGCGTCAAGAGGGTGATCAGATAGTTAGGTTCAGTGATATTGGTCGAGCTGAACTAGCTGCAGAGGATATGCGTAGTATATTGAGAAAGGATGGTGTGCCAACGGTAATGGTGGTTGTTATACCGCAGCCTGGAGCGAATCATATAAATATTGTTGATGAGTCAAGAGTACGTATTGATCAGCTTCGTAAGGATCTTCCAGAGGATGTAGTCATAGAATTGGTGTCAGATGATACACGATTTATTAGGGCTTCTATACGAGAGGTGGAGGAGACTATCTATGTGGCTTTCTTGTTGGTCGTTATGATTATCTTTCTTTTTCTTAGGGATTGGCGTGTTACTCTTGTACCTGTAGTAGTTATTCCAATATCATTAGTTGGGGCCTTCTTTGTTATGTATGTCATGGGTTTCTCGATGAATGTGTTGACTATGTTGGCCATAGTCCTTTCGGTTGGGCTTGTTGTGGATGATGCTATTGTGGTGGCAGAGAATATATATGTACGTATAGAGAGGGGGATGACTCCTAAGAGTGCCGGTATTGAGGGGTCAAAAGAGATATTCTTTGCGGTAATCTCCACGACAATCACTCTTGTTGCAGTTTTCCTGCCTATTGTCTTCTTGGATGGCATGACGGGTAAGCTTTTTAGAGAGTTTAGTATGGTGATTGCTGGCTCTGTGGTTATCTCATCGTTTGTTGCCTTAACCTTTACCCCGATGTTTGCTACGAAGATCCTCAAGCGTCGTGAGAATAAGGGTCGTTTTTATAGTTTGACAGAGCCTTTCTTTGAGTGGATGAATAGTTTTTATTCGAAAACACTCTCCGTGGTATTGCGTCATAGGGTGTGGGTTTTACCTGTGGTTGGTGCTTTGATATTGTCTATTGCTTATCTATGGGTTAAAATACCTGCTGAATTGGCTCCTTTGGAGGATCGCTCGCGTGTGGTAATCTCCTTATTGGGCCCTGAGGGTTCTACCTTTGAATTTATTAGAGACTTCTCGGATGAGATAGTTGATATGGGTCAAGAGTTGGTGCCTGAGGCTGAGAATATAGTTAATAGGGCATCATCAGGTAGTGGTTTTGTCTTTTTGACTCTTTCGGATATATCTGATCGCACTCGTACACAAGGAGATATAGCCGCAGTTATGACACAAGCTGTTAGGAGAGCTAGTAGCGGAAGAGCATTCGTTAGGCAGCAATCTACTTTTAGTACCGGGCGAGGGGGAGGTATGCCAATTCAATATGTTCTTCAAGCTCCAACTCTTGAGAAGCTTCAAGAGTTTCTTCCTGCCTTTATGGCAAAGGTTCAGGAGAGTAATATTCTTCAGATGGCTGATGCTAACCTTAAATTTACTAAGCCTGAAACGAGGGTTGAAATAGATAGGGATAAGGCGAATCTTCTGGGGGTAAGTACTCTTAATATTGCTCAGACATTGCAGTATGGATTAAGTGGTCAGCGTATGGGGTATTTCTATTTGAATGGAAAGCAGTATCAGATATTGGGTGAGATAAATAGAGATCAGCGTAATACGCCTCTTGACTTGAAGTCTCTTTATGTTCGAAGTCAAGGGGGCGAGATGATTCAATTGGATAACTTGGTTAATCTGAGAGAGGCTGTTGCACCACCTAAGTTGTACAGATATAATAGATTTGTATCTACTACTGTATCTGCTGGATTAGCAAATGGATATACTATAGGAGATGGATTAAAGGAGATGGATAGGATAGCAAAAGAGGTGTTGGATGACTCTTTCCGCACTGCTTTGGATGGAGAATCTCGTGAATTTAGTGAGAGTTCCTCGAGTCTTTTGTTTGCTTTCGTTTTGGCTTTGGTTCTGATATTCCTTGTGTTGGCTGCACAGTTCGAGAGTTTTAAGGATCCTATGGTGATAATGATTACCGTTCCTTTGGCTATTGCTGGAGCGCTTCTTTTTATGTATATAATGGGTGTTACAATGAATATCTTCAGTCAGATTGGTATTATAATGCTCATTGGATTGGTTGCAAAGAATGGTATATTGATAGTTGAGTTTGCCAATCAAAGACAAGATGAAGGTTTGAGTAAGTGGGAGGCTATACAGACAGCTTCGGAGCAACGTCTTCGACCTATATTAATGACAAGCGCATCCACACTATTGGGATTGTTGCCTCTAGTGTTTGCTTCTGGTGAGGGGGCTAATAGTCGTATTTCGATGGGTGTGGCAGTGGTAGGTGGTTTGATGTTGTCTACTTTTTTGACTCTATATGTAGTTCCTGCTATTTATAGTTATATGGCAACTAATCGTATTGATAAGGAGGTTGAATTATGAAGATAAGAGCTATTATTCTCTGTTTAGTTTTGCTTTTCTCGACAAGTGTTTCACATTCGCAGTCTCTTTCGTTGAGTGAGTGTGTTAGTTTGGGATTGGAAAATAATTATTCGGTTCGTCTTGAGAGAAAGAGACTGGAGGTTGCTGCCAATAATGCTTCTTTAGGGAATGCTGGTTACCTTCCTACGTTAGATGCAACGGGTGGTTATAGCGGTTCTCTTAATGATACTAAGCAGTATCCTTCAGAGGGGGATGCTGTTGAAAGGGATGGGGTGAATAATGATCAATTCAGTGCTGGTATTAATATGTCATGGACTCTATTTGATGGGTTGGCTATTCAGGGTAGCTGGGCTAAACTTCGTGAGTTAGAGAAGAGGGGTGAGTTACAGTTGCGTGTGGCTTTAGAGTCGTGTGTGGCAGATGTAGCCTCTGAGTATTATACGCAGATTCGCCAACAAATAAGACTGAAAAACCTTCAAGCCGCTTTGGCTCTCTCGCAAGAGAGACTTCGGATAGTTCAGGAGAGGTATAGGATTGGAGCAGCCTCAAGATTGGAGCTTCAACAGGCTAGTGTGGATTGTAACACTGATCGCTCTTTGGCTATGAAGCAGCAGGAGGTTTTGTTTGCTTCTAGTGTTAGACTTAATCAATTGTTGGGTATTTCATCTATGGAGTCATTTATTTCTGTTGAGGACTCAACAATAATGCTATCTCCGATGTTCGATATAGAGGGTTTTGAAGATAGAATGGTGGCAAATAATGCTATGCTATTAACTACGCAGAGAGATCAGCAAATAGCAAAGCAGGAGCTTCGGATTGCTCGCTCTAGTAATTTGCCTTATCTTAGGATCAATGGTGGTTATGGTTACTCTACCTCTTACATGGATCAGTCTCTCCTTGAAAGGAGCAGTCAATTAGGATTCAACTGGGGTGCAACTATTGGAATTAATATCTTCGATGGTATGAATCGTCGTAGAGAACAACGGAATGCGAAGGCTCAAAGAGTTATTGCAGAGTTGTACAACCAAGAGCTTGAGCTCTCCTTGAGGGCGGAGTTCGCTAATATTTGGATGGCTTACGGGAATAATGTTAGGCTCTCTGAATTTGAGCAAGAGAATCTAGATATGGCAAAGAGTTATTATGATATAGCATTGGAGAGATATAAACTTGGTGACCTCTCTGGGATAGAGCTAAGAGAGGCTCAAAATAGTCTTATTGATGCCGAGGAGAGATTGTCAACTGCAATCTATTCTACTAAGCTATGCGAATTGTCCTTATTGCAGCTTAGTGGTGACCTTTTGAGTGTGGAGTGGTGATGATAACTGGTTAAATTACCTTCTTTTGCTGTTAAAGTTTGTTTATTTAGCCTTGATGAGCTACTTTTTATAGAAAATAATATACTCCTTATTGCTTGAAACATAGTAATTGAGTATATTTGCAACGGAATGGAGATAGAGGGGGACATAGGTCTCCCTCTTTTTGTTAGAATTCGAATAAATCAATTCAAATATATGATAGACAAGAGTGTTGTTCGTCAACTAGTCGAAGAGGCTTTGACAGAGTCTGATAGTTATGTTGTTGATGTTATTGTCCGTCCAGGTAATATTATTATCGTGGAGTTGGATAATGATGACGCAATGGATCTTCATGAATGCATTATGGTTCATCGCTTCATTGAGGAGAGAATGGATCGTGAAGTAGAGGATTATGAATTGGAGGTTGGCTCGGCAGGAGTTACATCGCCATTTAAGATTCTTCGCCAATATGTAAAGAATATTGGTAACGAGGTTGAGGTGTTGACTAAAGATGGACGTAAGTTTACAGCACTCTTGACTAAAGCCGACGAGGATAGCTTTACTGTTACTACAACAAAGAAAGTTAAGCTCGAGGGCGAGAAGAAGAAACGTGATGTCCAAGAGGATGAAACATTCTCTTATGACATGGTAAAGTATTGTAAGTATCAAATAAGATTCAAATAAAAGAGAGCTATGGCAAAGAAAGAGGAAGTTATGAGCTTGATTGACGCGCTATCGGAATTTAAAGATCTAAAAAGCATTGATAGAAGTACTCTAATTAGTGTTTTGGAGGAGTCTTTCCGTAACGTTATTGCCAAGATGTTTGGCACGGATGAGAATTATGATGTTATCGTGAACCCTGATAAAGGTGATTTCGAAATCTATAGAAACCGATTGGTTGTTGAAGATGGAGATGTGGATAACGAGAGTTTAGAGATTGCTCTCTCTGATGCCTTGATGATTGACCCAGAGGCTCAAGTTGGTGAGGATGTGACTGATGAAGTTAACTTCGCTAGCTTTGGTCGTAGAGCTATCTTGAATTTGCGTCAAACTTTGGCTTCAAAAGTATTAGAGCTTCAGAAAGATACACTCTACAATAAATATAAAGAGAAGATTGGACAGATCGTTTATGGTGAGGTTTACCAGATCTGGGCAAAAGAGATTCTTCTTGTTGATGAGGAGAATAACGAACTTCTATTACCAAAGAATGAGCAGATTGCCGAGGACTTCTTCCGTAAAGGGGATACTGTCCGTGCGGTTGTTGCTAGGGTAGATAACCGTAATAATAATCCTAAAATTATTGTTTCGCGTACCTCTCCTCTATTCCTACAGCGTCTTTTTGAACTTGAGGTTCCTGAGATCCAAGAAGGATTAATAACTATCAAGAAGATTGTACGTATACCTGGTAAGCGTGCTAAAGTTGCCGTTGAATCACGTGATGAGCGTATCGACGCAGTTGGAGCTTGTGTGGGTGTTAAAGGTGCTCGTATTCATGGTATTGTTCGTGAACTACACAATGAAAGCATTGACGTAATTAACTATTCTGATAATAAATCTCTATATATTAGTAGAGCATTAGGGCCGGCTCAAATCTCTTCTATCCGTTTGGATGAGGAGACTAGTAAGGTTGAGGTGTTTATGAAACCAGATCAAGTCTCATTGGCTATTGGTATTGGTGGAATGAACATTAAGCTTGCTTCTATGTTGACAGAGTATCAGATAGATGTATATCGCGATATTCAAGAAGAAGAGGAGGATATTTACTTAGATGAATTCTCTGATGAAATTGAAGGATGGGTAGTTGAAGCATTGAAGAGTATTGGATGTGCAACAGCTAAATCTGTATTGAGTACTCCTCGCGAAACACTAATTGAAAAGGCAGACCTTGAAGAGGGTACTGTTGACGAGGTATTGAATATCCTGAAAAGGGAGTTCGACCAAGAGTAATATTCTTCTGCCAGAGGTCTCTGTAACCTAGGTCAGGTGAATTTGTAATGGGCCGCAACCCCCGATAAGGTTGTGTTTTTCGTAACGTTTTAAATAAAGGATACTCTATGTCAAATATTAAATTAAACAAGATAGCTCGAGAACTGAATGTAGGAATATCAACTGCTGTTGAATTTCTTCAGGGAAAGGGTTATACTACGCTAGAAGCCAATCCAAATGCAAGGATTGGTGAGGCAGAGTATGAGTTGCTAAAACAGGAGTTTAGTAAGGATAAGGTTGAAAAAGAGGAATCGGAACGCCTTAGCCATGAACGTCATAGTACTCCTAAAAATAAAGCAACACTCACCATTGACGAACAAGAGGTTGCAGATATAGTACCAACGGTAATTATTCAAGAGCCTCGCATTGGTGTTAAAGAGGTGGGGCGTATTGATTTAGATGAATTAAATAAAAAGAGACCTAAAAGTAAATCTGCTTCAAAAAATGAGGTAGAAGAGGTCTCTGTTCAAACCCAAACTGCAGACGTGAAAGTAGAAAGCGAAAAAGAGGTGACAAATAAGGCAGAACTGGTAGATATGCCAACTACGGATAGTGAGAAAGATGTTTTTCGTCTGAGCAATCAGAAAGAGGAGTTGCAGATTAAGCAAGTAGGATTTATTGATCTTGCTGCTATTAATGATCGTACTCGTCCACAAAAAAAATCTAAAGAAGAGAAGAAGAAAGAGCGTGACGATAAGCGTAAACCGGTTCAACCTGCTGTTCAGCCTGCTGTGCAGCGTACGGGTGATAGACCAACACTAAGGCTTAAGTCTGATGCTCCAAGTGATGCTGAAAAGAAAAAGCGTAAGCGTATTGATGGAAAAGAGAAGGTCTTGATTCCTCAAGGTGAGCATAAGCAAGGTTCTCATTCAGCTAGACCTGGTGGGGCTAACCCTCGTCAAGGTGGACCAAACAACAACAATAACAACAATAACGTAAATCGCGATAAGCGTCCTATCAAGCGTCCTATTCTTAAGACTGAGGTTAGCGAAGAGGATGTACAAAAGCAGATAAAAGAGACACTAGCTCGTTTGACTAGTAAATCTCCAAATAAAGGAGCTAAATTCCGTAAAGAGAAGCGTCAAGCAATACAAGATCGTCATCAAGAGCGCATGGATGCTGAAGCAGCAGAGAGCAAAGTGCTTAAGATTACTGAGTTTGTTACAGCAAATGACTTGGCTAACATGATGAATGTTCCTGTAATTCAGGTTATTTCAACTTGTATGAGCTTAGGTATGATGGTTTCTATCAACCAACGCTTGGATGCTGAGACAATTAACATTGTTGCCGAAGAGTTTGGTTTTACAACTGAGTATGTAAGTGCTGAGGTTGTAGAGGCTATAACTGTAGAGGAGGATAATGAAGAGGATATGATTTCTCGTCCACCTATCGTTGCTGTTATGGGTCACGTTGACCACGGTAAAACATCTCTTTTGGACTACATTCGTCGTACAAACGTTATTGCAGGTGAAGCAGGTGGTATTACACAGCACATTGGTGCATACCATGTAGAGATGGAGGATGGTCGTGTAATTACTTTCCTAGATACTCCAGGTCACGAAGCCTTTACTGCGATGCGTGCACGTGGTGCTAAAGTAACTGATATTGCAATTATCATTATTGCAGCTGATGATAGTGTCATGCCACAAACTATTGAGGCTATAAACCATGCCTCGGCTGCTGGTGTACCTATTGTTTTTGCTTTCAATAAGGTAGATAAAGTTGGTGCAAATCCTGATAAGATTCGTGAAGCTCTTGCTGCAATGAATTACCTAGTTGAGGAGTGGGGTGGTAAATACCAAGCTCAAGAAATCTCCGCTAAACAAGGTAAGGGTATTGAAGAGTTGATGGAGAAAGTGTTGCTTGAAGCAGAGATGCTTGAGCTTAAAGCTAATCCAAACAAACGTGCCGTGGGTTCAATTATCGAATCTTCTTTGGATAAGGGCCGTGGTTATGTATCTACAATTATGGTTCAGTCTGGAACTCTTCGTGTGGGTGATGTCGTTTTGGCTGGTACTCATCACGGACGTGTTAAGGCTATGTTTAATGAGCGTGGTAATAGAGTTCAAGAGGCAGGTCCTTCAGAACCAGTTTTGATCCTTGGTTTGAATGGTGCACCGCAAGCTGGTGATGCATTCAACGTGATGGAGTCAGAGCAAGAGGCTCGTGAGATTGCTAACAAACGTGATATGCTACAGCGTGAGCAAGGACTTCGTACTCAGAAACTATTGACTCTAGAGGATATTGGTCGTCGTATTGCAATTGGTAACTTCCAAGAACTTAACGTTATTGTTAAGGGTGATGTGGATGGTTCTGTTGAGGCATTGGCTGATTCACTCATTCGTCTTTCTACAGAAGAGATACAAGTTAATGTCATTCATAAGGCTGTGGGTCAGATTTCGGACTCAGATGTTGTATTAGCAGCTGCATCGAATGCTATTATTGTTGGTTTCCAAGTACGTCCTTCTGGGTCTGCTCGTAAGCTTGCTGAGAAAGAGGGTGTTGATATTCGAATGTATTCAATTATTTACACTGCTATCGAGGAGATCAAAGATGCAATGGCTGGTATGTTGAGTCCTGAGATCCGCGAAGAGATTACAGCATCTATTGAAATACGTGAGACTTTCAAAATTACCAAAGTTGGTACAATTGCCGGCTGTATGGTTAAAGAAGGTAAGGTTAAACGTGGAAACAAAGTACGCTTGATTAGAGATGGTATTGTAATCTTTACGGGTGAGCTAGCATCGTTGAAGCGTTATAAAGATGATGTTAAAGAGGTTGCTACAGGTTACGAATGTGGTTTGAACCTTCAAGGATACAACGATATCAAAGTTGGTGATATTGTTGAATCGTTCGAAGAGATTGAAGTACAACGTAAGCTTGATTGATAATTAGATAAATTGGAATGAGTTGCACAAGAAAAGCTATTGCGTTAAGATGTAGTAGCCTTTCTTATGTAACTCATTTTTTGTATAACACCAAATATTAACTCTAGGGTGATGGCTTTTGAAACCTTTGATATAGTTGTTGCTGTAATATTGGGGTTGGGCTTCTTTGTTGGTTATAGAAGAGGAATAATATCCCAGCTTGGAACTATTTGTGCTATAGGAGTGGCTCTGTGGGTTTCATATAACTTCTCAGACCAATTCCTTAGGGTAGTTCAAGGCTATGTTGATTTGCCTGATAAATATCAAAGATCTCTAGCTTTTATTCTACTCTTCCTTTCTACTGCTATACCAACTAGACTTTTAGCTAATCTACTTCTTAATTCTATAAGGTATATGGGGTTAGGTGGAGTTGACCGTTTTCTTGGTGGAGTCTTTGGTCTTCTGAAGTGGATAGTCTTGTGTAGCCTTTTTTTGACACTATATCAGGAAATAGACCAAGATGGAGTTTTGATTAAACACCAACTAAGAGAGAGTGCTATTCTTTATGCTCCTATCCAGAAGTGTGCACCGCTCTGTTTCCCTTTTATTAAGGGATGGATCGATGATATAACTTTTATTCCGAAAACATAGTAAAACAAAACGTGTAGAATAGAGCACAACTTATTCCTCCTTATTTAGAAAATGACTAAATTTGCAGAGGTTTGGCACAGATGCTTAACTTTATTACTTAATATAAGATGCAAGATAACAACAATAATATTCTAGATGAAGTAACTAGTGGCGATTACAAATATGGATTTGTAACTGACATAGAAACTGAGGTTATTCCTGTTGGGCTTAATGAGGAGGTTGTCCGACTCATTTCCTCGAAGAAGGATGAGCCGCAATGGTTACTTGATTTTCGATTAAAGGCGTTTGAGTATTGGAAAACTTTAGAAATGCCTAAATGGGCTCATTTAACTATACCAGAGATTGATTATCAAAGTATAAGTTATTATGCAGCTCCTAAGCAAAAAGAGGGTCCTAAGAGTATGGATGAGGTTGATCCAGAATTGATCAACACATTCAATAAGTTAGGTATTCCTTTGGAAGAGCAGATGGCTTTAGCTGGCATTGCTGTTGATGCTGTTATGGACAGTGTTTCAGTGAAAACTACTTTTAAGGAGAAGTTAGCTGAATTGGGCGTTATTTTCTGCTCATTTAGTGAAGCTGTTCATAATTATCCAGATCTAGTTCAAAAATATTTGGGTAGTGTGGTGCCTTATCGTGACAACTTTTTTGCCGCTCTTAATTGTGCTGTATTCTCGGATGGCTCTTTTGTTTATATTCCTAAAGGAGTGAGATGCCCAATGGAGTTGTCTACATACTTTCGTATAAATGCAGCTAATACTGGCCAGTTTGAGCGTACACTTATTGTTGCGGATGATGATAGTTATGTGAGCTACTTAGAGGGCTGTACTGCTCCAATGAGAGATGAAAATCAACTTCATGCGGCCATAGTAGAGATTATCGTAATGGATAGAGCAGAGGTAAAGTACTCTACTGTTCAGAATTGGTATCCAGGTGACAAGAATGGAGTGGGTGGTATATACAACTTCGTTACAAAAAGAGCTGTTTGTAAGGGGGACTTTGCTAAGATTTCATGGACACAAGTGGAGACAGGTTCAGCTGTTACTTGGAAGTATCCGAGCTGTATATTAGCAGGGGATAACTCCGTTGGCGAATTCTATTCAGTTGCTGTAACTAACAATCATCAGCAAGCAGACACTGGGACTAAGATGATTCACTTAGGTCGTAATACTAAGAGCACAATTGTGTCAAAAGGTATTTCTGCAGGTAAGAGTCAAAATAGTTATCGCGGATTAGTAAAGGTTGCAAAGCGTGCCGAAGGGGCTCGTAATCACTCACAGTGTGATTCTCTACTTTTAGGCGATAAGTGTGGAGCACATACATTCCCTTATATAGATATCCAAAATAAGTCAGCTATTGTTGAGCATGAAGCTACGACCTCGAAGATTAGCGAAGATCAAATCTTCTACTGTAATCAGAGGGGTATTTCTACAGAAGATGCAGTAGGGCTTATTGTTAACGGTTATGTCAAAGAGGTGGTTAATAAACTTCCAATGGAGTTCGCTGTTGAAGCTCAGAAGTTGCTTCAGATAAGCTTAGAGGGTTCTGTTGGATAAATAACAATATACAAAGGATAATACAACTATGTTAGAGATAAAAAACTTACATGCCAACATTAATGGCAAAGAGATATTGAAAGGGCTTGATTTAGTAGTTCGTCCAGGTGAGGTACATGCTATAATGGGGCCTAATGGCGCTGGAAAGAGCACTCTTTCTTCTGTGCTTTGCGGAAACCCTGCTTTTACTGTTACAGAAGGCGAGGTCTCATTCAATGATAAAGATCTTTTGGATCTATCTCCTGAAGATAGATCCAGAGAGGGGTTGTTCTTGAGCTTTCAATACCCAGTTGAGATTCCAGGTGTTAGCATGGTTAATTTTATGAGGGCTGCTATTAATGAGCATCGTAAATACCGTGGCCAAGAGCCTCTTTCGGCAACTGAATTTTTGAAACTCATGCGCGAGAAACGTGAAGTTGTTGAATTGGATAACAAACTCGCTAATCGTTCTGTTAATGAAGGATTCTCAGGCGGTGAGAAGAAGCGCAATGAAATATTCCAGATGGCTATGCTAGAACCTAAATTAGCTATTCTTGATGAGACTGATTCTGGATTAGATATAGATGCTCTTCGTATCGTGGCAAATGGAGTTAACAAGCTTAAGTCTACAGATAATGCTACAATAGTAATAACTCACTATCAGCGTCTATTGGATTATATTCAACCAGATTTTGTACATGTCTTATACAAAGGTCGAATAGTCAAATCAGCAGGCCCTGAGCTAGCACTTGAGCTAGAGGAGAAGGGTTATGACTGGATAAAGAAAGAGCTAGGAGAATAAACTATATATAATAGTAAATATATGATAACAGCCTCAGAACAACAATATATAGACCTCTATGAGCAGTGTAATTTGATGATCGATGCCCCTTGTGCTTCGATTATTAATCATCAGCGAAGTGAGGCTTTTTCGAGCTTCAAGGGCATGGGGTTTCCTTGTAAAGAGCTTGAGGATTTCAAATACACATCACTTAGAGAGTCTTTTGCCCCTGATTATGGGATTAATATAAATAGGTTATCTATCCCCGTTAATCCTTATGAGGTATTTCATTGTGATGTGCCAAACTTGAGCACAGCTCTCTATTTTGTGATTAACGATAGTTATTGCGAAAAGAGTTCAAAAAGAGATGGCTTACCAGAGGGTGTAATTGTCGGTAGCTTAAATCAGTTAGCCAAGGATAGGCCCGAGCTGATATCACCATATTATAATAAATTAGCGAAGAATGAGAGTGACTCAACAGTAGCTTTCAATACTACGTTTGTTCAAGATGGTTTTGTACTTTATGTGCCTAAGGGAGTTGTAGTGGAAAAGCCAATACAGCTAGTTAATATCTTGAGGGGTGATGTAGACACGATGGCCAATCGTCGTATCTTGATAATAATTGAGGAGGCAGCTCAAGCTAAACTTCTAGTTTGTGATCACACAATCGATGATGTTAACTTCTTGTTTACACAAGTAGCGGAGATCTATGTTGCAGATAATGCAGTATTCGATTATTACGAGCTTGAAGAAAACTCAGTAAATACTACTAGAGTTGCCTCTACTTATGTAAAGCAGGGTGCAGGTTCAAATGTTATGATGAATGGAGTAACTCTTAATAGTGGATTGACTCGTAATAATGTTAACATCGTTCTTGCAGGTGAATATGCTGAGACTCATTTATCAGGCATGGTTATAGCAGATAAAACACAACATGTAGATAATCACTCTTTTATTGATCACGCTGCGCCTAACTGTCTGAGTAATGAGTTGTTTAAGTATGTCCTAAATGATGAAGCTACTGGTGTTTTCGCTGGAAGAGTGTTAGTTAGAGAAGGGGCTCAGAAAACTGCTGCATTTCAAAGTAACAAGAATATTTGTGCTACAAATGAGGCAAAGATGTACACCAAGCCTCAGCTAGAGATATATGCAGATGATGTGAAATGTTCTCATGGTGCCACAGTGGGTCAGCTTGATGAAACAGCTTTGTTTTATTTGAGATCAAGGGGTATTTCCGAAAGCGAAGCTCGTATGCTTCTTATGTTTGCTTTCACAAATGATGTGATTGAGCAGATTAGATTGGAGTCTCTTAAAGATCGACTAAAGCATTTAGTCGAGAAGAGATTTAGGGGTGAATTAGCAAAATGCTCTTCATGTGCAGTTTGTAAATGATATATAGAACTTAGAGAGGGTGTGTCATAATGGCACACCCTCTCTTTATTATCACGGATATTATACATCAAATTGGAGCTTAAAAATGTGAGTTGAAGAGTTTCGTAAGTGAACTTCTACTACTATTTATGGCTGTCTGATATAATTCACTATCCATAAATGTTGAGCTCAAGATAAGTTGGGAATTGTTTTTAGAGCCTTTGACTTGAGTAATTGTGCAAATTGCCTAATTACTAAGTTCAGTTCTTCATGATTGATAGAATAGGGGGGATTAGATTTCTGTAATCTATGCAATAATATATAAAAAATAGAGAATGGCTATTTGTTATTCCTTGATAATATACCCTTTTATTATTGCTTCTTACGATTTATGCACTACAGCTCTATTTCATTTATAGATTAACATTCTAACTATTTACTTCTGTCCTAAAGTGGAAATATAGTATAAAATGCATCAGCTTGCTCAGATAATTAGAAACATTGTTTTGTATTTCGACGAAAATGAGTACTTTTGCAAGCCGATTATTATTTCCAAGCGTGATAAAAGTCGGGTAGACTTGCACTTCTCAGTGTCCGAGAACGCAAGAGACCTGATAATCAAGCAAATTATTATTAACATTTTAAAACCTATTAAGCAGTGGATACTTTAAGTTATAAGACCATTTCTGCGAACAAAGCAACTGTACAGAAAGAATGGGTTGTTGTAGATGCAACAGACCAAGTTTTGGGTAGACTCGGCTCAAAAGTTGCGAAACTTTTGCGTGGTAAGTATAAGCCTAATTACACACCTCACGTTGATTGTGGTGACAACGTAATCATCATCAATGCTGACAAAGTTCGCATGACTGGTAACAAGTGGAATGACCGTGTATACCTACACTACACTGGCTACCCAGGCGGACAAAGAGAGAATACGCCAGCAACGTTGTTGAAAAAAGGAGCTGATCGTTTGTTCCGTAAAGTGGTTAAAGGGATGCTTCCTAAAAACCGCCTTGGTGACAAGCTTATCGGAAACATGTATGTTTACGAAGGAGCAGAGCATCCTCACCAAGCTCAACAACCAAAAAACATTGATATCAACTCTCTTAAATAATTGACATGACAGTAGTTAATGCAATCGGAAGACGTAAAGCAGCAGTTGCTCGCGTTTACGTAAGCGAAGGAACAGGTCAGATCACTAT
>JBOFUP010000036.1:0-69518 GCA_051652645.1 Bacteroidales bacterium
ACATTTACATTGGTAACTTGAACTACCGAATTCAAGAGTCTGATTTGAGAGCTGCCCTTGAAGAGTATGGCGCAGTTGAATCTGTTAAAATCGTTATGGATCGTGAAACAGGTCGTTCTAGAGGTTTCGCATTTGTTGAAATGCCTAACGACAGTGAGGCATCTAAAGTTATCGAAACTTTGAATGGTGCAGATTTCGGTGGCCGTACTATGGTTATCAAAGAAGCACGTCCTAGACAGTAAGATCTCAACGACGAAAATAAGTAGAGGGTGACCTAAAGCAATTTAGGTCACCCTCTTTTTTTTATTTCTGTTGCATCATTTTATAGTCACAAACTATAAATATTTCGAAATACCCCCCAAAGAATGGTTATTACAAGATAACCAATAATAATCTTGCTATTATGTATCTTAGCATAAAGATTTGGTAATCTTAAGCGATTTATCTCTGCCCATATTAGAACCAATATAATTGGAATTGATATAACTAAAAACATATTGTACCTAAAAGCCGATACTATATCCAAATTAAGAAGTGAATGAATAGCTCGTTGTGAGCCACATCCAGCACACTTGAACCCTGATAATAGGAGAAATGGACACTTAGGAAATATAGAATAGTTAGAGGGATTGAATATATAATAGATTACACCTATAATAAATACGATAACAACTATAATAAGTTTTTTCATTACATACTTAATGCTGCAAATAATGTACCCCCGTAAATAAGTATCGACAAAATATAGCTTACTAATGCAGCAATGAAGCCTATCTTAGTCCACTTCTTAGCCTCTATGCTTGCTCTTAGTGCTTCTTCATAATTGCCTTGTGCAAATAGAGAACTTACTTTTGATGCATTAATAATACCAACTATCCCTAACGGTAAACAACAAAAACATGTTACTAGAATTGACTCAACCATCCATGTTTTAGGACATACTTCTTTATTCATAATATATTTAGTTTAAAAATAATGGAATCATTGCAATAGCTCCAACGATTAATACATATAATATTGATAAGATCAACGTAGTAAAAAAGCCTATGAGAGTCCACTTCTTAGCTTGTGATGAATAATACTCGGCATTCTTATAATCTCCCTGCGAATAACTGCTTTCAACCTTTGACGAGTTAATTATACCTACCAATCCGAAAGGTAAACAGCAACAACAAGTAACCAGTATTGATTCAACCAACCAAGTTTTAGGCATCTTAGGAGAAGGTGGTGGTAGAGTTGCAAGTATGTCTATCAATTCGGGGACTTCACTTGCTTTTTTCCAATCAGAGAATCCAACATCCCAAATCATAGTATCGCGAGTTATTATCATATCAGATAACTCTTCTAACTTATAAGGTCCTTCCTTTCTGTTATTCTTCAATATAAAATATCCCATATCCATTTATTTAAACTCTGCAGATTGCAATTGATATGCAACCTATCACTATATCTTAATTAATTGTTCAACACAACCTACTCTAGCATCTTAGCTCTACTATTAATATTGAAATATGCTATTTTCCTCTATCTGATCATTAGTTCATATTTCTCTGTGATTCACAAATCAAACTTAACATATTATTTTATGTATTGATTATCAAATCTTGAAATAAGATGGCCAAATTTAGCAAAAATAGAACATCAATTATACCAATTAACAACAATTACACCTTTAGCATGAGGTTTTCAAAAACTATAAAAGCAACATAAAATGTGTATTAGATTTAGTTTATCAAAATCAATGAGTCAGATATAATCTTTTAAAGTAAACTAGATTTAAAGACTAAATACACCTCTTACATAAAAAAGTTTCCCCTAGAAAGCTACTATATTAGCTATCTAGGGGAATCATTGTAATTTGATATACTATTGAAATTATCGAATCACTACTTTCGAATTTAATGCTGCATTCTTTGTAACAACCTGAACTAGATAAATACCATTCGGCAGGTTGAATTGAGTATCATACTCTACTTCATTTGACAGAATAATAGCGCCATTTATCGTATAGATACGTACAACACTAGATTTGTTTACACCAGTTATAACAATAGAGCCATTGTTAGCAAACACTTTGATTGTACTATCCAAAGAGTCTGAAGTAGAAGTCTCTTCATCAGACTCGATAAGAGTAGTTATAGGATCCCAACCATCATTACCTTTAGTGAAGTTAAAAGGAGTTATCTCAGTACCATCTTTCAATCTAGGCTCAGAAATTAGGTTTGTCCAAGAAGCCCTATATGAGCTATTATCCTCACCAGAAAGCTCTTTAGTATTATACTCATAGCAATGCTGTGACTCTCCTCCAAGAGAGCTAGTCCATGCTAATGGTGCTATTAGGGATTTCCCTTCGTAGCCTGGAAACTCTGAAGAATCAATAGTCGTATTGAAAAATACTACTTCACTCGTTACACCTTGCCAAGGACGCCCAAAGTATCCTGGCTTAGAGGCAGAAGATGAGGCCGACTCTATTTCTGGTTTAGCTGAAGTAATGCTACACTCATACATCAAGTATCCACGACCTGAACTCTGCTGTGCTGCTGTTATATAGGCCTGATCTGATGAAGCGTCACTTGTATTCATAGCCAATTCTGTTTTATAAAAAACCGCAACCATACCTCCAAAGATATAATCAACAGCCCCCATCACAACACCCTTATAGTATGCTACGCGAGAGTTTACACCACCAAAGAATGAATCCTGACGTCCTACTATGCGACAGTTGTTAAATACAGTCTTATCTATATTGTTTGCAATTGCCACAGCCGCAGCACGCTCTACATATGATCTATTCTGAACATCCGTAGATCCTACCTCCATAGGTCTTGTACCTTTTCCTCCAGAGATCCACTCCTCAACTATATCCTCAGACTCTTTCTTTGATATGTACTGATTGAATGAATTCTCAAAAATAATATTTTCTGCCTCAAATCCATCCGCTAGAATTACAACCGTTGCATTCCAATATGAAGCGTTAGTTGTCCCTGAACCTGCATTAGTGGATGAAATGTAACCATTCTCTCTATTTACATTAAGGTGTTCAGCACTCCATTTCTGGTTATGCATACTAAAGTAGTTATACCCATGTCCATAATAAGAGGTAATACGAACCGCACCATCTGCAATATCCACACCTTTGTTCTCAAGGGCAATACTAGGCTCAGATGCAGTATTTACAAGTGAGATATTTGGTTGTTTTATAACTAGCATCTCCTCATAGTTACCTGGTTCTATAAGTATAGATACTCGTTCATTAGAGTCTCTTTGCATCTGAGATACTAGAGTAAGAGCTTCATTAATTGTCTTAAACTCCTGATCTACACCTACTCTTAATTCAGGGCGATAATCCGAAACTTTTACTGTTTCAATATTAGTGATATAGCTTGTTGATTTAAAATCAATTGTAACAAACGTTGCATCTTCGCCCATATAACGATATTCAACCTGCTCTGTTTTGGATGTAGAACCAGCAGAAGTTGTGGCTACTATAGTCTCACCCCCCTCAATTGAGAACCCAGCAGAATAGTAGAAGGTAACAATAATCTTCTCTCCAACCACTACTGGTACCTTAACCTGAGCTCCAGACCCAGCAACAAGATGCCCTTTTGACTGCTCATTCTTAACATTCCCAGAGAAATGTATCCCTTTATAACATGATGTTGAGTTTGAAATGAGCATATCATTAAATGGCCAATTAGATACTGATTTAAAGTTTATACTCTTTGAGATAGATGCCCCATCAACATACAAATTTGAAGTTAAGCCCATCTCAAGGGGTAGTTCGTTTAATCCAGAGCACGATACGGAATAAACGCCATCTCTTAGGTGAATAGATTCTCCAGCAACAAACGTATAACTATACCCACTCTCTTTAAGATTCGTGAATGTATAGTTCATAGAGGCTAGTTGCTCTGCAGTTAATCCTTCAGCACTAATTGTTACCTGATGGCAAGGCTTAGCCTCAAAGTTTATTGAACGTACTTCATCAGAGTTTATTGTAATATCCGTATCTAATAACATATAATCATTAACCCCTTCCGCTGTAAGAGAATATGCCACGCCTGGCTCAAGTAAAACGCTATAAGTCAAAGCCTGACGATCTATAGAAACCTCTGGTTCATATACATTTCCAGATTGTAAATCTGATTCAAATTTTAGACTCAACTTGGAGATCTCAGAATCTAACCCTACAATATTACCACTCAGTCTGTTGAGAGCAACTGACGAAAGTGTTATAGAGTGTGACATATGCTCCTCTGAAGTAACAATAGTTGCACCCTGAGTAATTACAAAATCTGATGCGCCATTAAGCATCAACTCATAGCTATATCCCATAGGTATTGAAATAGTATAGCTTCCTGAGACGATTGGGGCACTCCACACTTTACCCATTTCATTTACAAATTCAATCGTAGTCCCCTCTGGCAAAAAAGCTCCTTGAGAAACCTCAACCCTTCCCGAAATTGAAGTGTAAGTAGCAGCTCTACGCTCCAATCTGTGATAGTATGGTTTATTACCACTATCGAAGATTCTATATTTACCAGCTGCTTTGGCAACAAATGGTATTTTCTGTGAAACCTTCTCTAATGGGTATTGTTCATTCTGGATAGCCTCATCTTGTGAGTTCACAAAATTTATTACAGAACCTCCTGCATCACTACGTGCATATAGATACAGTTGATCATCCTCTTTGAGATTGATTTCAAAATAACGCGTCTTTGATGATCCTGCATTTACATAAAGAGCTCCCCTTACGGACACATCTCCTATTGTTGTTGTAGCTGCACCGTTACTATCATATCTTGTTAGCTCGGTATTTGAAGTTCTTAAACGGTCATTTGTACCACCTATCCACGTAAGGTCTCCAACAGAAAAAGTAGATGGCATTACAAGACCTGCTGTTCCTGGTAATGTACCCTCTGGGTACCACGCATTAATTACCTCTACTGTTAGGTGGTTTACATAGAATTCTTGATCAAGTTGATCAGCCCCAAAATCCCAAACCTCACTTTTAACAAGGTTTCGCCCCTGTCCGTTTACGTTAACGGGCTTAGAGAAAAGATTAAAACTTACTCCTATAAGGAGCAAAAAAGATGTTAGTAAAAGTCTCTTCATATGATATTATTTGATTAAAGAAAAACTTCGAGAGAAATAGATAGCTCGTTTATAGGCGACAAAACTATCTATATATTTGGCAAATATAATACTTTAAATAAAAAAAATACATAATACACATATAATAAAACGAGGCATTACACTCAAAACAAATGAGTATAATGCCCCGCTTATAGCAATAAATCAAGAGTAATCTCTTATTTCAAAAGAGAGCTAGGCTCTAGATTATCCTTCTCAATATCTAGGAAGTACTTATATGTACCAACTTTAATCTCTGCAGTAGCAGCATCATCACAAACAATGATACCTTTTTCATGTAATTGAAGAGCTGAAATAGTCCACATCTGATTTATAGAACCCTCAACTGCGTGATAAAGTGCTCGTGCTTTGTTGTGACCATTAACGATTATCAAAACCTCTTGTGCATCAAGAACAGTACCAACACCAACAGTTACGGCTGTCTTTGGCACCTTATTTACATCATTGTCAAAAAATCTTGAGTTAGCTATAATAGTATCTGTTGTCAACGTTTTTACTCGAGTTCTTGATCTTAAAGAAGAACCAGGCTCATTGAAAGCGATATGACCATCTGGACCTATACCACCTAGGAATAGGTTGATACCACCATAACTCTTGATTTTGGCTTCGTAATCTGCACACTCTTGATCAAGATCAGCAGCATTCCCATCAAGAATATTCACATTATCAGCAACCACGTCTACGTGGCTAAAGAAATTATTCCACATAAAAGAGTGGTAACTCTCTGGATGCTCTTTAGGAAGGTTGCAATATTCATCCATATTGAAAGTTACAACATTCTTAAAAGAAACAACTCCTTTTTTGTTTAACTCAATAAGATTCTTGTACATACCCATTGGTGAGCCACCCGTAGGAAGGCCAAGTACAAAAGGTCTGTCAGCTGTTGGGTTGAAAGCCTTAATCTTTGCAGCTACATAGTTTGCAGCCCACTGGGATACTTGTGAATAATCTGGTTGAATAATCAGTCTCATACAGTTAGATTTGTTTAGTTATATAGTGTTTACTTTTTCGGATCCTCAACAATACGCTTTGCCATTTTAGAGCCAATTTCATAACACATCTCTTCGATAGATGGAGTTATTCCTAATTTCATCTCAACAGGCTCCGCCACAATCTCCCAATTCATCTTTTCGGCAATTGCCGATAGCTGCTTAACCGAGGCCCCAGCCCAAGCAAAACTACCAAAACCTGCAAATAGACGATTCTTTAGTTCACGAGTCTGAATCTTATCCATCAGGGACTTAACCTCTGGATATAGCTCATTACTATATGTTGGGCTACCCACTATTAGCCCCTTGTACCTAAAAACATCGCCAAGAACAACAGACATATCAGACTTTGCTAGATTATGCATTCTGATATTCTTAACTCCACCCTTTGATAATGCACCTGATATAGCCTCTGCCATCTCCTCTGTATTTCCATACATAGTACCATAGGCTATAACAACACCATCCTCACCTTCATAACGGCTCAGTTTATCATAAATAGCTATAGCTTTATCTTTATATTCGGACCAAACAGGACCGTGAAGTGAACATATGACTTTAATCTCAATATTAGCCAATTTCTGCATTGCCTTTTGTACAGGAGAACCATACTTCCCAACTATGTTAGAGTAGTAGCGATACATCTCATCCCAATAGCGATCACAATTCATTTCTGTATCAACAACACCACCATCTAGAGCTCCAAAACAGCCAAAAGCATCAGCTGAAAAGAGTATCTTTTCTGTAGAGTCATAGCTCATCATAACCTCTGGCCAATGAACCATTGGTGTCATTACAAACTGAAGCTTGTGATGACCTAGATCCAACTCATCCCCCTCTTTAACCTCTAATAAATTATCATGCAAGCCATAAAAGCCCTCAAGCATACCAAAAGTTCTCTGATTGCCTACAATTTGAATGTTAGGGTAACGCTGAGTCAACAATCTAATTGAAGATGAGTGATCAGGCTCCATATGATTAACAATAAGATAATCTATATCTCTTCCTTGCAGCACTGATTCAATTTTACGCATAAAAACATCCACGTAAGATATGTCCACAGTATCGAGAAGTGCTACTTTCTCGTCTGCTATCAAATATGAGTTATAAGATACTCCTGTTGGGATAGTCCAAAGATTCTCAAACTTTGCTTTCGAACGATCATTAACCCCAACATAGTGTACTTTTCCGCAAATATTATTAGTCCTGTACATAATTGTTACTGGCTGGTTTAGTAATAAATAAAGTGTCACAAAAGTAGTATTTTCAACTTAAAACCTACACTCTTTAGCTCGATATTTACATTAAACCCACTAAAGAGAGATTGTTCATCAGAGTATAAGTTGTATAATTGAAGCACTAGCCATACACTAAAAATAAGTTAATTCCACTACTCATAATAAACATTTGAATAAACCCTTTCGTTTATTCATCGTCTATAATAAAGACTAAATATTATATTTGGCAATAACAATAATACAAACCCTACGAAAGATAACTATGAAACAGAACTCTAAACAACTCTTAGGCTTAGTGGCTGTAGCCCTAATTAGCTCTGGAGCCACAATTGGTTTACACTCTTTCATCCAATCAAAAAACAATCACACTCAAGAAGAGCAATTGGCAAGACCAATATCATTCGCTTCTGTCTCTCAATCAAAAGCTATCCAGACGGATTTTACGCTTGCTGCAGAAAACTCAGTTCACTCGGTAGTACATATTAGATCAATAATAACAAGAACAAAGTCCACAAGAGCACAATCCAGAGACCCGTTCTTTGACTTTTTCTTTGGACCTCAAGGATCTCAGATGCCAAATCAAAGGCCTCAGGAGGGCTTCGGATCTGGAGTTATAATTTCCCAAGACGGATATATAGTTACAAATAACCATGTAATTGATAAGGCAGACCAAATTGAAGTTACACTAAATAACAAGAAGAGTTATCCAGCTAAACTAGTTGGAACTGATCCTTCAACGGATATAGCACTTCTTAAGATCGATGGCAACGATTTTAAAGCAATACCATTTGGGGACTCGGACAATTTAAAGGTAGGAGAGTGGGTTCTTGCCGTTGGCAACCCTTTTAATCTTACCTCAACAGTTACTGCGGGAATAGTGAGTGCTAAAGCTAGAAATATTAACATATTAGCAAATGCAGGCTCTCTAAGAATTGAATCATTTATTCAAACAGATGCTGCTGTGAACCCTGGCAATAGTGGAGGTGCTTTAGTAAATACTCAAGGAGAACTAATCGGAATAAACACTGCTATAGCATCAGAAACGGGTAATTATGCAGGCTATTCTTTTGCTGTTCCTATTTCAATTGCAAGTAAAGTTGTTACCGACCTAAAACAATACGGTTCTGTTCAACGAGCTATTTTAGGGGTCTCTATTGCTGACATAAACTCAGATCTACAAAAAGAGAGAAAGCTTGAAACATTAAATGGAGTTTTCGTTGCAAATGTTGTAGAGCGTGGCTCGGCTGCTGAAGCTGGAATTGCTGGCGGTGATATAATTACTGCAATAAATGATATAAAGACAAAATCAGTGGCCGAACTTCAAGAGCAAGTTAGCAGATACAGACCTGGCGATAAAATCAGAGTCTCTATAATTAGAGGTAAAGAGAATAAAAACATAACAGTAACTCTGAAAAATAATCAAGGAAATACCGATGTTATTATTGCCAAAAATGGGATTGAATCACTTGGTGCTAAGTTTGAGCCTATATCAGAAAACATCAAAAAGCAACTAGGGCTACGTTCAGGACTACAGATAACGGAACTAAAAAATGGAAAGATGTCAGATGCTGGCATCAAAAATGGATTCATCATACTACGAGCAAATAACCAACGTATCACTAAAGTTGAAGAGCTAGAATCTATAATTAAGCAGATACAACAATCATCACCAGGTGAACAAGGGCTTTTTATTGTAGGTGTATATCCAAATGGAAAAACAAGCTACTACGCAATAGATATTGCTGAATAAGAGAATAAAAGCTTATACATAATGATGTAAATTCTTTAATAATTCATAAACGGCGGGCTCTTTATCAACAATGAGCCGCCGTTATGCGTTTATTTCGATGTCATCACAGCTATGCCATTTGCATAGCGAATAAATTTAAGTTACCTTCGCCGTTCAAACTCCATTTTGCAAGATGAGACAATTAAAAATCACAAAATCGATCACAAACAGAGAGAGCGCCTCTTTGGACAAGTACCTACAGGAAATCGGACGCGAAGACCTTATTACTGTTGAAGAAGAGGTAGAGTTGGCTCAACGAATCAAAAAGGGAGATCGTCGTGCGTTGGAAAAGCTAACACGTGCCAATCTCCGCTTTGTTGTATCTGTAGCAAAGCAGTATCAAAACCAAGGGCTAAGTCTACCAGACCTTATCAACGAAGGTAACCTAGGGTTGATTCGTGCTGCCGAAAAATTTGATGAAACTAGAGGTTTTAAATTTATCTCTTATGCCGTTTGGTGGATTAGACAATCTATTCTTCAAGCTTTGGCTGAACAGTCTAGAATTGTTAGACTTCCTCTAAACCAGGTTGGATCGTTAAACAAAATAAGCAAAGCATTCTCGAAATTTGAACAAGAGAATGAGAGAAGACCATCACCGGAAGAGCTAGCTGACGAACTAGACATCCCTGTTGATAAAATCTCTGACACTCTTAAAGTATCTGGACGACACATTTCAGTTGATGCTCCTTTTGTTGAAGGAGAAGATAACAGCCTTCTTGACGTTCTTGTTAATGACGACTCTCCTATTGCGGACCGTGGACTTCTAAATGAATCACTATGCAAAGAGATTGATCGTGCATTATGCACACTAACAGAACGCGAGAGCGATATTATCAGAATGTTCTTCGGACTTGGATGCCAAGAGATGACCCTTGAAGAGATAGGCGATAAATTTGGACTGACTCGCGAACGTGTTCGACAGATCAAGGAGAAAGCTATCCGCAGACTTCGCAACAACACAAGAAGTAAAATACTCAAGACATACCTAGGATAGTAATTATCCTATAGAGTATATCAACAACGAAGAGACTCCCCTTCCAAAGGCGAGTCTCTTCGTCTATTTATATAGACTATACTAAGGTAAAGCTATTTGGAATTACACCCTTTTTTGCATACCTTTGTGACACTAAATATTTGCAACTGAACATGTTTACTACCGAATTAAAAACAGAACTAAACATACGCTGGGATAAGATACGCCAAGCTATGACGCAACAAGGAGTTGACGCAACAATACTTACAACAACTGTCAATCTCATATATATATCAGGACAAGTATTTAACGGATACTTTTTCCTACCACTGCATGGTGAACCAATCTTCTTCATTAAAAGACCACTAGGTATTAACGGAGAGAATGTCCACTACATAAGAAAGCCAGAAGATATACCTTCTATACTAGAACTAAAAGGCATTAAAAGTCCAAAGAATATTGCCTTTGAAGCTGATGCTATTAGCTATAATGAGCAAACAAGACTACTAAATATATTCAACCCAGAACACACATCAAATGCATCAACTCTACTTCGAGTTGTAAGGTCTATAAAAACTCCATATGAGATCCAAGAGTATAGAAAGACCTGCAGCAGACATTCTCAGGCCATGGCTGGCGTAGCATCGCTCTACAAAGACTCAATGAATGATCTCGACTTCTCAATAGAGATTGAAAGACATTTCAGAAGAAGTGGGTCTCTTGGTCACTTTAGAACTTTCGGTCCAAATATGGAAATATATATGGGAAGTATACTTGCTGGTGATAATGCTAATGCCGCTTCGCCTTACGACTTCGCTCTTGGAGGGGCTGGTATGAACCCATCTCTTCCTATTGGATGCTCTGGAGAAGAGCTAACTCCAGGAAAAGCTATAATGGTTGATATGGGTGGATTATACTCTGCATACATATCTGATATGACAAGAGTGTACTCCATAGGGAAACTTCCTGAACTTGCATACAAGGCTCATACAACTTCCATCAACATAGTTCGAGCAATTGAAAAAATTGCAAAACCAGGTACACCTTGTGCAGACCTATACAATTTAGCTCTAGAAATGGTTAAAGAGGCTGGACTTACTAAATACTTCATGGGATATGACCAACAAGCTGCATTCATCGGCCATGGTATTGGAATAGAGATAAATGAACTCCCTATTCTATTTGGTCGTTCAAAAGATATTCTTCATGTGGGGAATGTATTTGCACTTGAGCCCAAATTTGTGATCCCTAAAGTTGGGGCTGTTGGTATTGAGAATAGTTATGTCGTTACAGAGAATGGTATTGAAAACCTAACACAATTACAAGAGGAGATTATTGAACTCCCATTATGATATTAATAGGATAGAGTAGATAACAACAATTGATGATTCTAAGATGGCAAAATATAGCCCCGAGGAGCACTTCCTAAGAAAACTAGACGCTAAGCTCCGCGAAGCTATAGATATATATGGATTAATAGAAGATGGAGACAAAATACTAATTGGTCTTTCTGGAGGTAAAGACTCTTTAGCTCTCGTTGAACTTTTGGGCAGACGAAAGAGAGTGTTCAAGCCTAAGTTTGAGGTGTATGCAGCACATATTACTATGCGGAACATAAACTATGAGGCTGACATAAACTACCTAAATGATCATTGTGAAAAGTACGGCATAACATTCATACATGGAGTTACAGAATTTGATCCTGAATCAGACAAACGAAAATCTCCATGTTTCCTATGCTCTTGGAATAGACGCAAAAAGCTTTTTGATATAGCCAAAGAACTAGGATGTACTAAATTGGCACTTGGACACCATAAAGATGATGCAGTCCAAACGCTTCTAATGAATATGACATTTCAAGGAGCTATCTCTACTATGCCTCCGAAACTCAAGATGGACAAGTTCGATATGACAATCATTAGACCTCTATCTTTGATACACGAGGAAGACCTCATAGCACTATCAACAATGCATAGCTATGTGAATCAGAAGAAAGCTTGTCCGTACGAAACAACCTCCTACAGAAGTACAATAAAAAAGTTTGTCAAACAACTTGAAGAGCTAAATCCTCATGCGTTGGACAATATATATGCTAGTATGCAAAATCTCCAAACTGACTATCTGCCACAAGCTAAGTCAAAAGAGTAAACAACACAAACAAACCCATAGAATATGGATATCAAAAAGGCTGAATTTGTAATAAGTAACACCAACGTTAAGAAGTGTCCAGACGGCAAACTTCCAGAGTATGCATTCATAGGCCGTTCAAACGTAGGTAAGTCTTCACTTATCAATATGCTAACTAACCACAAAGGTCTAGCTAAAGCCTCATCAACCCCAGGTAAGACTCTTCTAATTAATCACTTCCTAATTAATGAAGATTGGTACCTTGTCGATCTTCCTGGATATGGTTATGCTAGGCGCGGAAAAGAGGGTCGTGAGCAACTTAAAGAGATCATAGAGAGATACACACTTGAGCGCGAGCAATTAACTCTTCTATTTGTCCTACTAGACTCTAGACATGAGCCACAAAAAATAGACATGGAGTTTATTCAATGGCTTGGAGAGAACGGTGTACCTTTCTCTATCATCTTGACGAAGCTTGATAAAATATCTCGTGGAGAGAAATCCCATAACAGACAACTCCTTGAAAACAAACTAAAAGAGTCATGGGAAGAGCTTCCTTTAATATTCGAGACATCTTCGGAGAAGAGAGTAGGTCGCGATGAACTACTGAACTACATAGAAGAGATAAATCTTCAAGTTAGAAAATAATATTGGTCTATTAAACAAAGGGAGGATTAATCTGAACTAGTGTGATAACAAGACGTTATCAATAAATCTACATATGTATGAGCTCGGTTTTACACCGGGCTCATCTAATTATCTATAAATCAGACCCATATTTTAGGTAATTACTCTCCGATAAAAGTTATTTATGCACAAAAACAAGGGCTGAATCCTAGGATTCAGCCCTTGTTTTATATTAAGTTCATATTTGCATAAAATAGATATCAGAGCTAGGCTAGCTGAATCTCTTAGGAATGGGTACTAAATGTTCATAGTGTTCCTATCTCTGAGATACATTAGGTGTACTTGAGATCTTAATCATTTATACAACTAAATTAGAATATAAAAAACACTAATTAGTAAATTTAATGCCTATAAGTTTGGAATTGTTAATAACTTAACTACTTTTGTCAAAGTGAAATAATCATAAAAAACAAATACAGTCACTAAATAAATTACGAATAGATCTACATGGATAAACTATATATAAGCACTTGCACTGAAATCAACCAAGTGATAACTCGTCAATATAGCACATCTTTTTATTCATCAGTTCTGCTGCTAGACAAAGATATTCAGAGAGATATATTTGCAATATATGGATTCGTTCGTATTGCCGATGAGATTGTAGACTCATTCGAAGGCTATCCTCAAAAGGAGCTATTCGAAGAGTTCGAAATAGAACTAGATAAGGCAATTAACAGAGGGATAAGCACTAACCCTATAATAAATGCATTTATAGAAGTTGTGAAAAGATGCAAAATAGACCGTAGCCTTATTGATGGATTCATGTACAGTATGAGGTGCGACCTTTCACTTAAGAGCTATTGCGATAGAACCTCCATAGATAAATACATATATGGATCTGCCGAAGTAGTTGGGCTAATGTGCCTTAGAGTATTTACCCAAGAGACTCCAGAACTTTATGACAAATTGAAAGAACCTGCACGAAAGCTTGGCTCAGCATTTCAAAAAGTCAATTTCCTTAGAGACCTTAAGGATGATTCCAACAGACTAGAAAGAAGCTACTTCCCCGAGTTCACAACATTTGGGCATACAGAAGATGCTAAAAGTAAAATAATAGCAGAGATTGAAGAGGAATTTAATGAAGCATTCGAAGGATTAATTCAACTTCCTAAGAACAGCCGACTAGGTGTACTCATTGCATATAATTACTATCGGACTCTTCTCGATAAGATAAAGCAAACAAATATAGAATCTATACTAAATAACAGATTACGTCTGCCAAACTACCATAAGATGGCAATAATGGCAAAATCTCTTATTGAAAACATAATTACAGAATGAGAAACAAAATAATAGAAGACAACGTAGTCGTAGTAAACAGTGATGATATAGTCGTTTCACTTTGTCCAAAAACGGAAGCACACAAGAGAGGTGTTCTTCACAGAGCTGTATCTGTTTTTGTAATAAATAGCAATGGAGAATGGCTTATACAGAGAAGAGCACTCGAGAAATACCACTCACCTGGATTATGGAGTAATACCTGTTGCACTCACCCCCTTCCTGATGAGAGCTACCATTCTGCTGCATTAAGAGCTTTAAAAAAAGAGATGGGAATGTATTGTGAAATCAATTACCTGTTTGATTTCATCTATAAAGCCAAACTTGAAGGAGACATGATAGAGCATGAGCTTGATCACCTTTTCATTGGTTTTAGTGATAAGTTACCTATAGTAAATACAGATGAGGTTTGTGAATATAGATATATACATCCCGATGAGTTAAGATCGTCAATAATAAGCTCTCCTGAGATCTATACTGAGTGGTTCAAAATAGTATTTGAAAGAGTTTATAAAGAACTATTACTAACTCCACAAATGAAGGTATGATAAGAGTTGAGATCACAAAAAGAAAAAAGGTTAGATATTCAATATTAGCAGCGATAACTCTTTGTATATACGTTATGGGAGTTATTACAATTGCTGATACAGAGCAAAGAGAGTTTGCACTAAGTGTAACTCCTTTTGCTCTAATATTATCAATTACAGCTCTACTTTTTTTCAGAGAGAAGAGATACACTACTCGAACCCTTGTCGTTTACTCATCAATAGTCTTAATTTCATGGGCACTAGAAGCTATAGGGGTTAATAGTGGTATAATATTTGGGGAGTATGAATATGGCAACTCTCTTGGAGTGTCTATTATTGGAACTCCTATCCTAATCGGATTCAATTGGCTATTCCTTGTCGTTATTTCTCAAAGCATCACCTATTCACTTAAACTAAAGGGAGCTATAGCAATCATATCCTCCTCGTTACTCATGGTATACTATGACACTCTATTAGAAGAGGTCGCTCCTTTAATGGATATGTGGAGGTTTTCGCTCCCTGTAGTACCAATAAACAACTACATCGGTTGGTTTGTAATTTCTCTTATCTTGAATACCATATCCTACAAATTAGATAGAGAAGAGGGCAATTTTATGGCATTACCTCTTCTTATACTGCAGATCTTACTATTTATTTCTATCATCTTTATTTTATGATACTAGAGAAGATATCTTTATGGTTTTGGCAATACTACTCTAAAATTGCTATCAAACTATTTTTCAGATCATTTGATCATGTATACCTAGGAGATTTTAATAAGAGTGACAACTCCATCCTTATGATCTCAAATCATACTGGATGGTGGGATGGGTTCTGGAACTTACATTACATACGATTCACGCTTAAACGACCATTCAACGTCGCTGTGTCTGAAAAAGTTCTTTCAGAACAACCTCAATTCAGACTCCTAGGGTTTGTTCCTCTTGGATCCTCAGTTGCTAAACTAAAAAAATCGATTTACAAGTTAGAGGAGATTTTGATGAAGCGAAAGAATCTTTTACTAATATACCCACAAGGTAAACTCACATCCACGTATGAAGAGAGTTTTACCTTTGGTCCATTAGCTGAACGTTTACTGCACAAAAGTAAGGCTCAGTTATCTATGGCTGCTTATTTTGTTGAGTATGGAGCCTATCCACGGCCAACAGTCTCTGGATACTATAAGAATATTAATTATGAAGATCTACAAGATAAGTCGATTGAAAAGTTATACAACAGTTTCTACAGTGAAGCTCTAAATAAACATATAGACAGATTTTCAGAATGATAATAGAGTATACAGTAATACTAATTGTAGTACTCTTAACTACAATATGGCTTATAACAATAACTAACCTGATATTCCCCGAAATACTTCCGCAAAGTAGTATAAGAAGTAGAGAAGATGAGGTATCTATTCTTATACCCGCACGAAACGAGGCCAAGCGAATAGGTAATCTTCTTGAATCACTCTTAAGTATAAGATCAGCTATAGGGGAAATAATTATATGCGACGACCACTCTGAAGATGAAACATCAGAGATAGTAAAGAAATATGCAGAGAAAGACAATAGGATAATATTGATTCAATCAGCTGAACTACCAAAAGATTGGCGAGGGAAGAGTTGGGCTTGTCATCAACTAAGTAAAGTTGGGTCAAAAAAGTATCTTTTATTTCTAGATGCTGACGTTACCCTAAAGGGAGATATTATAGATCGCTCTTTAGATTTTATTGAGAAGAATAACCTTAAACTGCTATCTATATTTCCTCATCAAAACATCAATAGTATAGGGGTTAGGTCAGTAGTTCCTATAATGAATACTATCCTTCTTTCCCTTTTGGTGTTAAGAGCAGTCAGGCTTATCCCCTTCTTCAAATCAATCTCAGCAGCTAACGGTCAGTTTATGCTATTCAGAAGAGAGACATATTACCAATATATGCCACATTATCAAAGTCGGGCTGCTATATCTGAAGACATTTTCATATCCAGATACCTGAAATCAAAGGGTGAGAGAGTTGCCTGTATCTCTCACGATTGGGGTGTCACATGTTCTATGTACGAGAACTACAGAGAAAGCTGTCAGGGATTCTCCAAGAATATAACCACCCTATTTCTTAATTCTAGGCTTTTTGCCTCTATAATTATATTTATTTGGGGAGCTTCAATACCTTTACTTATATCATATGGAGGTGTTGGGCTTTCTCTATTAGCCACTTTTATGATCTCAACAATATGGTTATCCATAGGTTATATCAGTGGGTGGAATCCAATAACAAACCTACTCTGTTACCCTCTTCATATTTCAAACTCCATATACATACTACTATTATCAATCTACAATGATATTACCAATAACCAACAGTGGAAAGGAAGGAAATTATGAGACATAGCTGCATTATATTAATGCTTATATTTTGGGAACTATCATGGTCATCAACTCCTCAAGATAGACTTTATAGCAGTTTCGTTGATGACAACATATCATCTTGGAAAACTGTGATTGATTCTCTTCAAAAGGATAAGTCTGATAACGATAACCTCATAACAATTATAGATGCTCAATATGGATATATAGCTTGGGCTATCTCAGAGGGTATAAAACGTGATGCTGAGCATTATATATCTCTAATGGAGAACAATCTCAAAAAATTAGAACAGACAGGAGGAAAAAGTGCCGAGCTTTATGCCTATCGAGGGGCATTAATGAGCTATAAATTGGGATTATCAAAATGGAAAGCTCCTGTATTAGGACCTAAAATACTAGAAGAGATAAATAAAGCACTTGAAATATCACCTAACAATACTCTAGCTCTTAATCTTAAAGCTAATTCCCTATACTATAGGCCATCTGTTTTTGGAGGAGACAAGAATGAGGCACTTAAGATATATCTTAAATGCGAAAAGATAATGCAAGAGTATAGAATGGATTGGAAATATATAACTCTCCTTATTACAATGGCCCAACTCTATGAGTCATTAGACAACAAAACTAAAGCTATCGAATATTGCAACAAGATCCTTAAAATAGAACCTAATTTCAAATGGGTAAAGAACGTATATCTACCCAAATTAACATCCAAATAAGAAGAATTATGAATAAAAACAGTGAGAATATAGTAGTCATTGGAGCTGGTATTGGTGGCCTTGCTACTGCACTTAGACTAAGTAAGGATGGACACAATGTTACTATATTAGAGAAAAACTCAAAAGCTGGTGGACGGTTAAATAGAATAGAAAAAGGTGGGTGGAGATTTGATACTGGTCCAAGCTTTTTCAGTATGTCTTATGAATTCAAAGAGTTCTTTGATTCACTAGGTGAAGATTTCCCTTTCGAGTTTGACCCTGTTGACCCTCTATATACTGTCACATTCAGAGGGAGTGATAGGAAGTTCACTCTATACAGAGACATAAAAAAATTAGCCAAAGAGTTTGAGGGTATAGAAGAAAATTTTGAGGATAAGATGAATAGATACCTAGAGCATGGAGGCAAATTATTTCACGGCACCATAGAAAAGGTAGTTAAACAGAACTTTGACAGCAAGATAGACTATATAGTTAAACTGATGGGAGTTGATCCTAAGCTAGCACTAACTCTCTTATCGAACTTCTGGGAACATGCATGCAAATATTTTGAATCTAACGAAGCTAGAGAGATTGTTTCACTTGTATCATTCTTCCTAGGATCTACTCCATTTGACACAAACTCGATATATTCACTCCTATCGTATACTGAGTTTGTTCATGATGGTTACTTCAACGTTCGAGGAGGCATGTATGAGATTGTTAATGGCATGGTGAAACTAGCCGAAAAAAGGGGTATTAACATTATATACAACTGTGAGATCGTAGAAGTAGTGGAAAAAAGTGGACAAGTAAAGGGTATATTTGACCGCACAGGCAAGCTACACAAGGGTGACATCTTTGTAGTAAATGCTGACGCTGCTCTTTTTCGCGGACAGATCCTTAAGCGCAATAATTATTCCGAGGAGAAACTATCTAAAATGAAGTGGACTATGGGTACACTAACAGTGTATGTCGGATTAGATTGTAAACTCCCTGAGATAACACTTCACAACTACTATCTAGGTGATAACTTTGTTGAATACAGCCGAAGAGCACTAAATAGTGAAATATTAGATCAAAAACCATACTTCTACGTCAATGCTCTCTCAAGACCAAATCCTGAGTGTGCTCCAGAAGGCTGCGAAGCTCTATTCTTTGTTGTCCCTGTCCCAGACCTCAGATACAAAAAAGATTGGTCAGATAAAGATCAGATCGTTGACTCAATTCTCGAAGAGTTTGGAAACAGGATAGGGCGTGACATTAGAAAAAACATAATCTTCAAAGAGGTCTACACTCCTACTGAATGGAGAGACCAATTCAATCTATACCAAGGCAGTGCTCTAGGACTGGCACACAATATTATGCAAGTTGGTGGATTCAGACCGAGCAATTTCGACGAAAAGCTTGATAATCTTTTCTATGTGGGAGCATCTACAGCACCTGGTACGGGAATACCTATGGCTATTATCAGTTCTAAGCTTACCACTGAGCGAGTTATAAATTATATCACCAGTACTAAATAGCAACAATCGTATAACAGAACATTAACCTCATCACCTATCTTATTGAATAATTAATATCTTTGTTCAATAACACTAACGTAGGGATGAATATGAATGTAAATGTAGAGGAAAAAGTAAAAAGAGCCGTTGAACTATTCAATGAAGGATACAACTGCTCACAAGCAGTGCTACTTGCATACTCTGATCTATATGGATTAGACTGCAAGATAGCTAAATCTATTTCGCACTCTTTCGGTGGAGGAGTTGGTAGGATGAGAGAAATGTGTGGTGCAATTAGTGGCCTTTCTATGCTTATTGGACTTGAGTTTCCTGTTGAGGATCCAACAGATATGGAAGCCAGAGCGAACAATTATGCCCAAGTACAAAAAGCGTTAACCCTCTTCAAGGAAAAACACCAAACAATAATCTGTCGCGAACTACTAAAGTCTCTTAAACCAAGTAATGACCCAATACCCACAGAGCGTAGTGAGTACTACTACTCTATTAGACCCTGTGGTAGGTTCGTTGAAGATGCTGCTAGGATATTTGGAAATATGATCAATGATAGGAATTCTAACTTTTAGCCTAATGCACTAGGCTAAAAAACTCTATTATATTCTATGAAAAAGAGAACTCTACTTTTCGCTATGGGTTTAGGAATAGCTCTTTCAAACTACTCCCAAACAATTGATGGTTCATGGAAAGGCAAACTAAAGCTTGGAGCTCAAGAGCTTAATATTGTTTTCAACTTAAAGAGAGTGGATAATGGTGGATATTCTTGCTCTATGGATAGCCCGGACCAAGGAGCTAAAGGAATCCCTGCGGTAGCTAACCTAATCGATGGTGATTCTATTAATATTGATATCCCAATGATTAAAGCTAACTATGGAGGTAAGATAACAGATAAAAGTATCAAAGGTAGATTTGTTCAATCTGGAATGACATTTAATCTAGACCTATCCCCTGGTGAGTTAGTTAGGAATAGGCCTCAAACTCCTACCCCCCCATTCAACTACAAAACCCAAGAAGTAAGCTTTGAGAATAAAGAGGATAAAGTAATACTAAGTGGAACCCTAACCTACCCTACAAATTACAATGAAAACAACAAGGAGAATACTCCCGTTGTTTTACTGATAACTGGTAGTGGCAGTCAAAACCGGGATCAAGAACTCTTCGAACACAAGCCTTTCCTTGTCCTTGCAGATTATCTAGCACAACATGGTGTGGCATCACTTAGATATGATGACAGAGGTATTGGTAAATCAACTGGGGATCCCAATACGATAACCATAATGAGTAATTATAGAGATGCGCAAGCAGGGATTAAACTACTTAAAGACCTTAAACACTTTGGTAAGATTGGTGTTATTGGACACAGTGAGGGTGGAACTCTAGCTTTTATGCTAGGCTCTCAAGAGAGTTTAGACTTTATAATATCTATGGCTGGAGCAGCAATAAGTGGAAAAGATATACTTATTGAGCAAAACAGAGCTTTAATGAGTAGCTATCTTCCTCTACTGAAGGTAGAGGATTACTGCTCTGTATTAAGTGAAATACTGAGTACTAAATCTTCTAAAAAATCAATTCCTGATCCTTTAAAGCTAATAGATGATATATGCACACAGAAGAAAATTGAACTCTCTGAAGCATCTAAGACAAACCTATATGAGGTAGCTAAGATGAATAATCCTTGGCTTGATAGTTTCATCAGCCTTGACCCATCAAGTTATATTTCAAAAATTAAGATGCCTCTATTTGCACTTGGCGGAACTAATGACAAGCAGGTTATAGCAGAAAGCAATCTTCTTGCTGTCAAGAGATTAGTTCCACATAATCCAAAGAACAAGATTAAGACATACGAAAACCTTAATCATCTATTTCAAAACTCTAAGACTGGTGCCATATCAGAGTATTCTATTATAGAAGAGACTATCCTTCCTATTGTACTTGAGGACATAGCAAATTGGATTAATGAGTCCATTAAATAGTATAAGACCAATACTATCATAAAGCAAAAGCGTTTCAAACTATATCACATATAGTTTGAAACGCTTTTCTTATTACTACACCTCTTTAGGTAGACGCTTATTAAGATAGAGATAACCTAGAAGCCCAGATACTAATGAACCTAGAATAACACCTAGTTTTGCTTGATTTAATAGCTCCTCTCCCACTTGTGGCACATCGATATACGATAGGTTCGCAATGAAAAGAGAAACAGTAAAACCTACTCCTCCAAGAAGAGAAACACCAGCTATATGACTCCAATTTGCTGACTCCAACATAGGCGTAATTTTTAGCTTTACTGCAATATAGGTAAATGAGAAGATTCCAAAGAATTTTCCAATAAACAGGCCAACTAAGACTGGAAGAGTAACTCCAGATACGAGATCTGCAGGGGTAAAGCCTGATAATATAACCCCTGCATTAGCAAATGCAAAAAGAGGCATTATTATATAATTTATCACAGAATGAAGGGAATCCTCCAAATCCTGAAGTGGACTAATAACCTTATCTGAAGCCGACTCAATCACCTTGAGCTTGTCTATCTGTTCATGTGTAAGGATTGCTCGTCCACCACTTCCCATTAATCTCTCCTCTGGAAAGTGCTTTAGTTGATCTCGTATTGTATTTAAATAGTGCATAACATCAATACGAGGTTTGGCTGGAACAGTAAATGCAACTAGCACACCTGCAATAGTTGGGTGTATTCCAGATTCTAAGAACAACATCCAGAAGATAAATCCGAAAAAGATATAAAATAGCTTTGATGAAACTCCTCTTAATCCTCCAATTAAAAGAACAAAGAACACAAACAATGCTGCAATAAGATAACTTGTCATAAGCTCCTTACTATAGAAGAGTGCAATCACAATAATTCCGCCAATATCATCAGCTACGGCCAATGTAGTTAAGAATATCTTCAAACTTATTGGAACCCTATTTCCCAACATTACTAATATCCCCAGCGAAAAAGCTATATCAGTAGCCATAGGAATAGCACTACCTAGTGATGCTAATCCCGAATCTGCAAATAGTCTAAATAATCCTACTGGCACGACCATACCACCTATTGCTGCTATGATAGGAAGTAATGCCTTTCTAAAAGAGGACAACTCCCCTACCAAGATCTCTCGCTTTATCTCCAACCCAACAGAGAAGAAGAAGACTGCCATTAGGGCATCATTAATAAATTGAAGGAAAGTCATTGGATGACCATGATGTGAAAATAGAACCAATTCTCCAAGCTCTACTTTCAAGCTCTGTTGCCAGAAGGCTAAATACTCGCTCGAGTATCCACTGTTTGCCATGATTACTGCTAGGAGCGCTGCAATGATTAAAATTACACCACCATTTAGACGACTAATAAGTTTTTTACGAAATGAGAATCTGAAATTATACTCCATTACCTTTTGTGATTTATGGCCACAAACTCTAATCAGGGGTCTATATATAGAACTCCTTCGATTATGACACGGTTAAAATAGTTTTATTAAACCCAGCAAAGTAACAAGTTAGTTTTCACAAAATCAAAGTAATCATCTATAAATTATACATATTTAGCGCAGCGGGCTTAAACAACCCACATTGCATTAATATAATCAAAAATACACCACTCAATCAATAATAAGCCTTATTAGTAAAATATGTCACCATTATGGTTTCAAAATGACTCAATTAACCTTAACGAGTTAACAAAAACACAAATTAACCCGAATTTAAGCACTGTCACACTATAGCAATAGTGATGTAATCTCATTGAACAATGATTGTAACATACCAGCCATACTTTTGCAAACGTAATCAGCAAGAGTTTAAAGAGAGAATATTAAGACAGAAAACACTAATTAAATACGAAATGATGAACAAAGTGATGATGATGGGAGCAGTTGCTCTCTGTTGCTTAGGGTCAATGAGTGCAAACAACAGTGATATACTGATACACTCACACAATGACTATAACAGGAGAGTACCATTATACCAAGCATACTCACAAGGTATAGACATTATTGAGGTAGATATCTTTGTGAGCAAAAACGGCAAAGACCTCCTTGTAGCTCATGACATTGAAGATCTAGACAAAGCATCCTCTATTGATGAATTATACATAAAGCCAATCATCTCAATATTTAATCAAAACCAAGGCAAAGCTTGGAGCGATAGTAACAAAGCCCTAACTCTACTAATAGACCTAAAGAGCGAATACAGCAAAACCCTTCCACTTCTTATAAAGAAACTAAGCAAGTATCCTGAGATTTTCAATTCTGAGATTAACCCTCAAGCCGTCAAGATAGTTATAAGCGGCAATCTTCCTTCACCAGACAAATTCGAAAACTATCCATCATATATACTTTTTGATGGAAGACCTAAACAAGAATATAGTGACAAGCAACTAGAGAGAGTATTCATGATAAGTGACTCTTTCCGCAACTACAGCCAATGGAACGGCAAGGGAATACCAGTTAGAGTAGAGCGTGAGAAATTAGACTCTCTAGTTAGTGCAACTAGAGAAAAAGGTAAGCCACTTAGATTCTGGGCTGCACCTAGTGGTGTTACTGCATGGACAACACTTAAAGAGATGGGAGTTGGGATAATAGGAACAGATACTCCTGAGAAGTGTGCCTCTTTCTTCAATGACTTCTCAAAGAAGAGATTCAAATTGAATGAATCTGTAGACCAAGATGGGGTGAGCAACTACAACAAACTAGACAATACAACTGCATCATTCAAAGGCTTTAACAACTCAGAGATGGAGCTTGACAAGAGAGTTGAAGTCTACAAACCTCAAAGAAACAATTTCAGTGATAACAAAGTAAAAAACATAATTCTCCTTATTGGAGATGGAATGAGTCTTACTCAGATTGGAGCAGCATACACCGTCAACGGGAATCTATCAATGCTACAGATGCCATACACCGGGCTCATGCATACCAATGCAGAAGATGCATTCAACACTGACTCAGCAGGTGCTGGTAGCTCAATAGCTACGGGAAAGAAAAACAGCAACCGCCACATTAGTATGAGTACTACTGGAGAGGAGTATGAAACAATAGCAGAGATAATACATAAGGACGGTCTTTCATGTGGAGTTGTAACACTGGGTAATGTTGCCGATGCTACTCCTGCTGCATTCTACTCACACACTCAGGAGCGCAATGACTCAAAAACTATTATATCTCAATTAGATAGAGGAACACTTTCTCTTCTTTGTGGATCTGGCAAAGAGTTATTCTCCACCTCAACCCCAAAAGGGTACACTATGATAAATTCAATCTCCCAGATAGACTCATCTAAAGGAATGAAGATATGCATAGATGAGCGAATGGGACATGCAACAACTAGCAAAACACTTTCACTCCTTGGGGATGCTACAAAAGGATCCATCAATGCACTAAAGCAAGAGTCTGACAAAGGATTCTTCCTAATGATAGAAGGAGCAAAGATAGACTATGCTGGACATGCTAATTCACTACCCGCTACAATTATGGAGATGCTAAGTTTCGATTTAGCTGTCGGAGAAGCTCTAAAATTCGCAGAGCAAGATGGCAATACTCTCGTACTTGTTACTGGTGATCACGAGACAGGGGGATTGACTCTTATCGATGGATCGATAGAGAAGGGTGAGATCACTGCACAATTCATGACCGACGACCATACAGCTGTCATGCTTCCTCTCTTTGCCTATGGGCCTGGAGCAGAGATCTTCTCTGGAGTATTCCACAACAGCGACATACTAAGTAAGATAATACAGCTACTAAATAAATAAGTGTAACAAAAGAAATGAGACGATTATTTGCAACTTCACTTGCAGTGACTGCTTGTATTGGTGGTATCTATGCCAACAATATCACAGTGAAAGGTTTAGTAAAAGATTCAAAAACTGGCGAACCAATAATTGGAGCCAGCATTATCCAAGAGGGAACGACAAATGGTGTTGTGACTGATTACAATGGAGAGTACATCATCAATGTTCCTGAAAACGCTGGATTACAAGTTAGCTACATTGGCTACATAACCTCTTTGATGAGTGTTGACTCAAAAGAGAATCTAGACATTTCTCTTGTTGAAAACACAGTTAACCTAAAAGAGCTTGTCGTTATTGGCTATGGTCAGGAGTCTAGAAAGTCTAACCTTTCTGTTGCCATCTCCAAGATGGAGCTTGACGAAAGCTCAAAGAGTCGCGGAACGGACGTACTTGGTGCAATGCAGGGGCGAATAGCTGGTGTTACAATTGCTAGCAACAGTGGTGACCCACTATCCACACCAAGCGTGACAATTCGTGGTAATGGATCTAGAAACGGTGATGCTCCTCTTTATGTAGTTGATGGTGTATCTGGTGCACCATTCAACATGGAAGATGTTGAGTCTATTACGGTGCTTAAAGATGCTGCTTCTGCTGCTATATATGGTACCAACGTTGGTTCGGGTGGTGTAATCATCATCACTACAAAGAAGGCACGCGAAGGTGCCATAAGCGTTAATGCACGCGCTAGCTATGGTATACAATCTGCCGTTGGGAAACCACAAATGCTAAATGCACAAGAGTATGCAATGGTAAGAACTGATGCTGCTAAAGTTGACGGCGTGTCACTTCCTAGCGGTATCAATCCAGATATTTTCCCATACGCTATGGTTACTCGCACAAACTGGATAGATGAGATCTTCAGAACAGGAGGTATACAGAGATATGCTCTCTCACTAAGCGGTGGTAGTGAATCTCTTAAAGGATATGCCTCTGCCGAGTATGCTCGCACAGATGGTACCCTTCTAAACACACACTCCGAAAAGCTCGGTATGAAGGCTTCATTAGATTTCAAAGTAAACAAATGGATAAACATCTCACAAAGAGCAAACTTCAACTACACTAACGGTCAAGGTAACCTTAATAACTCAAGCCATAATGGGGTGATTGCATCTGCTATGTTCATGCCACCATCAGCAACCGTATACGAGTATGATCAAAATGGCAACATGGTATACGACGAGAAGGGTTCTGCTAAGTTTGGTGGTACTGTACCTCTTTGGGCTAAAGATCTTGGTGTGGCTGGTACATTTGGAGAGGTTGCAAACCCAGTGGCTACACTAATGAGACTGCGTCAAAACAGACCTCAGCAAGAGCTATTCTCTACTACTAGTCTTGAGGTTAAACCTATGAGTCACCTCAAATTAAGATCAGACATATCAGTTGGGACAAACAACAACCACTACGATGACTTCTCAGCACGAGTGACAGAGATAGGAAAGACCAACGATCAAAACTCTAGAACTATCTCCAACTACAGAGATTTCAGATGGCTTTGGGAGACAGTAGCAACCTACGACAGAACGTTTGGCAACCACTCACTAAACCTTATGGGTGGATACTCTATGAGCTACCTCTATTCACACAGCTCTAGCACCACCGTTTATGACTTTGATGATGAGTCTCAATTCTCACAAGACTTCGTCAATGGTAACGACTGGACAAAATCAAAGCCATACGAATCTCGCAATGAGGAGTCGCAGGTATCTGCATATCTTCGTGGTGCATACTCATATGCAGATAGATACTTCTTCACGGGTAGTATACGTAGAGATGCCTCTTCAAAACTATACTTCAAGAACAACAGCGGATACTTCCCTGCCCTATCAGGAGCTTGGAAAATCTCATCTGAACCATTCATGAAGGATGTAAAAGCCATCTCACTTCTTAAACTTCGTGCCAGCTGGGGGCAAGTAGGTAATGTCAATGGTGTTAGAAACTACTCATACCTATCTAACCTATCTGCTTTAGGTGACTATGCATACCTTGGTAGCCAACATCAAAACCCTATTCTTGGACTAGGTATGGTGACAATACCAAATCAAGATCTTCGTTGGGAGGTTTCTGAGCAGACAGACTTAGGATTTGACATCGAACTTCTAGATGGTAGATTGTCATTTGGGATGGATTGGTATCTAAAGAATACAAAAGATCTTATCGAAGAGGTACCAGTACCTTCAGTGAGTGGTATATCTGTTGCACCACTTGGAAACGTTGGTAGCGTACAAAACAGAGGTTTTGAATTCACCATTGGATATGCCGATCAAACAAAGAGCGGATTCAGCTACAGCGTAGATCTAAACCTCTCAACTCTAAAATCTGAGGTTAAGGATCTTGGCGATAGAGATTTCTTTGCTCACAGCAACACCATACGTGCTATACAGCCACTTCGTTCTGCTGTTGGTCAAGAGTGGTACTCATACTATCTTATCAAAAATGCAGGAATATTCCAGAGTCAAGCAGAGATTGATGCATACACACACACTGATGCATCTGGCAAAACTAGCAAGATACAACCAAATGCTAAGCCTGGAGACTTGAAGTTTATCGATAGCAACAACGATGGTATTATCAACGATAACGACCGTCAATTCATGGGAAGTTACACACCAAAAGTGACTTTCGGGGTTAACACTCAGTTTGCATATAAGAACTTCGATTTCAGCATGATACTTCAAGGTGTAGCTGGCAACAAGATCTTCAATGGTGTAAAAGTGATGACTTACGCTGCTGGTCAAGGATGGAATATGTCGAAGGATGTACTTAACTCATGGGGTTATAACTCTAACTCAGATATACCACTTATCAGTATGAGCGACTCTAACGGTAACTTTAGTACTGCCTCAGACTTCTTTTTAGAAGATGGAAGCTACCTGCGTATCAAAAACATCACATTAGGGTATAGCATACCTTCCTCAGTATTCAAATCCTCTAAAGCACCTAAGATTCGTCTTTACGCTTCTGGTGAGAACCTGTTTACCTTTACTAAATACTCAGGTATGGACCCAGAGGTTGGTAACTACGGTCTTGATGGTGGTACCTACCCTATCTCAAGAGTATTCTCTTTCGGTATGAATCTAACATTCTAATAAACACACTACGTTAAGCTAGGTTATGAAATCAATTATAAAAAAAATCATATTGTCTTCATCAATAATATTGAGCTTAAGCTCATGTGAAGACTTCCTTACACACAACAAGTATGGCGAGCCATCGAGTGACCGCTTCTGGATCACTGAGAGTGATGCTCTAAGAGCATCAGATGGTCTATACTTCTGGATGGGATCTTCTGGAGTTGTTGGACGAGGATTCATGCACTACTACAACTGTAGTGATGATGTTGTCACAGGGCGTACGCAAGCTGGTTGTGCTGCGATGAAGAACTTCATCGCAAACTACTCTCGAGATGTAGTAGACAATTGGCCCAAAATGTATCAGTTGATAAAGCTCTCAAACGACATTATCCTCAATGTGCCTAAGATGGATATCAGTGAAGAAACAAAAAATATGGTATTAGGTCAAGCATACTTCTTCCGTGCTTGGGCATACTTCTGGATAGCTCCTTATTACGGAGACAATGGAGCAAACGGAGGTATTCCTATCGTTGAGCCTGGTCTAGCTGTTGAATCTCTTGATGTACCACGCGCTAATAGTGTAAGAGACAACTACGCATATTGTATAGAAGACTTCAAGCGTGCTGCAGAACTACTTCCAGAGTTCGAACAACTAGAGTCTGCACAATGGGGACGTCCACACAAAGCAGCTTGTTGGGCATATATTGCCAAGGTATCTCTATGGGATGCCCAATATGATGCATCATCATACGATACAACAATTGAGTATTGCGACAAGATAATCAATGCAGGTAATCACTCACTTATGAGCAACTTCGAGGATGTATTCAAAATTGAGAACAACTACAGCTCAGAGTATATCTTCTCTTTCGCCTCTTCTGCTATCTCAGGATCTATTCTTCCAGGAATAATGCTTGAGAATAAAGGATGGGGACAATACAATGGATGGGGATACTTCACTCCTACAATTGAACTTCTCAATGCATATAAAGAAGGAGACAAGCGACTTGCAGCTACTATACTTCAACCAGGAGATAAGTTTGAGTTCTTAGGCAGCGAGAAACTATACTACTCTAATGAGTCGCTTTCAGGAATGCAGTTCCGCAAATATATGGATCCTTTCAAGTCTGCAACGGCAATAGGTACAACCATCAACCCTAATGGTGATTACCCAACTACATCTCTCAACATCCCTGTTATGAGATATGCTGAAGTACTTCTTATGAAAGCAGAAGCACAGATCTGGAAAGGCTCTAATGGTGATGAGGCTCTAAACCTGATCAGACGTCGTGCTGGACTTTCAGATCTTCAAGGTGCAACAAAAGAGGATCTAATGAACGAACGTCGATGCGAGTTGGCAGGTGAGTTCTCAAACAGGATGCTTGATCTTCTCAGATGGGGAGTAGCAAAAGAGTATGTTGAGAAGCCTCTTCATGGATTCAGTGTACGCCCTCTTATCCCTTCGCCTCAAAGCATAGAAGACCTAGAGATTACTGTCATTGAGTCGTGGCCAACAAGATCATTCAACTCTTCTGTAAACCATATCTTCCCTATACCAGAGAAGGAGATTGCAAAGAGCAAAAACCTACGCCAAAACATTGGTTACTAATCAATCTATGGATTTGTTTATGTATCAATAAGGAATAGTTTAATACGAAATAAGGGAGAGCATTTAAATATGCTCTCCCTTATTTCGTATTATATTGTATTGCCTATTTAATTATAACCATTGTAGCCCCATACCCATACTCCCTAAAGGAAGCATCTTGATAGATGCAGCTCTTATACTTCTTGTTTAGTTGATCGATGATAGCCTTGCGCAAAACACCATCACCCTTGCCGTGAATAAAGACAATCTTCTGACCCTTAGTCTTTAAATTACTCTTCATCACACGATGAAACTCCTCTATCTGAACCTCAAACATTGCTGTATTATCCATACCAGCTGTGGTGTCTAGCAACTCATCTATGTGAAGATCAACCTCAATTAGATCGCTCTGAACCATGCTCTTCTTCTTGAAAAGAGGTTGATTGACAATCCTCTCCGAGCGAAGTCTCTCCTGCATTGCCTCCTCTAGAGCCTTAGGATCGAAAACTATCTCCCTATCTGGAACATCATTCTTTACTATGGTATATATTAGTGCGGGCTCATCAAAGTATTCACTCACCTTGAAGCTATGAAGCTTATAGAATTTGATCGTGTCTATATTATGCTCCACTAATACCGGATTCTTCTGATTATATCTCTTCTCTGTCTTGAAAGCAACAAACTGAACCGACACTCTTTCAATCTCATTGAGTTGTTCTTTACCAAGCTCCTCCATGAAAAGCTTTGTATTAGGCTCTACAACTCCGCAATATCTATTAATCCATTGACCATCAACCTCGCTACTATAGGTAACGAATAGGAAGTAATTTGAGTCATTTAGCAGATAAGTATCGTAGGTTGATTGTTGAAGAGACTTAAGGTTTTGGGGCACAAACGCCAAAAGAATGTCAAGAGTCTCACCCTCTTTTGTCTCCTTAACCTTGCGCGAAAGCTCAATCTCCTGCTCTACCTTACTACCAATAACAGAGTTTGTGATAACTTGTGGTGAAGCAGCCTTTACTGAGGCCCCCTTCGGCAGAGCACTCTCTACAACCACACACTCCTTTATCAAAACAGGTACATCAAACCCATCAGCATCCTCTACTGTGATTAGATCCTTACCATTAATCTTCGTTACAATTCCACCACCCGTAGCGTTTAGGAATCTCACTTTATCTCCTACTTTTATCATAGTATTTCTTCTTTTCTAATAGTTATCTTCTCATTATACCTCTCAACATCTGACGCTTGCCCGGAGGTCCTGGCAGGCGCTCCATAACATAACCAGCAGCCATAAGTTGACGTCTTACAACACCCTTTGCACAATAAGTAGTCAAAACACCACCATCGAGGGTTGCTCCTCCAATCGAATCGAAGAGCTCTTGCGACCACATCTCAGGCTGTTTATCAGGTGCAAACGCATCGAAATAGACCATATTATAGCTACCCATAAATTCAAACTTAGTGAAGTCTGTCTCTATCTTTCTTATTGAAAACGTAGGTGCAACTTGAGTGAAGTCACCCTCCAATGTAGACCACTCTGCCTGACACACCCTCTTCCAAGCAGCAGACTCCTGAGAAGATAGTGAGAGAAGCTCTGAATAGTTGAGTTTCTCCATCATTTCAAGCGATAGTGGATATAGCTCCAACGAAGTGTAAGAGATAACTCTCCCTGTGCGCATACTCTCAACCATAGACAATAGAGCATTAAGACCTGTGCCGAATCCTATCTCAAGAATAGATACACTATCTGCCTGCAAAGCCCTTAGCCCATTATTGATAAAAACATGTGTTGACTCCTGGATTGCTCCATGTACACTATGGTAGTGCTCGTCCATCTCCGGTATATATAGCGTGTGACTCCCGTCTGCAGTCACTATGGTCTCTATTACTCGTTCTGCCATATTTAGTTACATTCTACTTGTTTCTGGCAAATATAGCACAATTAAGAGAGAAAAAAGAATTAATTTTGCGGCATGAAAATAGGTAATATAGATTTAGGGAAATACCCGGTGCTACTTGCACCTATGGAGGACGTGACGGATATCTCTTTCCGTCTTATGTGTAAAGAGTTTGGTGCAGACATGGTATATACCGAGTTTGTATCTAGCGACGCACTCATTCGCGCCGTGAACAAGACTCAACAAAAGCTTAAAATATCTGATGATGAGAGACCTGTCGTAATTCAAATATATGGTCGAGATGTAGAATCTATGGTTGAAGCTGCAAAGATCGTTGAGCAAGCAAAACCTGATATAATTGACCTAAACTTCGGATGCCCTGTAAAGAGAGTTGCTGGAAAGGGTGCTGGAGCTGGTATGTTGCAGAATACTCCTCTGATGCTTGACATCATAGAAGGATGTGCTAAGGCTGTAAACATTCCTCTTACTGTAAAAACACGCCTTGGATGGGATCATGACTCTAAGATTATCGTGGATTTAGCTGAGAAGATACAAGATAGAGGTGCTGCTGCACTAGCCATTCACGGTCGAACACGTAGCCAAATGTATACAGGAGAGGCTGATTGGACTCTAATCGGCGAGGTTAAGAACAACCCTCGAATGAGAATACCTATTATTGGCAATGGTGATGTTACAACTCCCCAAGGTGCTAAGGAGTGTTTTGAGCGTTATGGTGTTGATGCCATAATGGTTGGTCGTGCAACAATAGGAAGACCATGGATCTTTAGTGAAATAAAACACTATCTAGAGCATGGGTGCGAGATGACTCCTCTCTCATTCGAAGAGAAGATGTCAGTGATCAAGAGACAAGTAATACAGAGTGTTGAGCGCCTAGATGAGTACAGAGGTATACTTCATATTCGTAGACACTTAGCTGCTACTCCCCTCTTCAAAGGCATTCCAAACTTTAAGGAGACACGTATTGCTATGCTTCGTGCAAACTCTGTAGAAGAGTTATTCTCAATTCTTGACACTATCTCCGTGCCAGAGATTGAGTTATAAGCCTACTAATGTTATAAAAGCCATCAGGGGCAATTGACATAATGAGACAAAACTCAATAGAGTAGCATCATTTTGATAGTTCAAAATAATGCTACTCTATTGAGTTTTTTATCTGTTAATAGTGAGTCTAATATACTATTTTAAGACATCTCGCTATCTTCTATGTATGTTTTTGCCTCTTCTATGCACCCATTTCACAAAAAAGAGTAAGGAATTTACTATAAAAGGCTGAGAGAAAAGTATCTAAGCTCACTGACTTTTGATACTTTTCTCTCAGCCTTTTTGGAGATATCTTCTTGCGTAAGAGCTTCGAGAGCTTAACAAATACATAACTAGCTATTAGCTAGGTGATTACCAAGAAAAAGCTAAAGCCCTCTAGATTCTAATATTTGCGATCAACATCCAATAATTTAGCGTAGAGCCTCCTCTGCAGCATTACACATTTGACACTTTGATTACCAATAAGCAAAACAGACAACAAATTGTAAAACAGACAGATTCGAACAATTAAACCTACACTATACTTTATGAACTATCTTCCTTAAAGCAGAGTATGCCAATCCAAAATAGACGACTACAGCTATCCAAAGAGTGTGATAGTGAGTTGACACATCGCTTAGCGTTGCTCCCATAGTCTGAATACGTAAGAATCCATCAATTGCACTACTGCTAGGGATAGCCTTTGCTATAATCACCAACCAGCTTGGCATCGATTCTAACGGAAGTGACGCTCCACTCAACATAAGCAAAGGAATGGAAGTAAAGAGCAGAAATAGAATCGAGTTCTCTCTATTCCTAAACAGTGTAGAGATAGCAATGCTCATGAATATTGCTGATAGAACATATGGAATAAGCAGTTGTATAATATCTGCCCAAGCTCCATTCATAGGAAAACCGAAGAGTGGATAGTGAACTCCAAAGATATAGGTTAGGGTTATTGCATAAAGCGAGAGATATGCTAGTGTCTTACCAAAGAGTAGTGGTATGATTGAAAGGTATCTCTCTCCTTGGGGGGTAAACTGCTTGTATAGCTTCTGTTCATACCATGTACCACCTATCATTCCTATTCCTATAAGAAGTGTCTGTTGTATGATCAATATTAATATAGCAGGCATAATGAAAGTGCCATAGCCACTATATGGATTGAAGAGAGTTTTCGAACGAATGACAACAGGATCAGCCACAACCTTAGCTGTTGCATCACCAACTCCGCCAGAGACGAAACGCTGCCACTCAATCTGATTACTACTATTTCCTATTGCACTAACAGCATCAGAAAAGAGCTGTCTATACATAAGAAAGTAACTCGCATCGGCATATATAGCCACAGCTACTTGCTCCATCCGCATTAGTTTGCGTTCATAATCATCCGGTATAACTATAACTCCATATACTTCTCTATTCATAAACAGAGATTTTGCCTCAATAAGATCACTAGGTGAGGCTGTTATTTCTATATTTGGAGCTGCACTCAGTGCCCTTATCATACCTCTGCTAGATGGTGTGTTGCTATTATCTATCACGGCAATAGGAACTTCCCTTAGCACCTCGTTGCGATAGGCTAAGGAGTAAATAGTGGAATAAATAATTATAGCTCCTACCATGATGAGAAGAACGCCAGGGTCTCTGAGAATATATTTAATCTCTGACCGATATATTGTGAAGAACTCCTCTAGTTGTATCTTTAATCGATTCATTTTTCAATGGGTGATTTAAATCGGTTATTGAATATCTATCTCTACACTCTTCCCCAAAAGGTTGAGTCAGACGCTATGCGCTTTAAGCGTGCAAGTGCCAAATATGGTAATAATAAGAATATTATTAGCGATAGAAGATAACCGATGGAGTGTGACGCTGATGCACCTCTTATGGCTTGATCAACGAAGAGCTCCATGTAGTATGTAAACGGGAATATCTTTCCAAAGTATCTCATCATAGGGTCCATAGCCATAAATGGGAAGGTAAGACCCGAGAATGTAAACGCCAGAACGGAGTATCCTCCTCCGAGTGAAAGCGCCAAACGAAGATTGGATAGTATAGTTATTATCAATACACCAACAGACTGATAGGCCAGAACAAAGAGTATGCACCCGATGATAAGCATAGCAGGGCTTCCGTTGAGTGGTACTCCCTCAACTCTATAGAGTAGCATACTCATAAATCCAAATATGACAAGATGTATGATAGTGTATGGTGCTAGTTTACCCCAAAGAGCTGCCAGTATTGAGCCCTGTGCTGAGTCTAACCACTCGCCAGCTGTGCCACGTTTAAGCTCCACTCCAACCACAAATATGGTATTGATGAGAATAAAAAGAAGCATCATCATAGGGAGGAATGCCGGCAATAGGTAGAGAGCGTAGTTGGTATATGGATTAAATAACACGTGCTTCTCGAAGGTAACGGGCATCATCTGCGAATAAGCTTCGGCAGTAGAAAGTCCTCTCTTTACCAAGAGCTGTATTTGAATGCCCGAAGAGAAGGTCATCACTGTTTGACGTATATCTTTATCCAAAAGCCCTGCTTTAGTAAGATTAAGCCCATTGACAAATGCAGCCACCTCAACTGGTTCTGTACGAAGTATGGATCTTTCGAAGTCTCGAGGTATGATTACAAATGCATCAATATCTCCTCTCTTTAGCAGCTGCTCACCCTCTAGCTCATCACTCAGGTGGCGCGTTACATATGCTGATGGTGTTGCATCAATCATACGTGTCAACTTGGTCGAGAGCGATGAGTTATCATAGTCTATTACACCGATTGGCATCTCTCGCGGCACTCCACTCTCAAAGATGATCATGAAGAGCGCAATTGAGAATAGGGGTAGTAGTATGGAGATTGTAATCAGTATGGGGAAACGCCTAAACTGATTTATCTCTCTCATCACTACGGATCTTATTTTGTTGATGAAAGTCATAATTTATTAGTGGGATATAGTGTTGGGGCTACTCTATTGTATCCCAATTGACAACTACGCTCATTCCTGGACGAAGGTCCGAGCGTTGCTTCTCTGGTCTCATCTTAACCTCGAATGTTCTGATGTCAAACTCACCTTTAGTACGTGTAGCTGACCATGTTGCGTATTCAGCCTGTACAGCAATAGCACTAATACTTAGGTTTATATCTTCATCTAGAGCTGGAACAAATCCTTTAACACTCTTGCCAACTTTGATCTTTGGTAATAGGTCTTCCTTTACATTGAAAGATATGTATGAGTCATTAAGGTTTACAAGTGTAATAACTGGATAACCAGCACCTATGAGCTCCCCCTCCTCTGCAATGATTGTCGCAACCTCTGCATCAAATGGTGCATACTGTCTTGCATCTGACTGCATTGAAGAGACCTCCGCAACAACAGCATCGGCTTGGTTAAGAAGAGCTGCTGCGGCACTCTTATCTTCCTCTCTTGCACCTTTAAGAGCCATCTCATATTGAGCTTTAGCTGCTTGGCGCGTAGCCTCCATTGCCTGTCTGTTGGCTGATACTTCGTCAAACTTTTGAGCAGTAACAACCCCACTCTTATATAGCCTTTCTATGCGAGTAAATGACTTATCTGCCAACTCATACCCGGCTTCTGCTTTCTGCCAAAGATTATATACTGCTTGAACCTCTTCACTTCGTGCTCCAAACTTAGCTTTACTATCTTGTGCCTTAGCTGCCTGACGAACGGCCTCTGCTTGCTGTAGTTTGGCATTTACCTCTGGTGTGCTAAGTATAAATAGTGGTTCACCCTTAGTCACTGATTGTCCCTCTCGAACAAATAGTGAGTCAATCCTTCCGGGCAGTTTAGATGAAACCTTTACTGAGGTTGAAACCACTTGACCTTGAATAAGTGTTGGTACTGGTTTGATCGCAAACCACGCTGCAAGTGAAACGATTGCTAACGCAGCTACTATAATAATGGCATATGCCCAATTGTTATTTCGATTCATAGTTTTATAATTTAAAAGTGCTATAGCTCTATTATTGGCAATTGATTATCTGGTTTGAAGGTCTACTTGCATACTGCACGAACTGTTCGCTTACTCCACAAGCTTCAAGGAGCTTAGCTAAAGTGACGTTATAAGTATATGCCACTTGCAGGCGTTCTGTTTTTATCTTGTTTAGATTTAATCTCGCATCAACCACCTCTGTTGATGATGCTGCACCTTCAGCAAAAGCCTCTTCTTTGATTCGAAGATACTCAGAAGCAAACTCAAGTGATGTATCTATAGATGGTATCTGCTTTGAGGAAGCTTCGAGTGAGTTGTAGAGTTTAACAACAAGTGCTTGAACATCTGAGTTTGCCTTCTCTCCATATGCTTCAACTTGTCTTAGTGTACTCTTGGCTGCGGAAAACTTACGCTCTCGCTTAAGACCATCGAAGATTGTCATCTTTACTCCTATCCCTATAGCCCATGTTGGCAAATGTTTGGAATATTGGTAATCAACAACATCAAAAGCTCCCATCAATGCTACATGAGGCATAAACTCTGACCTCTCTAGTCTGACTCCCTCTTTTGCGAGCTCTGCCTTTAGCGATACTTGTTTTACCATGGGATTACCTTGAAGTGCTAGGCTTTTAAAGTACTCCACACTCTCTAGATCTTTTACTATAAACATCCCAGATACTGGAGTATAATTCCCTGATTCACCCAAAGTTGCAGTAAGAGCATAATGAAGTGAGTTGGCAAATAGAGTTGATCCAATTAGCTCCTTAGTTGCATCTGCTTGGTAACTTTGAGCATACATACGGTCAGCTTTTGAGGCCAATCCATTCTCTTCAAGTAGGATGGCATCATGAAGATGCTTATTCATTCCCTCTAACACCTGTTCTCTTAGTTGAACCACTTGATTTGCAAGTGTGAGAGCGTAGTATCTCTCAACAAGCTCTGAGACAAGTGCTGACTCAGCCTGATGACCCTTGGTTTGAGCCTCACGCTCCTTGATCTTGGCTGCCCTATTGGCTGCCGTTATTTTACCTCCAGTGAATATTGGCTGCTGTATTGTTGCTCCCACGAGTCCGAGCTGCTTATCTTGAATAACAAAATTGAAGTCTTTGCTAGCCAACTTACTCATTGCATCGACTACTATTGGTCGAAGGCTTTCTGGAATAACAGGAAGTAATCCCGTGACTGTTGAACCTAGTTGCTCTTTTAGTGGATTAAGATCTAGTCCAATATCATCAGACAAGAATGCGTAAGATCCTATCAACTCTACCTTGGGCATATAATATCCAAGTGCGGCTTTACGCTCTTTTGATGCTGCTTCATCTTCGTGATGAATAGCCTTCATCATTGGGTTAGAAGTCTTTGTGATCTCTAATGCATCATCTATAGTTAGCATACTTCTTGGGAGATCCTCTTGTGCTATCAATACAGTTGATGCAGCGAGCATCAATGCTGTTATATAACCATACTTATTCATAGGTTTGTATGTTTTAAGATTACCTCAATCATGATAATGATGCTTTGACCATGCGCACAATACGCTCTTCTAACTCTTCAATACTATTGTCAGCCTCGAAAGCACTCTTGTAGTGAAGTGCATAATATTGGAATGGTATTGATATTAGTGATAAGAACAGATCTATAGGGGCTGTGCTATCCTTTAGCTCTCCGCTGCTCTTATATCTCTCAATGACTAGGTGCGTCAGATCTCTAATCTGATCCTGAAGAGCTCTATTTAATGAATATGAGAAGTCATTAAACACAATAATAAAGAACTTGATTTTTGATGGTTGGTTCTTTGCTGCATCTGCTATAAGACCAACTACTCCTCTTATCATACCATCGAGATCAACATCTGAATCTAGAAGCGAATCAATATGCTGGTTTATTAACTCCATAGAGTTCTTTAATAGAAACTCTATTAGATTATCTTTACTAGGATAGTGACGATAGAGATAGCCCACAGAGACTTGGGCCTCTTGGGCTATCATAGCAACTGAGCAATTTAGTATCCCTTGCTCACTAATAATATGTAGAGCCGCCTCACGTATGCGCTCGATCTTTGACTCATCGATTCTTCTCGCCATAGCTTATATTGTGGTTTAATTTACTTGTTTAATCTAACCTTTTCTAATTATGGCTGCAAAGATGTGCATTAAATCTGAGGTCTCAAAGCTTTTAATGAACAATTATTCATAAACTAATAAAGCTAAACAAAGGCTTTATATCGTCATCTTACAAAAACCCACTCCTCATCGTTAGACAACTCATGATCATATACATATCCACCGCAAGAGAACTCCTTCAATGCCTCAAGATTATCTATTCTACCCTTAACTATGAAATTAACCATCATTCCTCTTGCCTGCTTAGCAAGTATTGAAATGATCTTCAACCCTCCCCCTCTATTGTCTTTAAATATTGGAGTCACTATCCTAACACTCTTGGATAATCTCCTCATATCTAAAACCTTTGAGTATTCACTTGATGCTAGATTGATTAGAGTATTATCCGACAAAGCACACTGCTCAATGAAATGGTCTGTTAAAGTCTCTCTCCAAAAATTATAGAGGTCTTTAGACTCTCCTACTTTAAGCTTTGTTGCCATCTCAAGTCTATATGGCTCTATTAGGTCCATAGGACTAAGCACACCATAAAGGCCTGAAAGTATCCTTACTGTGAATTGAGCAAACTCTATATCCTCTTTGCTGAATTCACGTGGCTGCATTGACTCATACTGAGCCCCATCAAAACTCATAATAGCTGCTCGTTTAGCTGAACTATTAGCAAGAGAATGTATATTCCTCTCATAGGTGAGCTGCGCTATACTACTACTTATACGCATAAGAGCTTGCAACTCCTCTGGCGAGAAGTTTGCAAGCTCTTGTCTTAACCTTACTGCTTGTTTTTCAAACAGTGGAATGGTTGAGATTAGTGAGTCTGGTATATCCGACTCATAATCTAGCTTCTTGGCTGGTGAAATGATTACAATCATCTAGTTTTTTTTATACAAAAGCATTGAGACTATCCCTTACGAATAGCTCGTTTAATATTCTTAATCTTTAACAGACGCTTAATGAGCTGTTCGACCTCCTCTGATGAGTGTACAAAGATCTCAAAATCCCCTTCGAATATTCCATCTTTAGCTGTTATGTTTACGCTTCGCATATTAGAGGTCATCTCCTTTGTCAATACGGATGTTATATTGAAAAGTATTCCCATTGTATCAATGCCGCTTAGTTGTATTGTGACTGGGAATGTTCTCTCATGAAACTCCCCCCAACAGGTATTTACAATACTACCGCCATAGGTGCTCTTCTTTTTCATTGCTACCTCACACTGCCTCTTATGCACCTCAACTACCCCCTCACCATTAACGCACCCAAGGACTTCATCTCCTGGAATTGGGGTACAACAATCCATTAAGCGATAGGATAGCCCTACTCCAGATTCAGAAAGAACGAAATCTGATTTCTTATCCACCACCTGAGGCTTATCTTCTCTCTTTTCAGCTGTTTTGAATGTTGGGAAAAGGGACCTGAAAAAGCTTTTCTTTGCATTAAGTCTATCTAAAAGCTCATTATCTAGGATTACTACTCCATTGCCTATTCTAAAGAGAAGGTCATCCTTAGAGTTGGACCCAGTGATGTCTATTAGCTTAACAATAGCTGCATTTGAGTCGGGGCTGTCACTAACAAACTTAGATAATAGATCCTCTCCTTTGAGAATAGTATTACGTCGACGCTTTCGAAGTTCACCTAATATCTTCTGTTTTGCTACTGGTGTGATAATAAAGCTGAGCCACTCTTCTTTTATTCGCTGTGCCTTTGAAGTTAACACCTCAACTTGGTCTCCCGATTGTAACTTGTAGCTCAAAGGCACTAATCTGTAATTCACCTTAGCTCCTATGCAGTGGTTGCCTATATCCGTATGTAGCGTATATGCAAAGTCAAGTGCAGTAGCACCAAGGGGCATCATCTTCATATCACCCTTAGGAGTGAAAACAAAGATTTCGGATGCAAAAACGTTTAGTTTGATAGTCTCAAGAAAATCCATAGCCTTAGGCTCTGGATTGGAAAGGATTACCTTTACTGTCTCCAACCATTTATCAAGCTCCGTATTCTCATCTCCTAATCCCATGTTTTTGTAGTGGAAATGAGCCGCAAACCCTCTCTCTGCTATGTCATCCATACGCCGACTGCGAATCTGCACCTCAACCCACTGCCCATTAGGCCCCATCACTGTACAGTGTAGTGCTTGATAACCATTGGCTTTTGGTCGATTGACCCAATCTCGTATCCTCTCTGGGTGAAGAGTATATATTCCAGTAATAACATTATATATGTTCCAACACTCTTGCTTCTCGGAGAAGCCAACTCGAGGCGTAAATATTATCCTTACAGCGTATAGATCATAAACTTCCTCAAATGGTATCTTCTTTTTCTGCATCTTCTGCCAGATAGAGTAAATAGACTTTACCCTCTCCTTCATCTCATAGTGTATATCTACACTATCCAATCTGTCTTGTATAGGCTCTGCAAAGTTGTGATAGATTCGAGAACGCTCGTTGGCTGTATCCTCTATCTTTCTATAGATCTGCTCATAAATCTCTGGATGTTCATATTTAAAGCTTAGATCCTCTAGCTCGGTTTTGATTGCAAAAAGCCCTAATCTATGAGCAAGTGGAGCATATAAATAGAGTGTCTCTCCAGCAATCTTATACTGTTTGGCTGGAGCCATAAAGCTCAATGTTCTCATATTATGAAGGCGGTCAGCCATCTTAATGAGTATTACACGAACATCGTTTGCCATGGTTAGAAGAAGACGCCTAAAGTTTTCTGCTTGTGATGATGTATTATCGCCAAAAATTCCTCCTGCAATTTTTGTCAAACCATCAACAATCTCAGCAATCTTATCCCCAAACATCTGACGAATATCATCAACAGTGAACTCTGTATCCTCAACCACATCATGTAATAGAGCTGCCACTATAGATGTGGAGCCGAGCCCCATCTCCTTGCAAACGATATGAGCCACAGAGATAGGGTGAAATATATATGCTTCGCCTGATTTACGGCGAAGGCCTGTATGAGCTGTTTTTGCAAAGTTGTATGCCTTGGTTATTATCTCAACTCTCTTTCTGTGAGGTGAGTTGAGGTAGTCTGTAATGAGTGCTTGAAAAGCCTCCTCAATACGCAGCTCCTCTTGATGCAGAAACTCTTTACTATTGGTTTTATCTTCTTTCATAGTTGACAATTCGATGTAATCATTACAAATGTACTACTTTTTTAAGATCACACTAAAATATAGAACAAAGTTATAACGAATTAGAGACCGAATATAGGCTACTTTTATCTAAAAAATAGAGTGATGAGAAAAAGAATTTGTTTCTTTGTATAACTCATTAAGCAATAACGCAACGACAATTATGCTCAAAATATACAAAGCCTCTGCTGGATCTGGCAAAACATACAACCTTACTCTTGAGTATTTAAGACTTCTTTTCAACTCAAAAGATAGCTACCGTCACATACTTGCTGTGACATTCACAAACAAAGCCACTGAGGAGATGAAAAGCCGCATCGTGAGCGATCTTCATAAGATAGCTAGCGGTGCTAAATCTGGATATATAGAGATACTTTGTCAAGAGTTTAAACTCGAAGAGTGTGAGCTCAGAGAGAGAGCTAGAGTAACATTAACTCAGCTTCTTCATGACTACTCATCATTCAACATCAGCACAATAGACAAATTCTTTCAGCAGACAATGAGAGCATTCACTCGTGAGATTGGACTGCAAGGGGGATACAACGTAGAGCTTGACTCTGACAGAGTACTATCTGAGGCTGTAGATTCAATGTTGTTATCTCTTTCACAGAATGAGAATAATGAGCTACTAAGTTGGCTTCTGGAGTATTCAGAATCATTGGTTGAGGATGGTGGCAACTGGAATTTCACTAATCAGATTAAGTCTCTCGGGGCTGAGATATTAAAAGAGGAATATAGGCTAAAAAGTAGCCAGATAGATGAGACTCACCTGACTAAACAACAGATGAGAGAGTATATAAAGAAGATGTTTAGCATAAAACGTGGGTTTGAGGCAAGAGTGAAAGAGAATGGTGCCAAAGCTATGTCTATACTCGATTCTGCTGGTGTAGAGAGTAGCGATATGCCAAAGTATGGTGTTAGGGATCAGTTTGAGAAGTGGCGACTAGGTGATCTTAAAGAGTACAAGAAGGCATTCGAAGCTGTTGATGAACCAGATAAATGGACTAAAGCAAAACCAAAAGCCGATGTTAAAAATAGGGTCAACGAAGCCTATTACTCTGGAGCTGGTGATATACTACGAGAGACTGTACAACTTTATATCAACGAGATGTGGAGGTATAAGACATCTGTGGCAATACTTCAAAACATATTCACTCTTGGAATCATAAATGACATAAATAGACAAATACAAGAATATAAGAGGGAGAATAACATCATGCTATTAGCAGATACGACTCAACTGCTAAACAAAATAATTGATGGTAGTGACACTCCATTTATCTACGAAAAGATAGGTACTCAAATCAATCACTATATGATAGATGAGTTTCAGGACACTTCGGGAATGCAGTGGAGTAACTTCTCACCTCTGCTTCATGAAAGCCAATCCTCGGAATATTTCAATATGATAGTAGGGGATGTAAAACAGAGTATTTACAGATGGAGAAGTTCCGATTGGACTCTTCTAGACTCAAAGTTATATGAGGAGTTTGACGAGTCGGAAAGAATAGACCAAGTACTTAAGGTAAACTACAGAAGCCGACCTGAGATAATAAACTTCAACAATGCATTCTTTCGAATCGCTGCAGCTACTCTTCAGAGAATATTCAATGAAGAATTGGAGAACTCTGCCATATCTGGTGATAAGAGTGCCCTAAATGACAGGATTATATCTGCATACCAAGATATTTATCAAGAGATTTCTGCTCAAAAGATTGAAACAAAAGGACGGGTGTCTGTTGAATTCATCGAACAGAACGGAAGAAACAAAGAGGAGTGGAAGAGCGAAGCTCTTGAGAGAATGACTCAAGAGGTCATGAAACTTCAAGATAGAGGATATAGACTCAAGGATATTGCAATCTTAGTGCGAACAAATGGTGAGGCTGTAGAGATAGCCTCTCACCTTCTGCAATATAAGATGAGTAACCTTAATAGTAAGTATAGATTTGATATCATCTCCAATCAAGCTTTACTTCTTAACAATGCACCCTCTGTTAGGCTTATATTGAGTATTCTAAAGTATTTCAGAGATCCCTCAGAGGAGGTTAACAGAACAATAGTAGCTACTGAGTATGCAGTACAGCATAAAGGTAGGGCACAATCTGAAGCTATATCAGAATATTTCGACTCAAAAGTAAATGAGAATGAAACAACCTCAATCTTCAGCTTAGAGCTAGAGAGTGAGCTTCGTAAAATTGGTCGTAAACCTCTGTATGAGATGTGCGAACAGATTGTTGCTAACTTCCTTCCAAAAGAGAATAGTAATGATAAGATATTTATTCAAGCTCTTCTTGACACAGTGCTTGACTTCACTCATAATCACACCTCTGATCTTGCTGCCTTTTTGGATTGGTGGGAGGAGTTTGGAATAAGAAAAACCGTTACCACCCCTGATTCTCAAGATGCTATTCAGATAATAACTGTGCATAAATCAAAGGGTCTATCATTCCCCGTGATGATTATCCCATTCTGTGATTGGTCACTTTCTCCCAAAAATAGCATGCTTTGGTGTACACCTCAGGTAGAACCATTCAATGAGATACCTCTTCTTCCTATAAAGTATAGGAAGGATCTGCTTGAGACTATATTTGCAGAGCCATATCTAATCGAGAGACTACAGACTCTCATTGACAACCTAAATGTGGCTTACGTTGCTTTCACTCGTCCAGAAGAAGAGATGATACTTATTGGCCCTAAAGGTAAGGAGGGTGATTATAGCTCTTTTAGCAAACTAATGTATAATATTATCAATGATGCATCACAAGTAGAGGATGAACAAGGTAATAACTATATTGACTTAAGCGACTATTGGAGTCAAGAAGAGTCGACCTTCTCTCTTGGAGAAGAGTTTAAGGTACAAAAGGAGGTTAGCAAACTAGAGAATCAATTATCTAGTTCTAACTTTATAAGCTTTGATCCCTATCATAACAAGCGCATTGAATTGAGATTCTATGCAGATGAGTATTTCACTGATGGTAATGAACGTCGCTCTGGAAAGATTAGGCATGAGATACTTAGCCGGGTAAACACTCCTGATGACTTACCTCGTTCAGTGCAGCAAGCTATTATAGATGGTCTTGCTACAACGCAAGAGTGTCAAGGATATGAACGTGAACTAGCCGAGAAGCTGCAAAGGCCTGAAGTCGCGGCATGGTTCTCGGCTGATCAAGAAGTACTCAACGAAATATCTCTGCTTCACCCTACTGGTATAATGTTGCGTCCAGACCGTATTCTTCGATCTGGAGATGGTATCACTGTAATTGACTATAAGTTTGGAAAAGAGAACAAGAGTAACATCAAGCAAGTTGAGGACTATATCATTATGATTAAAGAGATGGGTTACAGCGATGTTGTAGGATATTTATGGTACGTTATGTCGGATAAAATAGAGGAGATAAGAGTTAATCTTGCTTTTTGACACTATTTAAATCCTTTGCATAAATAAATCATTAACTTTGCATCCGCATTTTTCAAACTATAAAAATGAGAGTTGTAACAACAATTGAAGAACTTAAAGCCAATATAATAGCGGCTAAGTCAGAAGGAAAGAGGGTCGGTTTTGTTCCTACAATGGGTGCACTTCACAATGGCCACATACAGCTAGTGCAACGCAGCGTTGCAGAAAATGAGTTCAATGTAGTTAGTATATTTGTCAATCCAACGCAGTTCAACGACAAAAGTGACCTACTGAAATACCCTCGCACACTAGAGGCAGACTGTACCCTACTTGAAAAAACAGGTTGTGATTTAGTTTTCTCTCCATCTGTTGAGGAGATATATCCACAGGAGGATACCAGACTATTTAATTTTGGCACTCTTGAGTCTGTTATGGAAGGGAAGTTTCGTCCTGGTCATTTCAATGGTGTAGCTCAAGTAGTGAGCAAACTTTTTGATGCAGTGGAACCTGACAATGCCTATTTTGGTGAAAAAGATTTTCAGCAATTGGCTATCATCCGAGAGATGGTAAAGATATTGAACTCTCCTGTGAATATTATCCCTTGCCCTATAGTAAGGGAGGAGAGCGGGCTTGCAATGAGCAGTCGTAACAGCAGACTAACGAAAGAGCAACTCGATGTGGCTCCCATTATTTACTCTACTCTGAAAGAGAGTCGCAACAATGCAAGAGCTATGACTATTCAGGAGACTGAGAAAGTTGTAATCGAGACTCTCAACAAAGTCGAATATCTAAATGTAGAGTATTTCAACATTGTTGACGGCAAAACACTTCAGCCTATCGAGAGCTGGGATAAATCAAACTACATTGTAGGATGCATAGCTGTATTCTGCGGTGATGTTCGACTGATAGACAATATCATATACTAACACCAAAGCAAAGATAACAACTAACAGATCATGACTATAGAAGTAATGAAATCGAAGATACACCGTGTAACAGTAACGGATGCTAATCTTCACTATATTGGCAGTATAACTATCGACGAAGCATTGATGGAGGCTGCTAATATCATCGAGAACGAACGTGTATATATTGTTAACAACAATAATGCCGAACGCCTTGATACTTATGTAATACGAGGGGAACGCAACTCTGGAATGATATGTCTAAATGGAGCTGCTGCACGTAAAGTACAAGCTGGAGACGTCATCATCATTATGTCATATGCTCATATGGATTTTGAAGAGGCTAAGAACTTCAAGCCTACAGTCGTATTTCCAGACACGGAAACTAATCGCCTCATATAATAAAATATTAGGCTTTAAAATAAGTACCAAGACGCAAAGTTGAGAGAAGTTATCTCCTCCCTCTTTGCGTCTTGTCCTTTTATAAACAAACTCACTTTAAGGTGAAATAAAGAGTAAACGATGTACTCAAACAAATCAGTTTTAAATATCTCATATCCTATATTCTTAAGCCTTATAGCACAGAATGTAGTAAATATTACAGACACTGCATTTCTTGGTAGGGTTGGAGAGGTTGAGCTTGGAGCCTCAGCTATTGCTGGTGTATTATATATAGCCATATATATGTTAGCCTTTGGATTTAGTCAAGGTTCTCAAATACTTATTGGTCGTAGAAATGGTGAAAAAAACTACAATAGCATAGGTGAAATATTTATTCAGGGATCAATATTCCTAGCAATACTTGGAGTGGTGGTCTTTGCTACTGTTTACTCTTTTGGAGAAGCAGGATTACGAAGCTTTATGCAATCTACTGATATAGCAGATGCTGCCACTAAATTTCTAAACATACGTATTTTGGGTGTGCTATTCGTTTTCCCTAACGTTATGTACAGAGCCTTCTTTGTTGGGATAACAAAGACGAAAATATTAACAATTAATGCCATAATAATGTCGGCTGTCAACATAGTATTAGACTATGCTCTCATATTTGGCAATTTTGGACTCCCCAAGATGGGTATAGAAGGAGCTGCTCTAGCATCAGTCATATCAGAGGCTTCCTCCGCTATATTCTTCACTATCTATCTATTAACAAGGGTTGATTGGAAGAAATATGGATTCTCTTTAGATATTAGAGTGAAACTCTCAGTTATACGAAGTATGTTAGATGTGTCAATATTCACTATGCTTCAGTCGTTCGTCTCACTTGCTACTTGGTTCCTTTTCTTTGCTTTTGTTGAGCAGCTTGGCGAAAGGCCATTAGCAATTTCAAATATAGTACGAAGCCTTTACATGCTATTCTTCATGCCTGTGATGGCTCTGGGTGCTACGGCAAACACGATGGTTAGCAATGCTATTGGCTCAGGTGATGAAGACCAAGTATTACCTATTACATATCGAATCATCAGGGTCTCATTCTATATTCTCATCCCAGCAATTATAATTCTCTCAATATTTCCTGAGTGGTTTATAAGAATATACACCTCAGACTTAGGATTAATACAAGAGAGTATTGCTCCGCTTTGGGTATTGGCTTCATCAATACTATTTGGATCTGCTGGTAGCATATTCTTCAATTCAATATCTGGTACGGGCAACACACGTTCAAGCCTATTCTTCGAAGTTATTACTCTTGTTGCATATGTTTCATACATGGCTTTTGTAGTACTATATCTTAGAAGTTCTGTCGCTATCTGCTGGACTACTGAAATAGTTTACTGGTTCTTCCTGGTCATTATATGTTGGCCTTACCTTATAAGCGGAAAGTGGCGTGGACGTAAGATATAGTGATAACTAGTTATATGAATACTATTTAGAATCGACTACATTACTTATCAAACTTTTTGCTATCTTTCGGCCGAAATAGAAACACTAAACAAAACATAATAAGATATGAAAATGAGAATTGCATTGTGCCTTGCACTAATAACTGTTGGCATATCATCACTATCTGCTCAATTTGGCAAAAAGCCAGTTGGCAACAACAACTATGTAACAATAACAAAGAACGTCGAGGACTTCACTAAGTTAACGGTTTGGCCAAAGGTAAATGTTTATCACAAAGTAAATCCAGACTCAGTGGGACAAGTTAGAATCCATGGTGAGGAAAACATTATACACCTACTGGATTTCACGGTCAACAAAGGGAAGATGAACATAGCTTTCATAAACAATATGTCTGTTGACTTCGGTTTCATCACTATCAACATATACTCCTCTGACCTCACTGAGGCCGAAGTTGCGGGTGAGGGGGTATTGGAACTTAAAAGTCAAATAGCAAATCCAGAAATTAAACTCATAGTTGGAGGAAATGGACAGATTGATGCAAAGAACCTCAACGCTGGTGTTGTTAAAGCTCATATAGCTGGCGGTGGGGACATCAAGATGGCTGGAAAAACTGGCTTTGCATCATACACTGTAAATGGTAGTGGTGAGATAAGAGGTCGTGATCTTGTTGCAGAAGAGGTTAATTGCAACTCCACTGGAACTGGCGACATTCTTTGTAATGCTGAGAAGTTGATTAAAGCTAGGCTTATTGGAACAGGAAATGTATACTACGATGGCGATCCTATAATAAAGAAGACAGTTATCGGTAAAGGTAAAATCATCAAACAAGATGCAGCTACGAAGTAAGTTGGCTGATAAAATAAATATGAGAATAGGGATTCTAATCGAAAATAATCGATCAGAGTCCCTATTCTCATATTACATTTAGTCTGCTTTTCAATACGCGATAGATTGAACTAGCTAAGCTAAAGTATTAGTTAGAAAAATATTCTATTATATCATCAAGAGTGGCATCTTTTAATAGCACAACCTTATCACTATCTAGAAGATAAAGCGTAGGCATAGCCTTGAGATCATATATATGTTCTTCGAATAGTGTGCTATTACACCCATTAATCCACTCTTTTGGATAATCTGTTGAACGCCACAGATCCAAGTCACTATCGGGATATACTGCAAACACTTTCAAGCTACTATTAGATAAAAAAATCTGCTCTTCTGTTATCCGACTCTTTAGTATGTTACACTCCTCACAATCTGGATTATTGAAGAATAGAAGAGTAAATTGAGACTTTATACCATAAAGAGAGCCTCTCGCACCACTAGGGCTAGCATATATAAAATTAGCAGCTCTTTCCCCCACTCTATTCTTCATTATCATGTGAAGTGTATATTTTGGTCTGATCTTTTGAACTTCATCCAAGTATTCACTTGATATCATCTCATTTAACACTGGAAGATATAACTCCTCATTGCGAAAAGGTGAGTTTAGGTCATATAGATACTTCTCTGATAGATTGGCAAAGTGTATAAAGGTAGCAGAATCAACAGCTGCTCTTTTGATTAAATTTCCAATAGCAACCCTTGAGTTTTCAGCACTATTAGCTTGTAATATCTCTAAGAAGTCGACAAATATCATCTCTGTTATATCAGTAGATCTATCAATTGAGGTGTCAGCAAAGTTAAAATTATCCCAATATCTGGAAGTAAGAATATTTATTCTCTCCTTTGGATCAGTAATCAAATCTGGTATTGAAGGTAACTCAAATGAGCTTATAGATTTAGATTCAATCTCCCTATTTGCTACTTGAGTAGTGGAATTACTAGCTTCTTTACAAGAGATAGTTAATAGTATTAATACAATAAAAGTGCTCCAATGATTCATTATTCCCAAATTATTACTGCTAATCACAAATAAATAAGGTAACAAATATAGGAAAAAGAGTATTATTTATTACAACATTTAGAACCAGTCGTTCAGCAATAGTAGTATAAATAAGTATATATTAGTTTATCAATAACAAATGGCAATCTTTCTAATTCTATTAAAGTACCCTTTCAAATAATTGGTAGAAAAAATAGCATCGTAAATTTTAAATAATTAGTCGTAGGTTTTTATTGGTGTGATTAATTAGATTAAAGCATTTACAGACACCCATTTAGTTAAATAAGATTACCCCCCTATTGTGCTGTTTTTATCATAATAACACATACATTTGCTTACTTAAATTTCAAAATTACCAGAAAGCACTGGCACTCTATCCACAACATATAATGGCTCATTAGAGGCATTTATTGACCCCATACCACGTATCCTGATCGATGATGGAGATCTTGGCATTGAGGAAGTGGAGCTTACCTGCACTCCTGCCATCTCTACTTGCAATCTCTGCTCTACCGATATAGTAGGTATATTACCCAAACGAGATGCACTGAGAGAACTAGCCGAGCCGGTAAATGTCCCTCTATTGTAACTGCCATATCCAGTCACAATAACGTCACCAATTTCAACGGCATCATCCTCCATTATAACTAGCATACTATTACTAACAGCTAGCTTTTTATTCTTCATTCCCAAAAACTTAAACTCTAAAGTTTTACTACTTGATGGAATAGTTATGGTAAAAAGACCATCCAAGTCTGTAACAACCCCTTGTCCGCTAGAGAGATCAACAACAGTGACCCCCATAAGTGGTTGATCATCCAACTTTGATTTAACCACACCCTTCACTTCTTGAGTCTGAGACCATAGTCCTAAATAGAAGAACAAAAGCCCTAATGTTATTAATAGTAATCGTTTCATCCGTTATGATTTTGTTTTTACTCCAAATAATATTACCAATAGTATGCCACAAAGTACCACAGGAACACCACAAATACTCAAAATCACTATTTATGAACCAATTACACAAAAAGAAAGAAGTACTATATTCGGATAGTAGAGTGTAGATAATTGGGGTGTATGTGTGGAAATATTCCACACATACACCCCAATTATATACATATATTAATATGCTACACTACTCTTTAAACTCAAAATCCAACTCTGATATACCAATCATAGGATCATTACCTACAGTTTTCAATGAAGAAAATCGGATATACCTCCCTTGTGACCCTTGTGATAATTCAATCTCCTGCTCTATTGGATTGTTTACAATATTACCAAACTCACCTTTTGCTACAGGAGAACCCCAGTTTATACCATCCTCTGAGACATAAATCTCATATTGTGAGACAATACCCCTTGCCCAACGGGCTTGATCTGGCGTCCATTTAAGTTTTAAAATCTCTTTTGACTCAACAAAGTCTATAACCACATCTTTGCTGTTTCTTGGAGAAATCCATGCTGTATTAATATTCTCATCAAATATAACTCTACCAGCTAGAGAATCCCCTACAACTGCCCAACTCTCCTTTGTATGTTTAAACTCTCTTGATGCTAAATCACTCGTACTCTTGCCTGAAATTGCAATTGCATTAATACTTCCTAGCTGATTATACATAAACGGCTCTTTATATATCTTGCCTTTGCCTTTCGATGGTCTTTTCCCATCAGTAGTATAGATAATATCTGCATATTGATCTCCATTGCTTATTCTTACAAAACCATCCTTGTCTCGACGGATTGACGGAATAGCCTGAGCTACCGTTGCATTAAATATCTCTAGTGTTGAAAGCTCTATCTTTGTATGACTTTCCTCTAGTTTTACTCTGATAGCTTTAGCGCTTAACTCCGGATATCTTAGTATTCGCTTATAACCTATGGTTGTCTGGCTATCTATAATCTGCCACTTTTTATCAATTAGAGCCTCGATGGTAAATCGTTTTACACTTTGACCATTCGTTATATTCTCACACAACATAATTCTGTTGAACTTAGTCTCTCGTGGGAACACTACCTCAACGTACGATCCTGTATTCAACTCAATAAAGGTATTCATATCACCATCAATAAGGGGCTCTTTATCGATGCTCTTTCCGTCTAAGATAAGAGATATTTTATCTCCTATAAGATTAGAAGATAATTCCTTATTGTATTGATTATACCAATCAACTAGCCTAGCTGAATCGACCGGATGAACCAATCCATCCTTATTCGGAGGTATATTAAGTAATAATAAGCTATTACGCCCCACACTCTCATAATATATATCTACCATCTTTGAGAGTGACTTTAGTTTATGATCCTCTGAGAAATGATAATACCATCCCGGTCTTATAGAGACATCTGTCTCGGATGGCATCCAAGTTGTACCGTCTACATGACCCCTGTTAAGTTGATGGCGAACAGCTTCGCCTTGTCTAAACTCCCCTATAGTGCTCCAATGCTCTTCTCCAGCAAACCCCTCTTCGTTGCCAACCCAACGAATATCAGCAATTGCACCTCCATGAATAATACAATTAGGCTGCAATCGTTTTACGATAGATGATATCCTCTCCCAATCATAATAATCATCAGAGATATTTCGTGTGTGCAGAGAGTCTGTGCCATAGTAACCACGCCCCCCATTGGCACCATCAAACCATATCTCAAATATATCTCCATAGTTAGTGAGCAACTCCTCTAATTGGCCGCATAGATAATCATTATACTCTGGCTTGCCATAATCAGGATGGTTACAATCCCATGGTGATAGATACAGCCCCATCTTTAGTCCTGCCTCTTTGCACGCATCACTAAACTCCTTGACCAAATCACCATTACCTAATCTCCAAGGAGAGTTTTTTACACTATGCTCGGTGTATTCTGACGGCCATAAACAAAACCCATCATGATGTTTAGCTGTCAATATTACACCCTTCAATCCAGCTTGTTTACATGTAGCAACCCACTGTCTGCAATCTAATTTTGATGGATTGAATAACTTCGGAGACTCATTCCCATAGCCCCACTCCATATCTGTGAATGTATTTATACTAAAGTGTATAAATGCGATAGTTTCCATCTTTTGCCACTCTAATTGTAGTTCAGAAGGCTTGGGTAATTCTTTCGCCTCAAGTACGGAAAAAGGAGATAATAGTGCAGATGTAATTACCCCAGCCTTAAGAAGCGAGGATAAACAATAGTTTCTTTTCATTGGGTTTTGATTTAGTTGTATTTTCTACAGTTTTAAATTCAGGTTATGCATTTAACTATCTAAGTTTATTATCAATTCAAGTTGACATTTACATTTCTCATCATGCGAATATAGTAATGATAATCTACTACTAACGAATTTAATTTATCATAAAGACACATTAGCCACACACTTTATGAAAAATAAACACCTCCGTGAGAGAATATTTATAACTTTGCAATGTTTGATTAATGATCAGTATACACTTAAATACAACTTAATCAAGTAACAAACAAAAGATTATGAAATATCTTCACACATAAACTAACTTAATAGAGTTACAGACATGTAGATATCATACCCAATAGTTATAAAAAGTGTAACATACACTTGTGGTTTTTATCATATTGACAAGCGCGTCTTATAACTAACTGGTAGTTCATGTAACACATCAATGCATTATGAAATATTTATTAACCCTAGCGATTACTGCTGCCATAAATGCTGGAGCAGAGATAATGAAAATATATAACGACCCAACTTCTGATTTTGAGGTCGAGATAAAGAGTGATAACTCCCCACTTACAATTGCAGACAAGAGAAGTAATGATGTGATTACATCATTACTAAAAGAGTCTAATATTCCTATATTAAGTGAGGAGATTAAGCAGGCTCCTTTCTCTGAACGTAAAGATTGGGATACCCTTTGGGTTGTTGATCCGATAGATGGTACAAAAGAGTTCATTAAAAAGAATGGGGAATTCACTGTTAATATAGCATTAGTAAGAAATCATACCCCTATCATTGGTGTTGTTTATCTTCCCGCAAAAGGGCTACTCTATTTTGCTCAAGAAGAATTAGGGGCCTTCAAAATAAGAACTAGTAGCTCGGATATGGAAAATATCTTATTGAACTCAATAAAATTACCTATTGAGCGTTCACAAAAAATATATCGAGTAGTAGCCTCAAGATCTCACAGCAACGAAGAGACGAATACTTTCATAGAGAATCTAAGAAAAACACACGGCAATGTAGAGCTTGTAAGCAGTGGTAGTTCAATTAAAATATGTCTGGTTGCTGAGGGAAGTGCAGACATATACCCAAGATTTGGTCCTACTATGGAGTGGGATACTGCGGCTGGACATGCAATTGCACTGTATGCAGGCAAAGAACTAGTTGATGCCTATTCAAATAAACCTTTACTTTACAATAAAGAGAATCTTCTAAATACTTATTTTATTGTAAAGTAATATCTATTTAATCATATGACACTACAAGGAGTTCTTGTTCTTGTTCTAATCATTGTGATGATAGCCGTCTTAATGAAGGACAGAATGCGACCAGGGATAACACTATTCACTGTAGTAGTTATTATGCTTCTTTTTGGAATAATTGATTCTGAAGAAGCTCTCTCTGGCTTCAGTAATAGAGGGATGATAACCGTGGGCTTACTTTATCTCGTCAGCGAAGGTGTAAGTCGTAGTGGTGCTTTACGAAGAATAGCCTCAGTAATGTTCCCAACAAAAAGAGGATACGTCCCACGTATGTTAACTAAAATGCTTGTACCAGTTGCTGGTTTATCTGCCTTTTTGAATAACACACCAATAGTAATAATCTTTGCTCCAATGTTTAAACAGTGGGCTGAAACCCTTGGAGTACCCTATAAAAAGATACTTATTCCTCTTTCATTTGCTACAATATTAGGAGGTATGTGTACTGTAATTGGTACCACAACAAATCTTGTTGTAGACGGACTTATGATCAGTGCAACAGGCAAAGGTCTAGCTCTCTTTGAGATTGGTAAAGTTGGTATTCCTATCGCAATAGTTGGATTGATATACCTATTATTCGTATCTCGATTCTTACTTCCTGGCTCATCAAAAGAGTCTAGAACAAAAATAGGAGTAATTAAGGAGTATTTCTATGATGTAACGGTTCCTAACTCTAGTAGTTTCATAGGGATGAGTGTAACAAATGGAACACTCGAAGCATTACCTGATATGAATGTGCAATCAATTCACAGAGCAGGTAAGACAATTGAAACTGATGATAGGGTATTATCAATAGAGAGTGGTGATCAGATAAGACTTTCGGGTACATCTCAAGGTATACATAGGATAGTTGCTACTCCTGGATTAATGCTAAATGCTTTAGATAATTGTGATGCTGATTTTAGAAAAAGAGCCACCAAACAGGTAGAATCTGTACTCGCTCCTCGTTTTCCTGGCATTGGTAGAACACTAGAGGAGTTTGATTTCTTTAGGCACTATGGTGCTATCGTAATGGCCATTCAAAGAAATGGTCATAGGATGACTGAAGGATTGAATAAAATAAAATTACAAGAGGGTGACAACTTAGTTCTCTTAACTGATAGTACATTTATTCAGACATGGGGTGATTCAAGCGTGTTCTATCTTCTTGCTGAAACAGGTGAGATAAGGCAAAGCAACTCGCAGAAAAAACGCATATTTGTGTTACTTATTACTCTACTGATGGTTCTTGGTGCTGCTATAGGTGACAAACTTGACCTTCCATGGGGATTCAAAGCTGATATGCTATCTATGGCTGCTATTACAGTTGTCGTTATGGCGTGGACAAACATTTTCCCAGCTAAGAAATATACAAAGTTTATAAGTTGGGACATACTCATAACTATAGCTTGTGCACTAGCTATAAGTAAAGGAATGATAAACTCTGGGTTAGCAGGAGTTATTGCAAAACACACCATAGGTAATGTCTATCAATTTGGACCACACGCTGTTCTTGCAATCTTGTTCTTGATTACCTGCATGTTCACTGAGATAATAACGAATAATGCAGCTGCTGCTCTTGCATTCCCCATTGCACTTGAAGCCTCTAACCAGTTTGGAGTAGACCCTCTGCCATTCTTCATTACTATATGTATTGCGGCATCTGCTAGTTTCCTTACCCCTTTTGGGTATCAGACTAACCTTATAATCCAAGGTATTGGAGACTATAAATTTACTGACTTTATAAAATGTGGGCTTCCACTTTCTATTTTGACCTTTATAATGACTGTTATACTTGTGCCATTAATCTGGCCATTCTAACGAAATAAAAAGATGAAACATAATAATATTTATCCCATTTTCGATGTTATGCTCAATCGTGACAATCGTGAGGAGCTCCTTAAACAAAAATCTAAGGTGATATGGTTTACAGGGTTATCCGGTTCTGGCAAGAGCACGTTAGCTGTAGCATTAGAGAAATATCTATACGATAATAAACATATATCCTACCTTCTAGATGGTGACAATGTAAGGAGTGGTATCAATAACAACCTTAGCTTCTCTGATGAGGATAGAGTAGAAAATATTCGTAGAGTTGCTGAGGTATCTAAACTATTTGTTGACTGTGGGGTTATCGTTATAGCTGCATTCATAAGCCCAACAAATGATATCCGCAAGTTGGCCGAAGAGATTATTGGAAAAGAGAACTTCATTGAAGTATTCGTAAGCACTCCATTAGAAGTATGTGAGGATAGAGATGTAAAAGGGCTTTACGCAAAGGCTAGACGTGGTGAGATAAAAAACTTCACAGGTATTTCAGCACCCTTCGAAGCTCCATTAAACCCATCTATATCTATTGACACATCATTAAACTCTCTAGAAGAGTCTCTAAACACCCTTCTAGAGACAATTATTCCTCAAATAAAAAGAGGCTAACTCAAAAGAGTATAAACGTAAAATTAAATGTTCAAGTTATGTCAGAGTACAGTTTAAGCCACCTAAGACAGCTAGAGGCTGAGTCAATACATATTATTCGTGAGGTAGCTGCAGAGTTTGAAAATCCTGTAATGCTATATTCTATAGGCAAAGATTCATCAGTTATGGTGCGCCTTGCAGAAAAAGCATTTGCTCCAGGGAAAGTGCCATTTCCATTGATGCACATAGATTCAAAGTGGAAATTTAAGGAGATGATCGAGTTTAGAGAGAACTATGCTAAGGAGCATGGTTGGAATCTAATTGTAGAACATAACAAGGAGGCTTTCGAGGATGGAGTTGGTCCTTTTACTCATGGCAGTAAAGTTCACACCGACTTGATGAAAACTCAAGCTCTTCTAGCAGCACTTAAAAAGCATGGTTTCGATGCTGCTTTTGGGGGTGCTCGTCGTGACGAAGAGAAATCTCGCGCTAAAGAGAGAATATACTCTTTTAGAGACCGATATCAACAGTGGGACCCAAAAAATCAGAGACCTGAGTTATGGGATATCTACAACGCGAAGGTAAACAAAGGAGAATCTATACGTGTGTTCCCTCTTTCAAACTGGACTGAATTAGATATTTGGCAATATATAAGATTGGAAAACATACCTATCGTACCTCTATATTTTGCGAAGGAGAGACCTGTAGTTGAAATGGATGGGTCTCTTATTATGGTTGATGATGACAGAATGCCTCTTGAGCTAGCTGAAAAAGCTGAGTTGAAGATGGTAAGATTCAGAACTCTTGGTTGCTACCCTCTTACTGGAGCAATAGAGTCTGATGCTGCAACAATAGAAGATATAGTAGCAGAAATGATGAGAACAACCAAATCTGAACGCTCAACTCGTGTCATAGACTTCGATCAAGAGGCTAGCATGGAACAGAAGAAGCGCGAGGGATATTTCTAATTTCAAAAGAGGAACAAAATGGATTCAAAACTAAATATTAAAGAGTTTCTTGACAAAGATGAGAAGAAGGATCTTCTTCGTCTACTTACTGCTGGGTCGGTTGATGATGGAAAGTCAACACTTATAGGCCGTCTACTTTATGACAGCAAAAAGCTTTATGATGATCAACTAGATGCTCTTAAGAAAGATAGTAAGAGAGTTGGAAATGCTGGTGAAGGCGAGATTGATTACTCTCTTCTGCTCGATGGGCTTAAAGCCGAAAGGGAACAAGGTATAACTATTGACGTTGCTTATCGCTACTTCTCGACTAATGAACGTAAGTTTATTATAGCAGACACTCCAGGGCATGAACAGTACACTAGAAACATGATCACTGGTGGATCAACTGCTAACCTTGCTATAATTCTTGTTGATGCTCGTACGGGTGTTATAACACAAACTAAGAGACACACATTCTTAGTTTCTCTACTTGGCATAAAGCATGTTGTACTTGCGGTAAACAAGATGGACCTAGTGAACTATGATGAATCAGTATTCAATTCAATTGTAGCTGATTATAAGAAGTTCGTTACCAGACTTGATATACCAGACATAAAACCAATACCACTTTCAGCCCTAAAAGGAGATAACGTGGTAGAGAAGAGCAATGCTATGCCTTGGTATAATGGCGAAGCTCTTCTTGAGTTCCTTGAAAATGTTCATATAGGTAGTGATTCAAACTTCACAGATTTTAGATATCCTGTGCAGTATGTACTTAGACCAAACCTAGACTTTAGAGGTTTCTCAGCAAAAATCTCTTCTGGTATAGTGCGAAAAGGTGATGAGATCGTAACCCTACCTTCGGGAAAACGTTCAAAAGTAAAAGGCATTCATGTTTACGAGGGAGAGATAGAAGAGGCGTTTACTCCTATGTCAGTAACTCTAACTCTAGAGGATGAGATAGATATCTCTCGAGGGGAAATGATTGTGCATCCAGATAATCAACCTTCTATAGATAGACACTTCGAGGCTATGTTAGTTTGGATGGATGAAAACTCTATGGACACCAAGAAGCAGTTCTACATAAAACACACATCCAACAATACCAAAGCTCGTATTGATGAGATAAGATACAAGGTTGATGTAAACACTCTTGAGCAGTCAAAGGTTGATTCTTTCGCGCTCAATGAAATTGGACGTGTTGTCATAACTACTAACAAACCGCTATTCTTCGACTCATACAAAAAGAATAGAAATACTGGTTCTTTCATCCTTATTGACCCTATCACCAACAACACTTGTGGCGTTGGTATGATAATCGAGAAGCTAAACAATAAAGATCTTCCATCTAGAATAGTTGACATTAAAGAGAGCTTCAAAAACAGAGAGGCATACTCGCTGATAAGTACTAGAGAAAGAGAAGATAAATATGGACAGAGAGGTCAAACAATCTGGATTACGGGCAACGCTAATAGCGGTAAAAGAGAACTAGCTTATCTGCTTGAAAGAAGACTTTTTGATGAGGATAGGATAGCTGTGGTGTTTGATGGATCTACAGTTAGAGCAGGGCTATCAAGCGAGTTAGACTTCTCTCCTGCTGATCGTGCAGAGAGTCTTCGACGTGTTGCTAATGCTTGTAGAATACTCAACGAGCAGGGTGTAATTACAATATGTTCATTTAGGTCACCTGACCACGAGATACGTGAACAAGTCAAAGAGATAATTAGACCTGATCGTTTTACACTTATATACATTGATGAGCCTATCGATATGTGTAAAAAAGATACAGACAAAAAGGATCTCAACAAAATGCCCGAGGTAGATGTTAAGTATGAGATCCCTACAAATGCTGACTACACTATTAACAACAAGAATTTAGATAGCATAGAGGATCTAATTCGAAGATTATAAAGATTATTATATGGGATTACTCGAATTTAGTAAACTACCTGTAAACACCTTGGTAGGAGCAAAATGGAAAACCTTTCAAAGAACAGCTAAAGGTAGTACCATAGACAAAGGTTATAAAAGCAAATACTATTTGACAAAATCTATCTGTCGTCTCCTTTCTCTTTTACAGCCTATAGAGGATGCTAAAGTTAAAAGGCTTACTCAGAATGATTGTTTTGAGTTCGAACAAGAGCCTGTTTTCATACTTGGTCACTGGAGAAGCGGAACAACGTTTCTCCACACCATACTCTCTCTTGACAAACACTTTGGCTACAATACTACTTACCAAACAGTATTCCCAAATCTTATGCTTTTTGGTCAAAGCTTCTTCAAAAAGAGTATGGCATACCTTATGCCTGATAAGCGTCCAACCGACAATATGGAGCTGAACGTTGATCTGCCTCAAGAAGAGGAGTTTGCGCTTTCTAACCTGACACCTGTGAGTTATTACAACTTCTGGTTCTACCCTAAAAGATGGAGTGAATTCAGAGATAAATATCTAACATTTAAAGATGCTTCAAAAGAGGAGTTAGAAGAGTTTAAAGAGACATTTCGCGAATTGGTGAGAGTTTCTCTTCACAACACCAATGGAACACAGTTTCTATCTAAGAACCCTCCACACACGGCTCGTATCAAAGAGATTCTTGAGATATACCCGAATGCTAAATTCATATACCTCATGCGTAATCCATATACGGTATTCGAGTCTACTAGATCATTCTTCACAAATACAATACAGCCATTGAAACTGCAAGATATCTCTGAAAGTGAGATAGAACAGCACATCATAGATGTATACAAGATAATGTATGAGAAGTATGAGAAAGAGAAATCATTAATCCCTAAGGGTAACTTAATAGAGATTAAGTTTGAAGATGTTGAAAAGGATGCTCTTGAGGTTACAAAGAGAATATATGATCAACTTTCTCTTACTGGATTTGAAGAGGCTAGAGAGGATATAGAGACTTACCTTAACAAGAAAAAAGGATACAAAAAGAATAGTTATAAATATAATCCACGAACTATCGAGATTGTAGAAAGCAACTGGGGTTTTGCTCTAGAACAGTGGGGATACGACTTGGAAAAATAGTTTTCTGCTTATGTTTAGGATCAATAGGTATAGGTCGATGGTAGCTATAGCAACCATCTTTACCTCGTCTCTTTCTGCTCAAAAAATTGTTCAACTACCATACTCTGATATGAATAGTTGGGTAGTTCGTGAGTTTAAAGAGAGTGGTATCATTGGAGGAAACAATAGAACTCTTTACGAGATTGGTAAGAGTGACACCATTAAAGGGGCCATAGCGAGGATCCCTGGTGACTCTCCGTGGGAAACTTCAAGTGTTTATGCTAAAGTCTCTGGTGTTGTTAAAGGTAGCAGTACTGTCTTTCCTGAAAAAAGAGGAAATGGTTACTGCGCCAGATTAGAAACCAGACTCGAAGAAGTTCAAGTACTAGGGCTTATTAATCTTAAAGTACTAGCAACTGGCACTATCTTCACAGGGAAAATCATAGAGCCTGTAAGAGATAGTAAAGATCCAATGCAAAAGCTTATGCAAGGAATACCTTATACAAAACGAGTAAAATCAATCCGTTTTGACTACAAGGCTAAGACTGGAGGAAAAAGAATCAAATCTACTGGTTTCTCTAGATCTGATCTTCCTGGCAAAAATGCCGCTGATATATCTGTTATACTCCAAAAAAGGTGGGAAGATGCCAATGGTAATATCTACGCCAAACGTGTAGGTACAGGGTGGACACGAATAACCGAATCGACAGATAGTTGGGTCAATGACTTTGAGCTGCCTATAGAGTATGGTGATATAACCAGCAACACCAATTACCAGACTTATAAAGGTCTTTTCAAAGATGACTCCATTCTATTTGGAGTAAATAGTAAAGGCGAACCCAAAAGAGTCTTAGAAATTGGATGGGGCAACGACTCTGAAGAACCAACACATATGATAATCCGCTTTTCTGCAGGATATGGTGGCGCATATGTAGGTGCAATTGGCGATGTTCTTTGGATAGACAATGTGAAGATCGTTGAGTAGAAATAAACTGGTCAGCAAAAGATAACTCAAGGGAGGGCTTCTTAAAAAGATGGCTCTCCCTAACTTTTTAATTTATCATAAAACAAGAGATATATGTTTATTATTATTGGAATAATGATCTCTGGGGTCATAATAGGTTATCTACTTCGAAACTATAAAATGGCGTGGATACACAAAGGTATAATGCTACTTATCTGGGTACTTCTATTTCTTTTAGGGGCTGAAGTTGGAGGAAATGATGCTATAATATCTGGGCTATTTACAATAGGGATGGAGGCGCTAGCCATAACTATTGGGGCCGTTGTTGGTAGTATTGCTGCAGCTTGGGCTCTATGGTCATTAATATCAACAAGAGGAGGGAAAAAGTATGATCTCTAGCATTATAATTGTAGGATTCTTTATCATTGGTGCTGTATTTTCTCACCTCAACCTTCTACCTAATGAGTTATCCCAAAGCAATGTTGGATACTACGCTCTTTGTGCTCTTATGTTTAGCGTAGGAATTAGTGTAGGGCATGACTCTAAAAGTATAGAGAAATTTAGATCCCTCAACCCTTTACTTATCCTTCTTCCTCTTATGACCATTTTTGGAACGCTTGCCGGCAGTGCAATAACTAGCCTATTTCTTCCTGACAGATCAATGACTGACTGCCTAGCTGTTGGCTCTGGGTTTGGATACTACTCTCTCTCTAGCATATTTATTACACAATATAGGGGAGCTGAACTTGGGACAATTGCCCTACTATCAAATATTACTCGCGAAATAATAACCTTATTAGGTGCCCCACTAATAGTTACTTACTTTGGTAAACTAGCCCCTATATCCTCAGGTGGTGCTACAACAATGGATACTACCCTCCCTATTATTTCGCGATACTCTGGGGAAGAGTTTATTACTCTAGCCATCTTTCATGGTATCGTAGTAGACTTTTCTGTCCCTTTTCTTGTCACACTTTTCTGTTCGTTATAATGGTGCTATACAACGAATCTGGCACAATAACTAATATTATAATTAAACTTCTGATCATAGAGTTGATACAGTTGTGTTATTAGGAGTAATTGAATTACGACTTCTACTACCATTACATAGAAACGATTAATCAATATTATTTTTCTTTGGTAATTAGGAATATAAGGCCTACATTCGAGCTCTTTACAACCTATATAATACTATTTTAGAGATACCTACTACTCTATTTGTAAATTCAAGAAGTACCTCAAGAGGTTATTACTTATAGAGCAACAATTGAAAAGCTGAAAGCTCTGAGAATCTTGAATTATTCAAAAAGCTCAAGCAAATACATAAAGGACCTTAATACAAATGCTAAGCCGCATTAGATAAAAAAATATATACGATGAAGAAAAACTCATTATCAAAGACCACATTTATTCGTGGATGTCAATGTCTAAAATCACTTTGGCTATATAAACACAAATACTCTTTACGAAAAGTCTCTCCTGAAACACAAGCTAAGTTTGACATAGGACATATTATAGGAGATATTGCTAAAGAATTATTCCCAAATGGGGTAAATGCCCAACAGGAGAAAGCTTGGGAGTTGGCAAAAGGTGCAACCCTAACTAAGGACCTCATAAATAATGGGAGAGAGATAATCTACGAGGCGGCATTTGGATACTCCAACATGTATATTGCTATAGACATATTCGTAAAAAAGAACAGTAAATGGTATGCCTACGAAGTAAAAAGTTCACAACAAGTAAGTAACACCTACATATTAGACGCTGCTTTTCAATACCACATAATCAAAGAATCTAAACAACCACTAGAGGATATATTCATTGTTTATCTTAATAGCGAATACATAAACGAGATAGGTATAACTGTACAAGATATTACACTTGAAAATTGTGATATAAACAGACTCTTTATACCCAAATCAATACTAAGTGAAGTCAAAGATCTTCAACCATTCATCAAAGAAAAGATAGAAGAACTAAAGAGTATTGTCGACTTACGACACGAGCCCAATATTAGCATAGGAGATCATTGTAGCCATCCATACAGATGCGATTTCTGGGATTACTGCCATCAAAAAGTTGCAGAGTTTGATATGTGGTAAGCAAAATGCTTATTGAATAAGAATTATAACCCCTAAAAAAGCTCTTTCTATGCATCTCAAGTGTGAGATAACATAGAAAGAGCTTTTTGGTAAACAAAACCTACTAAGAAGATAGGATATATTTATCTTCTTTGTTGTGAATAATCTAACATCAACGAAACAACATCAATAGTTTGCAACATCACATATTGCACTTGACAATCTCTTGACAACAGCCTCCACAAAGCGTTCTCCCTTATCTGCCGTAGCCTTGTATGGGTTCCCTATTCCTGTATCTTGAGATATCTCACTCCAATTGCGAGGCATCCACACTGTACCATCAGCAAGAGGTCTCAGCTTGGGCGATTTACTCTTCCCCTCCCCTGCTTGTGTCATATCTACCAATTCAGGATGGTAGTAAAGCATAACCGACGTTTCCAATTCATTAGCATGCTCCCCCATCTCCTGAAAATACTCACTCTCCCGTGCAAGAGAATACCACTCACAACTACAAACTAAAAAATCAGGATAGATAACCGCTAAATCACGAATCATATTTTTAAATGAGTTACCTCCATGACCATTAACTATCATAAGCTTATTGACTCCTTGGCATCGTAATGAAGCCACAATATCTGTAAGAATAGCAAATTGTGTCTCGTATCTACCATGAATACAAAAAGGCAGCTCTCTTTGACCTGGGTTTTGAGATCCATAATAGACAGGTGGTAGTACCATTGCCAAGCTCTTTCCTATATCGAAGGCAGCATTAGCGGCATCTACAGCAATTGCATGAGATAGAATTGCATCTGTTGTATATGGCAGGTGGTAGTTGTGCGGCTCTGTAGCACCCCAAGGGAGTATTGCAACTTTATAATCCTTATCTATGACATCTCCATAGCTTACTTTACATAGGTCTGTATACATTATCCTTAGATTTAATTGGTTAGTAATTACGGTATTAATTGTATAAATAAGCTATCTACATAGACTATATCTAATAATTATCTCCTTTATGAGATATGAAAATAGTTGAATTATAGGATTTATTAGTTATAAATCAAAAAATATACACATATTAGTACCAAATTCAATCCAAATACTTTAACAACAATATGATACAATCTAGAAGAACGACAACAGAGGATATCGAGTATATTATGTTGATCGTTAAGCAAGCTCAAGATGACTTTAAAGCTAGGGGTATTGATCAGTGGCAAAATGGATACCCTAACGAATCCGTTTTCAGGAATGATATAGAGAGTCAAAACAGCTATATATATACTTTAGATGATGAGATCGTAGCCACGGCTATGATCTCATTCGAGGGGGAATCTACATACGACCACATTGATGGATCTTGGCTATCAGATATTCCATATGTTGTAATACATCGCATTGCTGTAAAAGAGAGTATGAAAGGGAAAAATATTGCTGGACAAATAATATCCCATGCAAAAGATATGGCTAAAGAAAGAGGTGTTAGTAGTATAAGAATAGATACACACCGTGAGAACCTCTCTATGCAGCGAGCAGTCTTGAAAGTGGGATTCATATACTGTGGTGTTATCCTTCTAGAAGATGGTGCAGAGAGATTGGCATATCAACTTGATTTCTAATATTTAGAAATCAAACAAGGGTAATAATTTATTTCGTTGTGATTAATTAAGATGAGCATCATCAAACTTTTTCACTAATCTAGAAGCTACAAATGCTAACACCATAAAGAAGATTGTCATCACAACACAAATTGTGATAAAACCAGCTGGATCATCATCTTTATGATGAAATAGAGCTATGTAAATCACTGATATAGTAATTAATATAGTCTGAACTATTGAGCAATTCTTCATCCTCTTTAGAGTATCAACAGTCTCTGAAGAGGATGAAGTATTCTGTCCAATATACCCAACAAATTTAAACACATAAAATAGGACAAAGAAGAAAGGGATTGAAGCCGTATATATAAACAAGACAAACGGATCAAAATAAGTGCTTACTAAATCTAAGTTTGTTGCTCTCCCCTCAACTGAAGGGACCCAAAGCAAGAAAACAAGTACAAAACCACCTATCAACGCTATTATAGCCTGAAAGAATACAGTCAATAGTCTTCTCATTATCTATATATTATTTACAACTAAAGTAATAGCTTATCTACTGCTACAAGCCTATAAGATGCTAATATTCTGTTTTTAAAAGTATAGCCTATTATCTAGAATATTTTTGAGATATTCGATTCAACTCAAAGGTGGCATAATCTGTAATATCAGAGAAATCATTAATAGAACTCTCGTCATACAATATAGACGATTGCCCGTCTATCCTTTTAGGCATCTTTGGTCTCACAACCCTCTTTAGCAATGTATCTAACTCCTCAGATGAGTCTGGATAAAGCCCACGAAGTGTACGAATCTTCTCGTAATCCACTATCCCCTGACGTAATAGTTCAAAACGAATAGATGAGCGAGTAAAAGGCTGCTCAGCATCTTTATCACCTGGGTAAATCTGGAAAGTATCTCCAGTTTCAAACATCTTATTATCGGTCGTATGAGTTGGATTATCACCCCAGCTATCCACAGCCCAACGCAAATAGCCGTCTGCTCCAATTGCTGCTGAATACCACCCAATAAATAAACTCTCTGCAGGACGAGAATTGCCAAAATTGCCGGGGTAAGTCCCTGTGCAAGTATACCACGTAGATTTTAGGCCCTTTTCTCTGCGCTCTTCTGCCCATTTAGCATATTGCTCAGTGGTCCATTTATCATTAACAATAGCATCAGTTCCGCCATGCATAGAAATAACTGCTAGTTTATCATCGAAACTATGAGTCTTATTCACGGCAGCCGATATCTTTAGCATCTCTCCATTGTGGGGGAATTTCTCTAGTATCTCAATGATATGAGGTATATTGTTGATTCCACGCTCATCAACACCTATCCTACACTTTTCAAACCATCCATTCTTGATTAGCATCTCAACAAACTCATCCATAAAAAGAGTCCAAACTCTTTTATACTCATCCCAATCCTGAAATTTATAGATAACCTCCTTGCCTTGATTCTCATCGAAATAACTTATCCCAGAATAGTTACTTATCAACCATGGCAGCATTGAGTAGCATTCAATAGATTGATCTATACCAATTGAGAAACAAAACTTGACATACCTCTCAAAGTCTGAAAAATCAAATTTAAAAGATCCATCCTTAGTTAATCTCCAATGAATTAACTCATCGTAGGGATAGTTCGTTTGGTGTTGCTCGCTTTTGAGCTTATATGAGCTAAGCCATGGATCTTTCACCAAATTAACCAATACAGTTTTCAATCCCGCATCTCTCAACAACTCTAATGTTGGACGATAAATAGAGAGATGCTCCTCAGACCACATAAATCCTGGGGGAACATTATCACTCCAGTTCTGAGCATATTGAGTCTGATAAACACTACCACAGTAATAGTGAGCTGTTGCTTGTGGATGGGTCCAAAGATTAAGATCAAATTCCCAATCTCTAACCTCTGGTAAGGTAATATCCAGAACATCTATTGAGTATTCAAAATTATGCGTCTCCTCACCCATTTCCACCGATAATACACCTTTGTAAATACCCGGTTTTACATCTCTTGGAATATCCACCCCCACCCATATGGGCTTCAACTCTTTTTGTTTGATTGTAAATGGCTTGTATGGATCTAACATATCTGGTACTAACTCAATATAATTAGAATCAATAGGATAAGCATCTCTGGTATTCATACTCAAGAATCTCACCACACTAAGGGTAATATTACTTGGCATTATAGACGTACCATTTGAACCTATAAGATTAGAACTAATAATATTCACACTAGCACTCTCCTTACTGCTCCATAAATAGATCTGAAAGTTAACCCTCTCACCTAGCCAAGCTGTAGCATGAGCTTGATATTGATTTAGTTTAATCGCTTGTTCAAATTTATTATGGCGATAGCTTTGCGTTGTAGCAACAAAGGACCCTCCAGCATTTTTATTGCTAGTTGGCATTGCATCAATAAAGGAAAATAAGAATAGTGCGATAGAGAGCAGCTTTATAGCCCTTAATTTAGTTATCATAGTTAGCTGTAAAAGTTCAACTCACCGACGCGAATTGTTGGTTAATAGATTCTTGATGTTTCTCATTAGTATACAAATAGGCAAATATATTTCTTTATCAATGCCTTTTTACTGCTCTATTACAAGATAATAGAGGAATATAAATTCTTAATCAGGAGGTTAATCGACAGAATATTTAGACCCTAAATGAGCTTATTAAGACTACAAAGAAAGATAATTTAGACTTATTATTGGGCAACCTATGAAACAATTTCTCTTTTGTACCATTTTCCTACTTATCTTTTTGTAGATAACCTAACTAGGGTTGGAATTGCTAACTTTCATGAACACTGAGTTAAGCTAAAAAGTCGACCTTTGTATAGTTATGGCAAAAGAAAGTGTCAATATATTGTCATTTTGTAAAATTGAGTTGTAAAGAAAGAGTTTCGAACTCTGAGGAAAAAATATTTCTTTTACTCTATCTACACCTTCTGAAATTAACATTTCTTGCTCCTTATTTTTACACTAATCTCATCTTTGTTTCTGTTTGCCAAAATATAATTGCCCAAATCTTATAAATGACATTTAGTTTTAAGCTAAATGTGATGGGTGTAGATAGGGGCTACTATCGCCACCTATCGCCACCCATATTGCCACCTGTAATAAGCTGATAATCAACAGAGGTGGCAATAGTGGCAATAAAAATCATCAAAACTAAGACTCTGTGAGAGGTTTTTACCCTCTTTTTAAGAGCTGCTTGTTAATTATGATTATTCCTTAAAGTAACTATATACAATTAAGCCTAAGCCTTTCTAGCCATACTCTTTCATGCTTTTCTCTGCTTACTTTTTCTTTATGCATATACAATATATGCATAGAGAGTCTACTCCCCCACTCACCTGACAGCTTAGACTATATTTGGATTAAGTTCGAAGAGTTTCGATATCATAATATTTGCTTTCAGAAAGTTAGCAGGACCACACCCCAAGCAGCTAATTTGCTACATACAACTCCCCCTCATAGTAATTATTTTATTATTATCAAAGGAGATTGAGAACTAGATATTCATTTTTAGAAAATTCCAAAAATGAATTTCAGAGTTCAAAATTATTAGGCTTAAGGTTGTCGCTTTACTATATTTGCAGGTTTAACTCTGTGAAGGCTATTCCATTATAATAAACCGAGTAGAGACCATCGAATGAGTATTAACCGATAATGTATACATGATGAAACTGACAATGAAAACTACTGATCCACTTAGCATCAAGCGCTGTGGCTACTGGCTAAATAGCCTACTCGAGTTCCTCACTATCACTCACTCAAAAAAGCTAAGGCTTTTGGGTCTAAACTCTAAGGCTTTTACCCCAAAAGCCTCAGAGTTTTGGGGTAAAACCCTCAGCGTTTTTCTACTCAGACAGACACGAAGATATTCTTCATTCATCTTCTTAGTAAAGCCACACACAAGAGGTGTCCAGCTCCTTTCATGGGCGAGATTTTTGAGTTGGAAGTTGGTGAAGTTGTCATAACACAGAGAAAACTAGCTAAAGCGCTAGATATCAAGGAATACCAGATCAAAAAAGAGATATTCACACAAAAGATGAAAAGTTTGATATCGA
>JBOFUP010000037.1:0-2351 GCA_051652645.1 Bacteroidales bacterium
TACTCCACACCAGCCTCTTCATCCAACTTAGTGGTAACACTATCCTTCTTCACAGCGGACATGTCCACATTCTTGATAATAATATTTCCACCTTTACCCTTAGATGAGTCAAATGAAATAAGAGTTTTATCGTTACTCATAGCCATCTTATAAACTTCATCATCCTTTGCAGTTATAAATTTAGCAACACCACTCGACGGTGTTGGTTTAGATACAGATGATGTAGTATTAGGACTTTCAGTTTTTGGAGCTAGAGCTACTGGACTGACATCTTTTTCCTCGGATTTAAATAATCCCATAAACTTCTCTTTGAAAGAGGTCTCCTCAGAAACTGGCATGTTATTTTCAACAACCTGAGTTTTTTCGAGTTCACTGTCATCAGTACTACCCATTTCATTTCTAGACCTAATAGTGGATTTTATATCTTCCTTTGCAAATATCTCATAAAGCATTTCTGCTAATTTTTTATTACCCTTGAATCCCATTAAATCAGCCGCCGCTATGACAACCCCTAATCCAGGAACCCAAGATAAAGCTGACAGTATACCCGATGCTAACGCAGTACAAGTCTTCATCAATGCAGTTGGCTCACCTTTAGTAATACCTAGTATAGAGTGTGCATTTCTCCATCCTTGTGTAGCATCCCATAAGAACATTGTTCCTGCGGCAATCCAACCTAATGGAGTTGATCCGAGGGCGTTCTTAAGACCTATAACCCCTAGCCCTTTTTTTACAACCTTAGCCAATCCGTCACCTAATACTTTACCGACAACACTTGTTATTGTGGTTAGTTTAGAAGCTAATTTAACCGCCATATCACCAGGGATTATCTTAGTTATAAATCCTAACGATGACTTTACTATCTTGCCAGTAAACTTTATAAGTTTTGGTATTAATCCACTCGCCGTAGAGTCTTTACCAACAGTTTTCAATAAAGTATCTGTATGATTACCAAATGCTTTTAGTTTATCAAAAGTATTGGTCACTATTTTAGCTGACCCAACACCAGTCATCTTTTTACCCCACGACATAGCCTTAGCTCCAGCAGTCAACATGTGTTTACCTAATCTAAATTTAGCTACACCGATACCTGACTTAGCATCACTACCAGTTGCGGTATTGAATATATCTTTAGCTCCAGACATTCCTGACTTAACTCCACCCTTCATGGTTTTATATCCAAGAAATGCCGCCCCTAGACCAGACATGAGGGACATCATTCCAGACATACCCAAAGCCAGTGCTGTTAATAGTGGTCCATTTCCACCACCATTATTTTCAGCTATCTTCTTAAGAGTTTCATTATTCTCTTTATCCATAGAATGAGTCGTGTCCTGTTCTAAATCTATAGCCCTACCGTGTTTACTTTTAGAATGCTTTTGTGTAAAACGTATCTTCTCTTGTATTGCACGTGCTCCAGTTATTCTACGCTTACTCTTGGATGCAGACTCTTTCATAGTGCTATCTGCCAAGTCTTGGTCAACTGCCCCAACTACTCCAGTAGTACCAACATGGTCTAACGCTCCTCCACGTATTAAAATTCCGTCTTCTAATATCTGTGTCAGTTTAGTCGTTAAATTAACAGCGGAATCAGAAACAGTAGATCTCACCTCTTTGGATTTACTATCTATTGCGGTAGCTCCGTCCATAACAGCAGAAGCTAAACCACCTATATTTAATCTTCTCTTACCCTTAGATAACCTAGATAAATCTGCGTAGTTAGTCTCAGGAACATTATCAACAGCCATCTGTCTAGCTACATTTTTAACTATTCTACCTGTAGCCCCAGACATACCTAAATTACTAGTATTTTCTGTACCTTCTATGACTATTAGGTATCTAGCAGTTAGGACACCTGTACTCCCAACACCTTCTAATACATATGAATCTCTTTCAGGGTCACCTATAGTGTATTTTCCACTTCCTTTTTTATTTAGTACTGCTATATAGTGACCAATAGGTTTTGCAGATGGACTTTTAGGATTTTCTCTTAACACAATTACGGCTTGTCTAGATGTTAAATTAGCATCTAATATATCTATCTTATCCTTTAAGCCATATCCACTAAGATCTATAATTCTAGTTCCTAGACCTAATTTATTACTCATCTCTGTAAAAAATGAAAGTGATACATCCCCGTTATTCTTATTAATATGGTTGTCTGATATACCCTCTAGTGTTTTTAGTAATCCAGGATCAGTATATGGTATGAACTCCAAGCTTGATATAGCATAAGCTGTTGATAGTATACAACATCCTTTGGCTTTCATCCAGTTAGCAGTGTCACTATTGAAAATCTGTTTAAATTTACTTGAAGAGCTTTGGGTTATGTGTGTCCGATCCTCTTGTCC
>JBOFUP010000038.1:0-1223 GCA_051652645.1 Bacteroidales bacterium
CCCTAAATCCTAACCTTCTAACCCAAGAGTTTGATCCACGGATCTTAACGGATAAGAGCTTCGTTACCTCTACGCTATGGGTTTAATTATTCACACGGATATAACCTATAAACCCTAACCTTCTAACCCAAGAGTTTGATCCACGGATCTTAACGGATAAGAGCTTCGTTACCTCTACGCTATGGGTTTAATTATTCACACGGATATAACCTATAAACCCTAACCTACTAACCCAAAAATTTTGTCCACGGATCTACACGGATAAGATGCTTCGTTACCTCTACGCTATGGGTTTAATTATTCACACGGATATAACATATAAACCCTAACCTACTAACCCAAGAATTTTGTCCACGGATCTACACTGATAAGATGCTTCGTTACCTCTACGCTATGTGTTTAATTATTCACACGGATATAACCTATAAACCCTAACCTACTAACCCAAGAATTTTATCCACGGATCCACACGGATAAGAGCTTCGTTACCTCTACGCTATGTGTTCAATCACTCACTCGGATCTAACCCATAAACCCTAAACTAAGATTTTTATCCACGGATCTCACGGATAAGAGCTTCGTTACCTCTACGCTATGTGTTCAATCACTCACTCGGATCTAACCCATAAACCCTAACCTACTAACCCAAAAATTTCATCCACGGATCTACACGGATAGGATGCTTCGTTACCTCTACGCTATGTGTTCAATCACTCACTCGGATCTAACCCATAAACCCTAAACTAAGATTTTTATCCACGGATCTCTCGGATAAGAGCTTCGTTACCTCTACGCTATGTGTTCAATCACTCACACGGATATAACATATAAACCCTAACCTTCTAACCCAAGAGTTTGATCCACGGATCTTAACGGATAAGAGCTTCGTTACCTCTACGCTATGAGATGTTTAGGCTGCATCCACGGGTCGCTACGCTTACCCCTCGGTTACCCACATGTTACCCCTTCGGGGTAAAGAGCTATCGCATTGCTAGCAAAGATATGTTGAGGCTTCGCTGTTGAGGCTGCTTTCGCAGCTGTTGAATTAGTCTCGCAGATCTTGTTTCTCTAACCCTCTAACCATCTAACCAGCTAACCAGATGCAACAGTCCAAAAAGAGAGATATTCACGCAGATCTCGCAGATTACGCAGATCTTGTTTCTCTAACCTGCTAACCCTCTAACCTACTAACCATCTAAACCCCTAACCATCCAGCTACAACA
>JBOFUP010000039.1:0-17967 GCA_051652645.1 Bacteroidales bacterium
GCTATTACGTGTTGTTAAAGGCACAAATAAAGATATTATTTCAAATATATCGCAAAAAATTAGCAATTATTTAAGATAAAAATGAGGAAACCCCCATATATATTAGCATACCTATAATATCATTTGTTATTGTAATGAAAGGTCCTGTGGCAATTGCAGGGTCTATATTCAGCTTCTCAAGTGTCATTGGTACCAATGTGCCAAATATTGAGGCGAATACAACTACAGCAAAAAGAGATATAGAAACGGAGTAGGTCACCGTATCATTACCTAGCATAAAGTAGTTGTAAAGGAATACTAAAAGAGAAATCATACTAGCATTAATAAGTGCAACTGCACTCTCCTTAAATACCTGACTCCAAAGCTTGCCCATATTGAGTGATTTGTTTGCAAGACCTTGTACTACGATTGCAGAGGATTGTATCCCAACATTACCTCCAGTACCGCCAATAAGAGGTATGAAGATTGCCATTTTGGGGTTTGTTGCAAAGAATGACTCAAACTTACCAAGTATTACCGAGTTGCTTAATCCTCCTATCATACCAATAACAAGCCAAGGCAAACGTGCACTTGTTTGTACTAAAACATTATCTGAAGTCTCTACGTCTTGAGAGATACCCGAAGCAAGTTGGTAGTCACGTTCTGCCATCTCCTTCATCTCATCAACAACGTCATCCACAGTGATCTGGCCAACAAGACGCCCAATACTGTCAACAACAGGTATTGCAACAAGGTCATACTTCTCGAACACGTATGGCACTTCGTCAAGAGGAGTGTCCACTTTTATAGATATAGGATCTTTTACCATCACATGTTTAACCCTCGAAACAGAAGGGCTAGTGATCATTCTCTTGAGAGGAAACACTCCCTGTAGTCTATTGTCGTCATCTACTACATAGATGCTATATATGTTTTCAAGCTCTTCTGCTTGAAGCCTCATCTCTTTAAGGCATTCAGGCATACTCCATTCCTCATTAACGACTATCATCTCAGTACCCATGATACCCCCCGCGGTATCCTCGTCATACTTCAATAGGTCCACGATGTCACCAGCCTGTTCGACATCCTCGATGTGAGAGAGGATCTCTTCCTGTTCATCCTCATCGAGTTCTCGAATCAACTCCACGGCATCATCAGTGTCCATATTGTCTACAAAGTGACGAGCTATGACCTCTGACGGAAAGTTCTCTAGAAGCTCCTCACGATCCTCCTCATCTAGCTCCATCAAGGCATCGGCAGCTTTGTCACCTGACATTAGGAGGTATATGTATTGAGCATCCTCAACCTCTAGCTCATCATAGAACTGAGCAATATCAGCAGCGTGAAGTCCCTCTAAAAGAGCCAATACACCTTCAGCATTTTTTTCGGAGATGCACTTTTGCAACTCTCCTACGAACTCTTTAGTTGGTTCAAATCTACTCATATGATATCGTTGTTTGAAAGTGAATAGAGTCTCTTACTTCATATGTTCAGAGATTAAATTAGTTAGCTCTTCAAATTGAGCAACAGAAAGCTGTTCAGGACGTTTGTCAAAGATAGGTAACTCGAATTGAGAGAAATCCTTCCCAACAAGTGGTTTAAGAGAATTTCTCATCTGCTTCCTTCTTTGGTTGAATGCAGTCTTTACTACTGTTTTAAATAATTTCTCGTCACAGTTGAGGCTTTTGTTGTCATTCCTAACCATACGAATAACAGCCGACTTAACCTTTGGAGGTGGGTTAAACACATCTTCAGAAACAGTGAAAAGATATTCTATATCGTAGAATGCTTGCATTAGCACACTCAATATGCCGTATGCTTTACAACCTGGCTTTGCAGCCATACGTTCAGCTACCTCTTTTTGTATCATACCAGAACAAACAGGTATCCTCTCTTTGTTCTCTAGTACCTTGAAAAATATCTGACTAGATATGTTGTATGGGTAGTTGCCAATAAGTGAAAACTCACCCTCGAAGAGTTGATCAACAGATAGTTGTAAGAAGTCAGCCTCTATTATTCTACCCTCAAGTGCTGGGAAGTGCTGCTCGAGGTAAGGCACTGACTCTCTGTCTAATTCGACAACCTTTAGATCGTGTCCCTTTTGAATAAGGTATTGTGTCAATACACCCATACCAGGGCCTACCTCAACAACGGGTAAATGTTTGTAATCTTCTAGTGTGTCTGCTATGCGTTCTGCAATTGTCATATCTGTCAAAAAGTGCTGCCCGAGAAATTTCTTTGGACGTACCTTATTTATCATAATAGCTATTAATTAGGTGGTTTAAACTATCCTTGGGTTCCATCACGGAAACCTCAGCAAAGGTAAGATTTCTTTGCGCATACTCAAGGATTTTCTATACCTTTGTAATGTTATATCAATCTATATTACACTACACATAAATCAAATATGGCTAAACCTGATCTTCTTTCTGTCAAACAGCGATTTGGAATCATCGGAAACTCCGAGGCTCTGAACCGTGCTATAGACATTGCTCTCCAGGTTGCACCTACAGATCTAGCCGTTCTGATAACTGGTGAAAGTGGTGTTGGTAAAGAGACTTTCCCACAGATTATTCATCAATTTAGTGCGCGCAAACACGGAGCATATATAGCTGTCAATTGTGGCGCAATTCCTGAGGGCACAATAGACTCCGAACTATTTGGTCATGAGAAAGGTTCCTTTACGGGAGCTCTTGGTGATCGTAAGGGCTATTTTGAAGTTGCAGATGGAGGCACAATCTTTCTTGATGAGGTAGGAGAACTACCTTTGGCCACACAAGCTAGACTTCTGAGAATTCTTGAAAGTGGAGAGTTCATGAAAGTTGGATCTTCAAAGGTTCAAAAGACTAACGTTAGAGTTGTTGCAGCTACAAATATTAATTTTAAACGAGCTATCGTTGATGGTAAGTTTCGAGAGGATCTCTTCTATAGGCTAAACACCATACCTATAATGGTAGCGCCCCTTAGAGAGAGGAGTGAAGATATATACCTGCTTTTTCGTAAGTTTGCTGCTGATTTTGCTCAGAAGTACCGTATGCCTGCTATACAATTGAATGAAGAAGCAAAGTCTATGCTAACAGCATTTCACTTCCCAGGTAATATACGTCAGCTTAAAAACATTACAGAGCAGATATCCATTATAGAGACACTAAGAGATATTACCCCAGAGATCCTTTCTCAATATCTCCCTCATACTGACATCATTCGATCACCATCATTGTCCCACAAAGATGAAGAGTTTCACTCTTTCTCGAAGGAGAGAGAGGTTATATATCAGATTCTATTTGATATGAAGAAGGAGGTTAATGAGCTCAAGCAAGTGGTGCATGACTTGATGAGTGGCAACAGACCTCTAGAACCTCAATCAGCAGTCCCTATAGTATATACACCCAAGGATGCATCGCAACTTCAAAATATTGTATCAAAACCTCAGACATTAGAGCTCACAGGCGGGACAAAACATATAAATGCTGAAGAGGCTGTTGTTTTTGATGACTCTGAAGAGTATGTTGAGAGTTCTCTCTCTCTAAACGATCTAGAAAGAGAGGCAATAAAGAAGGCACTCGACAAGCACCAAGGAAGAAGAAAGATGGCTGCTGAGGAACTAAACATATCAGAGCGAACTCTATATCGTAAGATTAAGGAGTATGGCTTAAACTAGTAACAACTAATATCATTCAATAATGAAGCAGATAGTATTAATAATTCTCTCACTAATAGTTGTGACAGCCTGCTCTATTTCATATAAGTTCAATGGGGCATCAATAGATTATACAAAGACAAAGACAATCACAATTGTTGATTTTCCAATTAAGGCTGCGATGGTATATGCTCCTCTTGCTATTGCTTTCAACGAGGGTCTTAAGGATACTTATCTCAGACAGACAAGACTAACTCAGGCTAGACAAAATGGAGACCTTCAGATAGAAGGTAGCATTAATCGATACGATCTTACACCGCAAGCTGTAAAAGAGGATGCATTCTCTTCAAGGACCAGATTGACCATAGGGGTTAGCGTCAAGTTTACAAACAACATAGATCCAAAGCAGAGCTTTGAGCGCAGCTTCAGTGCTTATAGAGAGTATGATAGTAGTCAGCTATTGACTGGCTCACTTCAAGATCAACTTATTAAAGAAATAGTTGAGGAGTTGACAGATCAGATTTATATTGCAACTGTAGCTAACTGGTAGACTATTTTGTATGACTAAAGAACAATTTTACGAACTATTAGACTCTCCTGATACGCTAACCAAGCAAAGTGTAGAGCAACTAAGAGAACTTACGGCCAAACATCCACTGTTCGAACAATGCCGTATGTTATACCTTAAGGCTCTTCAAGTAACCAGAGACCCGAGCTTTGTCGATGAGCTAAGAAGTCATTCGGTATATATAAGTGATCTAAGGGCTCTTTTCTTTCTTCTTTCAGACCGTCATTTAGGTTGGAATAGTGCTTTCGAGAAGAAGCTAAAGAGCTATCTTGAATCAAAGGATAATCTTTCGGATAATGATACAATCTCTCTGATTGATTCATTTTTAGAGCACACTTGGGGTGATGTTAAGCCCTCAAGTAGTACATCTGTAGATATTGTCCAGCCAGAAGTTGAGGCAGATCTTTCTATAGAGAATAAGAGTGTTTCTAAATCAAATCAGGTTGCAGATAGTGCTACCTGCCAAGAGACATCAATAGAACAAGAGGCTCAGATATCTTATGCTGCTTATGATTTCGTTAGCTCATTAAATGACCATTCAGATCTTGAATCAGATTCAGAGCCTATGAAACATAACGATCTTATTGACCGTTTCATATCTCTCTCATCTCAAGAACCACACACAAAGAGCAAAGTCAGCACTCAAGATGATAGGCTTACGCCATCCTCTCACACCAATAAAAGAGAGGGCAAATCTGTGACTAGTGAACCATCTGGAGATGATCTCTTTACAGAAAGTTTGGCCAAAATATATATCAGACAGAAGAGATATGAGAAAGCACTTGAAATAATTAAACGATTGAGTTTGAAATATCCAAAAAAAAGTGTTTATTTTGCAGATCAAATAAGGTATTTAGAACTTTTAATTGCAAACATAAAAAAACAATAGACATGTATTTAGTAATCACTATTCTTATTCTAATCGCTGCTCTACTGATGGTACTAATCGTTTTAGTGCAGAACAGTAAAGGCGGTGGCTTAGCTGCTGGGTTCTCTTCTTCTAATCAAATCATGGGAGCTCCCAAAACAGCTGACTTCCTAGAGAAGGCTACTTGGTCTTTGGCTGGTGCAATTATGGTTCTTTGTGTTCTTTCATCTTCTGTGATGCCTAGAGACAACAATCAGAGTTCATCTGCAATTCAAGAGTACATTCAGAATGCTCCAGAGCAAAATACTACAGGTTTCCCTGTTCCTGAAGCTACAGAAGCAGCGGATTCTGTTAAAAACTAAGATATATCCAATAAGTATAATCAAAAGAGATTCGGCAGTTTGTTGAGTCTCTTTTTTTTACATATAACTACCATTATGCAATTCAATAAAGAGATACATCTTGCTCCATTGCAAGGCTTTACAGATGCACCATTTAGAAATGCCCACGAAAGATTGGTTGGTGGAATAGACACATACTATACCCCTTTTGTTAGAATAGAGAGAAATGAGTTTCGTAGTAGAGACTTAAGAGACATATCTCTCTCCAACAACAGTGTTACACACCTTGTGCCACAGATGATAGCATCCACTCCAGAGGAACTTATACGGATAGGGAAGCTATTTGTAGAGCAAGGATATAACGAGGCCGATCTGAATTTAGGATGCCCTTTCCCTGCTATTGCTAAGAAGCACAAGGGTTCTGGCATACTCAAATATCAAGATGAAGTGAAGGCTCTTCTTGCTGCCATTGAAAAGTTGCCCGAGTTGTCTTTCTCTCTTAAGATGAGATTAGGGTGGGAGAGTCCTGAGGAGACAATTGCACTTATACAAACTATTAACTCAACACCTCTTTCGCACGTTGCAATACATACAAGAGTAGGTGTTCAGCAATATAAAGGGCAGGCCTCACCAGACCTGTTCCAACCTCTTTATGAGTCACTAAATATGCCGCTATACTACAATGGTGATCTAAATACCATAGAGGATGTTGAGGCAATTGTGGCTCGTTATCCTAATATTAAGGGAGTGATGCTTGGTCGAGGGCTCCTTGCAGACCCAACTCTTGCTAAACAGCTAAAGAGCGGTGAGAGATACTCTATTGAACAGCAGCTTGAGTATGCACACAAGATTCATCAAGAGCTTTTCGACTACTACTCATCAACGCTTCAGGGCGACCAACAGCTACTAACAAAGATGCAGTCACTTTGGGAGTATTGGCTGCCACAAGCCAATACCAAGATTAGAAAGAAGATGATAAAGTGTGGATCAATAAACAACTACACCAACTTTGCTGAGCAACTCTTTAGAAAAGGCTAATTTACCCCTATTGATACATTATTTATAGACACTTCAAATTGAGAGGATAGAATATGGTAGCACCTCGTTTTACTATCATTACAGTAACATACAATGCTGGTCAACTTCTTGAGAGAACAATCAAGTCCGTTTTGGCTCAAACATCATTCAACTATGAGTATGTTATCGTTGATGGCGCTTCAACTGACAATACTCAAGAGATTATTAAGAGCTATTCTCAGCATATAAACAGATCAATCTCTGAACCCGACAAAGGTATATATGATGCAATGAACAAAGCAATAGATATCTCACGAGGTGAGTATATTCTATTCCTTAACGCAGGCGACACATTGCACTCTGACAGCGTACTTCGAAATCTTGAAATTACAACAGAATCCAGACCAGACATAGTGTATGGCGAGACGGCTATTGTGGATAGTGACAACAACTACGTTGCAATGCGACGACTCAAAACACCACAAAGATTAACTTGGCGAAGCTTCATCAATGGTATGCTAGTCTGCCATCAATCATTCTTAATAAAAAGAGAGATAGCCACGCACTATGATCTGCAATACAAACTATCATCAGACTTCGATTGGTGCATACGAGGGTTGAAAGCAGCAAAGAGTATTTCAAACTCAAACATCACAATCTCTAACTTCATGCAAGGTGGAGTCTCTTCATCACGCAGAAAGCGGTCACTGAAAGAGAGATTAGAGATTATGATCAAGCACTACGGCAAAATACCTACTTATCTAATGCACATATGGTTTGCAATTAGATTTGCTTGGGCTAAATATGTGATAGGACATATAGAGTAACTGCCGCTTCTTATCATTGATGAGTGAGCTAATATGATGAAAAATTTCTACATTTGCATTCTATTTACAAACAGGTGAAACTATGGAACATAAACTATCCATTTATAATACGCTGAAGCGTCAAAAGGAGCTATTCGTACCTCTTCATGAACCTCATGTGGGGATGTACGTTTGTGGCCCTACTGTATATGGGGATGGACATCTCGGACATGCCCGACCTGCTATTACTTTTGATCTTCTTTTCAGATATCTAAAACATCTAGGATACAAAGTTAGATACGTTAGAAACATCACTGATGTTGGCCATCTTGAGAATGATGCCGACGAAGGAGAAGATAAAGTTGCTAAAAAAGCAAGACTAGAGCAGCTCGAACCTATGGAGATTGTACAATACTATCTTAATAGATATAGAAAAGCTATGGAAGCGCTAAACGTGCTACCACCAAGTATCGAACCACACGCTTCTGGGCATATCATAGAGCAGATAGAGTATGTTAAGGAGATACTTGATAATGGATTCGCCTATGAGAGCAATGGATCTGTATACTTCGATGTTGAGGGATACAATCGCAAACATAAATACGGGAAACTTTCTGGTCGAAATGTCGAGGAGCTTCTTAGTACAACTAGAGAGCTAGATGGACAACAAGAGAAGAGACATTCAGCAGACTTTGCTCTATGGAAAAAAGCCTCTCCAGAACACATTATGCGATGGCCTTCCCCTTGGAGCAACGGATTCCCAGGATGGCATTTAGAGTGTTCTGCTATGGGTACTAAATACCTCGGTGAGCAGTTTGATATTCACGGAGGAGGGATGGACTTACTATTTCCTCACCATGAGTGTGAAATCGCCCAATCAATGGCTGCAAAAGGTAAAGAGGCTGTTAAATATTGGATGCACAACAATATGATAACCATCAATGGAACAAAGATGGGAAAATCGTTGGGTAACTTCATTACTCTTGATGAGTTCTTCACTGGTAGCCACCAACTTCTTGAGCAAGCATATGCTCCGATGACCATTAGGTTCTTTATCCTTCAAGCACACTATCGCAGCACTGTTGACTTCAGTAACGAAGCATTAAAAGCTTCAGAAAAGGGACTTCAACGTTTGATGGAGGCATACTCAAATATCGACAATATAAAAGTGTCGGCTAACTCAACTATAGATGTTAGCTCTCTTCACCAAAAGTGTTATGAGGCTTTGAATGATGACCTTAACAGTCCTATCACCATCTCACACCTTTTCGAGGCAGTACGCATAATTAACTCCCTGTTGGCTTCAAACGAAAGTGCAACAAAAGAGGATGTTGACTCTCTTAGATCTCTATTCGATATATTCCTATTTGAGATTCTTGGTATGTCAAAGAGCTCAGAATTAGCTTCTGCTTCTACAGATGCTTTTGCTAAAGCTGTAGACATGCTTCTTGAGATGAGACAACAGGCAAAATCAAATAAAGATTGGGCCACTTCTGATAAGATCAGAAATGAGCTACAAGCCCTTGGTTTTGAGATAAAGGATGGCAAAGATGGTGTTTCTTGGAGATTACCCTAATCCATTTAGTTAAGCAAACAAACAGTAGACTATAATTATGTCAGAAAAGAGATTTAAACGCACGCTCGTAACAACGGCTCTTCCATATGCAAATGGACCAGTACACATAGGTCACTTGGCTGGAGTATATATCCCAGCAGATATCTACACTCGTTATCTTAGATTACGTGGTGAGGATGTGATCATGATTGGTGGCTCCGACGAGCATGGTGTGCCAATTACTATCAAGGCAAAAAAAGAGGGAGTTACTCCACAAGATATCGTTGATCGTTATCATAATATTATCAAGAAGTCATTCGAGGAGTTTGGCATCACACACGATATTTACTCTCGTACAACATCGCAGACTCACAAGGAGCACTCTTCGGAGTTCTTCAAAAAACTATACGACAAGGGTGAGTTCATCGAAAAGACAACAGAGCAGTATTACGATCCAGAAGCTAAGCAGTTCCTTGCTGATAGATATATCATCGGAACGTGCCCTCACTGCAACAATGATGCAGCCTACGGCGATCAATGCGAAGCGTGTGGTACTTCTCTTAATGCAACAGACCTAATAGAGCCTCGTTCTGCTATCTCGGGAAGCAAACCTGAGATGAAGGAGACTAAGCATTGGTATCTACCTCTTGACAAGCATGAGCCATTTCTTCGTCAGTGGATTCTTGAGGAGCACAAAGAGTGGAAGTCAAATGTCTATGGTCAGTGTAAGTCGTGGTTAGATATGGGATTGCAGCCTCGTGCTGTGAGCCGTGACCTTGACTGGGGTGTTCCTGTCCCTGTAGAGGGTGCTGAAGGTAAAGTACTTTATGTATGGTTTGATGCTCCTATAGGTTATATATCAAACACTAAAGAGCTTCTGCCTGACACCTGGGAGACATATTGGAAGGATCCAGAAACTAAGCTTGTACACTTCATTGGAAAGGACAATATCGTATTCCACTGTATCGTATTCCCTGCAATGCTTAAGGCTGAGGGTAGCTACATACTACCTGAGAATGTTCCTTCAAACGAATTTCTAAATCTTGAGGGTGACAAAATCTCTACCTCACGTAACTGGGCTGTATGGCTTCATGAGTATCTAGAGGAATTCCCTGGTAAACAGGATGTTCTTAGATACGTGCTGACAGCAAATGCACCAGAGACAAAAGATAATGACTTTACGTGGAAGGATTTCCAAGCTCGTAATAACAATGAGCTAGTAGCTGTGCTTGGAAACTTTGTGAATAGAGCTCTTGTTCTGACTCAGAAGTATTTCGAGAATAAAGTCCCTGCGTGTGGAGAGCTAACAGAATATGATACTCAAACTCTAGCTGAGTTTGCAAACGTAAAGGCTACACTCGAATCCAATCTAGAGCACTACAGATTCAGAGAAGCTCTTAAAGAGGCGATGAACCTTGCTCGAATTGGTAACAAATACCTTGCTGATTGTGAGCCTTGGAAGTTAGCTAAGACAGATATGGATCGTGTAGCAACGATCATGAATATATCTCTTCAGATATCCGCTAATCTTGCGATTGCATTCGAACCATTCTTGCCTTTCTCTGCTGCTAAGCTTAGAGGATTCTTAAATATGAAAGGTTTCTGTTGGACTCAGCTCGGCCGAATTGATATTCTAGAAGCTGGAACTGCACTTAATGAGTCGTCTCTTTTGTTTGAAAAGATTGAGGATAGCGTAATTGAGTTCCAGGTTAATAAGCTTCAAGAAACTAAGAAGGCTAATGAACTTCAAGCTTGGACTCCTAAGAAGGCTAATGCGGACATTGATTTTGAGCAGTTCAGTAAGATGGATATCCGAGTTGGAACAATCCTTGAGGCTGAGCCAGTGGCTAAAACCACTAAGCTACTCAAACTAAAGGTTGACGTTGGGATAGACCAAAGAACCATTGTTTCAGGTATTGCTGAACATTTCAAACCAGAGGATATAATTGGTAGACAAGTATCAGTGTTGGTAAACCTTGCACCTAAAAAACTTAGAGGCATAGAATCACAAGGTATGATCTTGATGGCTGAAGGAGCTGATGGTAAGTTGCATTTTGTTCAACCAAGTTCAGAGGTTTCTCCAGGTAGTGAAGTGAGATAACTATCGAACTCTTTTAACTATATAAAAGCATCGCCCATCAACAACGAAGTATACGCTTCGTTGTTGATGGGCGATGCTTTTTCTATCATAATGGTTTGACTGCTACACTAATATTTAAGCGTCATCTATTTTTTTGTTCTATTTCACAGGGTTCATGGGTTGATGTATACTGATCTTTGAATCTCCTTCAATCAGCTTTTATTCCCAGATAGAGTACAATCAGTCTGAATGGCTACTCCTTAGATTTGCAATACAATGCACACATCGTGTAGCTAACCCAAGGGTTGCCTCCTTATTTGCACTCTAATCTAGATAGTTTATCTCATTACACGGATCTATTCTGAACTACACTCAGCCGACTTACTAACTACGTGGATTTATCGCTACATCTATCTAACTATGCGAAATGTAGTGCTGTAGTAATTTGATGGCTTATAGTTTCTTATTGATCTTCAATGAGTGTCTGTAAAAATACGTACGTATTTGATCATAAATACGTACGTATTTCTGGCAAAGTACGTACGTATTTCGTTGTAAGTACGTACGTACTTGTCTAGTTGTAGAGTGTCTGCTTTGTAGTTACTCTTTGAATAAAGTATAAAAGCATGGTCCGTGATTTTGTGTTACTTCAAAATCACGGACCATACTTTTTATTATTGTATACTATTTCACACTATAGAAAGAAGGTGTTATGGCTCAATTCGTCTTACTGGTATCCAAGCTGTTGTTAGTCCAATTGTAATAACTATAGCGACGACAATTAGTATGTCGCTCCAGATAAGTTTCACCGGATAGCTATCAACAATGAACATTCCAGATGAACCAAGAGAAACAATTCCGAATTTCTGCTGTATTAAACAGAGTATTATCCCTATAGTTATACCTGCTAATGCTCCGATTCCTGAAATTAACCAACCCTCAATGAGGAAAATCCTGCGTATAAGTTTGTTGTCAGCACCTATATTTCGCAGTGTTTTAATGTCATCTTTTTTATCAATTATCAACATTGAGAGTGATCCTATGATATTAAAGGCAGCAATCATCAGTATGAAGCTAAGTATCAGAAATGTCATCCACTTCTCTATCATCATCATCTTGTATGAGTCTGCTTGCTGCTGGTATTGATTCTGTATGATGTATGAGTCGCCTAGTGTTCGCTTGAGTTTTGTTATGAATTTATCGGTGTCAACATCTGGCTTTAGTTTAAGCTCAAGTGCTGTTACCTCATCTTCATAACCGAATAACTCCCTAGCGAATTCTAGAGAAACGATGATCATATTGTCGTCATATTGTGGTTGATTAACTCTAAATATTGAGCCAATCATTAGTAGTTCCTCGTTGAAAGATCCTTGCGGATTGGTTAGTGATACGTTTGCTCCTTTTTTTGGTGCGAAAACAAGTAGTGGGCGAACGAATCCACTGTTTACACTCAGTTGAGAGGCTATCCCTATGCCTAGACACGCCATGTTTGCAATGCTGTCTTCAGGTGTAAACTCACCACTAACGAGAAGAGAATTTATTTGTGTGAGCTCTCTGAAGTTTTCTGATACTCCTTTTAGCCTAGCGGATATCTGATGATCGTTATAGCTGATTAGTGCATTTTCTTCAAGAACCTCTGTAAGTATATCCACTTGACTACTTGCTCTTAGTTCATCGAATAGAGCGGTATTGGTAGTAAAGCTCTTGCCTTGAGCTGCTGTTATCTTTACTTGTGGGTCGAAACTTGAGTATAGAGAGGAGACGAGTTCGTGAAAACCGTTGAAGATTGACATCGTGCATATTATTGCCATTGATGTAATGGCAACTCCTCCAACGCATACCATAGATATGATGTTTATTGCACTATGTGATTTCTTTGAGAATAGGTATCTTAGAGCAAATTTAAGGGCTAATTTCATACGGTTGATTTGCATATTAAAATATAAGCCAAGATGAGATTCGTAATGCGAATTTCTTCTTGGCTCATAAATCTATATTGGTTTACTTAAGTAAACGGTCGATGTTCTCTATATAATCCAATGAATCGTCCACGAAGAACATAAATTCAGGGATTACACGTAGCTGGTGACGGACGCGCTGTCCTATCTCAAATCTAATATCTTTGGCATTGCCACGAATAGCCTCTAGAAGCTCTTCGCTCTTTTCCGTTGGGAAGATGCTAAGGTATGCTTTTGCGATTCCTAAATCTGGAGATACGCGAACAGCACTTACCGAAATCAATACTCCTCTCATTTGGCGAGTTTGACTTTGGAAAACCTCACTTAGCTCCTTCTGTATTAGACGAGCAATCTTACTTTGTCTGGTTGATTCCATGTTTGTGGTTTAACTATCCTATTGTTTTGTTTTTATTTCTTGTATATCATTGTCATGCCATCTCGCAAAGGAAGTATAACTTTCTCTACTCTTGGGTCTTGGACAATCATATCATTGAAGTTTAGAATACCAATAGTTTGAGCGTCTTTGGGTTGGGGGTCAACAACAACTTTACCATCCCAAAGGGTGTTGTCCACAAGGATATATCCACCAGACTTAACTTTTGGAAATACTAAATCGTAGAATTCTGAGTATAGCCGCTTATCCGCATCAATAAATACAAGGTCAAACTGTTCATCTTCGAATTGAGGTATGAGGTCAAGCGCATTACCAATATGTTGTACGACCTTTTCTCCGTGTTCGGATAGGTTGAGGTATTTGGCAACAAACTCTTCCAGCTCATCGTCGTTGTCAACAGTATGAACCACTGATCCCTCCTGGAGAGCTTCGGCAAAACAGAGTGCAGAATATCCAGCAAAAGTACCTAGTTCTAATACTTGTTTGGGCTTTATCATTCGACAAAGCATCTTGAGTATTCGTCCTTGTAGATGACCAGAAATCATACGAGGACGAAGAAGGTTAACATGTACGTCTCTCGTTAGTTGCTTGAGTAGTTCACCTTCTTCGTCGCTATGATTTATTATGTATTGTTCGAGTAAATCGGACATGCTTACTTAGACTCCGTATTGAAGTGTGGCAAAGAGTAACTACCAGTGCCGTTAAGTATTTTATCTATGCTGTTTACCTCAAGGAATGAACAGCCGTCACCATCTGCAAAGCTGCCTCCGATGTATGCTATTCTATCTTCTTGGTTAACAAATTGATTTTCAAGAAGGAACTCTAGACCTTTGAAGAAGTACTGACGAGCATCGCCTTTGTTCTCTAGGAATACAGGTCTAACACCGTATGAAAGAGCTAATTCACGAACTAGACGCTCCTTGTAGCATATAGCTATAAGAGGACGTGGAGATCTGAATGCAGCTACGTTGCGAGCAGTACGGCCAGTGAAACTGTCTGTAATGATAGCACGAGTGTTAAGTTGAGTTGTAGTGTCTACAGCTTGTTTTGCCATGAAAAGAGAAACATCACCTGCTTTGATATCTACTGGGATATCATTCTCTGGCATTTTTGTTTTCTCAGCCTCAAGTGCAATGCTAGACATCGTGCGTACAGCTTCTACTGGATACTTTCCATAAGCTGTCTCACCACTAAGCATCAACGCATCTGTACGGTAGTAGATAGCGTTAGCAATGTCAGTAACCTCGGCACGTGTTGGGCGTGGGTTGTTGATCATTGAGTGAAGCATCTGTGTAGCAACAATAACTGGTTTCTTAGCAAGTACACATTTACGTATAAGTGCGCGCTGTATGCCAGGGATCTTCTCTTGTGGAACTTCGATACCTAGGTCACCACGAGCAACCATCACACCGTAAGCAACCTCAAGAATCTCGTCGATATTATCAACACCCTCTTGGTTCTCTATTTTTGCGATGATTTTGATTGGGCTATTGTGTGCATCTAAGATTTCTTGGATATCCAAGATGTCTTGGCGATTGCGAACGAATGAGTGAGCAATGAAATCCACACCGTAGTTGATACCGTGTATAACATTGCGTCTGTCTTTCTCTGTTAGTGAAGGAAGATTGATGCGAACGCCAGGAACGTTAACGCTCTTTCTGCTTCCTAGTTCACCAAAGTTCTGAGCAGTTGCAAGAAGGTAGTCATTGTGTTTCTCAGTTACAACGAACTCAATCTCACCATCGTCTATAAGAATATTCTGGCCCACGTTAAGGTCAGTAACAAAGCCTGGGTAGTTGATACCGATTAACTCTTTTGAAGTTAGTTGAGTCTCATCACCTACGAACTTAACGACATTGCCTGTCTCAAAGTTGATCTTGATGTCATCTACTGTAGGAGTTGTACGGATTTCAGGGCCTTTAGTATCCATAAGGACAGCTATAGAAGGAGAAACTGCTCTCGAATTACCGATGATATTGCGGAATCCTTCTTCGTCCATATGAGCCGTGTTCATACGTACAACGTTCATTCCGTTTTCAAAAAGGTCGCGGATGAATTCTATGCTGCATCGTCTGTCAGAGACAGTAGCAACAATTTTTGTCTGTTTAGTAGTCATACAATTTTAGAAATTTTGTATATCGAACGGGACATACACCAACTTAGTATATAAACTTATTATCTTTGAAAAAGTAGTGCCTCTACTGCTAGAGTGTAGGAGTTGAGGCCAAAGCCAAGAATAACACCATTTGAGACAGCAGAGAGAAATGAGTGGTGTCTGTACTCTTCTCTTGCATGAACATTCGATAGGTGCACCTCAATGACAGGGGCGTTTATAGCTCTCACTGCATCAGCAATTGCGATTGAGGTGTGTGTGTAAGCACCTGCATTTAATATAATTCCATCAGTGTCGAATCCGACTTCATGAAGTTTGTCTATTAAAGTTCCTTCGCAATTTGATTGAAAGTATGAGAATTCACAATTAGGATATTTGCTTTTAAGCAGAGACAGATACTCGTCGAATGTAGCAGATCCATATATTGATGGTTCTCTTTTTCCTAAAAGATTTAGATTTGGACCGTTTATGATTTGAATCTTCATATAGTGGTGCTCAGTTGTTAATTGTGCCAAAAAGGCACTACTATTCCGAATGTGGGTACAAAATTACGAAAATGTTTTGAGAGATATAGCATTAAGTTTGTAATTTAGCTATTAATAAGCTTATTAAAAAACAATTTTATGAGATTTAAAATTAATAAAGAGTCACTCGTCGATAGGTATATAGGGTATCTGAAGTTTGAAAAGGGGTTGTCAGATAATACCATATCAGCCTATTCTACGGACCTTGCAAAGCTAGTAGAGTTTGCAAGAGAAGAGTCTATTGATCTCATTAAGTTAACACCTAACGACCTACATCTGTTCATAACAAAACTAGTAGATTTAGGAATAAATGCAAGAAGTCGCAAACGTATACTTTCGGGTGTTAAGTCATTCTTTCAATATTTATTAATAGAGAACTATATAGAGAGTAATCCTTCGGAGTTGATCGAGTCGCCACGAATAGGATTGAAGCTGCCAGAGGTGCTCTCTATTGAGGAGATTGATAGGATGATAGATACGATTGATTTTTCAAAAATAGAGGGTGAAAGAAATAGGGCTATAATAGAGGTCTTGTATAGTTGTGGGCTTCGTGTAACTGAGTTGTGTGACTTAAAGTTTGCTGACATCTTCCCACAAGAGGGGTTTATTAGGGTTATTGGTAAGGGTGATAAGCAGAGGTTGGTGCCTATATCTGAGTCTGCTTTGGCTTACATAGGTTACTCTGCGGAGAGTAGATCTAAGTTTATGGTTGGGAGTCAAGAACAGGATTTCGTTTTTGTTAGTAGAAGAGGTAAGCCTCTAACTAGGATGATGATTTTCAATATAATAACTAAGCAGGCTGAATTGGCTGGGGTAAAGAAAAAAATAAGCCCCCACACATTGAGACACTCTTTTGCTACTCATCTATTAGAGAGAGGTGCAAACATTAGGGCTATTCAGCAGATGATGGGGCATGAGAGTATTACCACAACTGAGGTATATCTTCATCTTGATAAATCGGCTCTTAGAGAGGCTGTCCTGACTCATCATCCTCGCAATAAGAAATTGCATTGAAGTTGCGCATAAGTCCTTCGTATTTTGTTCTTTTGATTGCAGAGCCTTTGAATAATTTACTAAACTCCTCTTTTGTTAGTCTTGATAGTGTCTGGTTGTCTAATTCAAGTATCTCTCTCCTTGGTTTAAACTCTTCTATTGTGTTAGGGGATGAGAATCTGTTCCAAGGACAAATAGTTTGGCAAATGTCGCATCCATATAATCTGTTGTTAAGGAGTGGTTTTATCTCCTGCGGGATATCGCCTTTGTGCTCAATAGTGAGATATGATATGCATCTTCTTGAGTCAAGAGTTTTGGATGCTATCAGTGCTTTTGTTGGGCAGGCATCTATGCATCTTTGACAACTTCCACAACGAGGTTTCATCGGTTTGTCTGGAGTTATTTGAATGTCTACTATTAATGTTGCCAAAAAGTAGAAGCTTCCAGCATTAGGTATAATAAGCATGTTGTTGTTGCCAATAAAACCAATGCCAGCTTTCTGTGCCCAGTAACGCTCTAGTATAGGTGCAGAGTCTGTAAATCCTCTTCCATTGCACTGGGTTATTTCGCTATTTATGTATTCAAGTAGTATTCTTAGCCTTTCTCTAATGGTGTCGTGATAATCTTTCCCATAGGCGTACATAGATATTTGTGGTATGTCTATTGGTTGTTTCTCCAAGGGGTAGTAGTTCATGGCAAGGACGATGATAGTTTTAGAGCCATCTACGAGTTTTGTTGGGTCTAATCTCTTGTCAAGATTGTTATTCATATATGCCATATCTGCATGCATCTCTGATTTTATCCACTCATTAAAAAAGGCCTTATTGGTAGAGTCAATTGCTTCGGCTTTGGCAAATCCTATTTTGTTGAAGCCAAGATTCAATGCCTTGTCGATAATCAATTGTTTGATAGTTGAGTTGTTGAGATGGTTCATAATGGTCAATTTGATGCACAAATATTCTTGTAGTGTGCAGAAAAAGTAAATTAATCGCCAAATTCTTTGGCTCGAATAGGAATTAATCTATTTCTTTGCAGCACAAAAATAGAAAACAATAGATTATTAACTAATTAAATTCAAAAGTTATGTCTCAAGTAGCAGAAAAAGTAAAAGCAATCATCGTTGAGAAACTA
>JBOFUP010000040.1:0-82089 GCA_051652645.1 Bacteroidales bacterium
AGATCGACCGCATCAAGACTCTACGTGGTGAATTGCCTCTAGAGGTTCAGGACTTGGAAGATGAGGTGGCAGGTCTGGAGACTCGTATCCAAAATTTCAAGAACGAAGTTGCTGAATTGAAAGCTTCTGTTGCTGCTAAGAAGCAGGAGATAGTTGCTGCAAAAGAGTTGATCGAGAAGTATCAGACTCAGCAAGAGAACGTTCGTAATAACAAGGAGTACGACTTCCTTTCGAAGGAGATGGAGTTCCAAAACCTAGAGATTGAGCTTTGCGAGAAGCGTATCAAAGAGTTTACTGCTCAAGCTAAAATCAAGGCTGAGGAGCTAGATCGCAGCAAGAAGTCTTTGGAGGATCGTCAGCATGACTTGGACTCTAAGCGCAGTGAGTTGGATGATATCGTAACAGAGACTAAGCATGAAGAGGAGTTGCTTCGCGACAAGGCAAAGAAGTTGGAGACAACTATTGAGCCTCGCTTGTTGACTGCATTCAAGCGTATTCGTAAGAGTGCGAGAAATGGTCTTGCTGTTGTTTACATTCAGCGTGATGCTTGTGGTGGTTGTTTTAATAAAATTCCGCCTCAGAGACAATTGGATGTTAAGCTTCGTAAGAAGATTATCGTTTGTGAATATTGCGGTCGTATCATGGTTGACCCTGAGTTGGCTGGTGTAGAATAGACCAAATAGATATAAAAAAGAGTCGCCCTCACACAAAATGTGAGGGCGACTCTTTTTTATATACTCTATTAGAACATTTTTAGTTGGTAAATGAATCCAGTAGATATCTGTGCTGTGTTGTAGTTTGAGAAGCCAAGATCTTTAGCTCTCTCTTCGAAGCTGTATGATCTTCCTAAGAACATCATGAAGAATCTTAGATTACTCTTTGTTGGGTAGTATTCAACCCCACCTTGATATCCGTATGATGTGCGATAAAGTCCTTTTTCACGACCTACGTTATCATCATTAGCCAACCCTTGTGTCTCATACATTGCTTTTGCAAATAGGTTCCATTTCGGAGCTACACGGTAGTTGAAGTGCCAAACTAATGAGAGATAGTTAACATCCTCAGCAGTGTAAGCTCCACCTTCTGGGCGCCCACTTAGGTCGTTGTTGATTACGTTAGTCATAATCCCTTTACGGTCTAGTCCTTGTCTAGCATACATAACATCTATAAATGTGTTGAATGGGTAGTATGTGAACTCGTTACCGAATGCAAGGTAGTACATGTTGATGTCTTTGGCTTGATTCATAACCGATGCAGACCAACGTGTGTTGAACATCTTATTGAATGATCCGTTCCAGTTAAGCGTATACAACAGTGGTAATTTTGTGTCGCTTATTCTTGGATTGGTGTTGCCATATGTGTCCTCGAACGAGTTGTTACGAGCATTTAGCACTTGGAATGCTAGTTGTTGAGTTGGTTTAAGATCCCAGACGAAGTTAACCCCTGTAAGGAAGTTGTCCATATAGTCGATCATGTCGCTATATTCATAGATGTCTATAGGGTTTAAGTCGAACTCTATACCACCATACATAGTACACATCTTACCCCCTATAATAGAGAAGTTAGGCTTAACTTTAAATCCGACAGATGCTATGTCTATTGATTTAGGTAGATTGTCTAGAGCATTAGAACCATCATTTTGTCTGTTTAGTCTTTGACGCCATCTATAGAATATCCAATCGTTTATGTCGCCTTTTGCTTCTATGCGAAGTTGTTTCATATTGAATGCACCCTTCTCAAAGTCGCCGTCATTAAAAGAAGCATTGAAAGCAGCGTGTGCATTTAGGTATAGGTTGAACTTATCACTCTTTGCTTCAACCTTTGAAATAGTTTCAAAAAGAGATTTTTCATCATAGGTTTTCCCCTCTTGTTGTGCATATGCACCTGTAGTAATGAGGGATGCTGTTAGTAGTGTCGTAAACAGTCTCATCTTAATTTATAGTTTGGTTAGGTTTAATCTCATTTATAACAAATGAGTAATTAGAAATGTTTTGTATTTAATCCCTGCAAAGATACTCTCTAAATGATTGCAAATCCTTTTGAAATTATATCTTTGTCATATATTAACTTGTTGCATAATAATTTTATCGATATAATAAAAATGAATATAGTAGATCGTTTTATGGGTTATGTCGCTGTGGATACAGAGTCAGACCCTTCGCAAGAGTGTTGTCCATCAACTAGAAAGCAGTATGATTTTGCAGTAAAGTTAGCTGAAGAGCTTAAGAGTATAGGGCTTGTGGATGTCTCTCTTGATGAGAATGGCTATTTGATGGCTACTCTTCCAGCAACATCTGAGAAGTCATTGCCTGTGATTGGTTTTATTTCTCATATGGATACTAGCTGTGACTTTACTGGTGCTAATGTTAAACCCCGCATAGTTAAGGCTTATGAGGGTGAGGATATAGTACTCAATGAACAAGAGGGTATAGTTCTTAAGGTTTCTGATTTTCCTGAGATATCAAACTACTTAGGACAGGATATAGTTGTGACGGATGGTACAACTCTTCTTGGGGCTGATGATAAAGCGGGTGTCGCTGCTATTGTCACTGCAATGGAGTACCTAGTTCAGCATCCTGAAATAGAGCATGGGGATGTTCGTGTGGGCTTTACTCCTGATGAGGAGATTGGTCGCGGAGCTCATCTTTTTGATGTTGAGCGTTTCGCTGCAGAGTGGGCTTATACTATTGATGGCGGTGAGATTGGTGAGTTGGAGTATGAAAATTTCAATGCTGCATCTGCTGTTGTTACAGTTAAGGGACGTAATGTTCATCCAGGTTATGCAAAGAATAAGATGAAGAACTCTATAACGATAGCCAGAGAGATTGCGGATATGTTGCCTCAGCATGAGGTGCCTGAGCAGACAACGGGTTATGAGGGTTTCTTTCACTTGATGAGTTTTAGTGGTTCAATCGAGAAGAGTACGTTGACATATATTATTCGTGATCATGATGCTAAGTTGTATGAATCTCGCAAGACTCTTGTCAAATCTATTGTAGAGAATATTAATGCTAAATATGGTGATGTTGCTTCTGTGGAGGTAAAGGATCAGTATTTTAATATGAGAGAGAAGGTTGAGCCTGTGATGCATATTGTTGATCTAGCTAAGGAGGCTATGATTCAAGAGGGTATAACTCCAAAGATCAAGCCTATTCGTGGAGGTACTGATGGTTCGCAATTATCATATAAAGGATTGCCATGTCCTAATATCTTTACTGGTGGGCATAACTTTCACGGGCGTTTTGAATATCTTCCAATTGAGTCTATGATTAAAGCCAAAGATGTTATTGTTAGGATTATTAGAAACGTAAAATAAAATATATTCTTATAGAGATGAAGATTAAACTCTCGTTTATTTCGGGGGTATTCGCTCTGATTATTACTGCCTGTAGTTCTACATCGGGTAGAGTTGATAAAATAAAACCCCTTGAGACCATTGAACCAAAATGGGCTCAAGGGTTTTTAATAGAGAGATATCCTAACTATACAAAAGCGACTATCTTTAATCCTTGGGCTGAAAAGAGAGAGGAGCTAGCTTCTTATTATCTTGTTGCAAGTGAAATGGATAGTTTATTTGTGTTGCCTCAGGGGGCTCAGCTTGTCAAAGTACCATTAAAGTCTGTGGCAACCACCTCAAGTACTCATATCGGTTTTATGGATGCATTAAGTTCTCTAGATGCTGTCTCTGCAATTTGTTATCCAGATAGGATTTACCAGAAGGAGATTCGTCGCAGATTTGCTGAGGGAGAATTAGTAGATTTAGATGATCCATTTAAACTTAATTTTGAGAAGCTTATAGCTCTATCACCAGATGCTCTAATAGCTAGTGGGTATAATCAGTTTGATGAATCTACGATGAGAGTTAAAAGATTCGGCATACCGGTTGTGTATAACAATGAGTGGATGGAGTCAACGCCTTTGGCTAGGGCTGAGTGGATAAAGTTTATGGCTCTTTTCTTTGATCAATCTCAGAGGGCTGACTCAATATTTAGTGAAGTGAGTTCAAACTATTTGTCTCTAAGAGATTCGGCACAAGAGGCAGAATCGAGACCAGAGATAATGAATGGGGAGAACTTTAGGGGGACATGGTATATGCCAGGTGGATCAAATTGGATGTCTCATCTTTTTGTAGATGCTGCAGCAAGCTATGCTTTTGCAAATGATACCACTAGAGGTAGCTTACCTTTGAGCGTAGAGGCTGTGATGCATAAGTTTGCATCTGCATCCGTGTGGGTTAACCCTAATGCGTCTTCACTTGATGAGCTTCAATCTAATGATAGTAGGCATACGATTTTTAAAGCCTTCAAAAAAGGAGCTGTCTATTCTAATGATGCTACATCAGAAGCTCTAGGTAATGACTATTGGGAGAGTGGGGTTGTTAGGCCTGATTGGCTTCTAGCAGATTATATTCATGTTCTTCACCCTGAGCTGTTGCCTGGGCATAGGTTGCATTTTCTTAGAAAGTTAACTAAGAGTAACACTCCGTCACTCTAGAGATTAAAACTGCTTAGGCAAATGACTTTATATGTGCAAAATATTTGCTACTTTTGCCATTGGAAAAATAATATTCAATCAAGATGATAAATCGTGCATTAATTCGTATTAAGGTAGTTCAATTGGTATACTCATACTACCAAAATGAGGAGAGGGATTTGGCTAAAGCGGAGAAAGAGTTTCTCTTTAGCTTGGATAAGGCTTATGAGCTTTATAACTACCTGCTCTTGCTAATGGTTGAATTGACAGAGACACAGCGCAAAAGACTTCAGATAAATAGAGCAAAGTTCTTGGCTTCGCAGGAGGATCTTTCTCCAAATATGAAGTTTGTTGACAATATGTTGGTGGCGCATCTCAAGCAGGATCCAGCATTCCGTGAATTTCTTTCGCAAAATAAGATGAGCTGGAATGAGGACTTTATTAAGGCTCTATTGGATGAGTTGCTGGCAAGTGAGGTCTATAAAGAGTATATGAGCTCTTCTGAAAGTAGCTTTGAAGCTGATCGTGACTTCTGGAAAAGTAGTTTTAGAAACTTAGTCTTTGGTAATGAAAAGCTTATTGATCATCTAGAGGAGTGTAGTCTTTATTGGAATGACGATCTTGATATTGTTCAGACTTTCGTTCTTAAGACTATTAAGCAGTTTAATGTTGAGCTAGAAGATGCTCAGATACAGCCTAAGTATAGAACTGATGAGGATGGTCAGTATGCTATTGATCTATTCCGCAATGCCATAGTTCATGGTCAGGAGTATCGTGATATGATAGATGCTAATATCCGCAACTGGGACTTAGATCGTGTAGCAATGATGGATAGGATCATAATGCAAATTGCTATTGCTGAGTTGATCAACTGTCCTCAGATACCAACAATTGTAACACTTAATGAGTATATTGACCTTGCAAAGTCATACAGTACAAAGAAGAGTGGTCACTTTGTTAATGGAATCTTGGATAAGATAGTGAAAGAACTTCAACAAGAGGGAGTAATCCTTAAAAAATAACAGGAATAAACTAAACTTAAAACAGAATGAACTTAACAACAATTCTACTTCAGATGGACGCTTCAATGATACAAAGCATTGTGATGATGGTGCTTATCATTGGTGTTTTCTACTTCTTTATGATTCGTCCTCAGGCAAAAAAACAGAAAGAGATAAATAGCTTCAGAGCGGCTCTTAAGTCTGGAGATCAAGTGGTGACAGCTGGTGGTATCTACGGTGTTATTAAATCGATAGATGAGACTACAGTTAAGTTGGAGATAGCTGACAATGTACGTATAAAGGTAGAGAAAAGCTCTATTTTTGCTACTGCTGAAAATATTCAAAAGTAATATATAGCAAATGATTGGAAGACGTACTTATATACACTTCTATCTATTAATAAAGAAAAAGGTTAGAGCCATTATTCATAAACGAATCAATAATGAGGTTCTAACCTTTTCCTTTTTTATCCTGCTCGCTTCTCTCTTTTGGAGTCTTCAAGTGATGCGGGACGAGGTCTCGTTTACATATCACATACCTATATATGTTGTAGATCAGCCTGAAAATATTATTATTACTTCTGAATTACCTATGATTGAGGTAAAGCTAAAAGATAAGGGAGCACAGCTTTTGAATCTTTGGAAAAGGAGTATGACTATTGACGTGCCATTCAATCCAAAGTATAAAGAACAGAGTCGTTTGTTGCTGACTACAGAGGAGTTGAATAACTTTATACAACGGAAACTTCCAACGACTACTCAGATCGTATCTATAAGCCCAAACTTCGTATCTCTTTACTACTCCATAGGTAGCTCTAAGCAGATACCAGTAGAGGTAATTGCTAGAATGTCTATAGCCAATCAGCAGATATTATCAGGTAAAATTAAGTCTAATCCAAGCTTTGTAACTGCAATAGCACCAACTCATATACTAGATCGCATACACACGGCATTTACAGATACTATTCAAGCAGGTGTTTTATCACAGACTACCGATTTCTCTATTAATATTAAGAGCGTAGAGGGGGTCCGCTTTATCCCAGATAAAATTGATGTAACCATACCGGTAGAGACCTTTACAGAAAAGGATCTGATAGTTCCAATTGAGTGTATAGGACTACCATCTAATAAAGCAGTAAAGACCTTCCCTTCCAAAGTTAATATATCTTGTTTTGTCGCTCTGAGTAAGTATAAGAGTGTCTCTGAGGATATGTTCTCCGTAGTTATAAAATATGAGGATATAATAAAGGGTAATAATGGTAAGGCAAAGGTCGAACTAGTGAAAGCTCCTGATTTTGTAACTAATAGCCATTTGTCTATTGATAGTGTTGAAGTAATATTAGAAGAGCTATATATTCATGATTAAAATTGGAATAACAGGTGGTATAGGTAGTGGTAAGAGCATATTATGTACTTACCTTATGCACCGTGGAGTTGAGATTTATAACTGTGATGTTCAGGCAAAGCGCATAATGAGTGAGGATGCTCAGGTGAGAGCTCTTATTATCGAACTATTAGGTGCGGAGAGTTATAATGATAATGGGATAAACCGTCAGTATATAGCAAAGAGAGTTTTCAGTGATAGAGAGTTGCTGGGCTCTCTCAATTCAATTGTTCATCCAGCCGTTAGAAGAGATTTTTTAACTTGGTGCGAATCAGCCAAAAGTTCTATTGTTGCCTTAGAAGCTGCGATACTTTTTGAGGGTGGTTTTGATAGTTCTTTAGATAAGGTAATAACTGTGGAAGCCTCTCGAGAGTGTCGTATTGCCCGTGTTATTCTTAGGGATGCTCTCTCTCTTGAGGAGGTTGAGCGTCGAATTGCTAATCAGATGTCAACCGAAGAGAGAGTTGAGAAAGCGGATTTTGTTATTTATAATGATGAAGATAAACTAATAATTCCTCAAATTGAATCAATACTAACTACCCTAGAAGTCGTATAAGGTTAAATTTGGATGTTGTAACTTACCTATTTTGAGAAATAATATTAACTTTGTTCTCTTGTGTGACTTTCTAGTAAATATTTAAATAAGAAACGATATGTTGAAAACTATTCTATCAATTTCGGGCAAACCAGGTCTATTTAGCCTTGTTTCTCAAGGACGTGGAAATATTATTGTTGAGTCTCTTGTAGACAAAAAGAAGATGCCCGCTTACGCTAATGATAAAGTGATCTCTCTATATGATATTTCTATCTACACCCTTGAAGGTGAGACTCCTTTGAGAGAAGTCTTTGCTTCTATCTATGCAAAAGAGAGTGGAGCTATAGCATCGGTTGAACCAAAAGCAGACCAGAAAGCACTTCGTGCTTACATGGCTGAGATTCTTCCATCATACGATGCAGAGAGAGTTTATCCAAATGATATCAAGAAAGTGATTACTTGGTATAATATTCTAGTAAACTCTGGTTTTACTTCTTTCGAGGAGGTTGAAGAGGTTGAGTCTGCAGAATAAATTTGTAGATGTATTTATAAAATAGATATAGGGGAGCTGCAGTATGACTGTAGCTCCCCTATGTGTTTATGTCATTGCTAGATATATTTTCTTATTTAACTCTGTTACTCGGTGAGTATGTATATTTTATTTGCGTATTTGAATATTAATTAAATTAATTATTATTAATGAGATTTATGTGTATAATTCTTATAACATTGTAATGCAGTGTTTTATGTTTTATATTGTACATATAATTTAACTACGCTAATTATATTTAAATCTAGAGATTCTATTTTGCTATTTGTTTCTATTATTTTATATACTTTTGCTATCAATTATTGTTCACGCGTATTAAAAAGTATAACATTAATGGTGGTATTATTCTTTATATTGCTGCTATAGTTAATAAATATGGTAAATCGATTCGTCAAACATATACTATTGCTAATTATTCTGTTTTTTCAGTTTAATTTGAAGCTGTCCGCAAATGAAAGAGAAGTGTTGATAATTAACTCATATTCTCCCGATTTCGATTGGGCCGTGTCCGCTATTCATGGGGTTAAATCTACTGTATTAGAGAATTTTCCAATGGCGGAATTTAAGGTTAGATATCTTAACTCTGAGATGTTCCCAAATATGCAGGAGTGGTTAGATTATATTCCAAAGAAGATATATAGAACAGAAACTGATAAACCGGTTGCTATTGTCTTAATATCAGATGAGGCTTGGTTGGCCTATCAGTTATATTATTCTAAACAGTTCGAGGGAGTTCCTGTATTCTTATGTTTCGTAAAGCCAGAAACTATATGTGTAGAGAATTTTACTGAGGGTAGAAGTGTTGAGGATTATGTGGTTTATCCAACTTTAGATCTTATGAATAATTATCCTAGCACGGCAGTTTTTCGTGAGGTTAATATAGAGGGGACTGTTGACCTTATGGAGAGGGTAGTGAAAGGAATGGATCGTATTGTCCTTTTGGGGGATAAGCGATACTATGCTTCTTATATCAGATATGCCTTAGATAAATATGCTAAGGAGTCAAATTTGAATTATACAATAGAGAACTATATTGTAGGTGAAATGTCAAAAGATAATCTTTTGAATCAGCTGTCATCATTACCTAAAACAACAGGGGTGCTTCTTTCGATGTGGCAGGATGGAACGCATAGCTATAGCTATACTAGAGATAATACCTATAGGAAGATGTCTGATAATGTTAATGTTCCAATATTTCTAACCATTGATATGGGGTTAAATACAGGGAATTTTCTTGGTGGGGTATTTCTAGACTCTTATTTTCTTGGTGAAAAGACAGGTTCTCAATTGGTTAAGCTTCTTAGAGGAAGATCTATTCGCAGTATAGATGTTGAGACATACACGGGTAAAGTTCCTCAAGTTAATTGGGAGGTTGCTAGATCTTTTGGTATTTCAAAACATGAGCTGCCTGATAATACATCGTTTAGATTTTTCCCAAAGAAATTCACTGAAAGGATTAGTAGAGAGCTGCTAATAATTGTTGTTTCGTTGATTATTGTGATTTTGGTTTTAATTTTTGCCTTGATATTTAGAAAAAGGTATTTGTCTTCTTATTCTAAGTTGAAGCATGAATATGATAATCTCGTTCTTGAGCTTAGTTGTTGTGAAGCAAAAATTGAAGAATCAAAATTATATAGAGAGCATATAGAGCATCAGACGACCATATTTTTGGCTAATATGGAATATGCTATAAAAAAAGAGATGGCTCGTCTGAATAGTCGTTATAGTTGGCTGAGTACTCTAGATTTTGATGTAGAGCAGAGGAGAAACCTTAGGGGGATTGATGTGTCAAAAAATAGATTTGAGTATATCTCTAATGAGGGCCTTGAGTTGATTAGCCTTGATTCTATAAGTGTCGAGCCTGCTATTGAAACTCTTAACTTGTCAACGCTTTGCCAAGAAATTATAGATGACTTGCTGTTGATCTGTGAAGATGATGTTCGTTTGTCTTTTATCAATCTAGATCCTCTATTTACTGTGAGATCGGATCGCTATCTACTTGGAAGGATGATTGAATCACTATTGTCCCACTCTATAAGGATGTGTAATAATGGTGAGATAGTGCTTTCGTGTCGTAGGGTTTCTGATAATGTTATGATAGGGATTAAGTGTATTGGGGACTTCGATAGGATGAGTTTGGATGATGTATCTATAAATAAAACGGATAATATTATTACCGAGGCTGACTGTGTTGGACTTGCTGTCCTTTTTTCTAAGGTTGTAGCCAGGTATATTAAGGCTGCTGTGGTATTAGAGGATGTCGAATCAACAGAGGTGTTTACAATTGTGATTCCAGTTGATTATGATACATTGGTATAGTCTTTACATAATAATGATATCTTCGTGATGATTGTTTTATTAAATACTATGTGACGTTAGGTTTAAACAATATTTTATTCTATATCAAGCTTAAGTGCCCCCGAAAGTTATACTAGTAACTGTCGGGGGCACTTAATTGTATGAGTTTACTCAGAAATATCACGATAGGAAATCTAAGCCACTCAAAGAAGAGGGCTAAGTAGGCGCCAAAGAGAAGCAAGCAGCCTGCTTTTTAGAGGTCTAGCCTTCCATTCTGCTAGAGTTAGGCGTGTTGAATGGTGTTGGTCATCAATAAATATCTGCTTCATTTCTGATGCTACTTTACTATCGTAAATGAATGAGTTGAGTTCGAAGTTGTGTTCAAAGCTTCGGAAGTCAAGATTTACGGAGCCCACAATAGAGAGATGGTCGTCAATAGTTACTGTTTTTGAATGTAGAAAGCCAACTTCATAGAGATATACTTTAACACCAGCTTCAAGCATTTGCTGTATGAATGATCTGCTAGCATGGTGAGCTAGGTATACATCACTTCTCCTAGGAAGCATTAGTCTTACGTCTACACCGCTCAATGCTGCGGTTTGCAGTGCTACTAGTAGGCTGTCTGTGGGGAGGAAATATGGTGACTGTAGGTATATACTCTTCTTGGCCGATAGTATAGCCTTGATGTATCCTTGCAGTATTGTTCTGAATATTCCGAAAGGTCCACTCTGAACAATTTGAATAGTAGATGAGCCTTTGCTCTGGTTGTTTAGCTTATATTTTTGAATGTTTGATGTTTGCTTGTCTGTGAACTGCTTATCAATTAGAAATTGAGTCTGAAGAGCATTTATAGCGCTACCGCGAATTTCAATGTGCGTATCTCTCCAGATTCCAAATTTGTTGCCATTGACATATCTATCGGCAATGTTCATACCCCCCATGAAAGCCACCTCTCCATCTATTATAGCCATCTTGCGGTGGTTTCTGTAGTTGACCTTACTTGTAAATAGGTGAAATCTCACAGGTAGAAAGCTTAAAACCTCTACTCCTGCTTGCTGAAGTTTAGAGAAGTATTCTGTTGGGACCTTCCAACATCCAACATCATCGTATAGTACCTTTACTTCAACACCTTGCTTAGACTTTACAATTAGTTTCTGTTGAAGTAGATAGCCCAGATCATCATTTTCTATTATATAGTATTGAATGTGTATGTACTCTTTCGCATCATCGATGGCTTTAAAGAGTGCCTCCATTTTATCTTTGCCATTAGTAAATATCCTTATATTATTTTCTGAGTAAAGGGGTGATTGGTTGTTGTAGTTTAGTAATTTGGCTAATGTCTGATATTGTATAGGTAGCTCTTTTATAAGATCTTTAGAATTCTGTTTTTGAAGTCTATCTGTAATATATTTTAATCTTCTTCGGTTGATCATACGCATGCGTGTGTAGTCTTGTCCAAAGAAAAGGTATATTATTATGCCAACAAAAGGTACGAATATAAGTACCGTAATCCAGGCAATGCTTTTAACTGGATTTCGGTTCTCGTATATCAGAACTAACACAAGTGCTAGGGATGTAATAAGATATAAAGATTGGAATGCTAGATGAAGAGTGTCATTTATGCTCATTTATCTAATATGGATTTTCTATGGTATTTAAAGTGTGCCGCATAGATATTCTATCGGCACACTTTATTTTTGATTTTAGTGTTTATTTGTCATAGTCGCAATGGATTTCTTTATCTGCTCCCAGTTGCGATTGCTCATTTTTGTACCAATAATTTGTATTACCTGGCCTGATACGAGTGCTCCGATCTCTCCACAAGTGATTAGAGGTAGTTCCTTTGCTAGTCCGTATAAGAATCCAGCAGCGTATAGATCGCCTGCACCTGTGGTGTCAAGACATGGTACCTTTGTTGCACGAGCTAGGACAATCTCGTCATTACTTGCAATATATGAACCCTTAGCTCCAATTTTAACAACAGCAATGTTGCAGTATTTAGCAAGTTCTAGACAAGCCTCTTTTGGTTCCATGCCAGTGAAGGCAAATGATTCCTCTTCATTAGCAAACACTATATCGGTGTCCATAAGTAGCTCTTTGAAGAGCTGTTTGTTTGCAGATACTATATTGTAGCTAGCAAGATCAAGCACTATTTTGCATCCGCACGATTTAGCCATCTTGACTGTTGAGCGAATAAATTCTGGAGACTGTACGAGATATCCTTCAATAAATAGGTAGTCATATCTTAGAAAGACCTCTCTTTTGATATTCTCAAGTTTCAAATCGGCAGCAGCTCCAAGGTAAGTTCCAAAAGTGCGTTCTCCATCTGGAGTGATCATAGTCATTGCACAACCAGAAGTTAGGTCGTTTTCGTGAAGGATAGGTTCAACACCATTCCTCTGAAGATCCTCTTTGTAGAAACTACCATAGAAATCTTGCCCTATACTTCCTATGAAACCAGCAGGTATACCAAGCCTAGCAATACCACAAACTGCATTAGAAGCAGAGCCTCCAGTTGCACGAACGGAGTCAAAATCGCGTATTGTGTCTAATATTTTCATTAATCGATCTTCATCAATCAATTGCATGCTTCCTTTTGGAAGACTCATTTTTTCGAGGTAAGTCTCTGATTCTAATTTAACTAAAACGTCAACTAGCGCGTTACCTAGTCCAAGTACTTTCATTTGTCAAAAAATTTTACTGCAAAGATATTGCATATTTTAAAATTAGCTATTACTTTTGTAACGCAATCGACTAGAAATAGCTTGATTTAAGCAAAAAAAATTCTTCAGTAGCTCAGTCGGTTAGAGCACCTGACTGTTAATCAGGGGGTCGTAGGTTCAAGTCCTACCTGAAGAGCCAAGCAATACTCGTTTCCTTCTTTACGAGTTTAAATAAGATAAGTAGGAGAAAAATTCTTCAGTAGCTCAGTTGGTTAGAGCACCTGACTGTTAATCAGGGGGTCGTAGGTTCAAGTCCTACCTGAAGAGCCAAGTAATACTCGTTTCCTTCTTTACGAGTTTAAATAAGATAAGTAGGAAAAAAATTCTTCAGTAGCTCAGTTGGTTAGAGCACCTGACTGTTAATCAGGGGGTCGTAGGTTCAAGTCCTACCTGAAGAGCACTTTAAACCTCGCACATGTGCGGGGTTTTTTTATTATATGACTTAATACTATTTGCCATGACTATGTTACATCCACTGATATCTTTTAGCTACTGCCCTAAGTGTGGCTCAGATAAGTTTTATGATAATGATTCCAAATCAAAACGCTGCAACTTTTGTGGTTTTACATTCTATCTTAATCCATCTGCTGCTGTTGCTGCTTTTATAGTTAATAAAGATGGTGAGATGTTAGTTTGTAGAAGAGCTTGTGAGCCAGCCAAAGGAACACTCGATCTGCCTGGTGGATTTGTTGATATTAACGAGAGCGTTGAGCAAGCTTTGGTTCGTGAGGTTCTAGAGGAGACATCTCTAGAGGTGTTGTCTATGAAATATCTATTTTCACTTCCTAATAATTATAATTATTGTGGGTTTGATGTTCCCACGGTGGATCTGTTCTATTTGGTAACCATTAAGGATAGAGGTATATTAGAAGCTAATGATGATGTAGACTCATGTGAGTTTTTACCACTAAGTGAAGTCAAAAGTGAGCTCTTTGGGCTTCAATCAATATCAAAAGGAGTCTCCATTTTTTTAAACAAAGCAGAAGATTTATAGTAACGCTGTAAAAGAGTTTATTATTTTTGCGAAAAATAGAACCTTGATGAAACGAATAACAATGCTTTTAGCTGCAACGTTAAGCTCTGGTGCTTTAACAATTTCTGCGCAGCTTCCATATAATACAGACTCATCTATTGATCTTCTAAAGCGATCAAAGATGATGTTTGAGCAGGATAAATTTATGGGATCAGTGGACTATCTTAATAGATACTCCATATCTTCTGGTGCAGAAATGAAGCAAGATGAAGCAGCTTTTCTTAAGCTATATACATCTTATGAGTTGAATCGTTCAGTCGACTTCGAACTTTTCTTAAAAGAGTATCCACATTCGGCATATACAAATTTCGTTCGACTTATATACGGGTCTTCTCTTTTGGAACAAGAGAAGATAGATCAGGCAATAGAGATATTGACGCAGGCTGATTCAGATCTTCTATCAAAGGCCGATAGAGAGCATTGTCGTTATAGATTGGCTTATGCATTTTTGTTGAATGATCAATTCTCTAACTCAAAACCGATGTTTAACGAATTGAGTAGATCTTCTGCTATCTATTCTGATAAGGCAGATTTCTATTTGAGTTATATATCATATAGAGAGGGTGAATATGCAAAGGCATTGAAGGGTTTTCTGCCTCTACAAAATATATCTCAATATAGGTCTATTGTACCATATTATATAGTTCAGATATATTTTGCACAGGGGAACTATACAGCAGCTATAAAGCTTGGACAAGAGTTATTACTGCGAGAGTCTGATCCTGCAAACGTAGCAGAGGTTAAAAGAATTGTTGGAGAGAGTTATTACTACAGCGGGGATCAAAGGAGTGCAACAGCTCACTTGAGTCAATATGTTAAGATGAGCTCTCAACCAACCCGAAGTGCTTGGTATGCTCTAGGACTCTGCTTGTACGATGCGGGTGATATGCAAGGCACGATATCAGCTCTTTCTAAAGTAACATTGGGAAATGATATATATAGTCAAACAGCATATTATCATTTAGGGTTAGCATATTTGAGTCAAAAAGATTACTCAAAGGCAAGGATGGCATTTGAGTCTGCTTCAAATATGGAGTATAATGATACAATACGAGAATTGGCTATGTACAACTATGCCCTGACTATATACTCAACATCATATACTCCATTCAATGAGTCAGTTGGTGTATTTGAACAGTTCTTAAATAGGTATCCAAATTCATTATATGCTGATAAGGCAAGCGAGTATCTATCTGAAGTGTTGTTGACTACTAAGGATTATCAAGGATCTTTGGATATGATAGCTAAGATAGCTAGACCAGGAGCTAAGATACTATCAGCTAAACAGAGAATACTATTCTATCTTGGAAGTGAACAGGTTGTAAATTCTCACTTCAAGAATGCTATAGAGTATTTTACGGCTGCAATAAATGTAGGGAACTACAATGCTCAATATAGAGCAGAAGCACTATATTGGAGGGGAGAGTCATACTATAGATTGGAGGATTACAAGAGAGCTATTAGTGACTATACAGCATTCACATCGCAAACACCTGATAGATCAAAGCCGATATACACCTTGGCTATGTACAACTTAGGGTATTCCTACTTTAAGAGCTTTGACTTTGTCAAGGCGCGTAGCTTTTTTACTCAGTTTATAGATCTTTCAAAAGAGAAAAAAGGAACTCTATATGCAGATGCGCTAAATAGATTAGCTGATTGCCAATACTATAGAAGAGAATTTGCACTTGCAGAGGAGAATTACGCTAAGGTCGCTACTCTTAAGAGTGGATTTGAGGACTATGCTCTCTATCAGAAGGCTATGATGCAGGGTATACGCAAGCAGAATGATAGAAAGATAGAGACAATAGACCAACTAATTGCAACATATCCTAAGTCTGAATATGTTGATGATGCACTATTGGAAAGGGGATTGATACAAGCATCTCAAAATAAGTATGCTGGAGCTATTGCCGATCTTAATAAACTCATTTCACAATTTCCTAATAGTAACATAGCTCCAACGGCAGCAATACAGCTTAGTACTGTGTATCGCAATATGGGAGATAATAGTAGTGCTATCAACGCATATAAGAGCATATTGAGTAAATATCCTGGAAGTGAGCAAGCGAAGATGGCTAATGCAGATTTTAAGGAGTTGGCTCAAGAGACAAACAGTGTATCAGACTATGCAAACTATATAAACACTCTAGGATGGGGCTTTAAGTTTTCAGCCACTGAGCAGGATTCATTGACATATTTCGCTGCGGAGCAAATCTATATTAAGGGAAATAGAGATGCAGCTGATAAGAGTTTTGTTGATTACATACAGAGTTTTCCTCAGGGAGCATTCACTCTTTCGGCTAATTACTACTTAGGAACGATGGCATACGAAAAGGGTGATATGGATAGGGCAATGGGTTATCTTAATCTAGTAACTTCTATGCCAAAAAGTATATATACAGAGGATGCTGTTACTGTTTTAGCAACTATCAACTATGTGAAAAAAGAGTATAGAGAGGCTCAACGATTATATCGTGAACTATCTGCACTTGCATCAAAACGCTCTGTGAAGTTACAAGCAAATATTGGAGAGATACGTTCAGCATACGCTTTATCTGAGTACGCTGAGGTAAATCTTATAGCTTCTAGACTATTAGAAGATAAGAGCCTAGATCCAGACCAACTAGGAGAGATTCTTTATCTCCATGCAAAATCATTAATGGCAGAGAAGCAAAGTGGTAAGGCGGCTGATGTTTGGATGATATTATCTAAGGATACTAGATCAGCTTATGGTGCAGAGGCTAAATTTCAGTTGGCAGACTACTACTATAGGGCTAAGCAATATGATAAAGCAGAAAAGACCCTAGGTGAGTTTGTTGAGCAGGGTACACCACACCAATATTGGATGGCAAGATCATTCATACTATGGAGTGACATATATATGCAACAAGACGATCCTTTCCAAGCTAAGCAGTATCTGATGAATTTGCGAGGTAATTATAAGGCAAATGATGATATTGACGGAATGATAGAGGAGAGACTTAAAGTTATTGAGAGTAAATAATTATCTGCTAACTATAGATAACTCATTATGAAAAAACAGCACTATATAGTATTACTGTCGTTAGTTGCTTCTATTAATATGGTTGGGCAGAGCAATGAGCCTCAAGAGAGCTTAACGCGAGAACTGATAATAGAAAAGGAGTTCACACCTATTGTTCGCGATGCGTCTAAAGTGATTAGGCTTCCAGAGGTTGAATCTCCTGTTACCAATGTAAAGAGTCAGCCAGATTATACTTTTCTGCAGCAAAAAGGAGAAGCATTATATCAGTTGACACCTCTCGCACCTACGGCTGTAGGTATTGCCAAAGAATACACAAAGAGTAGAGGATGGGCATCATTGGCAGCTGGTAATAATCTTAACTTAGACGCATCATTAGGTTATGCAATTGTTAATAGTCGCAATACCCAGCTCATTGCATCCTATGATATCTACAATACCTCAGGTAATCGTGAGATTGAGCATCTAGGAGCTAAGGAGAAGTTTTCAATATTTAAGAATCAAGCTAATATTACACTCGATCAACGTGTAGGTAGTGCCAAGATGAATCTGTACGGAGATTTCAAATACTCCCTCTTTAACTATCCCACATCAACATGGGAAGGCCAAACAGATATAGATAAACAAGCTCATACTCAGTTTAGAATTGGGACATCATTCACTGAGATTAAGCTTGGAAGTTTTAATATAGAGACTGGGTTGCACTATAGTAGATTTAATAAAAGCTACTTTGAGTTTGGAGACAATGGGATAGGAGAGAACAACCTAGCTCTTTCAGCCTCGACTCTAGGTACTATTCTCGGTAATATAGTTGGCGGGGCTGATCTTTCGTTTAATTACTTAGGATATGATATGCCTATTCTAGAGGGAGATAAGAGTAGTTACTCAATTTTTAAGATCAAACCAAAAGTTGGTTTTGAAGTTGATCGCTTCTCTCTTATGGTGGGATTGAATATGGAGTTGCAGAGTCGTAATAAGACAGACTTCAAGATAACTCCAGAGGTTAACCTTGATTGGAGTATACTAAACAACCTATCACTATTTGCTGATATTTCTGGAGGAACATCTGTAAATGGTTTCGAGAGAATGGAAAGTCGATGTAGATATCTCTATTCAGATCAAAGGTTAGGTGATGATTTTGCGTCACTAGATATGAGAGCTGGTATAAGATCACTCTTTTCTAGTGCTGTCTCTCTAGAACTTTTCGGGGGATACACTCGTTATGATAACATGTCATACATCTACTCAGCACAATCAGAGGGTGTGACAAGTAGGCTTCTAGGTGGTGTTGCTAACAAAGTGAACAAGACATACTTTACACTTAAGTCTCAATTTATTCTATCAGACAAATGGGATGTTAGAGCAGGAATGACTGCTACAAATTGGGGTAGCGATGATATAGCAATTGCGATGCCAAGTTTTGAGGCTAATATGGGGGTATCTTACTCTCCTATATCAAAGCTACGTTTCAACGTAGATTACACTCTTATCTCTGGAAGAGAGATGGGACTTGGTCAATCTGTTGAGGAGAACTATTCGAAGGTGAAATTAGGTGCAATAAATGAGATACGTTTAGGCGGTAGTTATGATATTACTAGTTGGCTTACAGCTAACTTACAACTAAACAACTTAATGAACCAGAAACAAGAATCGTGGTATGGAATACCAGAACAAGGATTTAACTTCTTGATCGGTGCCTCAGTACGATTCTAATTATTGATGAGTTAATACGATACAATGCAAAAAAACTTAGTTATAGTTGAGTCCCCGGCAAAAGCCAAGACTATTGAGAAGTTTCTCGGGCCGGAATATAAAGTGCTTTCAAGTTATGGCCATATCCGTGACTTGAAAAAGAAAGATTTGGGTATTGACATAGAGAATGGATTTACACCTCTTTATGAGGTTCCAGAAGATAAGGCTAAGGTAGTTGCAGAGCTACGTAAACAAGCGAAGAGTGCCCAAATGGTATGGCTCGCTTCCGATGAAGACCGCGAAGGAGAAGCTATCGCTTGGCATCTATATGAGGTATTAGGCCTCAATAGTGAAAACACTAAGAGAATTGTATTTCATGAGATAACAAAGAGTGCTATAATTAATGCAATAGAGAACCCAAGAACTATTAATATTGATCTCGTAAATGCTCAGCAGGCTCGTAGAGTTCTAGATCGTATTGTTGGTTTTGAGCTCTCACCTATATTATGGCGCAAAATTAAATCATCACTCTCAGCTGGTAGAGTTCAATCGGTTACTGTTAGACTTGTCGTAGAGCGTGAGCGTGAGATTCAAAACTTTAAATCTGAAGCATCATATCGTATCATTGGAACATTCCTGGTACCTACTCCAAGTGGTGAATTTGTTGAACTAAAAGCAGAACTACCAAGGCGACCAAAGACTAAAGTCAAAGCCTCTGAGTTCCTTGAACTTTGCAGAAACAGTGAGTTTGCTATACAAGAGATCATAACTCGCCCTGCGCGAAAATCACCAGCAGCACCATTCACTACATCCACACTTCAACAGGAAGCTTCTAGGAAATTAGGATTTTCTGTTTCACAGACAATGAGTGTTGCTCAGAAGTTGTATGAGAATGGGCATATTACGTATATGCGTACCGACTCTGTTAATCTTTCTGATTTAGCTATCAATACAGCCAAGGCTGCCATTATTGAATCTATGGGAGAGCAATATTGGCAATATAGAAAATATCAGACTAAAGCAGCAGGTGCACAAGAAGCCCATGAAGCTATACGCCCGACATACATGAATAAGTCTAAGATTGACGGCACAGCTCAAGAGAAAAGACTCTATGATTTAATTTGGAAGAGAACTATTGCTAGTCAGATGGCAGATGCTCAACTAGAGAAGACTACGGTTAATATAGCAGTGGGAAATAGTGGAGAAGATCTTGTTGCTCAAGGAGAGGTGCTTAAGTTCGACGGTTTTCTTCGTGTTTACATGGAGTCCAATGATGATGAGAACGATCAAACATCAGAGGAAGGGCTACTTCCAGCAATGGCAGAAGGACAGGTACTATCAATGAATAGTATTGTTGCTACAGAGAGATATAGTCAGAGACCACCGAGATATTCTGAAGCCTCTCTTGTTCGTAAGCTTGAGGAACTGGGAATTGGTAGACCATCTACATACGCCCCAACCATCTCTACAGTTCAACAGCGTGGATATGTTGAGAAGGGTGATAAGCCAGGGATTGAGCGCCAAATAACTATCCTTAATCTATCGAATAACCAGATTTCAGAGAGTGTTAAGACAGAGATCTCTGGGGCAGATAGATCTAAGTTATATCCAACAAATATTGGTATTGTGGTTAATGATTACCTAATGGAGTCATTCCCAGATATACTTAATTACAGCTTTACAGCCAATGTAGAGAAGGAGTTTGATAGTATTGCCGAAGGTGATCTTAATTGGGTTGATGCTCTAGGGAGCTTTTATTCTCCATTCCACAAGAGTGTTGAACTCTGTTTGGAGTCAAAACAAGAGAGACGTGTAGGAGAGAGAGTACTAGGAGTCGATCCAAAAACTAATAAGATTGTATCTGTAAGAATTGGACGATATGGCCCTATGGTACAGATAGGTACTCCTGAGGATGAAGATAAACCATTATTTAAGACACTACAACCAGGTTTGCTAATGGAGAGTATCACTCTCGAAGAGGCTCTTAAACATTTCGAAGAACCAGCGGCTCTTGGAGAATATGAAGGAGTAAATCTTACCATAGGAGCAGGACGATTTGGACCATATATCAAGTTTGGTTCTACGTTTGTTTCTATTCCAAAGGCTATAGATCCTAAAGAGATAACTCATGAGCAAGCTATTGCCCTCATTGAGGATAAGCGCAAGAAGGAAGCTGAGCGTGTGATGAAAACTTTTCAACAAGAGCCAGAATTGGAAATTCAAAAAGGGAGATTTGGACCATTCATCTTCTATAAAGGTGCAAACTATAAGTTGCCTAAGGATGTCGAGCCTTTAGAGCTTACTTTTGAGGAGTGTATGAAGATTGTGGAGAGCCAGCCAGGCAAGCCATCTAAAAGAGCTGCAGCAAAGAGTTCCACTAGTTCTACTAAAAAGAGCACTTCAACAGCTAAAAAGAGCAAAGAGGACTCTCCTGTTGAAAGTAAAACTAAAAAGAGTAGTACTACAGCAAAGAAGAGCACCACAACTAAGAGCTCAACAGCAAAGAAGAGTACTGCTAAAAAAGCAAAGACTCAAGGCTAATTGAGTAGTATAAATGACCAAGAGTTATTAACAATTGGACTAATATTAGAGGGAGAAGCTTTGCTAGCGCTAGCTTTTCTCTCTATCTATTTTCTTTAGATTCAAAATGATTAATAGAAAAGAGATATATAATAAATTTCTGGAGTTAGATGCTCCTTCTCAGATGTTCATCGAGACTATGGCTTCTAACTTTGTACCTATGCCTCTCAACGCAGCAGTTGCTGTTGCTAGGACCATAGAGCGTGAATATAAGTGTGGATATAATATTCTTACTACATGCTCCTCGTTATTACGTGAGACTAAGTTCGGATTCTGGGAGTATCTAGAGGTTGTCGATTCTCTTAAGATGAGAATAATACATAGATTACATACTGATGGACTATTATATTCATATCTCAAGGAGTCTCAACGATTTGAGAGTGGATATACCTTTGATAATAAATTTGTTTCAGGTATTCGCATTCGCTCAGAGATCTATTCATTTCTAGATAAGGGTAACAACATAGAGATAGACCTTACCGAAACAAAGAGTGGTGATTATTCGCCAATAAATGCAGTATATGAAGCTTTGATTTATGATGGATTTAGTGCTCTCTCAAGATACTTAAGTTCAAATTCAGTTATGCTTCTTGCAAAACATGCAGCACAATCCATTTGTAGTAACCTAGACTCTGAGATATCTATTGAGAAGATACATACAATACTCAAGAAGTCACCTAAATATACAAGAGATACAGAAAATAGATTTCGCGAATCAACTGCTATTATTAAATTACTACAAGGGGACTACCTTGAATATGTCTCTACAGTTTACGGAGATAGCTTAGAGTATGTATATAGCCGAGCTATCCCACCACTTATTGAGGGAGATGCTGAGTTGTCACTAAAACAGTTTGATTTAGGACTTAAGATACAGAAGAAAGTAACCAAAGAGCCTTTCCCATACTTAGTTCTTTATAGATTTATCTATGCTATCGCACTCATTAGAGATCCAAAATCTCAGAGCAGTGGATTGATTTCAAAGCTTGCAAAGAATAAGTTTGTTAAGGAGGATCCTATTCTTAATACCATCTTTGCTGTACAGAATGGAGAACAGCGTGAGATTGTATCACAAGAGATTGATAGGCTAACCAAACAGAATAGTTTATCCCCTCTTTCTAATCTTTTGCTTTGGATGTCATGTAAGATAAGTGGCATTGAGTTCACCCATCCCAAATTTGATCTAGAGGAGTCTTTGGTTAGATGTCAAGTTCTTGGATTTGACTGGCTCTTGATGGAAATATATGCGCTCCTAGATGAGAGAGAGAGGTTGGAGGCAATTAAAGCGAAGCTTAAGTTCTCTCCTATAACTGTTCGCCAACAAAGTGAGGATGAGTGGGAGAGGATTCTTAATGCAATCATAGGGCAAGGCGAAAAGAAAATTAAAGACCCAGACAGTAAGATATATAGAGTAGCCTATCTATATAATCACTATGAATGTGAACTTAGTCCTATTGTTCAGCAATCCAAAGATGGTATTACTTGGACAAGAGGGAAGGCGGTCTCGCTACAGCGATTTGCCACCTATCAAGCAGAAGGGATAACTGAACAAGACAAAAGGGTGGCGGATTGTGTAGCTCGTGACTCATACTATCGTAGAAACTACGAAATGGATTTCAATCGAGCACTAAGAGAATTGGTTGGTCATCCTTATGTATTTCTTGCCGAAAATCCATCAATTCCTGTTGAGATAGCTTCTATGAAGCCAGAACTAACTATATCCAATTCTCCTGATGGTTATAAACTTCAGACAAATGTGGAGAATGTCGTAGATCAGATTCAGGTGATACGTGAGAGTAATACTCGAGTAAGGGTGCTTAAGCTCACTAGTGAGCAGCAGACCTACTTGAAACTGCTTCAGCAGTTATCAAATCTACCTCATGAGGCGAAAGATAAACTCCTTGTATTACTCAAGAAACTAACGGGCATTGTTACTGTCTATTCAGATCTTATTGACGAGAGTGAAAATCTTAAGACTCTCCAAGGGGATAGCCGTATATTTGTACAGCTAATACCAATTGGAGATACTCTCAAGGCTGAGCTATTCATCAAACCATTCACACAAAACCCACCATACTGTAAGGCTGGTATCGGGGCGTTAAGTGTAATTGGAGTGGCTGATGGGGAGAAAGCACAAGCAACACGTAACCTAGAGCAAGAGATCAATAACCTAGAGATTGTTAAGTCAACTCTCGATAGAATAGTTGAGCTACAACAAGATGAGGATACTTACTATTTTGACGACCCATACCACTCATTAGAGTTGATGGAGAGCATTGCTTCTCTATCTGATATTGCAGTTGTTGAGTGGCCAGAGGGTGTGAAGTTCAAGATCTCTGGAGTAGCCTCATTCAACAACTTGTCGCTCTCACTTAAAGGTAAGGGGAATTGGTTTGACCTAGAGGGTGAACTCAAGGTAGGAGAAGATACAATCTTCTCTATGCGTGATCTTCTAAATAGTGTTCGCAAGAGTAAAGGTAGATTTATTGAACTAAAGAATGGAGAGTTTCTTGCATTAACAGAGCAGTTCAGACGACAACTCATGGATCTAGACTCTATAATACAGGAGAGCAAGGATGGTGGCTTCACGGCACAAAACCTAGCATCATCCATGATAGAAGAGCTTCAGCTCAAAGGTGTAGATATAGAAGCGGATAGAGCATTCAAAGATATGCAAGAGAGAATATCGACTATTGCTACGCAAACCTATAAAGTACCGAAGAACCTTCAAGCCGAACTTCGTGAGTACCAAACTGAAGGGTTCAACTGGATGGCACGTCTTAATGATTGGGGTGCTGGCGCTTGTTTGGCTGATGATATGGGTCTAGGTAAGACGGTTCAGACTATAGCCATGCTACTGCACAAATCTAAGGGCGGTCCATCTCTCGTGGTTGCTCCCGCATCAGTTCTTCCAAACTGGATTCGTGAGATTAATCGTTTCGCTCCGTCACTAAATGTGATTAACTTAGCACCTGTAGGGGAGCGTTCTCAGCGTTTATCCTCAGCCAAGGAGAATGATGTATGCGTAATAACTTATGGTATATTAGTCTCTGAAGTTGAATCAATCATAGAGAAAAGCTTCTCGATGACTGTTCTAGATGAAGCACATACTATCAAAAATAAGGAGACTAAGATGTCTAAGGCTGCTATGCAGCTCAAATCAGACTTCAGACTTCTACTAACTGGTACTCCAATTCAAAACCACCTCGGTGAGATCTGGAACCTATTCAACTTTATCAATCCATCCCTATTAGGAAGCTTTGAGAGCTTCAGACAGAGATTCGTTGTACCTATTGTTGAGTTTAAGGATCGCGAACAGCAAAGACGATTAAAAAGGTTGATCTCTCCTTTTCTTCTAAGAAGGACCAAAACAGCTGTTTTGGATGAACTACCTCCTAAAACAGAGGTCATAAAGGAGATTGAGATGAGTGAAGCTGAAATATCTGCTTATGAACTACTGCGCCGTGATGCAGAGAACAGATTACTCGAGTCTACTGATATGGGTCAGATTGTTGCACTAGCCGAAATCACTCGTCTTAGAATGGCAGCAGCCAATATAAATTTATCTAAGCCAGGGTTGAATCTTCCTAGTTCAAAGATTCAGACCTTTTTAGATATAGTTGACGATCTAAAAGAGAATAACCACCGTTCGTTGGTTTTCTCGCAGTTTACTTCACATCTAGCACTTATAAGAAAAGAGCTAGACAAGAAGGGGATTGCATATCTTTATCTCGATGGCTCTACATCCATAGTAGAGCGGGAGAAGTTAGTCAAGAAGTTCCAAGAGGGTGATGACCTTCTGTTCCTTATCAGCTTAAAGGCTGGGGGACTAGGTCTAAACCTTACGGCTGCAGACTTTGTCATACATATGGACCCATGGTGGAATCCTGCCATCGAGGATCAAGCATCTGATAGAGCGTATAGGATAGGTCAGAAGAGACCTGTTACTATATACAGATTGATTGCTAGAAACACAATTGAAGAGAAGATCATTCGTCTTCACTCAACCAAGAAGGATCTAGCAGACTCTCTTCTTGAGGGTACTGACGTTTCAAATAGGCTTACTCGTGAAGAGCTATTAGAACTACTTCGTAACTAGTCTTTTAAACAATAATAGAATAGTCCCTAATCACTAATACTTTGGTGATTAGGGACTATTCTTGTTTATCTAGATATTTGAAACATGTATCATGATTTTGGATTCATACTTTTTACTTTCAAGCAGGTAATGAACTTACAACTAATAGAGTTAACTCCTGAATTAGAACCTATGTAGTATATTGTTATTTAGCACATAAATAATAAATAGTATCTCTATCTACCTTTACTCTCGTATCATTATTCAAATAGGATAGCTAAAGTATTTGTCCTTACTAGTATTTTGCATAATCGAACATAGGTTATAGTAAAAATTGCTGTGAGGTAACACCCTAAAGCCTCAGAGTTTATAGCCTTAACTCTCTGCATTTTTTGAATTTTGCTAAGGATTTTTTTTAATTAGGCAGCAAGTAACTACTAGTTACTCTAAGGGTAACTCATGCATGGGCAGTAGCTGAAATATCAAATGACTTTTTATTGCTAACTGCAAGGTGGAAGGGTTAACAAATTATTCGATTTAACAAATCACTATTAATAAAACAGCAAAATCATCTCACAGAGTGTTAGTTTTGATGATTTCTATTGCAATATTGCAACACTCTCTTATAATCAGAGGTTTATGGGTTGCAATAGGGTGTTGCAATAGGTTGCAATAGAATTCTATTGCAACCCATATCATTTAGGTTAAAAAACTCCGTACTATTTTCTAAGTTTAGCCAAATATATGTTGGTTAAAAGGTCTAAAGTTGTACTTGGTGTAAAAATATTGACATCAATAAGTTAATTTCTAGCGGTGTAGATAGAGGATGAGAGATTTTTTTTCCTCAGAGTTCAAAATTTCACCTTACCATCCCAATTTTACAAAATAGGAATGTGTTGACATTGGTTCTCCCATCTGTCGCATATTTTAAAATATAGATTCGTCTGACTGTTCTTGTTTGGGTTAAGGTGTAAGTGGTTATCAATCACTGTTTTCTAATTAGATGTAGTTGCTGGTAACTAATAAGCTATGTTGTCTTTTGATTTCCTACAATTTGCGTTATCTTTGAATATGGCAATAGATGAAAATATGCAAAAAGGTAAATGTCAAGATAGTTTTATTTATGAGAATATAGAGTACCACTGCTCACTTGAATTAGCTATGGATTTGATTGGAGGGAAGTGGAAAACGATGATGATATATCATCTAAAGGATGGAGCTATGCGTTCGGGAGATCTTCAGCGTACATTGAATGGTATTGCAAATAAGATGTTTACTCAAACAGCTCGTGAGCTCGAACACTCGGGTTTGATTGAACGATTAGTTTATCCAGTTGTCCCACCTAAGGTTGAATACAAGCTTACGCCAAGAGGGGAATCAGTGCTACCGATAATCTTGGATTTAGCTAAGTGGGGCATAGAAATAGGCGGTGGTGGTGAACATTGTTCAAGAGAATAGGTAATATATCTTAAATTCATCTCAGTTGTTTGTATTATCAAAACAGTAATTTGTTTATAGTATATCTAATATAAACCAACTAGTTTTTTCATCGTACAACTAACAACATTGCAGATTATGAAGAGTATTATATTGAACAATGGCCTTGAGATGCCTTTGATTGGATATGGGGTGTATCAAGTAGACCCTTCTGAGTGCGAAAGATGTGTCATGGATGCTATAAGTGTAGGATATAGATCTATTGATACAGCACAAATCTACGGAAATGAAGAGCAGGTGGGGAGTGCCATCAAAAAGAGTGGGGTAGATAGAAAGGAGCTATTCATTACAACCAAAGTGTGGATAACTAATGGGGGATATGATAGGGCTAAGGCATCAATAGAGGAGTCTCTTCGTAAACTTGAAATGGAGTATGTTGATTTACTACTCATTCATCAACCTTTTGGTGATTACTATGGCACATATCGTGCAATGCAGGATGCATACAAAGAAGGCAAAGCTAGGGCATTAGGTGTTAGTAATTTTTATCCTGATAGGTTTGTTGATATTTCGGAGTTTTGCGAGATAAAGCCAGCTGTAAATCAAATTGAGACACATGTGTTCAATCAACAGTGGGAGTCACAAGAGGTGATGAAGCAGTATGATGCAAAAGTAATGTCGTGGGGTCCTTTTGCTGAGGGGAGAAACCACTTCTTTACAAATGAGACATTAGCTGCAATAGGATCTAAATATGGGAAGTCGGTAGCTCAAGTGGCTTTGAGATTTCTTTTGCAGCGTGAGATAATACTTATTCCTAAGTCTACACACAAGGAGAGAATGATTGAAAATATTAATATCTTTGATTTCTTTCTTGATGATGATGATATGGAAGCCATATGTAAACTTGACAGAAAAGAGAGCCTTTTCTTCTCTCATCGCGACCCTCAAATGGTGAAGTGGTTGGCTAATTATGGGAAGTAAAAGGGTAACTTATATAATAAAAGGTCAGTATGCATATGTATACTGACCTTTTATTATAGCTTATTTCCGATTAAGAGTGCCTAGTCTCATAATTATCGATGTTTGGCTTCTACCCATTTTATAGGAGATGTATTTTATACTCTTTCCCTGATTGTGTAAGTCGAGTAGATATTGGTCAGCTTTGATTGTCCATCTCTTGTTAGCATTTCGATGTTTTGCATAATTCTCCTCAACAATTGTTTCGGGTTTAAGAAACTCATCAACAAAGATTGATGGGTATCGATTGTCATAAAGAACTATGCTTTTATGCTTTGCGCGTGTTATGGCTACGTAAAATAATCTACGCTCTTCAGCAAATTGGTATTGATCTGCTTGGGTTAATACATAGTTCATTATTGGATCATCACTTACTAAAGATGGGAACCCGTATGTGTCTTTATTACACTGGAGTAAAATGACGTAGTCGGCTTCAAGACCTTTAGACTTATGTACAGTCAAGAACTCTATCTCTCTACCTGCTATAGTATAGTAGAATTTGTGCCCTCTCTTGAATGATTTAAACATATATGATAGGTAGTAGTCGTCAAAAGAGTATCTGCCTAGCAAGTATATTGACTTATCGGTATCTATTTTTGATACTATCTCCTCTACGGTTCTGCAATAATCCCGTCTATAGTATGCAATGAACTCAAGTTCGCTTTTAATATCCGAGTTGAAGGGTTTTATGTTTTTTTGTAACTGAGCTCTATTTCTCTGAATGAATTTTGAGGATTGATCAACTAGTGGTTGCCCAAAGCGGTAGGTAGTCTCAATCTTGTTAACTTCGGTCTCCCCAAAATATTTAGAGAATTGATTGAAAAGTGACATGTCGCAACCAGAGAATCTATATATTGATTGCCAATCATCGCCTACACAGTAGAGGCTTGCAGGGCTATTATCTCGCCTAAGAGCCTTTAAGAATTTGTATCTATCTACGGATATGTCTTGGAACTCGTCAACAATGATATGATCGTATACGTGTTTATTAGACTTATGACACAGTTCAGTTGCTTTAATAATTGAGTCAGTGAAGTCTATTTGATTATTCTTACTTAGGGTCTCTCTGTATATATCATTAATTGGTTTAATAATATCATTAATGATAAATAGAGCTCTCTTGTCATTTACCTTTATTATAGATTGAAGTATCTCTTCAAATGACTTGTAGTTAGATTTTGTAAGTGTAATGAATGTAGCTATAAGCCTAATAAGTGCTTTCTCTCGTTTCATGTCTTTAGAGAGGATAAGGTCATATAACTCCTCCTCACTTATTTCATTAATTGTAACACCACTCTTTATAAGGAGACTTTTCAATTTCTCTTTAATATCAAAATAGTGGAAGTCTGCACTAGATGTCGTTACTAGTTTTGTGCCAAACTTCTTATGAGCCTCTTTTTTCCAAGTAATTCCATCGTTGTATTTTTGATTTGCCTCTTCGTAGCTAATATTTTTATCTTGTGCGAACCAACCAGGAACGAGTCCATGTTCGTCTACTCCAAAATGCTCGAGATACAATCTCTTTTTAACTCCTTTGTGATTATAGTAAATAGAGAAGTCAGGACAATATTGAGAGTATGTTTCATCTGCTAAACTGTTTTCATATGCCTCTTCATATCTGAAGTCTATACCTAATGAAGAGAGAGCAAAGCATATCTTTTGCTCTTGTATGCTTTTGACATAGAACGTGTTGCCATCCATATCAGGAATAAGAGCTTTTATCTGCCTCTTCTTTAGTTGAGAAAGAGTATCTCTTTTATCACTTTTTTTTGCTTCCCACTCCGTTTCATTCTGCGGATAATCAACAAAATATTCAATAACGCTTCTTTTGAAAGAAGTATTAAGTAGAAGGGATTTGTATATTTTGATAAAAAGTGCATCTGTATTATCACATATCGAGGGCTTAATGCCACTTACTTCTCCTATTATCTCAAGAGCTAACTTATGAAATGTGTAGCCAATCAATCCTTTTGTGGCAATTCTCTCAGTTAACTCCGTAGCAGCTTTGTTTGTATAACTTATCAGTAATATGCGATTTGGATCAACGTTCAGAATCTCTGTTAGATATTTAACTTTTCCAACAATAGATGAAGTCTTCCCACTTCCTGCACTACTAACTACCAGATTGTTTTTAGCTTCTGATACAATAGATTTTCTTTGTTGATTATCTAAGGGATAGTTCAAACAAGTGTCAAAAAATAGTTTATGTCTGTTTAGTCTTGATTTGGTTACTTGGTTGTTGTGCTTTAATACTATTTCGTCTATTGAGGTGTATTCATTGATGAAAATGTTTAACGATTCAGATTGATCAATAGCATATTTTTTAAGTTGCAATCCTAAGGTTAGGACTTCATAATATAAAGGTTTGTAGTTGTCTATTATCTCTTGTTTGTCTGAGGCTAATATGAATTTATCATAATAGTTAGCTAGTATATAGTTTGAAATAATATTATATCTTGGAAGAGTGATATTATTATTAGACCTTGAGCTACTTTCGCCTATAGTACTTAAGTTTTCAATTCTCTGAACAATTTCTATTTGTTTATCTTTTACTTTATCTCTTATTGTAAAGACTAAATATACAACGGTAGGGATAATTAAAGCAGTAATAATAATTATTATTGTAGAGGTCATAAAAGTCTATTTTAGTCTTATTTATATGTGATTTAATAAGGATTATTGTGCAGAAATAGTTTAGTGAACAATAATTGGCGTCTTAGATTTACTTATAAATAGAAAAGTATCAGTGTAGCAGGTTATGTCTTAAATCTATAACACTTCTATTTCTACTTATTATGATTATGTTTTATGCAAAGATAGCTTGAATATCCCATTGTTTTCTAATCTATAATTGTATATACATTTAGTATCTTCGCAGAATGAGTCTAAATGTTGATAGATTAGATTCCTGAATTCAACGTTGTTGTTTAATAATGAACTATTACTAGCCTTCAAGTGTAGTATTGGATATGAGATTTTGCAATTTATTTAACGAAGGCTTGTCAACTTTTAAACTCTAGTTATTTGACTGGTTAGTTAAATTAAGTGTAGGTTTAAATAGCTTATTACACTTCTATACTCAGTCTATTAGAGTGATTAACTTATCACCTAGTCACTATAGGAGAGTTTCTAATTTATAATGGGATGTATGAGAGGTATAATAATTCTTTTTACGTTACTTGCCAACTTGTCACATCTTTCAAGCAGTGGCAATCTTATTTATTCGATAGATAGTTTGATTTTAACTAAGAACGCTAGGGTTGGTGTTGCAATTAAGGTGCTCGAGAGTCAGGAGTATTTTTCTATTGCTGGGGATGATAGGTTTCCTATGCAGAGCACATATAAGTTTCCAATCGCCTTGGCTGCGCTTCGAGAGGGACAAACTCTAGGGTTGAATGATTCTGTATGTATAGAGCATCGAATGATGCATTCCAACACATGGAGCCCCTTAAGAGATCTATATCCTAAGGGTGGGGTAAGGCTTGCCGTATCTACTATATTGGAGTTTATGCTCCAGCGAAGTGACAATAATGGTTGTGATATAATTCTTGAGTTGATAGGTGGGGCAAAGGTGGCTAATGAGTACATACACACTCTCGGTATTGATGATATGAATATAGAAAGTAGTGAGTTGGATATTCAAAGTTCGTGGGATGTGCAGTTTAGAAATTGGGCCACTCCAATGGGGTTTATAAAGTTACTAGAGCTTTTCGACAGTGGTCAGTTATTGAATAAGCAGAATCAAGAGTTTATATTTAGGACTATGGCTGAGAGTGCAACAGGTTCGGCTAGGGATATGATACCTGCCGAGGTAATACTTTCACATAAGACGGGATTCTCAGGAATGAATAAGGATGGGGTTACAGCTGCAAATAACGACATAGGGATAATGGTGTTGCCAAATTCAACTAGAATAGCGTATGCAATTTTCATCACTGACTCTCTTGAGGAGCAGAAAAGTAACTACAATCTTATTGCGCAAATAGTCTATGTAATATATAAAGAGTTTAAGTAGATGAGGTGAATTGGGTATATTTATAAAGAAAGATCTTAAAATGGAGCGAGAGGCTCTATCTTAAGATCTTTCTTTATTTCATATAACTATGCTTGATGAAAAACAAAGAGCAGTAAGCCGATAAGCCGGGTTCTGTTCTCCCATTATAATAAAGGGAGTGTCTGTCATTTATCTCGACTACAACTCACATTGTAGCTCTAGCGTTCTACCCCTCGGCATCGGGCGAGCAGCCCTACTGCGCCGATATACATGAACTTGCTACCCATCAGACGTACGGCTCCTTACATTGCTGCAAAGACCGGTGGGCTCTTACCCCACCTTTTCACCCTTACCATCTTCGAAAAGAGGGCGGTTATTCTCTGTTACGTTACTCTACCCTCGCGGATAGCTTCCCGTTAAGAAGCATGGTGCTCTATGTAGCCCGGACTTTCCTCCCGTAGCTAGGCTACGAGCGACAAACTGTCTTACTGCTCTTTGTTTAATGCAAAGGTAATGAAAAAAGTTATTCATCTTAGCTATTGCCGAACAAATTCAGAGTAGCTATGTTGGTTATATCATAGCTCAAATTATTATATATGCTGATTTAGATACTCATTTCTCCATTGAATGGACTTATTAAGTATCTACCTTAGAACATTTAAGGAGCATTTTAATATTTTTGGGATGAAAAAAAGAAAAAATCATACCTCTCTATTTGGGAAAATGAGAAATCTTGTCATAACTTTGTTACTCAGAAATAACACTAACGAGGAATCGACAAAGAATTTAATATGGCTAATAAAAAGGAAATTGTAGCAGCACTGACTAGGCATTTTGGATTTGATACGTTCAAAGGCAATCAAGAGGAGGTCATCCAATCCTTGCTTGATGGACGAGATACATTTGTACTAATGCCAACAGGCGGTGGTAAGTCGCTCTGTTATCAATTGCCAGCTCTGATGATGAATGGTACTGCTATCATCATCTCTCCTTTGATAGCCCTAATGAAAAATCAAGTTGATGCCATGCGCAACTTTAGCGAAGAGGATGGGATTGCCCATTTTCTAAACTCTTCGTTAACAAAGAGTGCCATCGATAGGGTTAAAGAGGATATATTGAAAAAAAAGACTAAGCTGCTTTATGTGGCACCTGAATCATTGACAAAGGAGGATAACATAGAGTTTCTTCGTCAGATCGAAATCTCGTTTTATGCCATTGATGAGGCACACTGTATTTCTGAGTGGGGCCACGATTTCCGTCCTGAATATAGGAGAATACGCCCTATTATTAATGAGATAGGCAAACGTCCGGTGATTGCACTAACGGCAACTGCTACGCCTAAGGTGCAACACGATATTCAGAAAAACCTTGGAATGATAGAGTCTAATGTCTTTAAATCCTCGTTTAACCGTCACAATCTATACTATGAAGTACGAAAAAAGGGAGAGACAGTAGAGCGTGATATAATAAAATATATCAAATCGCAGGAGGGCAAATCTGGGATTATCTACTGTTTGAGCCGCAAAAGAGTAGAAGAACTTGCAGAGGTTCTTCGTGCGAACGGTATCTCGGCACTACCTTACCATGCTGGTATGGAGTCTAATGTTAGGAGTGAGACTCAGGATGCTTTCCTTATGGAGAAGATTCGTGTAATCGTTGCTACTATAGCCTTCGGTATGGGTATTGACAAGCCTGACGTACGTTTTGTATTACACTATGACGTACCTAAGAGTCTTGAAGGGTATTATCAAGAGACTGGTCGTGCGGGTCGCGATGGAGGAGAGGGGCAATGTATAGCTTACTACTCGCCAAAAGACTTGCAAAAATTGGAGAAGTTTATGCAGGGCAAACCTATTGCAGAGCAGGAGATTGGCAAGCAGTTGCTTGTTGAGACAGCTGCTTATTGCGAATCGGCTATTTGCAGGCGTAAATCTATACTCCACTATTTCGGAGAAGAGTATAAAGAAGAAAATTGTGGAAATTGTGACAACTGTATGCACCCAAAGAAAAAAGTAGAAGCGCAAGAGCTGCTAATCACAGCCATAGAGGCCATTTTGGTATTAAAAGAGAAGTTTAAGGCTGATTATGTAATTAATGTATTGGTCGGAAAAGAGACTTCAGAGATAGACTCTTATAGCCACCAAGACTTGGAGATATTTTCATCAGGCAACGATGAGGATGAGTCAACATGGCATGAAGTGATAAGAACAGCAATGCTTGAAGGTTATATCACCAAGGATATAGAGAACTATGGTATACTAAAGGTAAGCGATGCTGGTAAGAAATTTCTTAAAAAGCCTATATCATTCAAGATAATTAAAGAGGATGAGGAGAGTGATGAGGTTGAGGAGTCTCAAATGAAAGGTGGAGCTTCATGTGCGGCCGATCCTGTTCTTTTTGGTATGCTCAAGGATCTTCGCAAGCAGATATCTAAGAAATTAGATTTACCTCCTTATGTGATTTTCCAAGATCCATCTCTTGAGGCTATGTCTACTATCTATCCTGTTACATCTGAAGAGCTTCAGAATATCCCAGGGGTAGGGGCTGGTAAGGCCAAAAGATATGGGGAGGAGTTTCTAAATCTTATTAAGAAGCATGTATACGAGAACGAGATCGATAGACCAGAGGATCTACGAGTACGTACCGTTGCAAATAAGTCGAAACTAAAGGTAGCTATTATTCAGGCTATTGATAGGAAAGTGGCACTTGATGATATTGCAATATCTAAGGGTATTGACTTCAATGAATTGCTAAATGAGGTTGAGGCAATCGTATTTTCAGGAACTAAGATCAATATAGACTATTTCTTGGATGAGATTATGGATGATGAGCATATTGAGGAGATATGTGATTACTTCCGAGAGGCTGAAAGCGATAGTATGGAGGATGCTATTGAGGAGTTAGGTATGGCTTACAAAGAGGAGGAAGTACGACTTGTTCGTATTAAGTTCCTTTCTGAAATGGGTAACTAATAGGTAGGTGAGTTCTTGAACTTTATCTATCAATAATATAGACAAAAGCTATAAAAGTGGATGGTGTTTACAGTTATTAAACATCATCCACTTTTATAGCTTTAATTGTATCCATATGCTCAATAACAGCTAAAAATGGAGTAATAAAAGAGAACAAAAAAGAGTGGCGAATGTTTTATTAAGGTGAGGGTATATGGGCTATTAACTGATTAATTGATATATTATGAAATCCCTAATCTTGGCTTTAATTATCGGCATTTCGCTGGGGGCAAGATGTTGGGCCACTCAACCAACAGATTCGCTCTCGATAGATTTGAGTGAACTTGGTCTCTCGACTACTTTCTCTGCTCCATCTGGAGTCTATTCTTTTGTTGAACAAGTGGCGCTTCTTGATGCTTTCTATGGTGTATATGGATACAGCGATAGTTCTATAGATGATTTTATGAAGAGCTTTCGAACTGATATTAAATCCACTTTGGATGGAGTATCTCTAATAATCCCAGCTTATAATTGGAAGGTTACTAATAGGAAGGTATGTTGGACCGAATTGGCTAATTTTTCAGCTACAAAGAGCCAAAAGAGTAATTTCCCTAAACTAGAGCTTTTAGATCCTACTCCTAAATTTATGCGGGATGCTCCTGTTAATCTAAAGTATATGCCTGATGTGCAGTTTTTAGTTAAGTTCTTCGCTCTATTGCAGGTTATAGAGACAATATTTAATGCTCTACCAAATAAGATAGTTCTAACAAAAAGTATATTAATAACCTATAAGAGTAGCAAGGTTGTTCTTCAGTGGAAGTTTTAGAGTGGTCAACACTCTTTTATCATTCATGATTTGATATTTTATTACTATATCTAGTTATCTTTGAGATATAATAATAGGAGATTTTCATAATATGGACATAAAGCCCTACTTCTCAGCATTTATCTTCGCACTCCCTGGGGCCATAGCTCTTATGGCTGCATTACTCAATTGGGAGTGGTTTTACAAAACGCGCACCGCATCCTTCTTCGTTGATCAACTAGGAAGGTTGGGTGCGCGTATATTTTATTTTATTCTAGGAGTACTCCTTGTTGCAGCATCAATAGTTATTACCATCGATTCGTTATGCTAAGTTCTCTATTATGGAGTTAACCGAGTTCTCCACTTGCTCCATTAGCCAGCGAGGAGTCGATGTTGCTCCACATATGCCTATGCTTTGAGCTTCTGCTATCCAATTAGGGTCAAGCTCACTCTCGTCCGAAACCATCTTAGAGTTTGGGTTTACAGCTTTACACTCCATAAATAATACTTTACCATTTGAGCTCTTTTTCCCACTGACAAAGAGAATAAGATCAAACCTTTTTGCAAAGTCTCTGATATTGGGTATTCTGTTTGAAACTTGTCGACAGATGGTGTCGTAGTATTCAAATTTGACTGAGCTATCAATTCTACTTTTTATCTCTGATACAAGAGCATTAAAACCATCAATGGATTTGGTTGTCTGAGCAAAGAGACAAATACCTTTAGTAAAATCTAACTTCTCTATCTCCTCTATAGACTCAATTACTAGGGCTGTGTTATCCGTCTGTCCAACCAAGCCTATAACCTCGGCATGTCCATGTTTTCCGTAGATAGCTATTTGCGAATTACTACCTTTGAGATCATGGTACTTTTGGTTTATTCTCTTTTGAAGCCTTAGTACAACAGGGCAAGTAGCATCGATAAGCTCAATATTATTCCTCCTGGCATACTCGTAAGTAGCAGGGGGCTCTCCATGAGCTCTAAGAAGAACACAGCTATTCTTCATAGAGAAGAGCTGTTGGTGGTTTATTGTTGATAGCCCCCTTTTTTCTAGCCTATCAACTTCTCTCCCATTATGTACTATATCGCCAAGTGAGGATAGTTTAAGACCTTTTTCGAGAGACTCTTCTGCCTTATTAATGGCATTAACAACACCAAAGCAGAATCCTGAACCACTGTCTATCTCTACTCTTTTCATAAGGTGGTTATTTATGCATTAGTTAATCTCTGAACTTGTTGAATCAGCCACTCGTTTTGCTCTTCAATACTTATATTAGAATTATCAAGAACAAGAGCATCTTGAGCTTGACGCAGAGGGCTCTCAGTGCGGTTCATGTCTATATTGTCACGTTCAACTACGTTATGTAGTATTTCATCGAAATTAACCCTTTCTCCTTTAGCATTAAGCTCGTCATACCTACGTTGAGCTCTAACTTGAGCAGATGCCTTGACAAAGATTTTTAGTTCTGCATCAGGGAAAACGACTGTGCCAATATCCCTTCCATCCATCACTATACCTTTCTCTTTGCCCATTGCTTGCTGCATTTCGACTAATGCTTTGCGAACAAATCCAATGGCTGCTATATGACTTACGTTGTTCGATACCTCCATTAGTCGGATGTCATTCTCAACTAGTTCACCATTTAGATAGGTGTCTGGGCGTTGTGTTTGGCTATTGAATCTAAATGAAATCTCTATATTACTCATTTCATTCTCTAGCCTATTGAGATCAATTTCGCCGGAATTGGATATTATACCATTACGAAGAGAATAAAGAGTGATAGTTCTGTACATAGCACCACTGTCAACATAAATATAGCCTAAGTTTTTTGCTAACTCCTTAGCCATAGTGCTTTTACCACAAGATGAGAAGCCATCAATAGCAATAGTTATCTTATTTTTCATCACGAATATTCTGTATTACAATTTAAATTTCTCGAAACTAGTTGTTACACCCAACATGAAACTCCCTCCACCAGGATTTCTCTGGAAATAGGACATTCCAACTTGAAACTGCTTTAAGCGTAACCCTGTACCAAACGAGAATCCATAGATTCCTTTTCTGTTTTGTATAGCAAAGTCAGCTTGTGCTTTAGGATTGAATCCAACAGATATGTAAAAGTTGTTTGATGGTACAAAGTCAATACCAAATACGAGGTGTTTTGCCATGGTTAGGAAAACGTTATCCTTTTTAGGCTCCTGCTGCTCTTCTCCAAAGGAGTTATTCTCTTTTTGGCGATAAACGCTCATATCCCATCTGTTAAGTTGCCATGCTGTTAGGTGGAACCTAAATGGGGCGTGCCTCATTTTATGTGATAGTCCAAGTTGAATATCCCAAGGAATGGATTGATCAACATTCTCGAAGCTCTTGATCTCACCTCCGAGATTTTTGAACACCAACCCTGCTGTGAAGTTACCCTGAGGATGTACATAGCTTAATCCTAGATCAGCTGCAAGCCCCCAAGCAGAGTATCTCTCATAGCCAGAGTAAATCAATTTTGCAGTTACACCAGCTCGGATTGTATTTGTCAATTGATATGAATATGTTCCTTGAATAGAGAGATCTCGAGCTGAAAATTCACCCAAATAGATGTTCTCTTCAGTTGTCTCCTTAAATGTGCCATAATCAAGATAGGTTGCACCCACAGCCCAAGCACCACGATAACCAACAAACTGTCCGTATATAAAGCTACCCATATTTATGTCGGATACATAATTGGTGTAGTTTAAAGATAATTGTTGGTGGTGCTTATCTGGAGAGAGTAGTCCTGGATTCTCTAGAGCTATAGATATCTCATCACTGGTAAAAGATACGTTAGTGCTACCTAAAGCAGCTACTTGAGCTGATTGTGGAAGATTTAGGAATTCAAATCCCTTATCTCTTCCTTCTGCCTCTAAGCTCGTGGCACTCAAGAGTAGGCTAATAAGTAGTGTAGTATATTTATTCATGAGTTACAACTTAAGTATTGAGATCTGTTTCATTGGGAGTAATATATTATTTAACTCTCAGATATGAGCACCAAAGGTAACTCTTTTTTCTTAGCTAGAAATATAGATTATGAACAAAGCAGCTACTAAGTTGTTCTACAATTATTGAACATATTAATAGTAATGGTGCATTATGAAACACTTGGTAATATTTTCGCATCCCAATCCTAAGAGCTTTAGTCACGCCATCCTTAAGGAGTATACAGAGGTGTTGATGGGCCAGGGTAATGAAGTAAAAATTAGAGATCTCTATGAGATAGGCTTCAATCCCGTGCTGTCAACAAAAGATTTTGAAGCAATATTTGCAGGTAAAGTACAAGAGGATGTAAAGAAAGAGCAAGATCTTGTGGATTGGGCAGATGTGATCACATTCATCTATCCTATATGGTGGACTGGACTTCCAGCTATAGTAAAGGGATACATTGATCGTGTGTTCTCTTACGGCTTTGCTTATGAGTCTACTAAAAATGGGATAGTTGGAAAACTATCTTCTAAAAGAGTGGTCATGTTAACTCCTATGGGGACTCCTCTTCAAGTATATCAAGAAAGAGGCATGCTTGTTGCAATGGAGCAGACAATGGATGTGGGAATATTCAAGTTTTGTGCTATACAGAATGTTACTCACCACTTCTTCGGTGGGGTAACAAGTTGCTCAAAAGAGGAACGAGATAAAATGTTGATGGATGTAAGGCTTGTAGCTCGCCAACAAACTGGCGAAGTCAATGATATATACTTGTAATACACTCGTTTTTTTGTGTTTTTTTGTGTTTTTTGTTATATTTGAAAGAGGCTACACACTGTTGGTGAAGTGTGTAGCCTCTGCTATTTTTATTTATCCTTTACAGTGTAGCAGCAAGTGCTTCAGCACATCGCTCACCATCAATGGCCGCCGATACAATACCTCCAGCATATCCAGCACCTTCACCACATGGGTATAGACCTCTGATATTTAGGTGTTCAAGGCTTTCTCTATCACGAGGTATCCTTACAGGAGAAGAGGTGCGACTCTCAACACCTATCATTACAGCGTCGTCAGTTAAAAATCCATGAGACATCTGACCAAATTTTTTGAAACCCTCACGAAGTCTATCCGTTACTATCTCTGGCATCCAAAAGTGAAGTGGAGATGACAAAAGACCAGGTGAATAAGAACTCTCAGGAAGGGTGCCAGACAATTTCTTGTTAACGAACTCAACCATACGTTGAGCTGGAGCCGTCTGCTTCATTCCACCATTTTGCCAACAGTTTCGCTCTAGCTCTTCTTGAAATGAGAGCATAGAAAGAGCACCTTGTTCAGCATGATGTGATGGGAGATCTTCAGGACGAACCTCTACGACCATTCCAGAGTTGGCCCAACGGGATCCTCTGCTAGAAGATGACATACCATTTACTACAACTTGGTTTGGGCCAGTGGCAGCTGGTACAACAACCCCACCTGGGCACATACAGAAGCTATAAACACCTCTCTCTTTTGATTGAGTAACAAAGCTATATTCGGCGGCAGGAAGATAATCCCCGCGACCATCTTTGCTATGATACTGAATCTGATCTATCAACTCCTGTGGATGTTCTAGGCGAACGCCAACTGCTATAGCTTTTGACTCAATTAGTACCTGAGATTCGTTTAGATGTCTATACACATCCCTTGCTGAGTGCCCTGTTGCAAGGATAACCTTACCATGAAGTTCATTATCATCATTACAAATAATACCTTTGACTTGATTCTCTTCAATGATAAGACTCTTCATCTTTGTATTGAAACGAACCTCACCTCCACAAGAGAGGATAGTTTCTCTGATGTTTGAGATTACACGCGGAAGCTTATCCGTACCAATATGTGGATGAGCATCAACCAATATTGAGGTGGAGGCTCCGTGCTGGCATAGTATATTTAATACTCTATCGACAGATCCTCTTTTTTTACTGCGGGTGTATAGTTTTCCATCCGAGAAGGCTCCTGCACCACCCTCACCAAAGCTGTAGTTTGATTCAGGGTCAACAGAGTGCTCACGGCTAATAAGTGCAATATCTCGTTTTCTTTCTGCGACAGGTTTGCCACGCTCAACAACGATAGGGCGCAATCCAGCTTCAATGAGCCTAAGAGCAGCGAATAGTCCTGCAGGCCCTGCCCCAACGACAATGACAGATGGTGCCGAGCTTACATCTCTATACTCTATAGAGACGAACTCTTCGTTAGAAGGCAGTTCGTTGATAAACATATTCACCTTCAAGTTAATCATTACTTGACGCTGTCGAGCATCTATTGAACGCTTCAAAATTCTTACAGCCTTAATGTCCTTTATTGCAATAGAATGCTCTTTAGATAGATACTCTATTAGTGCATCTTCTGATGCTGCTATTTTAGGTAGCACTCGCAGTTGGAGTTCTTTTATCATATTCTTTTATCTCTCTGATTATCTTTAGTGCAAAGGTAATGCTTTTGATCTAAGCATAGGGCTTACTATATGTAAAGAAAAAAAAAGCGACACCATAAGACCTGCAATTAACATGAGAGTCATATGATGTCGACAAATTTTATTACCTTTTAAAGAGCTTAATCAGGCAATTCTTGATGGTGCCTAACCGTTGCGTAACTATATAGTTCACTCACTCCATAGAATATCGCAAAAATACCAAATACTTTGGTTACAGCTGTAGCGACAGTAAAAGGATTCCAGATAACTAATACTGATCCAATAAATACTATGAGGGGAAATATATATAGATATCCCTTTCTCTCAATGCCTTTTCTGCTGGATTGAACGAGAATAGCAAGCTGTCCGACAGAAGCTATAAGTAGCAAGAATCCAAGGAAAAGGTAGAAGAAGTTTACAAAGAAACTTGGGAAGATAACTATTAGAATACCCAAAGTGAAACTCAATATAGCTTCTGGTGGGAAGTTCTGTCGTTTAAAGTAGGAGTAAATTAGTGGTATTACCCCAGATAACAATAATAGTGCTCCAAGGATTATAACAATTAAGCGTTGGCTAGCCTCTGGCCAAACAAGAAAGCTGACTCCAGCAGCTATAGATAGTATACTTCTAGTGATAGGAGCACCCAAACTTGAATAGAATCTGTACATAGTTTATCTGTAATTTGTGTTTATTTACTTCAACAATAGCCGATGCTATTGGGTTCATTATGCTATATAAATATTTATGTTGTCAGTATTATTCTGTCATTCTGTCGCTAATGATCAACTTTTATGCCTCTATATCCATTTGGCATAGTGATTGCTAAATTAGATAGTATAGAATTATAAACAATAGCATAACATATAAAAATTATGAAAATCAAACCATTGGCAGATAGAGTGCTGGTAAGACCAGCTGCTGCAGAAGAGAAAACTATCGGAGGAATCATTATTCCTGATTCGGCTAAAGAGAAGCCTCTAAAGGGTGAGGTTCTGGCAGTTGGACAAGGAACGAAGGACGAAGAGATGGTTCTTAAAGTTGGTGAGACTGTTTTGTATGGCAAGTTTGCAGGGACAGAGATTGAAGTAGAGGGTGAGAAGCTTCTTATTATGCGTCAGTCGGATATCTTAGCTACTATTTAATTGTTGAATAACTAAAATAAAGAGATACACTATGTCTAAAGAGATAAAATATAATATGGATGCTCGTGACCTTCTTAAAAAAGGGGTTGATGAGTTGGCAAATGCAGTTAAAGTAACTCTAGGTCCTAAGGGGCGTAATGTTATTATTGAGAAAAAGTTCGGCGCTCCTCATATTACTAAGGATGGAGTCTCTGTAGCTAAAGAGATTGAACTATCTGATCCTTATCAGAATATGGGTGCACAACTTGTTAAAGAGGTTGCCTCGAAGACTGGTGATGATGCTGGTGATGGTACGACTACTGCAACAGTGTTAGCACAATCTATCATCGGTGTAGGTATGAAAAATGTTACGGCAGGTGCGAATCCTATGGATCTCAAGCGTGGTATCGACAAAGCTGTTACTAAGGTTGTCGAGAGCATCAAGTCACAGGCTGTTGAAGTATCTGATGACTTTGGTAAGATTGAGAGCGTTGCTCGTATCTCAGCTAACAACGATCAAGAGATAGGATCTCTCATTGCTCAGGCTATGCGTAAGGTTACTAAGGATGGTGTTATCACTGTAGAGGAGGCTAAAGGAACAGAGACTACCGTTGAGGTGGTTGAGGGTATGCAGTTCGATCGTGGATATATCTCACCTTACTTTGCTACAAACACAGAGAAGATGGAGGTTGAGATGGAGAATCCTATGATTCTTCTATTCGACAAGAAAATATCTGTACTCAAAGATATGCTTCCAATCTTGGAGGGATCAGTTCAGTCAGGTCGTCCTCTATTGATCATCGCAGAGGATGTTGATAGTGAAGCTTTGGCTACTTTGGTTGTTAACCGTCTGCGTGGTTCATTGAAGATTTGTGCTGTTAAAGCTCCGGGATTCGGTGATCGTCGCAAAGAGATGCTAGAGGATATTGCAATCCTTACAGGTGCTATTGTTATCTCTGAAGAGAAGGGGCTTACTCTTGCTCAAGCTACTCTTGATATGTGTGGACGTGCAGAGAAAGTTGCTGTAAACAAGGAGAATACTGTTATTGTAAATGGAGGTGGTCAGCAGGAGATGATAGCTAACCGCGTACAGCAGATTAAAGGCCAAATCGAGGCAACAACTTCTGATTATGACCGAGAGAAGCTACAAGAGCGCTTGGCTAAATTGGCTGGTGGTGTTGCAGTTCTTTATGTAGGTGCTGCATCTGAGGTTGAGATGAAAGAGAAGAAGGATCGTGTTGACGATGCTTTATGTGCTACTCGAGCAGCTATCGAGGAGGGTACTGTCCCAGGAGGTGGTACTGCATATATTCGTGCTATTGAGGCTCTTGATGGCCTTAAGGGTGATAACGAAGATGAGACAACTGGTATCGAGATCGTTAAGCGTGCAATCGAGGAGCCTCTTCGTCAGATAGCATTCAATGCGGGTGTTGAGGGAGCTGTTATTGTTCAGAAAGTGCGCGAGGGTGTTGGCTCATTTGGATATAACGCTCGAACTGATGAATTCCAAGATCTTGTAGCTAATGGAGTTATTGATCCAGCTAAAGTTACTCGTGTAGCACTAGAGAATGCAGCTTCAATAGCAGGTATGTTCTTAACTACTGAGTGTGTCATTGTTGAGAAAAAAGAGGAAGGTGCGGCAGCAGCTCCAGCTATGGCTCCAGGAATGGGCGGCATGGGTGGTATGATGTAATCATACATTCTTTCCTGATATACAACAAATCCCCACTATCTCTAAGCAGAGATAGTGGGGATTTGTTGTATATGTTCAATATTTACCAGATTTGCCATTGACACTCTTCTTGCGATTGCTTCTTAGATCGCGTGACTTTGGGTTGGTATTTGATGGTTGGTAATCTCTTGCAGCGCGAAGTAGTTTCTCGTCTTTTCGTGCATCCTCAAATGTTCTGCCTCTTTTGTTGGCCTCTCGTATCTCCTGCTTTGTTGCCATATTGGGTCTGTATTATATAATTTATTGCAATGCAAAGGTATTAAAATATGTGACATAATAAAGAGTGTTTTCGTTAACGGTAAAAGAGTAAGAAAACATTCATTAATATAACCTTGCTAGCTTAAACTTAATACTATATTTGTATCGTAATTTAACCACAAAGGCGTATGTTGGCAAACAATACAGAAAATAAAAAGCAAGTAATTGTTCAAAGTTCATTGGGTTCTATGTTCTCTATATTCGGCGAGCTAGAGCTTCGTGAATTAATTGGAGATAATAGTCGTAAGGTTGCTATTGCAGGTAGAATAAACAACCCAGGAATATATGATATACCAGAGGGAGCATCATATAGTGAACTAGTAGCTATCGCTGGAGGAATGATGAATGGCCGCAATCTAAAGGCAGTACATTTTGGCCTTCCTTTTGGTGGGTTCGTAACACCTAGCCACTGTGATATAGCTGTAGACTTTACTCACTTTGCAGAGAATCAGAGTAGAACAATGATTATTCTCTCTGATGAAGATTGTATTGTTCAGTACGCTAAATTCTATATTGAGTTTGTCAAAGGTAAGATGGAGGAGGGTGTCTTGACTGAATATAGAGATGTGGAAGCTGAGATAGACCGAATATGGCGAAACTTCGATAGAATAGCTAAAGGGAAATCAACTAGTAGAGATCTATATCTTCTACGTTACTTGAGTGAGCAGGTGAAGTTAAAGCTTCATCAAGACCATAATATGATATTTGAGATTCTTGAAAGTTTCTATGATGAACTAGTGGAGCATATTGATGAGAATCTATGTGCAGCACAACAGTGTCCTCACCTTGTTAAGCTTCACGTTACAGAGAAGTGTATAGGGTGTGGTGCATGCAAACGAGTATGCCCGGTAGATTGCATCTCTGGAGAAAAGAAGCAGCGCCACTTTATCCACACCAAGATATGTACCCATTGTGGACAGTGCATTCAAGCTTGCCCAGTTAATGCTATTGTGGCGGGAGATAACACTGTTAAATTCTTAAGAGATCTAGCAACTCCGAAGAAATTGGTTATTGTTCAGATAGCTCCTGCTATTAGAGTAACCATTGGAGAGGCATTTGGTTTTGAACCTGGTACAAACGTTGAGAAGCGACTAGCAGCAGCTCTTCGTATGATTGGTGTTGATTATGTATTTGATACTTCTTGGGCAGCGGACTTAACAATTATGGAAGAGGCTAAGGAGTTTAGGACTCGTCTAGAGTCATATATGAAAGGAGATGAGGATGTTCCACTGCCAATATTGACTTCTTGCTGCCCAGCTTGGGTTAAGTATATTGAGCAGAACTTTCCTGAACTTCTTCAAGCTCCATCAACCGTTAAATCGCCAATGCAAATATTCTCAACTATAGCAAAGGATATATGGGCAAAGGAGAAGGGGATAAGAAGACAGAACATAACTAGTGTTGCAATTATGCCTTGCATAGCTAAGAAGTACGAGGCAGCAAGGGTGGAATTCTCTCGTGGTGATAACTTCGACACGGATTATGTTATTACTACTCGTGAGTTGATAAAGATACTAAAGGAGTCAGGAATTGATTTGGCTACTGTCAATGAGGAGGAGTTTGACAATCCATTTGGAGAGTACTCTGGTGCTGGGGTTATCTTCGGCCGTACGGGAGGGGTTATTGAGGCTGCTGTTAGAACCACTATAGAACAGATGACAAATAGCAGATTAGACTCTATTGTTTTTGAACAACTTCGTGGATGGGATGGATTCAGGGTGTGTGAGGTCCCTTGTGGTGATCTTACTCTTAGAATTGGTATTGCCCATGGATTGAATGAGGCAGGACGAATGCTCGAGAAGATCAGAAATGGTGAAGAGTTCTTTCATGCTATCGAGATCATGGCTTGTAAAGGAGGATGTATTGGTGGTGGTGGACAACCAAAAGCACAGAAGAAACAAGAGGCTCTTGAGAAGCGTGCTGAAGGACTAAATAGTATAGATAATTCTATGACAATTAGAAGATCTCACGAAAATCCACATATTCTCTCTATTTATGAGAAATATCTAGATTATCCTGGTAGTCGTAAAGCTCACGAACTAATTCATACAAAATACTATCCAAAGATTAAGTTCAATAAGTAGATATGCTTTAATATCTCTATTCTATTTATAGACTTAAATATATTGACATAGACTTTTAATACAAAGGTTAGCAGGTTAACTTGCTAACCTTTGATTTTTTTGTATATCAATAATGAATGTACTTTTGTTATTATATTTAGAAATAAATTGCATCATATTCTCAAGATCCTCATTATAATAAAAACTACAGTGAGATAAGCGGTAAATCCTGATAAATCCCAAAACTTAGACCATACATCTTTACTTAGTTGTTTGCTACCCGAAGTAGTTCTTCTAAGTATAATCCCCAAATCGCCTACTGATAGCCGATTTGGGGCAGATTTTGTGCTTTATAGTTTTTTCCGGACAGCAATAATTTAGAGATTAATGCAGTTGAAAAAGCACACCTAAAAAACAATAGGCTCTATCTACTTATATTAATGTAGATAGAGCCTATTTCTTATAGAGGCTAAATAGAGATAATTGTGTAACCTTGCAATATTCACTCTATAAATGCAACTATATGTAAAGTAATATTTTCTTTAGAGAGCTTTTACAGAGAATGATGTTGGAGACCCACTTTGGCTGTCACCAGCTACCCAAAGCTTAAATTCACCAGCCTCAACTACTCTCTTCATATCAATGTTCCAGAATGCTAGCTCTTTAACAGGTAGTTCGAGGGTAACTTCTTTGCTCTCTCCTGGTTTTAGAGTGATACGTTCGAAACGCTTAAGCTCTTTAACCGGTCTAGTTACAGATCCAACTTTATCTTGTATATAGAGTTGAGCCACTTCTGTAGCTTCGTATTCTCCGGTATTTTCAAGTAGGAAGCTTACTTTGAGAGTTTCACTCTCGGTGAGTTCTCTTGATGATAGTTCAATGTTGCTATACTTGAATGTTGAGTAGGATAGCCCATAACCAAAATGATAAAGAGGATCAAAACCAGCATCAAGATAGAACGAAGTACATCCAAGGGATGTCTGTCCAGCTTCAACAGGGATGCTATTCAATAGCACTTCGTTGCGAGTAGCAGGGCGTCCTGTGTTGTTGTGTGCATAGTAGATAGGTATTTGACCTACAGACTTAGGGAAGGTAACAGGAGTCTTTCCACTCGGTACAGCTCGACCGAAGATAAGATCAGCAAGAGCTGGTCCTCCCATAGTTCCAGGATGGAAAGAGTATAGAAGTGCAGATGATGCATTTACCTCCTGTTCTATTGTTAGAGGACGACCAGCCATCACAACAGTGACTAGAGGTTTACTCAGTTTTGATAGTTCAGTGATTAGTCTCTGCTGATCACCTTGAAGGTTCAAGTCTGCCAAGCAGTGAGCCTCTCCCGAAAGAATAGATTCCTCACCCACGAAGGCAATTACCACATCCGCAGCTTTAGCAGCAGCTACAGCCTTAGCTACACCTGTTTGACTTTTTTCTCGGCTATAGTTTAGACCTGGTTCAAAGATTACTTGTACCTCGCTACCTACTAGCTCTTTGATTGAATTAAGAGGAGTCTGGGTATGGTTCTTTTCACCATCAAACACCCAGATTCCAAGTTGCTCATAAGGAGCATTTGCCATTGGACCAACAATAGCAACTTTTTTAACAGAGCTTGTGAGTGGAAGTGTCTTGTTATCATTCTTAAGTAGAATGGCAGACTCTATGGCTGCTTTTTTTGCCGCTTCAAGGTGTGCAGAGGCATAGAATGGCGACGCTTGCATCTCGTCAGCATATGGGTTCTCGAATAGTCCAAGTCTGAATTTTATTCTTAGAATATTTCTAACAGCATCATCTACAACTTGCTGTTTAACCTTTCCTGTTTTTATTAGGTCTGGAAGTTCTTTCACAAAAGTGTAGCTAACCATCTCCATGTCTACACCAGCGTTTGCAGCTATTTGAGCTACTTCAGCCTCATCCTTTGCAAATCCGTGAGAAATCATCTCGCTAGCTGAAGCCCAGTCACTAACAACAAAGCCATCGAAACCCCACTCTTTGCGCAGCACGTCACGAAGTATAAAGCTGTTTCCTGTTGAAGGAACTCCATCGTTGTCATTAAAAGATGTCATGAATGTAGCTGCTCCAGCCTCTACTGCAGCCTCGAAAGGAGGTAGATATAAGTTTCTGAGTAGTCTTTCAGGTATGTGTGTAGAGTTGTAATCGCGTCCACCCTCGGCAGCCCCGTAGCCAACGAAATGTTTTGGGCATGCAGCGATTGATGTTGGTGAATTGAGCGAATCACCTTGATAACCCTTTATCATTGCAGCTCCCATCACCGAGGTTACATATGGATCTTCACCACATCCTTCAGCGATTCGTCCCCAACGAGGGTCACGAGATATGTCTATCATCGGAGCAAATGTCCAACGTATACCAACGGAAGAGGCTTCAATAGCAGAGATTCTAGCCCCCTCGTATGCTATTTCAGGGTTGAATGAAGCAGCCTGTCCGATAGGAATAGGAAATATTGTTTTAAAACCGTGAATCACGTCTCGAGCGATAAGAAGAGGTATTCCCAATCTAGACTCCTCTACGGCTACTCTCTGAAGAGCATTTATACGCTTTACGTCAACTTCGTTGAGAATAGACCCAATCTCACCTTTCTTTATCAACCCGTGCATCTCTTCTATATTACCAAACGAAGATATTTGGTTCATTTGACCAATCTTCTCCTCAATTGTCATTTTAGAGAGAAGAGTCTCTACTCTCTTTTCAATTGGGTCATTCGTGTTCCTTGAATTAGTACTACAAGATATTAGTAGTCCTGTAAGTAGTGTTGCTGTTGCTATTTTTATGTTTCTCATTGTTTACTATTTGCTTTTTTGGAATACGCGTACATAATCAATCTCGTATGTTGCAGGGAGAACAGACTCGTCCACACCTTGTGCACCTCCCCAGTTTCCACCCCATGCTAGGTTAAGTTTTAGGTAGAATGGAGTGTAGAAAGGCCAAGTATCTTTGTTACCCTTTTTGTCATTCATAAAAGTGAAAAGAAGCTTTCCATCAACAAATGTTTTGATGTAATCCTCTGTCCACTCAAGAGCATATACGTGAAATTCACTCTGAGCTGTTTCAAGGAATCTTTCAGCCGTCTTCTCAGTATTTATACTATGATTGTATGATTTACAGTGAATAGCAGAAGATACCCAGTTTGGTCTGTATCCTACCTCCTCCATTATATCTATCTCACCATCCTCAGGCCAAGCAGTGAAGTTTTTGGGCATCATCCAGAAAGCAGGCCAGGTACCTTTGCCTGAAGGAAGCTTAAGTCTTGCTTCGAAATACCCATATGTCCAACTCTCTCTGCTGTTGATACGTATAGAGTAGACTGTTGATCCAATCTTTTTTGCAATTATCTTGAATATACCATCATTCACAGTTGCTAATTGTTCACCACCTATTGAACCAGCAACGTAGTGCTGAAGCTCATTGTTGCCCCATCCACCACCACCAGTTTCGTAGCTCCAAATATCACTATCAGGTCGGGTGCCTTCATTGAATTCATCATTCCATACAAGGGTGTAACCCTCTGGTGCTGGAATAGAAGGGTCAGGGGGAATTACCTCCTTAGCCTCTTGTGTAATCTCGACTGTTTGTCTTAATTCCCCAGATTTAATTACAACGGACCCGGTTCTTATATCTTTAGATATATTCTCAGTAACGGAGATATTCATCTTTGTATTACTTTGAAGAGATGAGGTGGGAGTAAAACTTATCCAATCCTCGTTGCTATATGCTCCCCACTCTTTGGTGGAGCTAATGTCTATTGTACTACTTTGAGCTATCTCGCTAAAATTAATGGTAAGAGGAGTTGCACTAAGAGTATGTTTCTCTGATGGCGTGCTATCCTCTCCACCGCAAGAGAGTAGAGTAAGCAGCAGTGAGAAGATGTATGCTAAGTTCATTTGTCTCATAATGTTATTGCTTGATTAGTAATAGAGGAGAGAATATTGTGTCTCTCCTCTATTGATTGTATCATCTCTTTTTATCGAGAGCCATCGTCATTGCTGTGGTCTTTAAGTACTATCTTGCTTATATTAACCTCTGTATTTGCAGGGTTTCCACCGAAGTCAAATACAAGCTTAACTTGTTCCATATCAATACCAGGCATATTGGTGAATGATAGTAGATAGTCCTCGTAAGCATCTATAGATACCATTTTCATAAAGAAGAAAGTATCGTCATCTCCCTCTTTTACAAGTTTTACAGTCACTCGTTTAAGGTCTTTGTTTGAGTTCAGTGTCAAACAGAAGTCGTAATTTGTGGATGCATTCGTTGTTATGTCTGTCAAGAACATAACTTGAGCTTGCCACTGATCATAAGTCTCTTGTGGGAATGATAGAGTATACGAGTTACCATCAATAACCATTGCAGGAGGAGCTATCTCACTCCAGTTTGGAGCGTAGAAGAAGCTATTTGTAAAAGTAGCACTCTTCCACATATTAAATTCAGAGTCTGGATCATATTGGATAGCTTTATCCTCTTCCTCTTCTGTTCCCTCTTTGATGAATTGATACTGCCATGCTATCTCTCCGTTGTCAACTACAATATGTAGTTCTGTTTCGCTCTGCATAAGAACTTTGAATTTAGGAGAAATCCAAGCTGCATCATTTGGTACGTAACCCACAATAGTTTGAGTTGGGAATTCAATATATGTATCTGCACCCTCATCAACGAATTTCCATGTAGAGTTTTGTCCTGTTGTTGGAACATTAAAGTCTTCACCTGTAGTATTGTACTCAGGGAATAGAGTACATCCTACATTCACGAAGAAGCTACCAGTTTCACCAGGAGCAAACTCATACGAACCCTCTGCCGTAAATATTAGTTTGTGGTTGTAAATTCCAAATGCCTCTTTCTCATTCGGCATAGCGCTCCACCAACCAGTTCCATTGCTACCTGATTCGCCACAGCTAAGGTGACCAGAGGCATCTTTCTTCCAAACCCAAGTACCAGCCATCTTCTCTTCGCGGCTCTTCTCTTGTACTGTTGGTGCAAGGATATAGCTCCAAGCAATCTCACCATTGTCAGCCAATAACTCAAGAGAGTTGTTTTTTATAGAAAGAATCTTGAATCTTGGATTGTTGTAGGTTGCATCGTTAGGTATATAAGGTAGATAGCTCTTTGTTGGAAGTACAAGGAAAACATCGTTACCTACAACAGTGAATGAGTAGTCAACAGTGTATTCACTAACAGGGGCTTGGAAGTCTTCACCTGTTGTGTTATACTCAGGGAAGATTGTACAACCAGCGTTTACATAAACTGTCCCAGCCTCTTTTGGATCGAAATGGTATGTCCCGTCCACAGAGAATGTCATCACATTGCTATAAACACCAAACGGCTCTTTTTCATTAGGCATAGCACTCCACCAGCCAGTTCCATTACCGCCAGATTCGCCACAAGCTAAGTGACCAGGTAGCTCTTTTGCTATGCTCCACTCTTTAGTGCCATCACCTCCGAGTAACTTATAGTAGCGAGTGAAATCAACTATTGTGTTATCTAAGGTGAATGACTCTATGATAGAGCCATCACTCACACCACTCTCGTTCGATATTTTTATCTCCACTTCATATGTCCCAGCTACAGCGAATATTCTTGTAAGACCATTAACGGTGGAATACTCTTTACCATTGAATATCCATACAGGATTATGTCCTGGATTATTTAGCTTAAAGGTAACTTCATTGGTTGTTTGGTCTACTTCTATCGTATGTTTTATGTCAGCTGCTAGAGGAACTCTATCTTCTGAAGGATGTCTGAAATCCTCCGTACAAGATGACACTCCTAATAATACTAGAAGAAGAAGTGTTATTTGCTTTATTACTGTTTTCATGACAAATAGTATTAATAGTTATTTTGAGTTAGTGAGCCGTTTGAAGCATTAATCTCAGATTGTGGGATAGGCAACCACTTTTTGTTATTACTCCATGACTTTGTTCTGTATCCATAGCTATCTGGAATTAGAGTAGTTGCAGCTTTGTCAGAGCGGATAAGATCCCAATATCTTTTACCCTCACCAACAAACTCAAGGCGTCTTTCGTGAAGAATATTTTCGATTGTTGCTGATGATGTAGATAAACCAGCACGTGATCTTACTTGATTGAGATAACCATTAGCATCACCAGCACCAGCACCAAGAACAATAAGTTCAGCTGCATTTAGAAGAACCTCAGAATATCTGTATATTCGAAGATTATTATTCCAGTTTAGGTCAGCATCAGCTAGTTGTCCGTCATTGTATCCTGTTCTTGCCATATATTTATTTAACCATAGGCCAGTGTCTTGAAAGCGAGGGTTATATTCCTTACCAGCGGTATTGAAGATTGATCCGTCACGACGAGTGTCTCCCTCTTCAAACATGTCATATGTCTCTTGACGCACTGGACAGAATCCCCAACCATTGTCTCTACCGTCAGTTCCATCGGCCCATCCATTAGGACTGATAAGACGAGGAAGTACTGTACCACCAGATACCAAAGGTCCGTCCCATGATCTTACAGCTCCTTCACTCTTGTAGTTAATCTCCCAAATAGACTCGTTAGACCACTCTCCCTTAGCGTCAAAAATTTCAGCATAATCAGTGTGTAGACTATATGAACCACTATCTATGATCTCTTTCATATAGTTTAAGGCCTTGGAGTAATTAGCATTATCCTTCTGATACATCACTACTTCAGTGTATAGCATGTATGCCATAGCTTTTGTTACACGGCCATAGGTCTCATTTGTAGCCTTCATAGGCAGTCCGCCATTGTTAATTGCATCTTCAAGATCACCAATGATATTTGAATATACTTGATCCGCATTTAGCTGTTCGGCGATATATGGGAACTCAAGGTTCTGAGAGTAGTATGGAATATTACCCCACATCTTCCAAAGATACGTATAGTAGTAGGCTCTAAGCACTTTTGCTTCTGCTAAGAAGAGAGCTTTCTTTTCTTCACTTATCTCTTGAACATAGTTCATATATTTTAGAACGTTGTTCGAGCGATTTATTCCCGAATAGTAGCAGGTCCAAACACCACCAATCACTCTATCAGGAAGAGCTGAATAGTTGAACATCAAGTGCCAATTTTGGTTGTCAGTAATGTTTGATCCACCAACCCAAATGTCATCAGCCATAATATCACTCATCAATAGAGGAGGGTTGTATTCACCCATTCCCCAATCAGGCCATTGAAGAGGGTCATATGCTGCAACAAGAGCCTCGAAGATACGATCCTCGTTTTTGTAATACTCCTCAATAGATACTTTATCTGGCGACTTAACAGTCAAGAAGTCATCAGAACAACTTTGCAATCCTAGGCAAGCTAGTAGTGCTATAATAGATAATCTCTTTTTCATCTCTCTGTCTTTTTAGTAATTAGAAATTAAGGTTTACACCAAATGTGTATACTTTAGCTTGAGGATAAACACCGCGGTCTACACCAAGAGAGGTTCCCCCCGATGATATCTCAGGATCGAATCCTTCATATTTTGTAAGAGTCAAAAGGTTCTCAGCCGCTACGTAGAAACGAAGTTGGTCAATAAATAACTTCTTTGTAAGTAGTCTAGGTAGAGTATACCCTAATTGGATATTCTTAAGTCTTAGATAAGATCCATCTTTTACATAAATATCAGAAGTCTGCCAGTTAACGTTATCACCAATAACAAAGCGTGGGATTGTATTAGAAGTTCCTTCTCCGGTCCATCTGTTTAGCATGTAAGCCGGAAGGTTCATACTAGAGATGTCAGTACGACGAGTGGCATCGAAAACATCATTACCCACTGTGCCTTGCCACATCATGCTAAAGTCAAATCCTTTGTAGTCGCAGTTGAAGTTCAGACCGAATGTCCAATCAGGCATACCCTTACCAATGTTTGTTTTATCCGATTCATCAATAACACCATCACCATTCAAATCAACAAATCGAACATCACCCGGTACAGCGTCAGGCATAATCAAGGAACCATTAGAACTAGTGTATGCTCTTACCTCATCCATGTTTTGGAATATACCAGCTGTTTTGAATCCATAGAAATATGGGAAAGGAAGACCATTTTGAGCACGTGTAAGTGTTCCTATTCCGTGTGATGAATCAAGGTTTTGATACCCTGTTTCATTACCATAATCAATTAGAGTGTTTTTTAGATAAGAAGCGTTACCAGCAATACGAGCACTAAAATCACTAACTTTAAATCTGTAAGCAAATTCGAACTCAACACCTTTATTCTCCATCTCGCCAACATTACCCCATGGCTTAGATTCACCAACATAGTTCGGAATTGGCATCTCGATAAGCATACCATTTGTTCTCTTAACATAGTAGTCAGCCGTGAATGTTAGGGCATTGTTGAAGAACCCAAAGTCAAGAGCTATGTCAGTCTGTTCACTCTCCTCCCAACGAATAGCTTGATTAGCAAGTATACTTGGTTTGGTACCTATAGCGAGATTAGAGTCTTTACCAAACTGATAGTTGTTACCTTGTTGGCTTAGAGCCATATATTTGAAAGCTCCAATTGCTTCGTTACCATTTCTACCCCAAGAAGCTCTAAATTTCATAGCAGAGAGCCACTCTGGACGACTCTCCATAAATGATTCGTTAGTAATGTTCCACCCTAAAGAGAAAGAAGGGAATATTGCCCACTTATTATCTGGGCCAAAGTTTGAAGACCCGTCGCGGCGTAGAGTCACCTGAGCCATATATCTCTCTTTGTAGTTGTAACTAGCACGACCAAAGTATGAAGCCATAGTGTGAGGAGAGTGTATGTAACCCCATCCATTCACATCACCGTTTTCTCTTAGTCCAGAAGTGAACCCAAGGTTCCCTTTTCCAGGGTCCTCTTCAATAAGATCATAATTGAATGCCCCAACAGTTTTACCTGTAGTCTTTTTAGCAGACTGTCCTACCATTATTGCAAATGAGTGACCAGCAATTTCCTTGTCATAAGATAATATATTTTCTAACTGCCATACGTGCCCAAGACTCATTTCACTCTGAGCCCATGAACGAGGCGCTTTATTATTTGCTGTCAAATAATACTTCTTCATCCATCCGTCATTACCCCAAAAAGAGAGGTCGCTACCAAATTGAGATCTAAACTTTAGATTATCCCAAAGTTGAATTTCACCAAAGAAAGAAGACACAAACTTGTGGCTCCATCCTTTTGTGCCAGGAAGAGATAGTTGTGCTAGGGGGTTGGTTATCTCGTTGTAGTCAACTCCAGCAATAGAGTATAATCTTCCATCAGGAGAGTATACAGGTGTGAAGTCTGCTATTCCTGCATACTCTTTTAATGCAGCTTCTTCATCTACAGCGTATACTGGTATTATTGGAGAAAGAGCTAAAGCAGAACCCAAAACAGAGCCAAACTCAGAGTTGGTAGAGATACCCGTAGATTTCACATTTGCATATGATGCGTTAACACCAATTTGAACTTTGTTTAGGAACTTTCTCTCTTTCGTGTCTAGAAGGATATTGTTTAGATTGGTACGAATGGTCAAACGTTCGTAGTTAGATCTATCATAGTTACCCCCAACAATCCCTTCTTGAGAGAAGTAACCCATTGAAAGGAAGTAGTTAGTTTTTTCGTTTGCACCACTAACGCTCAACTGGTGATTCTGCATTGGAGCATTGTAGTTGAATACCTCATTTTGCCAGTCTGTACCTTTGCCATATGAGTATGGGTCTTGGTATTTTGGAGCCATACCAGCATTCATATAACCTTCGTTCATAAGGATGGCATACTCAGTAGCATTAAGCACTTCACGTTCTTTCCACGGATTTTGAAGGCTATATCCAAAATCGTAAGTGACTTTTGTTTTTCCTATTGTACCACTTTTGGTTGTCACAAGGATAACACCATTAGCAGCACGAGCACCATAAACAGCAGCAGAAGCAGCATCTTTTAGAACTTCAATGCTTGCAATGTCCGTTGGGTTAAGGTAATCTATGCCTCCATCTATAGGCATACCATCAACTATGTAAAGAGGGTCCGAGTTGTTTATTGTACCAACTCCACGAATTCTAATCCTTGAACCCTCACCAGGTTGTCCCGAAGCAGAGGTTACTGTAACCCCTGCAGCAAGCCCCTTAAGTGCATTGTCAACACGAGTTGGAGCAACTTTGTCTAAATCATCACTAGAGACTCTAGCAATAGCAGCTGTTACTACGCTCTTTTTTTGAACGCCATAGCCAATAACAACAACTTCATCGAGAGCTTCAGTGTCTTCAATGAGCGTTATTCTAAGAAAACGTTCCCCTTTGAATGATACATCTTGCGATTTGTAACCAATGTAGGAGATGTGTAGTTGTGCATCAGATGGGACAGTTATAGAAAACTCTCCATCTAGATTAGTAATTGTACCAGTTGTGTTGTCTCCTTTTACCACAACATTAACTCCAGGAAGAGGCTCTCCGTCAGATGAGCCCACGACCACACCTTTCATCTGTATGCTCTGCCCATATAGGGTGGCCAAAGTGAAAGTTAATAGAAACAGGAGTGTAGCTAATTTTTTCATAAATACTAAATGATTAAGATTAACGTTATACGTTTTGCTTTTATAAATCAATGCAAACGTAGTAGTTTTGTCATATAAAATAACATTATTATACCATTCTTTAATACTACAAGCAGAATATAATAATACTTCAATAATACGTCAATTGATTGTAAATGCTTGAAAGTCAGGTGTGGTTGTTCTTCTTAATTACTTTTAGCTTATTATGAGCAAAAATACCTCTTACTGCTATGTTACTAAATTAAATAACCGTTTGGCAATGATAGATAGACTCTATTGCCAAACGGTTATGTTAATTTGTATACTCTCTTTGTTGTGAGTTTTAATTCCTAGAGGAACTTATCGAGGTATTCAATAAGGCCATCCTCTCGTTCAAGATTTAGTTTCTTTCGTAGTCTGTATCTTGTAGTTTCTACACCTCTTACAGATATATTCAAAAGAGGGGCAATCTCCTTTGATGATAGTTTCATTTTAAGGTATGCACACATCATACGTTCGTTGTTTGACAGATCAGGGTGTTTAGATTCGAGTCGTTTCATGAAGTTATTGTGAAGAAGGTCAAACTGCTCTTCAATTCGTTTTAGGACATCATCATTTTGTATGTTTGAATCAATCTTATTATTTATAATCATCAATAGTTGTTTGCTCTCTTTTGTGTTTTCAGGCTTTAGTTGATTTGTAACTTTAGATATTTCACTTTTTATCTCATTGAGCATATCATTCTTGCGTGTGAAGTTGATCATCAGATTTGTCATCTCTTGGCTCTTGTACTCAAGTGCGTGTTCAAGCTTCTCATTCTCAAGTTGCATGATTTGCTTCTCCTTTTCTCTCTTTTCTATTTCAAACTCCTCTTCGAGTTTTAAAAGCTGATGTTCTTTCTCTACGACAGCCTGAACTTTCTTAAGTCTCACTCTTTTGTCATCCCATTTATATACCATCCACGAAAGAGATAAAATAGTCAAGACGTAAAAAAGGTAAGCAGAATTTGTTCTATACCAAGGAGCTAATACCGTGAAGTTTACCTGATCAAGAGAGGCCGATCCGTCTGGGAAAAGTGCCCTAACCTGAAAAATATAGTTACCCTCCTTTAATTGGCTATACTCTTTTGTCTCCATTGAAGAGAAGCTAGACCAAGGCTCATCATTCAATTTATACTGATATCTGACGTCATCTATCATACCATAGTTTGATACACTATACTCGAGAATAATAGATCTATCATATTCGATACTTATATCACCCTTCTCTTTCAAGAAGTTTGCTCTATAAAGTAAAGAGTCACTTGTGTGCATCTTTTTAATAAATAGAGAGTATTCATAATTCCGCTCTTTGTTTGATATAGAGTGGGAGAGAAGGGCAAATCCATTCTCATTTGGAATGACTATTTGTGAATCATTGATTGGAATGAGAGATTCAAACTTGGGAACAAGTTCAATTAAAGATCGGCATATTGGGTGTGTTGTAGTGTTAGCTCCTCTTTTGTAGTTCTCTTTGTTAATGATAGATATCTCGTAAGGACTTAAGCTGAAAAGTCTATCTTTATCCTCCTTTAGTCTGATGAATGGATTACCTGTTAAATCGTTGTTTACCTCCGAATAGGGCTCCATCTTATCACTCTCTGGATTGTGGCGGAAGAGTCCACTATTTGTAACAAAACATATATCTCCTTTAATCTTAGTTAGAGTTATATCGCTTTTAGCTGGGAATCCATCTTGAGCAAAATAAGATCTCGACTTTACAACTCTTTTATAATCTCTATCAAGTTCAATTTTGACAACATGATCACCATTTTCTATCCACACAATATTATCACTCTCTTGTTCAAAGTATGGACATGATTCATCAAATCCATCTACTCTAGATACAAATTTCCATTCTCCATTAACTTTTTCAGCGAGATAAAGGCCATCATAAGCACCAACAAACATCATCTTTTTGTTGCTCATCAGCTGATGACAATACCAAGTACCCACAATATCTCCAACTCTCTTAAGGGTTGAATCTTCTATTTTGAACATACCCCTATCGTGCATACAGAATAGATCATCATCAATCCTGCACAAATTCCATACCTGCCCACTAGTGCTATTGAAAGGTTTTATTTTAGGCATATTATCATCAAAGACAATAGGATATGAAGTGTAGTATAATCCTCTATTTGTGCCAAGGAATAGTTTATTCTCAAATATAGCTGCTGCATACCCTGTACCGAAGGAGTAGGGGTGTGTATACAGATTAGAATATGAGGAGTTAAGGTGTATATAGCTTATCCCATTATCAGACCCAGCCCACAGATTATCAACACAATCAAATGCCATAGATAGAATAGTGTTGTTATAAAGGCCATTGAACTCGTTTATGTGTCTCGTCTCAAAAGAGTTTAGATCAACCAATAATATCCCCTTGTGAATAGTACCAAGAGCTACCTTATCCCCCTTATAAGCGACACTGAAGACCTCGTTATTTAACATAAACTCCTCAGCCCCAGTTTTGAATGGCTGAACCTTTTTACCATCGTAATAGTATAGTCCTTTGTATGCAGTTACAATTAATACTCCGTCATTATAAGGAATAACCCCTCTAATACGATTAGAAGCCAAGGATTCCGCCCCCTGAAGAGGGAAGAAGCTATTGCCAATCAATACCCATACACCTTGATCAGTGCCCAAATATAGAGTTCCTCGAACTGTATTTGAACAATCAATCTTTCTATTCATTTCAATGGAAGTGTACTTACCATTTAGATATTTTACAACTTTGCTATCTCCTTGGAAATAGATAATATTATCCACTTCATGTATTCCCCAAACGTTGCCTATATATCTGCACTCCACACTTAAGGAGTCCGACAGACAGTAGTATTTCATCTTACCAATATGATTAGGCTCGTAATAGCCAAACTCATTAATCCCACCCACGTAAATGCGTTTTTGATTTTTTGAGGCTAGTACAGATCTCAAATCAAGCCTATTATTCATAGGGAAAACACTCCATTCACTTCCATCAAACTGTAGCAGTCCACTTTTGTTTGCAAAGAAGGTCCAGGTTTCATCGTATGGTTCTATTTGCCAAGTCTGTGAACCTCTTCCATATTGATTCTTATCAAAATTTAGAACAAAGCTGTTCCATTCATTGCATAGTATTTGCAGAGGAGATAGTAGAAGTAGTGTATAAAGGAGACTTTTCATGGTTCTCGTTTAATATATTGTATTGTTATTTTTATAAATGGGATGAAGCGCAAACTCAGGCTTATGGGCGTTTATAAAGTATATATTTGGTAGTCTATACTTATGAATTGTGAAATAAGAATTTAGACTATCTATTTACGTAAGGCATTACGATTGAAGCCCACAGTTCATAACCTTCTCCCATTAGATGAAGACCGTCATTTGAGTATTTAAGATTAATCTTTCCGGTAGAAGGATCTACGAATTTTGAGTAGAGGTCTATGTAAGTTATTTTTTCATTATTAGCAATATTCCTCAGTAGGGAGTTTAATGGCTGAACCTCACTGTGTCTAGATGTATGCTCCTTAAAGCTTTTGGGCTCATCAGACATAGGCAGAATGCTTTGAAGGAATATTTCGCTCTTAGGTGACTCATTCTTGATCTTCTTTACTATCAGTTCAATATTGTTTGCTACCTCTTCTATAGAGCTCTTTCCAGCTAGATCGTTCACTCCAATTAGTAAGAATATTTTCTTTGGTTTCCCATTCGTTATCGTATAAATTCTATCGTAGACTCCCATAGTTACGTCGCCACTAATCCCCCTGTTCTTTACATTCTTATTTCCAAGAAGCTCACACCACTCACCACCGTCAGTGATACTATTTCCAACGAAAACAATATCCTTAGTAGAAGTAGGAAGCTTCTCAAAAAGAGAAGTACGCTGATACCAATAGTGTGAATACCCTTTAGCTTGTGCTTGAATTGTTACTATTGATAGAAGAATTAAGGAAAAAAGAGTCGTTTTCATAATTGTGTCTGTTAATATATTTCTTTACGATATGGTATTTGATGCTAAATTAATTATTATTCTAATCTTAACAATATTATATAAGCATTCATATTCAAAGCTATTATTTTATATCTTTCAAAGAGCTAGCTTCATCTGTTTGATTAATAGTGTTATATCAATTGATTGTTTTTCAAAAGTGGACTCTTAAGTCTGTTTTTTTAATATCTAACGCTAAATTAATTAATAGTTGAGGTGAAATAGATTTGTCTCCGATGTATAATTGTCTATTTTTGTCATTACTTTAATGAAACTTTAATTTATTCGTACTTATGAAGAGCGTAGAACTAAACAAAATTGTATCAGATTTTATTGAAAAGAGTGAGAATTACACTATAGAACCATTTGGAGGTGGACTGATAAATGACACCTACTTAGTTAAGAGTTCTGATGAGTCACATCCAAATTACATTCTACAGAGGATAAATCATAATATATTTACAGATGTAGATATGTTGATGAACAATATCGATGCAGCAACAAATCATCTAAGAAAGAAGCTATTGGCAAAAAGTGATGGTTCAAAGCAGACAACCTTGAAATTCATCCCAACGGTTTGTGACGGCAAGCTATATTCTCTTGTTGATGGTAACTATTGGCGTATGATGGAGTTTATTCCTAATGCAGTTACAAAGCAAGAAGTAAATGAAGAGTCTTCATATGCAGCTGGAGTCTCTTTTGGTGAGTTCCAATCTATGCTTACAGATATTCCTGTTGAGTTGGGTGAGGTTATACCTAATTTCCACAATATGGAGTTTAGGCTATCACAACTTAGAGATGCGGTATCGTCAAACTTAGTTGGTCGTTTGGATGAAGTAAAATATTTTGTTGAGGAGATTGAGCGTCGTGCGGAAGATATGTGTAAAGCTGAGAGACTTTTCCGCGAGGGAAAACTCCCAAAACGCATTTGTCATTGTGACACTAAGGTTAATAATATGATATTTGATAAGAGTGATAATGTTATGGCAATTATTGATTTAGATACACTTATGCCAAGTTTCATCTTCTCAGACTACGGTGATTTCCTAAGAACAGGAGCAAATACAGGAGCAGAAGATGATAAGAATCTTGACAATGTTAACTTCAATATTCCAATCTTTGAGGCATTTACAAAGGGATATCTTAAGGGGGCTTCATCTTTCTTGACACCAATCGAGATAGAAAACCTACCATATGCAGCAGCCCTATTCCCTTATATGCAGTGTGTACGTTTCTTGGCAGATTATATCAACGGGGATACTTATTACAAGATAAACTATCCAGATCATAACCTCGTGCGTACGAAGGCACAGTTTAAACTTCTTCAGAGTGTTGAGCAAAATACTCCTCACATGAAGAGCTTCATAGACTCTTGCCTAATAGGGTAGAAGAGGCTTATTTTTTGTGATAAAGCGATATCACACATCTTTTTTATTTAGGAGTAGTTAGACTTAATCTGATTGTTAAAAAACTTTAGTGTAGTAATAGTTGTTTTAGATTAGAAAGTTGAAATAACCTCTTCTTTATCAGATTCAATTTACTAATTCAAAAAAAGTATAATTATGAAGAAGTTTTTAGCAGAAGGCATCGGTACAATGGTGCTTGTATTAATGGGTTGTGGTTCAGCTATTTTTTTAGGGGCTGAACTTCCTGCAGAAAGGTTAGCAGTAGCCTTTGCTTTTGGTTTGTCTGTAATAGGTATGGCTTATACCATTGGAGGTATTTCTGGTTGTCATATCAATCCAGCAATCACATTAGGTGTTTGGCTATCTAAAAGGATGTCAGGACAAGAGGCTATAAGTTACATGATTGCCCAATTTATTGGTGCAGTAGTAGGATCTTCTATCCTTTATGCTCTAACTACTACTGGGTCATATGGAACAACAACAGCAACTGGTGCAAATGCCTACGCTGATGGAGGTATGATTCAGGCTTTAATAGCGGAGGTTGTTTTCACATTCGTATTTGTATTAGTGGTACTAGGGTCTACTGACTCTAAAAAAGGTGCAGGTAATCTCGCAGGACTAGCTATTGGTTTGACTCTAGTTTTGGTACACATTGTATGTATTCCTATCACAGGAACATCAGTAAACCCAGCTCGTAGTTTTGGCCCAGCACTATTCCAAGGAGGCGTAGCATTGAGTCAACTTTGGTTGTTCATTGTTGCTCCATTAGTAGGTGCAGCACTTTCAGCTTTTACTTGGAACATGATCGGAACATCATGTTGTTCAAAGGATGAGAAATAAATAATTATTATATACAAAACCGCCCTTTCAAATAGTTTGAAGGGGCGGTTTTGTATATAATAGCGTTTACTACATATGATTTTTTTTTTCAATGTAATAGATATTACATTTTCTAGATAGTTGAGTCTATACTTTTGCGTAAACAATTAATAGAAATAAGTTATGAAGAATTATAGAGAAATGAGCGTAGGGCATATTGTTGCAGATGATTTTTCTAATGCTTCAATATTCGAGAAATATAATATAGACTTCTGTTGTAATGGAGCAGACTCTTTGGAGCTAGCTTGTTTAAAGAGTGGAGCAGACATTGACAAGGTAGTGGTGGAATTAAGTTCTACAACTCAGGTAGAAGCAGAGGGTGTGAATTTCAAGGATTGGTCGTTAGATCTTCTATGTGACTACATTCTTAAGTATCACCATCGTAATATAAGAACTGAAGGAATAAAGATAGCTAACTTACTTGATAAGGTATGTAATGCACATAGCTCTCATCATCCAGAATTGTTGGAGGTACGTGAGATTTTTACAGCCTCTTTAGAGGATCTTTACAGCCATTTAGAGAAAGAGGAGGTGATGTTATTCCCTCATATCTATAAGATGTACAACTCACAAGTAGATGGATTGCCAGTTCCTGAGTTTCATTGCGGGAGTGTATCTGCACCAATCTCTGTAATGATGCAAGAGCACCAAACTGAGGGTGATAGGTATTTCAGAATTGCGGATATAACTAATAACTATGAGATACCATCTGATGGTTGTTCAAGTTATGAACTATTGATGAGAAGCTTAAAGAAGTTCAATTTAGATCTACATCAGCATATACATTTAGAGAATAACATACTTTTTCCTCTTGTAGTAGAGATAGAAAATGGTGTAAGGTAACTAAAATTATCCATCTGTCAACTTGTTATTTCTAACGTAGCATACAATTATTATGTATCTTTGTCGCAAAAGCTTATAAAGAGATGATTAGAAACATAATAATATTAGCAACAGTTACACTGCTAGTCTCATGTGAGAATAACAGCAACAAAGAGAGAGCTCTTTTAGGTAATTGGATTGAGGAGATTCCTAACAGTATTGATCTAGTTGAGGGTATAAATCTTCAAGAGGATGGAGTAGCTAAATCTATAGGAACACCAACATTGCAGTATGAGACTTGGGAAACTATTGATAATAAGTTGATACTCTCTGGTAAGAGTCTGGAGAGAAGAGGTACTATTGAATTTATTGATACATTGGATATACTATCACTTACAGATGACACTCTCTTTGTGGAGAAGTATGGCAAGTACAAGTTTAAGTACTCTAGAGTATCATCTTTAGATGATATTAAACGTTTTGATGTAAAAGATTCACTATGGAAGGTCGATCATACCAATGAGATTCAATCAAGAGAGTTTCAAGGTGTATTGCCTAACCAATCATGCGTTGAACTTAAACACTCAATTACCATATATAACTATAAAGATTCAGGTGACGGAGTCTATAAATTGACCACCACTTTTGGTTCATACAATCAAGATAGCTCATCTAGTAATAGCTATGGAAGGCTTTATACACTTAGAGGCTCGAAGGGTAATAATGATGCTATCATATATGAACTAGTGCCTTTTGCTGCTGGAGAGAAGCTCTACTTCCATTATCAAGGAGACTCACTTACAGTAATGACTTCATCAATGGAGGCCACAACTCCAATATCTGTGTTCAGATTAAACAACTAGAATATAAAAAACTCCCCACTCAGCTAATGAATGGGGAGTTTTTTCTTTAGAATGATATTCCACTTTTGTAGTAGTTTGACTCTTCTAGTGGTACTATTTGTCCAATTAGGCTCATACGTCTAGAATTGAAGTTAGGATATATAGTTGCTTCTGCTCTATTAGAGTTACCATAGAGGACAATTTCAACACTTGCAGAAATGGCTATTCCAGAGACATCCATCTTCAAGCGAACAACCCCTTTCTTATCTTTAGTAATCTCTAGATTCCTAACGTTCCCTTCCACTGTTATTCCACCCATTTGATTTGGTCCACCAAATGCACTATTAGAAGCAATTTGCACTACAGCCTTATTTCCATCGAGTGAAACAAAGTTGATGTTACTACTTACAGGAAAACTATTCCCCCTTTTAAGATAGATCATATCAGCTTCGAGGATAAACTTAGATGAGTCCAATGCCTCAACTGCTTTATCATAAATCATCTTCTCGTAAGCATCTCTCTCTTGTTTCGCTTTAGCTCTTGCCTCCTTCTTACTTAGCTTCGTCTCCTTGGTTGCTTGCTCTTGTGAGTATAAAGAGCTGGAGCTTATGAGTAATATACTCAATATTAAATACAGATAGTGTCTCATGATCTGATTTGTTATAGTGGTTTGTAACTTATAACAAATCAGAGTGTTAAATGTTTATATGTGATTCGTGTCTCAGGCTATATTCATACAGAGAGAATATCATGGATCAAACTATATGTTAATCTAAAGATTAATGAAGTAACTTATATGTTCGATTGGGATAACAAAAAATGAACATCCACAGAGGAAGGTGTGAAATTCTCTACTATCTTTTATTAGCTTTGCCATAACATAAATATCACCATGTATGACACTTCAGCAATTTGAATACATATTGGCCGTAGATCACCATCGCCACTTTGCCAAAGCGGCAGAGCATTGCTTTGTTACACAGCCCACATTGAGTACAATGATACATAAGTTGGAGGAGGAGTTGGGAGTTAAGATTTTCGATAGAAAACAGCAACCAGTATGTCCAACTCCAATAGGTGTTCAGATAATAGAACAGGCAAGAGTCATCTTATCACAAGTAAACCAGATACCAGAAATAATAAATGAGTCTCAAGGATCAATATCAGGTACTTTCAAATTAGGAATACTCCCAACTATAGCGCCATATCTATTGCCACGCTTTTTCCCTAACCTTTCCAAGATATACCCATCTCTTGATTTGAGAGTCATAGAGATGAAGACAAGCGAGATTAAACATAGTCTATTGACTGGTGATATTGATGCAGGTATAGTAGCAAATCTTTCTGATATGGACTCATTCAATAAGACCACTCTGTTCTTTGAAGAGTTCTTCGCATATGTGGCAGCTGACCTAACATTATCACAGAGGGATCTTATTCGTAGTTCTGATTTATCTAGTGAAGAACTGTGGTTATTAGATGAGGGTCACTGCTTTCGCGACCAGCTTGTTCGTTTTTGTCAGCTAAAGGGTGGGCAAGCTAGCCAAGTAGCATATACTCTTGGGAGTATGGAGACTTTTATGCGAATGGTTGAGAGTGGGAGAGGCATTACCTTTATACCTGAGTTAGCAGTGGCACAACTCAGCCCCACTCAAAAGGCATTAGTTAGACCATTTGCTATACCCACCCCAGCTAGAGAGATTATTATTTTGACCAACACTAACTTCATTAGACATACACTGCTTGAAAAGCTAGTTCAACAGATACAGACATCCGTACCCAAAGAGATGCTCGCCATAAAGCCTACTCAGATGGTGATATAGATTTTATCTATCGGCACATAAAACTTATCAATTGGAATCTTTACTCTACTCATAATTATTGCTATATTTTTGTATCGGTAATCAAAACAATAACCAATAAAAATATAATGATATGCAACCGATAATAAACACACAACTACCAGTTTTCAAAGTACAAGCATTCCACAATGGAGCCTTCAAAACAGTTTCAAACGAAGATGTTTTAGGAAAATGGGCAATCTTTTTCTTCTACCCAGCAGACTTCACATTTGTTTGTCCAACTGAACTTGTAGATCTAGCTGATAAGTATGCTAAACTTCAAGAGATGGGTGTAGAGGTTTACTCAGTAAGCACTGACTCACACTTCGTTCACAAAGCTTGGCATGACGCTTCAGACAGTATCCGCAAGATAGGATATCCAATGTTGGCAGATACCACAGGGGTATTAAGCCGTGCATTTGGTGTTATGATAGAAGAGGATGGAATGGCTTATCGCGGTACTTTTGTTGTTAATCCAGAAGGTAAAATTAAGATTGCTGAGATACAAGATAATAGCATAGGTCGTAACGCTGACGAGTTAGTACGCAAGGTTGCAGCAGCTCAATTTGTTGCTTCCCACCCAGGTCAAGTTTGTCCTGCTAATTGGGAGCAAGGCAAAGAGACTTTGAAACCAAGCATTGATCTTGTTGGTAAGATCTAAGGATTAATATTACCCTGCTTTATATACAAAAGAGGCTGTCTCATCGTCCCTCCCTAGGGGGAGGTGAAACGGCCTCTTTTTATTTCAAGAATATAAAAAAACTACTGCTATGCTAGATAAATCACTGTTAGAACAAGTACGTACACTATTCCTATCTCTAAAGCACAACTTCTTATTCAAGATTATTTATCATCCAACATATAGTGAGAGTCAAGAGCTAATTCAATTTCTTGAAGAGGTTGCCTCTTGTTCGGAGAGAGTTTCATGTGAATCTATAGTTTCAGATGAACCAAAACTAGAGTTCTCTCTACTAAAGGAGGGAGAAGAGTTAGGTATTAAGTTTAAAGCCATACCTAGTGGGCATGAGTTTAGCTCTCTTCTTCTAGCTATACTTAATAGTGATGGTATAGGAAAGAATCTCCCAGATGAGGCTATAGCTCGACGCATATCCTCACTAAATGTATCAATACATATTGATTCATACATCTCATTAAGTTGTACTAACTGTCCAGATATAGTACAAGCACTTAACGTAATGGCACTCTATAACCGCAATATAACACATGATATAGTAGATGGATCGCTTTATAAACAGGAGGTAGAGAAGTTAAATATTCAAGCAGTACCCACAGTATATGCAAATGGGAAGCTACTTCATGTAGGTCGTGGTTCTCTAGGTGAATTGCTTGAGAAACTAGAGAATAGTTTCGGTGTTACTCATCAAGAACAACTATCACCTATTGAGAGGAGCTTTGACCTGATTGTCATGGGTGGAGGCCCTGCAGGTGCTTCCGCTGCTATATACTCCGCTAGAAAGGGATTGAAAGTGGCTATAGTATCTGAGAATGTTGGAGGTCAAGTAAAAGAGACTGTTGCGATAGAAAATCTGATTTCAACTCCATACACAACAGGTGTAGAGCTTGCTAACTCGCTTCGCACTCACATACAAGAGTATGACATCTCAATATTTGAACAGAGAAGAGTAGAGAGTGTAACTATTGAGGGGAAAGAGAAGCTACTCAATCTTGCTGGAGGTGAGGTTTTCAGGGCTCCTGCCTTGATTGTTGCCACGGGTGCTAGTTGGCGTAAACTCAATATTGACGGAGAGCAAGAGTATATAGGTCGTGGAGTAGCTTTCTGTCCTCACTGCGATGGTCCTTTCTATGCAGGCAAAGAGGTTGCTGTTATAGGCGGTGGAAACTCAGGCGTTGAGGCTGCAATAGATCTCGCAGGTATCTGTAGTAAGGTTACACTACTTGAGTATGCCGACACACTAAGGGCGGATCAAGTTCTTCAGGAAAAGGCTCGTAGTATGCCAAATATCACTATACATACTTCCTCTGAGACCTCACGAGTTATCGGTAATGGAGAGAAGGTTCGTGCTATTTTGGTTAAAGATAGAACAACGCAGCAGGAAAAAGAGATACCTCTAGATGGTATATTCGTTCAGATTGGTCTAGCTGCAAACAGCTCTCCTTTCAAGGATATGCTTGAGATGAGCCCAATTGGAGAGATAAAGATTGACTCATCATGTAGGACCTCCATACCTGGTATATATGCCGCTGGAGATGTGTCAGATATTCCATTCAAACAGATAATCATAGCTATGGGGGAGGGAGCAAAGGCGGCTCTTTCAGCTTTTGATGATCGTATACGTGGTATTATTTAAGAGATATAAATAGCTTAGAGGTAGAATGAATAACTTTTTCGTTCTACCTCTAGGCTATTTATTGTACTATGAAAAAAAATCGTTGAGGTGATATCCAAATAAATAAATTAATTGTTGTATAGTATAAATGGCCAAGATGTTTAATGTTAGGATCTTGGATCTATAATTAAAAACTACACAGCAATGACGAAAAGAGTTATACTAATTACAGGAGCTAGTTCTGGTATGGGTAAAGAGAGTGCTATTGCACTTATCAAACAAGGACATACTGTATACACAGTTGCTAGACGTATAGAAAAGATGAAAGAGCTTCAAGATATTGGGGGATATCCTATGCAAATGGATGTTACTAATCAGGATGATATAAAGAGAGTTGTAGATACCATTATTGAAAAGGAGGGTCGCATTGACCTACTATGGAACAATGCTGGATATGGGCTATATGGTTCTCTAGAGGATGTACCTTTGCATGAGGCAAGAAAGCAGTTGGAGGTCAATTTGATAGGTCTTGCAGCAGTTACTCAACAGGTAATCCCCTATATGAGAGAAGCTAAAGGTGGTACAATAATAAATACATCATCAATGGGTGGTAAGATGTACTTCCCAATGGGTGGGTGGTATCATGCAAGTAAACATGCGGTTGAGGGTCTTAGTGATTGCCTTCGTGTAGAGTTAAAGCCATTTGGAATTAAAGTGGTAATTCTAGAACCTGGATTTATAGCAACAGAGTTTGGCTCAGTAATGATTGATAATTTCAATAAATTCCCAGTTAATAGTGTATATAAATCAATGATGGATAAGATTATTGATGGTGCAAGAAAGTCAATATTAGGCAATGACTCCTCTAAGCCTAGTGTAATTGCAGAGACCATTCTTAAAATTATTACTACCCAAAGACCTAAGACAAGGTATAGAGTAGGTAAATATGCTAAGCTATTGGTTTGGATGCGTATATATCTTGGGGATAGAATTTTTGATAAGATGCTTATGAGCCAAGTCTCGTAATACAACTCAATAATTATTCGAGGAGCAGAGATAAATTCAAATGTAACCGTTTACGATTTGAGTGGCAATCTATTTATTTCAAGGAAGAGTAAATTCAGACAACGAAGTTATTTCAAGCCTTGGAAGGAATAAGGTTTTGATCGTAATGGTTGATGGGAAAACATTCAAGGTAGCTCTATATAGCTTAAAACAATTCACTTTGAACAAACAAAAGGCACTCTCCTAACTTGGAGAGTGCCTTTGCTATATTGAGTATAAGGGGATGTTACTGTCTGCTTTCCCAAAACTCTTGTGATGTATGGTATATCATCTTTTTTGTCATACCACCATCAATAATGATGTTTGCGCCATTGATGAAATCACTCTCAGGAGCTGCAAGGAAGATAACCATTCTAGCAATGTCGGATGGTATACCAACACGTCCTGATGGATGCTGTTTATGATCCTCTAATGATAGATTATCATACTCAGAACACTCTATCCATCCCGGACTTATTGCATTTACTGTTATGCGAGTATCTGAAAGCGACACACACATACTGTTTGTTAGTGAAACTAATCCACCTTTTGAGGCACCATAGGCATCCCAGTCAGCCTCGTTTTGATGCCAACGAGTAGATGCAATATTGATAATTCGGCCATATTCCAATCCTCTATTTGCCTCGATGAATTGCTTGCTACACATAAAGCTACCAGTGAGATTTGTATCAATAACTTTTTTGAATTCATCAGGATTGATCTCAAAGATACTTTTTGAGAATTTGCTTATAGCTGCGTTATTCACTAAAATATGAACACCACCGAACGTCTCTTTGGCAAACCTAAATATAGAGCAGATATCATCATAGGAACATAGATCACCTTTTATAAAATGTATATTAGTATGCTCAAATTCAGCATCCATAATGTCAACAGCAATAACTGTATACCCCTTCTTTGCGAAAGTTTCAGAAATAACCCTTCCTATGCCATTAGCTGCCCCTGTAACTACTACTACTTCTTTTGGACTAATCATCCTATTTAGCACTATTAAGTATTTGGCGAACTACATCTGGGGTGATGTTAGCACACTCTCCAAGTATAGCTCCACGCTCTGTGAATCGACGAACAATCTCCTCTATTGTCTCATCACCTACATTGGCCTCACTAAGGCGAGTTTGTAGACCCATCTCGCGGAAGAAGTTCTCGGTTTTTTCTATTGCACTATCCACGTTATCAACACCCCATACTCGCTTACCATACTGAAGAAGTTTGCTCTCTTTTTGTTCACGCATAACACGAAGAACAGCAGGATAGACAATTGCAAGTGTTACGCCGTGCGTCAGACCATGAAGAGCAGTCAATTCGTGACCTATCATGTGAGTAGTCCAATCTTCAGCCACACCCATAGATATGAATCCATTTAAACCCATTGTAGCAGATAGCATAAACTCACTCATGGTGTCATAATCAGGATTCTCTTTTCTCAAATCAGGTGCAATCTCTGTAAGAGTCTGTAGTATACCCTCAGCCCAACGATCCATTAGTTTTGTGCCAACAGGAACCGTCAAGTATTGCTCTACGACGTGAACAAATGTGTCAACCACACCGCAAGCAACCTGAAACTTAGGCAGTGAATATGTTACCTCAGGATCCAAGATAGAGAAAACAGGGAAGTTTGTATCTGCAAAAAAAGCATACTTCTCCTTGGTTTCATCTCTAGAGATAACAGCTCCGTTGTTCATCTCAGATCCTGTAGCAGGGAGTGTAATCACGTCGGCAAGTGGAATAGTATACTCTACAAGAGAGTTATCCTTAATCAAATCCCACTCATTTCCCTTTGTGTAAGGAATAGCAGCAGCTATGAATTTTGTGCCGTCTACTACAGAACCACCCCCAACAGCAAGTAGCATATCTATCTTCTCTTGACGTCCTAATTTTATAGCTTTCAGCAGGGTCTCATATTTTGGATTTGGCTCAATGCCCCAAAATTCAACACAGTTGTGCTCTTTGAGTGCATCTTTCACTTGGTCATAGACACCATTCGACTTGACACTACCACCACCAAATGTTATCATTATCTTTTTGTCTGTGGGGATAAGTTCAGCTAAACGAGCAATAGAGCCCTTACCAAACACTAGCTTCGTTGGATTTACAAATTCGAAATTTCTCATACCTATATATCTTTTTATCAATTTCTATCTGCAAATGTACTTGGTAATACAATGCGAGTCAATTACTGACAAAAGATTCATATAGTGATAATTTTACCCCTATACTACCTGCTTTCGTATCTATAATCTCTTTTCTATCTTTGCACTCTAATAATAGCAAAACTATGTACGAACGTAAAACACCTTTGGATCTCTCTTGTGGGATACGCTTGACGATGAGTCTTATTGGCGCAAAGTGGAAACCTTGTCTTATTGATATGTTGCGTGATGGGGCAAAACGCCCAAATGAGATACACAAAAATATGCCTGAAGCTACACCAAGGGTGTTGAACCAGCAGCTGAAGGAGCTTGAGGAGCATGGTATAGTGCAGAAAGAGATATTTCCTGTTCTACCGCCTCACTCGGAGTACTCGCTAACAGAGCTTGGTCGTGATCTACTCACTGTAATAGATATGTTGGATGATTGGGGAGAGGCTCATAGGACAAACTTCCAATAGTCTGACAAGATCAATCACATAAACAGTAATTGCAAATCTCTCTACTTCCATTATTATTACCATCTGTTTGATATGTATTAGTAGTCGTGGAGTGAGTATCGTGAAAGAGGTATGAATCAGATGGGCTTGTTAATTACTATCAGCTGTTGGCTACACTATTTTGCGATCATAAATATTTAGATTTACCATATAAAAAAGGTTTAGTCTCGTCATTTTGATGAGGCTAAACCTTTTTAGGGGAGTATATGTGAATGCTAATATGTATGCTTTGCAGAGCCATTTTTGATATGTACCACTCTTAGCCTTTAGATGTAATGAGAATAAATATCACTCTAAATTGATTTTCAATACACTAGTGGTATGATGTCAATGATTAGAGATTAAATAATTTAATGTGTATTCTCCACTATCAATCAGGCAATCCATCCAATATGCAACCCATCTCGATATATCTCCTGTTTCATTTGCGTATTGTATGGAATCATAGTACAGCTTGTGAGAGTTAGATATAGTTTGAGACAGAAGAAGTGCAGGATGAGGTAAAACGTTATTTTCAACCAGTAGTAGATTATTTATCAAACGTCCAACTCGTCCATTACCATCAATGAATGGATGTATCATTTCAAACTGATAATGTGTAATTGCAGCTTTGACGAATATATTATCTTCCGAGTAGTTTATGTAATTTTCAAGATCAATGATAGCATCACTCATATCATTACCAACAGGAGGAACAAATAGAGCGTTATTCAGACTGCTTCCTGCTTTACCAATCCATATTGGTGATTGGCGATATTCTCCACGATACTTTTTGTCGTAATCAGGACCTTCGCAGATAATATAATGTGTGTTGCGTATGAGTCTAGTACTAATAGGGAGTTCTTCCATAGCGTTGAACGCATACTCGGTTGCACGGATTATATTATCTCCATTTTCATCGGTCTGAGTGTAGAAAAATGAGAATAGATTAGCCACTTTATCATCAGCTAGTCTCCACGAGTCATAGGATTCTTTGCGGATAAGTTTCATAACACTCTCTTGTGGCGCTATTGTAAGCTCTCTATTTAGTTTGTTGAATAGCTCGGATAGTTTGGATATTCTATCCGTGTAATCAATAAGTTCATATTCCGAAACTTTAGGAGGGATGTATGATTTATAGAAGCTAGCACCAGTGAGGTTATTGCGAAATCGAGTACTCATAATTATTCTTCTAGTTCTTTAAGTTGAAGTGTATCAATAAAGCGATTCACTACATTGATATCGCCTGTGAATTTACCTTTATCTTGACTTAGTTTACATGTCTGACCATAAAATGGCCATGACTCAGTTATTTTTATTGAGAGTAGTTTTATTACTATGTTCATAGGTTTGATCTCTTCAAAATCATTGGTAAAGTGGGTGCCAATTCCGAATGAAGGCAGACATTTATTTACTGCATAATTATGTATCTCAATTGCATCATCAACATTCAACCCATTGCTAAAAACAACCTGTTTGGTTCTTGCATCTATATTTAGCGATCTATATTTTTCAATAATAAAATCAAGCTCTTGGAAGTTATCTCCACTATCCACTCTTAATCCTTTAAACATATTAGCATAGTCCTCTGAAAAGTTCAGACTGAATATGCGCCAGCCATAAGTGTCATATAGAAATGTGCCTAGTGCACCACGATATGTTTTAGACCAAGTCTCCATCGCTAAGTGGTTTGCCATTTGCGGACCATACATCCCAGCAATTGCGCATATTAGTTCGTGCGCCATGGTGCCAATAGGTGTAAGATCATACTTCATTGCAAAATAGACATTACTTGTACCCAAGAATATGCCAGGTCCATTCATAGAGTCGTGACTATCTTTCATAGCTTTAATTGCAGTGTCTTGAGATTTGAATGAAGCTCTGCGTCGAGTCCCGAAATCGCTAAAAGCACACCCTGCATCAATAAGTCGGTGAGCTTTACGCTCAGAGAGATTGTAAAATGAATTATAATCAAGTTTCTTATCCTCTCCTGTCATCATATAGTATAACTCAGATATTATAGCCAATACTTTTACTTCTAGAAGAATAGTATTGGTCCAACACCCCTCAAATTCTACGCTAAGATGTCCAGCTTCGTCTTGACTGACCATCACCCAATTTCTATCATATCGGAATCCTTTAAGGAAGCTGTAAAACCAATTAGGGATATATCTGCAACGCTTTTGCATGAAATGTATCTCATCATCAGTGATTACAACATTTTCAAGAAGTTCAATTTGATGCCTAAGCTCATCTGCAAACCCCTGTGGATAGATTGTATTGTTACGATCGTTAAACTTGTATTTGACCTGTGCACGGGGATAGTTGTCTATAACAGCACAGCACATGGTGAACTTATACAAATCATCGTCAGTAAAATGATTGATTATCTGTCGCATAGTATTGCTAATTTGGTTATTGGTACTTCGAGTTATTGCTATCATTCAATGAAGGGAGAGTAGCGCTGAGTATCTTGGTTTATAGTATGCAGTTGGCTCTGGCCTTATAATCTTATGTAGAAAAAAGGTCGTTAATCTCCCTTCGCCGCTCTTTAGGTATTGTCTGCTCTACTAGTTGACTAGCATAATCTATAAGACTTTTAGCCTGCGAACTTCTTAAAAATGATGGGTCAAGAGCATTCTCTCCTAGCCTAAACCGATCAAGGGCATCGGCATCTTTAAATATCTTATATAGCTCAATTGTCCTTTGGGATTCTTTGTCGAAATGGGCTTCTATAGCTTCAAATCCATTTTTATCATCCATGTCATGATAACGCATAATATATGCAGATTCGGCATAGTATTTTATGGAGGAGTTGCTTTTGCAGAAGTTCTTATAATAAACTGATGCGCGAGCTCCATGCCCTATATCTTGGTATTCATCAAGACGGCGAGTGTCATGAAATATTGCAGCATGTGCCAAGATGGTAAGTGCTACAATATCGCTATCAAATTGTTTCTCCCCAATAAGCAGAGAGTAGAGTAAAACACGCTCACAATGTGAAGCAGCGTGAATATAGCTCTCTGGCATATTAAAGTTTATCAAGCTGTGCATAAAATCACTCCACTGCAAGAATAGTTCTCTTACAGTGGGTGATAACTTATCTATTTCATGTTGAGGTAGATTCACGCTAGTAACTCCTTAATTGTTATGGCAATGTCTCCTGGCAAAGCAATAGACTTCTGTGCAATATCTTCGGGGATATATATCTCATTCAGAAGATTAAGTGTAATATAGGTTGCGCTAGGCTCTTTAAATGCTAGTTGCATTATGGGGAGTTTTATCAATCTATTTCGACTACCTATTCCTAATTCAAGAATTACCAATTGCTTATTATGGTAACGTTCTAGAAAATGGTTTAGTTCCTTACTCTTCTCTTTAATTGGCTTGTTGAGATAAATATCTTTGAATGTACCTTCTATCTCAAATACTTTGTCGGGATTAAAACCTGCTATTTGAAGATGCATATCAGCATTGGAGGTTAAAACAAAATACTCTTTTTCTCCGATAATCTTAAGAAGATCTTTCATAACCTCCGAAGGGACATAATCATCTATCCAATATCTTGTAAGTCTCTGTAGAAATTCCTCTCTATCACTGTTCTTTGGGAAGCTAAAGAAACATCCTTCTATAACATTTCTTATCCCAAAACGATCTTGAAAATCCCCGAATTGTCTACGAAACATTTCGTTGTTAGCGAAGATATGGTAACCTTCTGCTATAGAGAGTCCGTTGCTTGCCCCAATAAGAATTGCATCTGCATTTTTTATCGCCTCTTTTGCCTTCTGTAAGCTGTAATTCATAATCAATATACTCTTGATGGGTTAAATATCACATCACTCTTTAGTTTGATTAGATCATCTATTGGTTTGCCAAGGAGATGGCGTAGAGTTATAGCTATATCATCGTCTATTGCAAGGCTTTTTGAGGCAATCTGTTTGGGTACAATAGCATGTTGTGGATTAATGGTGGCATAGAAGGCATTTGGCCATTGATTTACCATGTTCATAAATGGCTCTTTTATGAACATAGGAGTCATCATTCCAACACCAAGTTCAAGGAATAGTGTTCTTTTGGTTGTACTATTTCTAAGGAAATCATAGTAGCGATCCATCTCCTTTTGGTAGTAGTCTCCTTGCAGAAAGGTGTGGGAGCGTACCCATGCATCCATCTCCTTACCACAATGGGGGCATCGAGGTATAAGCTCATCGGGTAGCGAATCATTTTCTATATGCTTGCAAAGTTCAAATACTTGCTCTTTATTGTCGTAAATCTTATCATGACAAGGGCTTTTGCATTGCCAATAACGCCAATCTCCTTGTATGGATGTTATTTTTTCATCTGGGAAAACTCTTGAAAACTGGGCGTCTTGGTTTGTAGTTGCTATATAATAGTTCTTATTCTTGAGTAACTCGGCAAGGTCGGTATATGTAACTCCTGTTTCACATTCATAGATATATTTGTTTGCCCTCAGAAGCATAGCCCAATGTTCACCACGGGTATGTTGTCGGTCGTATAATGCGTCAAAGAAATTGTGAAAACCGTACTTCTCTTCTAATGTTCCAGCTATCATGCTAAACACTTCGTCGCGTTGATAATAAAATCTAAAGCCAGAAGCTGCCGACATACCTGAAGCTCCTCCAACAATAATAGCTTCTGCGTTGTTAATCTTTTCTTTAAGTAATTCTATCTTCTCTTTTGCAATCATATTAATTTTACGTTTTCTTATTTGACTGCAAAATTAGGGCTTAAACTGCCAGATAATCATACCATTCGAGATAGAAGAGCTACCATTTTGATAAGTGGATTAATAACTGCCAGCACGAACCTGATCTAAGAATGTTGTGATAGTTTGGCCTGTTTGTTGTTTGAAAAAGCGCATAAGATGATTTGGTTCGGAAAAATGCAATTTGAAGGCAACCTCCTTTACTGATGATTCGGTAAATAGAAGCTCATTTTTCACCTCTTGTAATAGGCGTTGTTTGAGAAGATGTACTGCCGAAACACCAAATTCATTATTCACCGCTTTGTTTAATGAAACGCGACTTATTCCTATCAGGGATGCATAGTCTTGTACTTTAACCATGTAACGTATGTTTTTCTCTAACAACTGCTTGAACTCATAGGCATAATTATTTTTTGGCAGAGCAAAAGGTAGATTGAATAGTGTTGCATAATATCTGTTCATAAGCAGTAAGAATTGGTAGAGGTATGCAACAATCATATGATAGCTATCCGCAACAGGTGAGTTTAGCTCTTGCTTTATTTGAGTCAAGATATTCATATAGGGTACCATTTCGTTTTGTGGCATACTGAAATATGTCGGATGATCATTTTGATAACAATACAAAAGACGATACATAAAGAATTTGTCTGAAAGGAAATTGTTTAAAAATTCCTCTTGGAAGACTAGAAAAGTATAATCCACTCGTTCCATATCCACGTGCCATTCTTGTTGAATATATGGGGATATTATCAAGACCATATTGTCATATAGTTCGATGCGCTTCCCTAATAGTATTAGATATCCTGTGGCTTTTTTGAAAAAATAGAACTCAAAAAAATCTGTTTTATAACATCTGTCAATGTCAAACCATCCTCTTTTTTCTCTATTGTCTGCAGTATTGATAAGAAAATCTACACCACATGAGCTTTTGGAGTATTTCAGTAGTGATATTTGATCGGTTTCTTTTTCCTCGAAAAGACCCGGTGGAGATTGGCGTTTCATAAATTAGATGAATAGATTATTATTGAGGTGTAAAGTTAGTTTTTTTTCCTCTTAATTCAGTCTTTGTCAGTATACTAAGTACAATATATATTGATCTCTATGCTTATTGGCTTTGTATGTAGAATGGATGGGTATCACTAATATTTAGACTAATCTTTGAAGCTTAATGAAAGGAGTGATGTGATATATGACAGCCGGAGAGTATGTTGACATTATATTGTGGTTTTGTAAAATTGAGTTCTAGGGTTCTGTTTAGCAACTCTGAGGGAAAAAAATTGATTGTATATATCTACTATCTGCCTATTTAACAAATAGTGGTCATATTATTTACTCTTCACTCATCTTAATTTTATCCTTATAACTCAATTCTTGTTGATGGGGCTTCTCTTGTGTTAATATTGAGTTCGCGATTAATATAAATTTCTAGGTTGCAATAGAACTCTATTGCAACCTATTGCAACGCCCTATTGCAACCCTTAAACACCTGATTGTCAAAGAGTGTTGCAATATGGCAATAGAAATCATCAAAACTAACACTCTGTGTAGTAATTTCGATGTTTTGTTAATAGTGATTTGTTAATCTAATAGAAGTATTTAACTATCCAAGCCATCGTTAAAAGTAGGCAGTAACAAACTCCCACTTACTCTTTGGCTTTTTTGATTTACGCTCTCAGAGCTGATGCGAATTAAAGGTGTGTTTTAAGTAACAATAATTCAAATAGTTGGACTATACTTAGTTATACTTGAGTAGACTAAGGCTAAAATGGATCTATTTAATGATCATATAATCATGAATTTGAGCACAGAATAGGTGATATAATTAGTAAAAACAGAGATTCCCCTAGATGCTCGTGTAAAGTACAATAGTATGGGGTGATAATAGAGTCTGTAGATGGCTAAAAAACGCACTGAGGTTTGGGTAAAAAGCCTCAGAGTTTTACCCCAAAAGCCTCAGAGATTTGGGTAGTATCTCCCTGCGTTTTTTAGCCAATGATGTGTTATAATTCTCTTTTCTAGCCATTGTATCTAATTTATGTGTATCGTACAATCCAAATAGAAGAATCCAATTCCTAATTCTTCCAATGGAAATCGAATCTAAAGCTCAAACGTGTAAGGTGCTAAATCAGACTAAAGGTATTCTTTCACAAGTTAATTTATTTACTACTCATCGGTTTTTGTGTTGTAGCCTATCTACCTATTTATTGCACGATAAGATTGTTTGTTAATTGATTCTGTTGTACCTATAAATGAAAGCTAAAGTGAGGTTGTAGTGATATTTTCTAGGTTTTATACTTATGCATAGATCATGGTAGTCTTTGTCCAAAGATGAGTAGGGTAGGTTACTGTGAAGTAAAATGAGATTTAATATTGATGTGTGAATAGGTTTTATTAGTTTTGCATATTAGGTCAATGTAATTCAAGGAGATGGATAAACTCAATAGACTAAAAGAGGTTTTAATTGAGCAGTAAAGAGTAGTAAAGTGACTTGCTGAGAATTTTGACAAACATATACCTTGTACTTTTTTTGAATAGGAGCTTGGAACGAGGTAGAGGTTTCTGCATAAATATATTGATCAATCATTACCCTGATTTTATTATCCGTATGAAGAATGGCAACACTGTAGTTGTCGCGACTAAAGGCGATGACAGGGATAACTAGGAGAGTGTGAATAAATTGAGATAGGGACGAGTATTAGCAATATGCGGTGAGTGTTTCAGAGTAAATAAAAATGATAAAAGCTTTGGATCAATAAATATCACACGATAAAGGTTTTATAAGAAACAATACAATGAAAAAGACGAACAATAACAGAGGAATAGTGTATGTGCTAACCAACTCGGCGATGCCGGGGTTAGTAAAAATAGGTATGACTACAAGATGTGATATTGATGCCCGAATGAAAGAGTTATATAGTACAGGTGTGCCAGTTCAATTTAATTGCGAGTATGCCTGTGAAGTAAAGGCTTCGGACTGTGCCAAAATTGAAAAGGCTCTTCATACAGCTTTTGACCCCAATCGCATAAATGCGAATAGAGAGTTCTTTCGTATTGATCCAAAACAAGCAGTAGCTATATTAGAACTATTCAATCGTAAAGATATTACGGAGGAGGTAACAGCTGAGATTGAAAACGATCTGACACCAGAGGATAAAATAGCCAGCGAAAAGATAAAGGCAAATCGCCGACCTCCACTTAACTTCTTTGAAATGGGAATCCTCGAAGGTACTATTTTAACTTATGTCAATGACTCCAATATTAAAGTAAGGGTAATAACTCATCGTAAGGTAGAATACAACGGAGAAGAGACCTCCTTAACAGCTATAATTAAAAAACTTCATAATCTTACTTTGGCTGTACAACCAACTAAATATTGGGAGTATGAAGGTAAAAACCTCCGTGACATATATGACGAAACATATACTTTAGAGGAGTGAAGGTAAAAACGGATCAAGTTCAAAACTTGTAGGAGGCTCTCAATTAAATTAACTTTGTATTGGTAAGAAATATTTCTCTTATGTCTCAAAACTTAGACCATTCATCTTTACTTAGCTGTTTTCTCTTCGAGGAGTTATTTAGCATTTTACTATTACTAGTTTGCTAATGTGCATTTTTAAGATTTATCTAGAGGAGAAGAGAGATGATTGACTATTCTAATTCTATAATGTTATGAAATAGATCAGATAGCGTATCATTTGTCAATGGATTACTGTTTTGTAAAATAGATTTGTTGAGTTTTAATTAGTAACCCTGTGAGTTGCTAATTAATTTTTCTCTACATACACATCTTGCAATTAACATCTCCATCTCCTTATTTTTACATTAATCTCATCTTTGTTTCTGTTAACCACAATCTAATTGTTCAAATCTCATAAATAGCCTATAGTTTTAAGCTAAATGTTATGGGTGGCGATAGAATTCTATTGCCACCTATCTACACACCCTATTGCCACCCACAATGAGTTGATAATCAGAGAGTGTTGCAATGTGGCAATAGAAATCATCAAAACTAAGACTCTGTGTGATGATTTTGGTACTTTTTTAAGGGTAGATTGTTAAATCCATTTCCTTGATTAACTTTTATGCCTTACTCTCTCATTCCTAGCAAGAGATTCACCAACTCCGTTACTGCCTGTAATCGGTAACTTTGAACCGTTAAAAAATGGCAAAGTAAAAGCGACATTTTAGTGCATAAAAAAAAGTTCCCATCTTTGATCTTCGCTAAAAGAAAAATAAGATGGGAACTCTAGAGAGCAAGATTTTAAATCGTAAAATCCTAATGTGGTAAAAATTAAAGAATTATCAGCAGAAAAGCTATGCGTAAGTCAAATCTCTAAAGAACTAAATCTTCATAGAAGCACTATTAAGCGGTATCTTGATATGAACGAAGATGAGTTTCTTTCTAGTAACAGTTACAAGCGAGTGTTTAATTACAAGCTTGATATTTATGAGCCATTTATACACTCTAGGTTAAAGTCTCATCCGTATTTGTCATCGGCACAGATACATGATAGATTAAAAGAAGTATACGACGATTTTCCGAACATAAATCCCAAAACCGTTTATAATTATGTTCGTCGCATAAGATGTAAGTATCCTGAATTCAGCTAGTAAATGCAATTAATGGTAGATCTGTTATCAGCAAAGAGATACGTATAAAAATAAGGCAAAAACAGAAATAGCTTCCGAATTTGCCCTATAATAAAACTAAAGGAACTTTCTTTGCAGTCAAAACTACCACATCTCGAGTTGCAATTATGAGTCATTTAACTTCAGAACAAAGATACACGGAGTATTATTACGCAAGGGTTATAAGCAAAAAGATATTGCTCAGGCAATAGGTAAATGCCCATCAGTTGTGAGCAGAGAAATAAATAGAAACAAAGATAAACGCAGTGGTGCTTACAATTGTGATTTAGCTCAGCGTAAAGCTACCTTAAGAAAGAGAATTAAAC